>DAIMEJ010000010.1:0-115344 GCA_036725345.1 Syntrophales bacterium
TGTTAGGCACGCCGCCAGCGTTTGTTCTGAGCCAGGATCAAACTCTCCAGTTTTATCAAAGAGCTTAATCACTTTTTTCTTCAAAGAAAATTGGGCCCACAAACCGTCTATCCCACTATTCAATTGTCAAAGAACTCTAAGGAAAGAGCCTACTATGTTATTTGAAGCCCTTTTTGTTGTCAAGAACTATTTGGATTTTCACTTCCAACAGCCCTTACGGCGAAGTGGCAATTATACGGAAAATAGCCCGGCTGTCAAGAAAGAAATTAAAATTTTTTTATGAAGCAAATACAATGGCTTAGCCAATTATTCGACGATAATCCTGAAATAGGTCTTTTTCCCTTTTCGCAATAATATCTCCCCGCGGTCCGTCACATGCTCCATGCCTATCTTCTCGTCAAACAAGCGGATCTGGTAGTCATTCACATACCCGCCGCCCTGCTCGATGAGCCGTCGTGCCTCCCCGCGGGATGAACAGAGTTTGACCTCCTGGAATAGCTCGAAGGCGGCCACACCCCTCTCAAAAACCTCCCGCTTTTTTACCATCGAGGGGATGGCCGACGTGTCGGCTTCCTGCTGCCCGCGGGGGATGCCGCTGGAGGGCATGAAGGCCTGATCCACGGGCCTGAGCCCGAAGGTCGCCGCCGCCGCCCGCCAGGCCGCACGGGCCGCTTCCTCCCCGTGCGTGACGCGGGTGGCCTCGAAGGCCAGGACGGACTTGGCCATGTTCAGTTCGGCCCCCCGAAGCGTTCCCGCCTTCGCTATCTCATCCATCGGCAGGAAGGTAAACAACTTCAGGAACCGCTCGACATCTGCGTCATCGGTATTGACCCAGTACTGGTAATATTCATGTGGGGTCGTCAGGGCCCCGTTCAGCCATATCGTCCCTCGTTCGGTCTTTCCCATCTTCGTGCCGAGGGCCGTCGTAATCAGCGGAAAAGTGACCCCGTAAGCCTGCTTCCCCTCGAGCCTGCGAATGAGGTCTATGCCGGCCACGATATTGCCCCACTGGTCATTGCCCCCCATCTGCAGGAGGCACCCGTGATGCCTGAAGAGATACCAGAAATCGTAAGCCTGGAGGAGCATGTAGTTGAACTCGATGAAGTTCAACCCCGTTTCGAGCCGCATCCGGTAACTTTCTGCCGCCAGCATGCGGTTGACGCTGAAATGACGGCCGATGTCCCGCAAAAACTCTATGTAATTGAGAGGTTCAAGCCAGTCGGCGTTATTGAGGAGCACCGCCCCCCCCGCTTCGAAGGAGATATAGTTGGACAGCTGTTTCTTCAGGGCCTGCGCATTGGCGCGGACCTGGTCCGGCGACAGGATCTGGCGCATCTCCGTCTTCCCGCTGGGATCCCCGATCAGCGCCGTTCCCCCGCCCACGAGGGCGATGGGCCTGTGGCCGTTTCTCTGCGCATGGGCCAGAGCCATGATCGGCACAAGGCTTCCAACGTGAAGACTGGTTGCCGTCGGGTCGAAACCAATGTAGCAGACGACCGGTCCCTCACCGATGATGCGCCGGATGTCTTCATCGGTCACCTGCTCAATAAAACCTCTTTCCGATAGTACGTCGTAGAGGTTTTTCCTTTGCGGTTCCTTCGTATTCATCGCTTTCGTCTCACGGACAGTCGCCGCCTGTCATTCACCCCATTTTAAGCTGAGGCGCTCGACCGTCCGGGCCCTGCCCGTTTCCGGGTCGATGTCGATCACCACACCCTGGAGCCTCACATCTCCTCTGGCCACCTCGAATTTGTTCGGTCGGCAGGTCAGGAACCTCTCGATCACCGTTTCCTTCTCGACGCCGATGACGGAATCGAATGGGCCTGTCATGCCGACATCGGTGATGTAGGCCGTGCCCTTCGGCAGGATCGTTTCATCGGCCGTCTGGACATGGGTATGGGTGCCGATGATCGCACTCACCTCTCCGTCGAGAAACCAGCCCAAGGCCTGCTTTTCCGAAGTGGCTTCCGCGTGCATGTCGACGATGATCACCTTGGTTTTTTGTTTCAGGGCGTGGATTTCGATTTCCGCAACCCGGAAAGGACAGTCCACGGGTTTCATGAAGACCCGGCCCGAGAGGTTCAGCACCGCCGCTCGAAATCCGTTACGGACAGGGAAAAGAACCGACCCCTTCCCCGGCGTGCCCACGGGGTAGTTGGCTGGCCGCAGGAGTGTTTCGTATTCGTCGATGAATTCCATGACCTCTTTCTTGTCCCAGATGTGGTTGCCCGTCGTGAGCACATCCACCCGGCTCTCATAGATCTCCTCGACGACCGCCCGCGTGACACCGAAGCCGCCGGCGGCATTTTCGACATTCGCCACAGCCAGGTCGATATCGTGCCGGTGAATGATCCGGGGGAGAAGGTCTCTCACGGCCCTTCTTCCCGGTTTTCCGACGACATCTCCGATAAAAAGCAGCTTCATTTCAGAGGGTCACTTCGCGTAATCCGTTGCCCTTGTTTCCCGGATCACCGTTACCTTGATCTGACCGGGATAGGTTAATTCCGATTCGATCTTTTTGACGATGTCCTTGCAGAGCATGACGGCATCGTCATCGGAAATCTTTTCGTTTTCCACGAGGATCCGGAGCTCCCGGCCCGCCTGAATGGCGAAACACCTGTCCACGCCGGTGAAGGAATTGGCCAGACTCTCCAGTTCCTCGAGACGCCTGACGTACGTTTCCAGCATTTCCCTTCGCGCGCCCGGCCTGGCAGCCGACAGCGTGTCGGCGATCTGCACGAGAACGCCGAGAAGGTTGTTGTTGCGCCCGTCATCATGGTGGGTGGCGACGGCCTGGACGATCCGGTCCGTCTCGCCGTAACGCTTCGCGATGTCCGCCCCGATGGCGGCATGGGTCCCCTCGATCTTGTGATCCACGGCCTTGCCGATATCGTGCAGAAGCCCCGCCCGTTTGGCCTCTTTCACATCCAGGTTGAGTTCCGCGGCCATAATCCCCGTCAGATGGGCCACCTCGATCGAATGCTGGAGAACGTTCTGGGAAAAGCTGGTCCGAAACCGGAGTTTCCCCAGGATGTTGACCAGTTCCGGATGGATGTCATGCACGCCCATGTCGAAGGTCGCCCGTTCCCCGGTCTCCCGCACGATGTTGTCGACCTCCGCGGTCACCTTCTTGACCACGTCCTCGATACGGCCGGGGTGGATCCTTCCGTCACTGATCAGCCGTTCCAGGGAGATCTTGGCTACCTCCCTTCGGACAGGGTCGAAGCCGGAAAGGACGACCGCCTCGGGCGTGTCGTCGATAATGAGGTCCACACCGGTCGCCGCTTCGATGGCCCTGATGTTTCTCCCCTCCCGGCCGATGATTCTTCCTTTCATCTCGTCGTTCGGGAGATTGACGACGGAAACCGTGTTTTCGGCTACGAAATCTCCCGCATAACGCTGCATGGCGTATGCGATGATTTCACTGGCACTGCGATCCGCCGTCCTCTTGGCGTCATCTTCAATCTTGCGGATCATCCTCGCCGCTTCCCGTTTGGCTTCGGCCTCCATGGACTGGATGAGGTAGTTCTTGGCTTCTTGCGACGAAATACCCGCAATTTTTTCCAGCTTGAGTTTCTGTTCCTCGATGACCCGGTTGAGCTTTTCGTGCTTGTCCGAAATGGCCGCCTCTTTCTGGATCAAGACCCTGTCGCGGTTTTCGAGCTGGTTTTCTTTCTGAACAAAGGCATCCACTTTTTTTTCAAGGTTTTCTTCCTTCGAACGGAGCCTTCGCTCCAAGCTTTCCAGTTCCCCTTTCCGTTCCCTCGTTTCCTTTTCGAATTCCGACTTCGTCTTCAGAAGATTTTCCTTGGCCTGCAGGATGGCTTCCTTCTTGATGTTGTCGGCCTCTTTCTTGGCTTCCTCCAGTATTCTGGCTGAAAGACTCTCGGACGACTGGAGCTTCTTTTTTGATGCAAGAACGTTCAAATAAAATCCCGCGGCCGCACCCGCCAGGGCCGCCGCAGCAATGATCATCAATTCCGTAACCAAGGTTCCTTCACCTCCTTATCTGACCGGCACGGAAGAGGCCTGCTCTTGCGAGCCGGGTAAAAAAATGGGTGTCAAATCTCAGACGCACAATTCTCGATTGGGCGCATCCAGGGGAACCGCGATGAGAAACCAGGAAAAATGAGGCGGGTTTTTCGGAGGTCCTTCTAACCAGGGTGTGGCGACGGGCGCCAAAAAAACCCCCGCATATGCCGTGTTAACGCTGTGCTTTGAACCTGTCAACAAGGTGGGTGCCTTATTGTTGCGTTAGGCTTTCCACGATCACAATCCCGGATCGCTGGACCTGCACACGGCAAACAAGGAAAGGCTCCCAGTTCTTAAGGTGTTAGCTCAAAAGACAAATTGTTAATCACGCGCATCGCAGGGGGAAATAACCTTTTTTTGCTGATCAATAAAATCAATCAGATCTGTCGATCTGCTTTCCAGCAGTTTATAAATATTCTCTTTCTCCCCTTTCAATCGAAACAGCTCATCCGCAATGTTCAAAGCAACCAGAATGGCCGCCTTTTCAGCCGGGATGTTCTTTGAGGTTTTATCTATCTCGTCTGCTTTGCTGTTGACATAACTTACGACATTCTCAACATGGTCATTCCCGGCGTCACTGAGAACGGAAACCTGATGACCCAGGACATGTATATCGAATCTCTTCTTCACCCAGGGACCTCAAAGTTCTTGCGTGTTGATATCTTCGAGCATTCCGAGCAGCAAATCCACCTTCTGTCGAACTGATTCCCTTTCCTCGTTCAGTTTCCTGATTTTGCTCTGTGCCTCTGCTAGCTCCCCATCCTTCAATTTTATTAAATTTTCTAATTCCGTCTTCTTTTTGTGGAGTAATGTATATTCCTCAGCAAGACTCTTTACCCTTTGCTCAAGCTCTTTGAACTTGACCCATTCCTCCACGAAATATCGACCTTTTCCGGAATGAATTGAAAAAAGCGTTTCAAGTCCCGCTGTTGTTATGAAACTATTTCAATTCATTACAAAAGTCAAGATGCTTTTTGTCCGGGAGCTTTTCGGCCGACAGCATGCCGAAAAAAGCGTCGATCGCCAGCCGCATCTCGTCCTGTTTTCGGACGGAACCGGCCCTTTTCCTGAAATGCGAGATGCCGGTCAGACCCCTGGTATACCAGAAAAGATGTTTCACAAACGTCCTGACCCCCATCGGCTCCCCGAAAATCTCAACGGACAGTCGCAGGTGCTCCTGAATGATCTTTCGCCGTTCCTCCAAACCGGGGGCGTCGTCACGCTCCGCCCGGTCATCGATGATCTGTCTGAAAATCCAGGGGTTCCCGAGGGCCGCCCGCCCCACCATGACCCCGTCGCAGCCCGTTGCCTCGATCATTCTGCGGGCATCGTCGGCTTTCAGGACATCTCCATTCCCGACAATCGGTATCCGGGTTTTCGCCTTGACCTCTTCTATCACCCGCCAGTCGGCCCGACCGCTGAAGCCCTGATGGGCCGTGCGGGAATGCAGAAAGACGGCATCAACGCCGCTGTCCTCGGCGATTCTGGCTACCTCGAGGGCGTTGAGACTGCTGGAATCCCAGCCGCTGCGGATTTTGACGGTCAGGGGTATGGTTGCGGCCTTCCTCACGGCATGCAGGATTCGTCCGATTTTCGCCGGTCCTCGCAGGAGAGCGGCCCCGGCCCCCCGTTTGACGACATTTTTCACGGGGCACCCCATGTTGATGTCCACGAGGTCGGCCCCCCGGTCCGCGGCGATTTTTGCCGCATCGGCAAGGGTGGAGGGTTCCGAACCGAAAATCTGAACCCCCAGGGGACGGTCCAAAGGTGATGACCTCAGGTAGACAAGACTCTTTTCCATCCCGCGGACGAGTCCATCGGCGCTGACCATTTCCGTCAGACAAAGGGCACAGCCGAAGGGGCGGACCATCAGCCGGAACGCGAGGTCCGTGATCCCGGCCATCGGAGCCATGCAAAAGCTGTTTTGCAGATGCAGAGAACCGATCTTGAGGTTTTTCATCGTTTTGCTTCCCGGGGACTCCCGTGATTCGCCCCGTCAGGAACGCGGACCCGGGATAAAAGATACCGCCAAAGGCACCAGCGCCGCCGCCGCCCGGATCAAGCGGCGCACCCGTGTCATCCCTCCTGCGGGCGGGCGCTTCGCCTCTCCAGTACTTTTTGGGCCCGTGCGAGGTCCTCGACGGTGTTGATCCCCATAACCTCGCCGGGGTCGGGCGCAACGACAGTGGCGGTGTGTACCCCCTTGCGTCGTGCAATAGCGAAGATATCTGTGAAGTAGTACTCCTTCTGGGTGTTGTCGTTTCCGATCTCAGCGACCGCCTCGAAGAGGAACGGGTTCTCGGCACAATAGATCCCCGTGTTGATTTCGCGGATTTTTTTCTGTTCCTCTGCGGCGTCCCGGTGCTCCACGATCCCCAGCACATTGCCCTCGGCGTCCTTGACAATCCGGCCGTAACCAAAGGGGTCCTCCAGGAGAGTCGTCAACACCGTGATGGCCGCGCCGGAGGCACGATGGCGGTCCATCAGTTCGCGGACCGTCGAGGCCCGGAGCAGAGGCACGTCGCCGCAGAGGATCAGGATGGTCCCGCGGTAGCCTTCAAAGAACTGCGCGGCCTGCCGGACGGCGTGTCCCGTCCCGAGCTGCTCCCGCTGGTAGACGAAGGTCAGCCCCCGGTTACCGTAGCGAGCCTCCACGAGATCCGCCTGGTGGCCAACGATGACGGCGATCCGGGATGAGCCCATCTCCTCGGCGAGGTCCAGGACATAGTCCAGCATGGGACGGCCGGCTACGGGATGGAGGACCTTCACCAGGTCCGACTTCATACGCGTCCCCTTGCCCGCGGCCAGGATGAGTGTCGCGAATTCCTTCCTGTCCTTTCCTTTTCTCATGCCAAAGTCCTCAACATCCGTCATTCGAACCCGGAGATTCGGATCTGTTTTTTCATGATGTTTGTTTCCGACCCTCCATGTCCGGCAGAAAAGTGACCGTCACCTCCTTGATGGACTTCAAATCGGCATCCTCAATGAAGAAGGTCATGGAACCGATCTCCAGGGATTCCCCCCGCCTGGGTATGCGCCCCATTTTATGGAGCAGGAACCCCCCGAGGGTCTCATAGTCTCCCGGCGGGATTTCCACGAACAGGATCTCCCGTAGCCTTTCGATGCGGATTCGGGCGTTGAAGAGATAGCGGCCCGGCCCGATGACCCGGTAGGCCCTTTCTCCTTTATCGTATTCATCCTCGATCTCGCCGACAATCTCCTCCAGGATGTCCTCGATGGTCAAGACCCCCACGGCACCCCCGTACTCGTCGACGATGACGGCCATGTATTCCCCCTTCTTCTGCATCTCGAAAAGAAGATCGTCGGCCTCCTTCGACTCGGGAACGTAGAAAACCGTGGGCCTCAGATATTTCTCAACCACCTCTGAGGCATCCTCGGGCAATGACTTCAAGACATCAAAGGCACTGACGATACCGATCATGTTGATGATCTGCCCGCGATAGACAGGAATACGGGAAAAACCCTTATCGTCGATGATCCGGGCCGCCTCGGCGAGCGGCGTGGCCGCCTCGAGGGCCACAAGGTTGGAAAGCGGAACCATGATCTGGCCGGCGGTGGCCTTGGAGAAATCGATGACCCGGCGGATCATCTCCTGTTCCGATGTCTTGACGTCCCCACTCGGTCCCCGGTCCGTCAGGAGAAACTTGAGCCCCTCCTTCGTGATATAGGGATGCGGCCTTCCTCCTTTCACGCCCATCACGAGAAAGACGGCCCCTCGCGAGATTCTGGAGATGACGAACACGAGGGGATAGAGGATCCGGGAGAAAAACCACACCAGCGGTGCAATTCTCACGGCCGTCTGCTCGGGGTTTCGCTGATAGATGCTCTTCGGGATGATCTCGCCGAACAGGAGGAGCAGGGGAACCATGACGAGAACCGCCACGATCTCGCCCCGGGCAGGACCGAGATGGGATATGGAGAGTGTCGTCGCCAGGGCCGTGCTCGCGATGATGCAGATATCCGTTCCCGTCAGGCATGTGGCCAGAAACCACTCGGGATTCTCGAGCAGACGAAGCGTCCGCGCGGCTGACTTCGATCCGGCGGCCGATTTCTGCCGGATGAGGTGGATGTCCGAGGCGATGAGCGCGATCTCCCCGCCGGAGAAGAGGCCCTCCAGAAGAATACACAGGAAGATCACGAGAAGGGTGACGAGGTTATCCGTCATGGACTTCCTCCCTTTTCACCCGGATTCTCAGAATCCTGGCCTTGCCCATTTTCTCGATTAAAAAGGTGTAACCCCCCATCGATATTTTTTCCCCCCTGGAAGGAAGCCTCCCGAAGAGATGGAAAACATACCCTCCCAGGGTGTCGAAATCCTCCTCGTCAATTCCCGCACCGGTGATTTCGTTGAAGCGCTCTATGGGCATCATGCCCGATACAAGGAGGGTGAGCTCGTCCAGCCGGTGATAGAGGTCCTCGATCGTGTCCCGCTCGTCGTAGATGTCGCCGAAGAGCCCCTCGAGGATGTCCTCCATCGTCACAAGGCCTTCCAGGCCGCCGTACTCGTCGACGACAATGGCCATGTGCACCTTCCGGATCTGGAAGTCCCGCAGGAGGGTATCGGCCCGTCTCTGCGCGGGGATGAAGAAGGGCTTCTTCAGAAGGGACTCGACGCGGACGGCCTGTCCCAGACCCGCCGCTCGCGCCAGCAGATCCCTCGCGTAGAGGATGCCGAGCACGTCGTCGATCCCGCCGCTCCCGTAGACGGGAATCCTCGAGTACCCGTGTTCGACAATTTCCCGCTTCATCTCATCGATGCCCATGACAACAGGCAGGCAGAACATGTCGACCCGCGGGGTCATGATGGCCGACACGTCCGTGTCGCCGAGTTTGAACACCCGGTGGATCAAATCCCGCTCGGCCTTCTCGATGACACCCTCCTCGTGCCCCGCCTCGACCAGTCCCCTGATGACATCTTCCGTGAGGACACGTCCCTCAGACTGCGCACCCTTGATGAAAGAACTGAAGAAAGCGGATATGCGTTCCATCAGCCAGATCAGGGGATACCCCAGTGTCATGAAAGCACTGACCACCGGGGAGGCGAAAGAAGAAAAACGCATGGGGTACATTTTCCCGAACGTCTTGGGCATGGCCTCGCAGAAGATCAGGACCAGGGGGGTCAGGACGGCAATGGCCACCCACTGTCCGTCGACGCCGAGAAGGCTGACAAAGATGGCCGTGGCAAGGGCGGTAAAGGCGATGTTGGCGGTTTCGTTACAGACAATAATGGTCACCAGCAGACGCCTGGGGTTCTCCAGGAGCCTCTGCACGTGCTCGATAAAGGGAAACCTGTCCTCGCGCATCCGGTGCAGGTGAAGCGGGGACAGGGAGAAGAGGGCCGCCTCGGAGCAGGTGAAGATCCCGAAGAGGACAAACAGGACGGTGAGAAGGATCAGCTTTAATGTCAGATAAACGTCCAATGGGTCCTTGGGGGTTTTTAATTTGAAAAAGGCCGGTGAATTCCGCACCGGGTTCAGCTGTTTTCTTAGAAAAATAATGAATAAAAGTCAAGTGGTTGGATATCCCGCCGCCCACTGTCTCCCGAGGGATTGATTGACTTCGAATACCATTTCCGATATAACGCATCTAAAATTCGATGACTTGAGACATCGAATCGATTCCCCCGACCATCCCAGAAACATACCCGAAAACGTTATCCTTTTATGACCCGCTCGACGGAAGGGATCGACCCCATCTGTTCTCATCAGGAGGAACGCAAATGCCTAACGTGCTTCTCATCGGAAACGGCGCCAGGGAGCATGCCGTCGCCGAAGCCATCATGCGCTCCCGCCGCGGACCGGCTCTATTCGCCTACATGAGAACGAACAACCCGGGCATTGCCTCCCTCTCCAGGAAAATCGCCCTGGGCCGCTACGAAGACCTGAAGGGGGTCACCGCCTTTGCGAAGGATTGCCGGATCGATTTTGCCGTTGTCGGCCCGGAGGATCCCCTGAACCAGGGTGTCGTGGATGCCCTGATGGAAGCAGGCATCCCGTCGGTCGGGCCGACGAAGACGCTCGCCCGCCTGGAAACTTCGAAGTCCTTCACCAGAGAATTACTTCGGAAGTACAACATCCCGGGCAACCCGATGTTTAGGACCTTTTCATCCCTCGAGGGGCTGGATGATTTTCTGGAGGAGATTGATGAGGTCGTCGTCAAGCCGGACGGCCTGACAGGCGGAAAGGGCGTCATGGTCCAGGGGGATCACTTTCAAACGAAAAAAGAGGCGCGCATTTATTGCGAGGCCGCCCTGAGAGAGCACCCCAGCGTCATCGTCGAGGAGAAGCTGGAGGGGGAGGAATTTTCGCTCCAGTGTTTGAGCGACGGCAAGCACGTGGCGGCAACGCCGCCCGTACAGGACCACAAACGCCGGTATGCCGGCGACAAGGGTCCGAACACGGGGGGGATGGGATCGTACTCGGCGGAAGACCACTGCCTGCCTTTCATGACACATCAGGATGTGGCCGAGGGTCTCGCGATCACCCAGAAAGTCGCCGAGGCCATCTACCGGGAAACGGGGACCTATTACAAGGGAGTCATGTACGGAGGCTTCATCATCACCCGAAAGGGGGTTAAACTCCTCGAATACAACGCACGGTTCGGCGATCCCGAGGCCATGAACATCCTGCCGCTCCTGAAGACGGATTTCGTCGATGTCTGCCAGGCCGTCATCGACGGGAAGCTCCAGACCCTCACGATCGAGTTCGACAGAAAGGCCACCGTCTGCAAGTATATCGTGCCCCGGGGTTACGGCCTCCCGAAGGACCATCCCGAGGCGAAATCCACCTCCTCGAAAATCGAGGTGGGCGGTGTCGGCCCGGCTAAGCTCTATTATGCTTCCGTCGACAGGAAGGAGGATGGCCTTTACATGACAACCTCCAGGGCCATCGGCGTCGTCGGTATCGCGGATAACCTCGATTTAGCCGAGCAGATTGCGGAAAAAGCCGTTTCCGCTGTGAAGGGACCCGTGGACCATCGGCCCGACATCGGGACGAGGGCGCTCATCCAGCGGCGCGTAGACCACATGAAAAAAATTCGGGGGTGATTGGAATATTGGAATCATGGAATACTGGGTGAAGAATTTTTCCGCGACCCGTTATTCCAGTATTCCGGCACTCCAGCACTCCAATATTCGCCAACACAGGAGAATTGAATGGCCAAGATCCAGCGTGCGCTCATCAGCGTCACGGACAAGAAAGGCATCGCGGACTTTGCGAAGGGCCTGAAGGCTTTCGGTGTCGAGATTCTGTCGACGGGGGGAACGGCTGCCGCCATCAAGGCGGCGGGCATCGACGTCATTGACGTAGCTTCCTACACGGGTTTCCCGGAGATGATGGACGGCAGGCTCAAGACCCTGCACCCGAAGGTTCACGGGGGATTGCTCGCGCTTCGTGACCGTGCGGAGCACATGAAGTCGGCCAGGGACCAGGGGATCGAGATGATCGACATGGTGGTCATCAACCTCTATCGCTTCGAGGACACGGTGGCCAGGGAGGGCTGCACCCTGGAGGAAGCCATAGAGAACATCGACATCGGCGGGCCTGCCATGGTGCGATCGGCGGCGAAGAACTACCGCTTTGTCAGCATCGTTACGGATCCCGACGACTACCCGGGCATACTCGAGGAGATGAAAAAGACGGGCGGCGAGGTCTCGGAGGAGACGAACTTCAGGCTTTCGACCAAGGCCTTCCAGATCACGGCGCGCTACGATGCCGCGATTTCCAACTGGCTTGGCACGATCATCCCGGGGAACGGGCGGAAGGACTTCCCCGACGTCTACACGCTCCAGTTTGTAAAAGCGCAGGACCTGCGATACGGCGAGAACCCCCACCAGAAGGCCGTCTTCTATCGCGAGGGATTACGGCTCACCGCCGGTATCGCCGGCGGCAGGCAGTTGCAGGGCAAGGAACTCTCTTACAACAACATCATGGATAGCGACGCCGCATGGCAGATGGCCTGTGACTTCGAAGGACCGACGGCCGTCATTATGAAGCACGCCAACCCTTGCGGGGCCGCCACGTCCGGGGATGACATCCTCGAGGCCTACCGGAGAGCCCTCGAGACGGACCCCGTATCGGCCTTCGGCGGCATCGTGGCCCTGAACCGGACGGTCGACGGAAAGGCGGCCGAGGAGATCGCCAAGCTCTTTCTCGAGGTGGTGATCGCACCGAAGTTCGAACCCGAGGCGCTCAAGGTTTTCGAATCGAAAAAGAACCTGAGGCTCATCGAGGTGGACCCCTACTGCCCCGCCGGCAAGGCCGGGTACGACTTCCGGCGCGTCGTCGGCGGGCTCCTCGTCCAGGAGCGCGATGCCGACGCCACGGACATCCGCAAGGCAAAGGTCGTCACAAAACGTAACCCCACCGAGGAAGAGTACCAGGCCCTTGATTTCGCCTGGCGGGTTGTCAAGCACGTCAAGTCCAACGCCATCGTGCTCGCCACGAAAGACAAACTCGTGGGCGTGGGTGCCGGGCAAATGAGCCGAGTGGATTCGGTGAGAATCGCCATCATGAAGGCCAGTGGACCCACAAAAGGAACCGTCATGGGTTCTGACGCCTTCTTTCCCTTCCGTGACGCCGTCGACACTGCCGCCGGGGCAGGCGTGACGGCCATCATACAGCCCGGCGGATCGATCCGCGACGAAGAGTCGATTCAGGCGGCCGACGAGCACGGGATGGCGATGATCTTCACCGGCGTGAGACATTTCAAGCACTAATCGCCGGAGGCGATTCGTGCGGGGCGCTGGAATATTGGAATAATGGAGTATCGGGAAGAGGATTTTTCGATCATCCCATCATTCCATTATTCCATCACTCCACTGTTTCCGATCACAGCCTTTAAAAGGCCGCCATTGGACATGGAGGTATTCGCATGAAAAAAGTTAAAGGTGATGCTCTCGTGAGTGTCGTGATGGGGAGCGATTCCGACCTCCCGACCATGAAAGAGTCCCTGATTCTCCTGAAACAGTTTGAAATCCCCTATGAGGTGGTCCTGACCTCGGCACACCGGACACCGGAGCGGACATCCGAGTTCGCGAAAGGCGCGGCCGGTCGCGGCGTGCGGGTTATCATCGTCGGCGCGGGGGCAGCGGCGCATCTGGCGGGGGTCATCGCGTCACAGACGCCCCTGCCTGTGATCGGTGTGCCCATCGACTCCACTTCCCTGGGAGGGCTCGACGCGCTCCTTTCAACCGTCCAGATGCCGGGTGGAATCCCCGTGGCCACCATGCCCGTCGGAAAGGCAGGCGCCCGGAACGCAGCCCTGATGGCCGCAAGGGTCCTCGCCCTCGGCGACAGGGGTATCGCCGGGAAACTGAAAGGTTATGCTGAAAAGATGGCTGCCGAAGTGAAGGAAAAGCAGAAAAAGCTGGACTGCCTATAAAAGACAGGCGAAAGACTTAAGGTACAAGGCTAAAGGCAAACCATTCAAGCTGTTCTTTGTCCGTCTTGCCATGAGCCTTAAGCCCTCAGCCCCTGGCCATGTCGATACTCATCAAAATCAATCCTGAAAATCCGGAGCCTGAAAAAATCAGCGAAACTCTCGCCATCCTGAAGAGAGGCGGGGTGATCGCCTTCCCGACGGAAACCTTCTACGGGCTCGGCGCCGACGCCGGAAATGAGAGCGCCATCAGGCGAATATTCGAGATCAAGGGCCGGGATTTCCGCAACCCCATCCCCCTCATCATAGAGAAAAAAGAGGTTCTTCCCGGGCTGGTGAAAGATATCCCCGCCCTGGCCGAGACCCTCATGACCCGATTCTGGCCCGGGCCCCTCACCCTGGTCTTCGAGGCTTCCCGCCTCGTCCATCCGGGGATCACGGCAGGGACGGGGAAGGTCGGCATTCGCATCTCGAGCCATCCTGTCGCTACGGCCCTTGCCGCGGCGCTCGGAGGCCTCATCACGGCGACGAGCGCAAATCTGTCGGGAAAGAAAGAGTGTTCTTCGGCCGGGGACGTGCTCGATCAGATCGGCGGGCGTCTGGACGGGGTGGTCGACGGGGGATTAACAGCCGGCGGGTTGGGGTCCACGATACTGGATGTGACCTGTGACCCGCCGAGAATTTTCCGTCACGGCGCTATTCCCGCGAGCCGGCTCCACAACATGCACTAGAAAATTTCGCGGCGGTCTCGTCTTCGCCGAGCGAGATGAGCTTGTCCCCGCAGATGAAACCATCTCCATCTGCGAACCAGCGAAAAACGAAGCATATTTTCAACAACTTAATGGTTCATCCGACCAAATCCTTTGATCTTTACAACCATTTCCTGTAAAAAAAATTCATGTCTCTCAGGGAAACAGGTTTCGCGAAAATATACCGAGGAAAGGCGCTCATCGCCGACCCCATCTATCAGTACGCCTGGTTCACCGTGCCGGACGCCGGATATCCCCGGGAAAAGACGGAAAAGGATCTGATCGACTCGCCCTGGATTCAACGGCTGAGGCGGATCCATCAACTGCAGAGCGCCCGCTGGGTATACCCCGCGGCCGAGCACAGCCGCTTCCAGCACACCATCGGCACGATGCACATCGCCGGTGAGTTCGGGAAGAACCTCTACGAGAGCCTTCGCGAAATCTGCCCCGATGTTCCTTCGATCCATTTCGTCGAAGAACTTCTCAGGGTGGCGGGTCTTCTTCATGACGTGGGCCACGGGCCCTTCGGGCACTTCTTCGATGATCACTACCTCGACCAGTTCGGGCTCACCCATGAAACCCTGGGGCAGATCATCATCCGAAAGGATCTCGGCAAGCTGATCCGGGAGATTCGGCGAAGCCCCTCCGGATCCTTCGAGAAGGGGGAGCGTCTCGATCCGGAACAGATCGCTTACTTGATCAAGATGCCGGACGATCGAGATGAGAAGCGGCCCCGGTGGCTCCAGCTCCTGAGACAGCTTTTTTCCGGCATCTACACCGTCGACAACCTCGACTACGTCCAGCGAGACGCCTACATGACGGGCTTTTCCCTCGACATCGTGGATATCGCAAGGCTACGCTTCTACACCTTCTTCACGAAAGAGGGCCTCACCCTTCACCAGGCGGGAACCTCCGCCCTCAGCCGCTTCCTGAACGCCAGGCTCAATCTCTATTCGAACGTCTACTTCCACCGAACCACGAGGGCCCTGGACCTCCATCTCCAGGAAATCTTCCGGGACACCATGAACATCCTTTTCCCCTACGACCCCTCCGTCAGGCTTGACCGGTACCTCGAGCTCGACGAATGGACACTGTTCAGCGAGGTGAGACGATGGCCGCAGGATCGCAACCCGCGAAAGAGAATGCTGGGACGGGAGTGGGATAAATTGAACAGCCGTGAAGTCAAATGGAAGATGGCTTTTTCGGCCGACCTGTCCATCGACCAGGTCCACCGCGGCACCCGTTTCTCACCGGCCGGGGATTATGAGGGACAGATCAAAAAACACCTTCCCCGCCCTTTGAAGAACCTCGAATTCAAGGTCGACCTAGCCACGCAGGACCCGAGGCCCATCAACCCCATGGTGGAAGGCGAGAAACGCGTGAACATCTTCAACCCCTCGACCGCCGTGACCTCCCCGGAACCCCTGCGGGATCTGTACCGCTATATCCCTGCGCGGGTCGTTCATTTTCGCGTCTTTGCCCTCAGCCACGACCACGATGAGCAGATCGCCGCGGCGGCGGAGAAAACCCTGAGCGGCTTCGGGGAAATATCGAGAACGAACATCTGAAAATTCCCGGGCTCCGGGCCTCTGGCGTCCCCGAAAAAAGAAGCAGGCCGCGCCTGAATAATGCAGCCACAATTCTTTTGAAAAATTGAACGATTTCCTTTAAAAATGTGTCCCTGTTGCGTTGAAAAAGCCGCAACGGGGACCTCCTTTTCGGTAACCTCGCGGGACCCATGAAAGAAACCACGGACATCACCCTGTTTATCCGGACCTCGAATGAGGAAATCGTCGGCTGGGACCGGCGGAGGATCGTTGACGCCCTGATCCTCGAAACGGACGTCGATACCGCCACCGCCGAAGAGATCAGCAGGGATGTGGAGGCCCAGATTGTCTCCTCGGGGATCCGTATCCTGACGACGCCCCTGGTGCGAGAGATGGTCGATGCGAAACTCGTCGAGCGGGGGCTTGAGCAGGCCCGCCGCATGCACACCCGCCTCGGATTTCCCCTCTTCGACGTGGGACAACTGATGCTTCACCAGAACAAGGAAAATGCCAACCTGCCCCACGGTCCCGAGGGGACGAACCTGATTCTGGCCGAGGGCATCAAGAAGGAATACGCCCTTCACAGTGTCTTTTCCCAGGAGGTGGCCGATGCCCACATCCGCGGGGACATCCATCTTCACGGGCTGGGCTATGCCGACCGGCCCTACAGCTCCTTCCAGTCCGTCGAGTTCATCAAGAAGTACGGCCTTTCCCTGCCCGACTCCTTCTCCATCTCACGGCCGGCCAGGCACGCCGAGGTCCTCCTCGCGCACCTCGTGCGGTGGAGCGCATCCCTCCAGGGATATTTTGCCGGCTCCATCGGATGGGAGGCCGTCAACGTGTCCTTTGCCCCCTACCTGAAGGGTCTGAGCAAACGGGAAGTCGAACAGTTGGCCCAGATGCTCCTCTACGAATTCTCGCAGCTTGCCGTGGCCAGGGGCGGCCAGGCGATCTTCACGGAGATCGGGCTGTACTGGAACATGCCGGACCACCTCAGGGGCCTCCCGGCCGTGGGTCCCGACGGCAAAGCCACGGGCAAAACCTACGGCGATTACACCGGTGAAGCCCGGCGTTTTCTCCAGGCAATCCTCGAGAATTACAGGCAGGGAGACGCCGTGGGAAGGCCTTTTTTCTTCCCAAAACCCTTCATCCATATCACGGACGGTTTGTTCAAGGAGCCGGGGCACGGGGAATTCCTGAACCTGGCTTGCGAAACGGCGCTGGAGAAGGGGAACCCCTGCTTTCTCTTTGACAGGGGGTCTTCGCTTAAAATCCCCGGTTTTTTCCGCGCAAGACTGACATCGGACCGCGCGCTCAGGGAGGACGCTCGCCATCCGGAGCGGATGCGATATGCCACCATCCAGAATGTGTCGCTGAACCTGCCGAGACTCGGTTACCGGGCCGGCGGCAGTGAAGAGCGTCTTTTCGCCATCCTGTCCGAATCACTGGAGACGGCCGCCAGGGCCCACCTGCAGAAGAAGGCCTTCATCGAACGTCTTCTCTCCCACGGCGACAGCGGCCCCCTTTCGATCCTCACGATGAAGCGCGACGGGATCCCCTACCTCCGGATGGACCGTGCCACGTTCCTCATCGGTATAGTCGGATTGAACGAAATGGTCCAGATCCACAAGGGCGCCCAGCTCCACGAATCGGAAGAGGCCATGAAGGCGGGGCTCAAGATCATGAGGCGCTTGAAAGCGGAAGCGGAAAGGCTCGGCAGGAAAAAGGGGATGCGGTTCATCCTCGAGCAGACACCGGCGGAGAGCACCGCTTATCGATTCGCGAGACTCGATCTCAAATATTTCTCTCCGGCATCGGGCCGCTTCGTCAAAGGCGATATCTCAAAAGGAGAGATTTATTACAACAATTCAAGCTACCTGAATGCAGCCGCCGCCCTGGATCCCCTCGAACGGGTAAGGCAGGAGGGGCGATTTCATCCATGCATCGACGGCCACGCCGTAACGCAGCTCTGGATCGGGGATCCCGGTCCCTCCAAGGAGGAACTGGCCGCTTTCGTGAAGAAAATTTTCATTGATACAAAAAGCGATGCCGTCTCTTTTTCACCCCACTTCTCATTCTGCGCTCCCTGCGGCAGGACCTTCAGGGGATTGGCGTCATCCTGCCCCGCCTGCGGGGCGGCCACGGTTGAGGGGATCACGAGAATCAGCGGTTACTTCACACACGTTTCGCGACTCAACAGGGGCAAGGTTGCGGAGTTGAGGGACACCCTCAAGGTCCCCCTCCGTTTCTAAGGGCGCAGAATCCAGCGGCGACGTTCTTTACCCCCTCCGGCCGGAGCCCCGGCATAAAGCCCCCTTCCCTTGACATCCCCTCTTTCGTCATTATACTAAGGATGTCATAAAAAAAGCCGGGTGCAGCCATTATAATATATGGAAAATATTGAAGAAATAATCAAAAATGCCTTTCAGGAAAGTGCGCAGATCAAGGTCCGGTTCATCAAGGACAACCTGGGGCAAATCGTCAAGGTAGTCAACGTCATCACGGCGTCGCTTAAAAAGGGAAACAAGATACTCCTTTTCGGCAACGGCGGCAGCGCGGCGGACGCACAGCACCTGGCGGCCGAGTTCGTCAATCGTTTCATGATCGAGCGCCCCCCCCTGCCGGCCATCGCTCTGACAACGGACACATCCATCATCACAAGCATCGGCAACGATTACGATTTCGTCCAGATCTTCGCGAAGCAGATCCGGGCGATCGGACAACCGGGAGATGTGGCGGTCGGGATGAGCACAAGCGGCGTTTCACCCAATGTCCTCCGCGGAGTGGAGACGGCGAAAAAAATGGGCCTCGTCACCGTCGGTTTCACGGGACGCGACGGGGGTCAGATTGCGCAGACCGTTGACTACAGCCTGAATGTGTCCTCCAATTCGATCCCGAGAATCCAGGAGGTCCACATCACGCTGGGGCACGTGATATGCGAGCTCGTTGATTACAGGCTCTTCCAAAAACCGGACACCCGTTAGCATCCGCCACGGCGGGGCGCATTCCCCCAAGGAGGGGCCGACAGGACAGGCAGGATGGTCAGATCGAAAGAGAAGGGCGGCAAAGGCCACCACCAGGAAAACCAGGAGAAACCGCATAAGCCCGATCCGGATAGCGAGGGCAGGAAACCGGTACAGGAGCCGGAGAGGATGCCCGATGCCGGGAACGGGGAGACCGCAAAGAAGCTCGAAGAAAAAGAGAGGGAGTCTGCCGCCAATTACGACAGGTATCTGCGGGCCGCGGCGGACCTGGAAAATTACAAAAAAAGAATGGCCCGGGAACACGCCGAGCTCGTCAAGTACGGAAACGAGAAACTCATCAGGGATCTCATACCCATACTCGACAGCCTGGACAGGGCCCTGAAGCAGACGAATGACGCACCCGCCGAGGTCCAGGCCTTCAGTGACGGCCTGAAGCTCATTGAGGCTCAGTTCATGGCCTGCCTGCAAAAGCATGGCGTGGAGAGAATCGAAGCCAGGGGGAAGGATTTTGACCCCAATTTCCACGAGGCGGTCATGATGATAGAAAGCGAGGAATTCGAGAACAACAAGGTCATCGAAGACTTCGAGACGGGTTATCTCTTGAACGGCAGGCTTCTGAAACCTGCAAAAGTTTCGGTCTCCAAACGCGTCGTCAAAAACGCTGAAGCGGCAGACCGGTGATGATGTATCAAAGGAGGTTTCAACACCATGGGTAAAGTAATCGGTATTGATTTGGGCACGACGAACTCCTGCGTCGCCATCATGGAAGGCGGTGATCCCGTTGTCATTGCCAACCAGGAAGGAAGCAGGACGACCCCGTCGATGGTCGCCTTCACGGACAAAGGCGAACGGCTGGTGGGCCAGGCAGCCAAGCGACAGGCCATCACCAACCCCGAGAACACCGTCTACGCCGTCAAGCGGCTGATTGGCAGAAAATTCAGCTCCAAAGAGGCGCAGTACGACAAGGGAACCGTTGCCTACAAGATCGTCGAGGCGTCCAACGGGGATGCGCACGTGGAAGTCCGGGGGAAAAAACACAGCCCTTCGGAAATTTCCGCCTTCATCCTGATGAAGATGAGGCAGACGGCCGAGGATTACCTGGGGGAGAAGGTCAATGACGCGGTCATCACCGTTCCCGCATATTTTGACGACTCACAGAGGCAGGCCACCAAGGACGCCGGGAAAATCGCCGGGCTGAACGTTCTCAGGATCATCAACGAGCCCACTGCCGCAGCCCTGGCCTATGGACTGGACAAGAAGAAGGACGAGAAAATCGCCGTTTTCGACCTGGGCGGCGGCACCTTCGACATCTCCATCCTCGAACTGGGGGACGGGGTTTTCGAGGTCAAGTCCACCAACGGCGACACGCACCTCGGCGGAGAAGACTTCGACCAGCGGCTCATGGATTTCATCTGCGAAGAGTTCAAGAAAGACCAGGGGATTGACCTCCGCAAGGACCGCATGGCCCTTCAGAGAATCAAGGAAGCCGCCGAAAAGGCCAAGATGGAGCTTTCGACCGCCATGGAGACGGACATCAACCTCCCCTTCATCACGGCCGACGCGTCCGGTCCCAAGCACCTGCTCATGAAGATCACGCGGGCGAAGCTCGAGTCCCTCGTGGAGGAACTCATCGTGAAGCTGGAGCCGCCCTGCCGGACGGCCCTGAAGGACGCCGGCCTTTCACCGAAGGACATCGACGAGGTGATCCTCGTCGGGGGGATGACCCGGATGCCCCGCGTGGTGCAGAAGGTGAAGGAACTCTTCGGCAAGGAACCCCACAAGGGCGTCAATCCGGACGAGGTGGTGGCCGTCGGCGCCGCGATCCAGGCCGGCGTGCTGTCCGGTGAGGTGAAAGACGTCCTCCTCCTGGACGTGACCCCCCTGTCCCTGGGCATTGAGACGCTCGGGGGCGTCCTGACAAAGCTGATTGAAAAGAACACGACCATCCCGACGCGAAAGAGCCAGATTTTTTCCACGGCAACGGACAACCAGCCGGCGGTGAGCATTCACGTCCTGCAGGGAGAACGCGCCATGGCTGCCGACAGCAAGACCCTGGGGCGCTTTGAACTCGTCGGCATCCCGCCGGCACCGAGGGGCATGCCCCAGATCGAAGTCACCTTCGACATCGACGCCAACGGCATCGTGCACGTGTCGGCAAAGGATCTCGGCACGGGCAAGGAGCAGAGCATCCGGATCACGGCATCGAGCGGGCTCTCGAAAGAGGAAATCGACAAGCTGGTCCGCGAAGCGGAGTCGCACGTTGAAGATGACAAGCGAAAACGCGAACTCATTGAGGCCAGGAACCAGGCGGACTCCCTCGTCTACAGCATCGAAAAGAACGTCAAGGAATTCGGTGACAAGATCGACGCCGCTGACAAGGCGAAGATCGAAGCGGCCGTCGGCCGGCTCAAGACGGCCATGGCGGGAGATGATGTCGGCGCCATCCGCTCAGCCCAGGATGAATTGACGCAGGCGTCCCACAAGCTCGCGGAAGCAATGTACGCCAAGACGGCCCAGCAGCAGAGCGGTCCCCAGGCGGGCCCCTCCCAGAAACCGGGGGCCGCAGGTGGGAAGAAGGACGAAGACGTCGTCGACGCGGAATTCGAAGAAGGCAAGTAAACCATGCCCGGTCAGGGCGGCCCGGAGACGCTGACGGCGTCTCCGGGCTTTTTTATGATTTACCGTCGGCGGTGTCCCTTTGCCGGTCTTGACCGAAGGCGATCTTCGTGGCATGGAAGAGACCGACGTATTTCACGGGGAGACACAAAAGCGGACAGGACAGGGCGGGTTTTGATCCTGTGGCGGAAACGGGGAATGTCATGAGATTTCTTTTGACCAATGACGACGGGATTTACGCAAAGGGCCTGAGTGCCCTCTACCAGGAACTCTCGCAGGTGGCGGAATGCGTGATCGTCGCGCCGGAGATCGAGCAGAGTGCCGTGGGTCACGCCATCACCATGTCCCGGCCCCTGATGGTCCGGCCGGCCCGTAAGAACGGCCAATTCCTGGGTTACGCCGTGGCGGGCACCCCTGCCGATTGCGTCAAGATAGGCATCAGAGAACTCTCAGGGCAGAAGGTGGATCTCGTCGTATCCGGTATCAACCGCGGAGCAAACGTCGGGATCAACGTTATTTATTCCGGGACGGTGTCGGCTGCGACGGAAGGAGCCATTCTGGGCATCCCCTCCATGGCCGTGTCTCTGGATACGCGAAGGGATGCCGATTTCAGCTTTGCCGCAAAGTTCGCGCGCCGGATGGCCTTTTTCATGCTGAACCATTACCCGGGCAGACACGTCCCCCTCAATATCAACGTCCCGGCTCTCCCCGAGAAAGACATCCGGGGCATCGCCGTCACCCGGCAGGGGACGGCCCGTTTCACGGAGAGCTTCGAACGGCGGTTGGATCCCAGAGAAAACGTGTATTACTGGCTGGCGGGAGAGACGAAGCTGACCGACGCGGACGATGAGGGCACCGACGCCTTCGCCCTGAGCCGGGGCCTGATCTCCGTGACCCCCGTCCATTACGATCTGACGCGCTACGACGTGCTGGAGGAACTGAGGGGGGTGATCGGAAAGATCGGGATCAAATAACAGGAGAGCAATTTCTGGAATAATGGCGTGATGGAAGACCGAGTTCCTAAAATCATTTCCAGAAACCCTTTATTCCAACATTCCATTACTCCAATGCACAGGAAAGAGTCCCTGGTTTCTGTCATTTGGCTGATCGCGCAGTTCCGCTAACGGGTGAGCAATACGGGGATCGTGCTGTTCCGGATGACGTGGGACGTCGTGCTCCCCAGAAGGAGTTCCTTGAACCTGCTGTTGCCGTAAGCCCCCATCAGCATCAGTTCCACGGCTCCCTCCTGGATGAACTTGATAATCTCTTTTTCTTCCCTGCCTCGGAGAACGATCACGTCGCTGTCGATTTCGAAAGGCTCCAGGTACTCTTCAATCCTTTTCGTGAGATCGGCTGCGAGGGACGCAAGGTCCGTAACGATGATGACCGTGAGCGGCCATTTCGTTTTCACGGACAGCTGCGCGGCGATGGCGAGAGCGTGCTGAGCGGGAGGGCTTCCATCGTAGGCCAGTCCCATGCTTTCGATCTCCCGGAACTTTCCGGGTGTCACGAGAACGGGTTTTCCGGATTTCCGAACGACCGCCTCCGCCGTTGAACCGAGAAGGACGCTCTGGCTCAGGGGATAATGCTCCCCTCTCTGGGCAAGCAGGATCAGGTCCGCATCCCGGCCTTCCCGGAGGATCTCTTCGTCGATGATGCCGGTGACCTTCCTGATCCGGGGCGTCAGGCCCTCCCCCTCGCATCGCCTGCGGAATGTCTCCAGGATGGCATCGGCCCTTTCATCGAGCCCTTTTTCTATGGCCGTCAGAAATTCAGGAAAGGCCGAAAGGCTGACGGAGCCGAAGATGTCGCTGAAGATCGGTCCCTGGATGATTTTGATGTCGATGATGTGGAGTCCCGTCAACTGCGCATCGAGCAACTTGCCGATGTAGATGCCGTATTCCAGCGCCGTTTTGCTGTAGGCGGAACCGTCGGTGGGTATCAGGATCTGTCTGATGATCATGCTTTTTCTCGGGCAGGTCGCAGGGACGGGTGAGGGGACACCGTGAGCCGGAATCGGGTCACTTCTGATCTTCCGTTTTCCGGCTTTCGGTTAATCTCGCTAATTCGGCCAGGAGGTTTTCCACCTCTTTCTCCTCGAGGTCCTCCTCTTCACGGGACGACAGACCGCCCTCCGCAGCCCTCTTCCCTTCCGCTGTATCCGGGGTGATAAACGGGCCGACGAGCTTACCTTCCCGATAGAGGCACTGCTCCTTCACCTGGCCGCTCCGGTAGTACGCGACATACTCGCCGTCCCTCTTGTCCTTTTTGAAACGGCCTTTTTCCCGGATCTGGCCGTTTTTGTAAAAGGAAACATAATCGCCGTCGAATTTCCCTTCCCGGAAGTGCTCTTCGTCCTTCAACTGACCGCTGCGGTAGTACAGCCTGTAGGGTCCTTCCAGTTTCCCGTCTTTGTAGAACTCCTGTTCCCGGACCTGGCCGTTCTCGTAATAAGACTGGTATTCGCCCGTCAGTTTGCCGCTTTCGAACGTGCCCCTCTCGCGGAGCTGCCCGTCCCGATAGTAGGAAACAGCCTCGCCGTGCCGCTGGCCCTTTTTATAGGAAACCTTGAGGAGGATTTGGCCGTTCTCATAGTAAGACACGTACTCTCCATCGAGCCTCCCCTTCAGGTAGCTCTTTCTTTCCTTGATCTGGCCTTTTCGGTAGTAGGAGACCTTCTCCCCGTCCTTGTTCCTGGAAAAAAACACCCGTTCCCTCTCTGCAGTCGCTCATTCCAGCTCGACGTCCCGGGTCAAAGCCCGAGTTCTTTCTTGATCCTTTCAAGCGGGAAAACGATCCGGTCGGCATTTTTCAAACCCCGCCGGATCACCTTCTCGTTCTGGTTTTCGAATTCTTTCAGAAGTTCCAGTATCTTATTTCTCCCTTCGGGTGTCTTCACGGCTTCCCGCGGGGTCACGTTTCCGATGTCGGGAATTTTTTCATTGACCCAGTTTTCGTATTTCCGGATCGCCCCCCCTTTTTGCGGCTCTTCGACGCCGCCGGTCTCGCGATCCCCTTCCGCCGCCTCCAGAGGCGCATCCGGGTTGCACAGGTCAGCCGGGTCCATCTTTCGATAGACCATCATGCGGTACTTCAACGCGTGGCCGAACCTCTGCCCGAAGAGCACCCTGATTTTCCTGGCCTGTTCCAGGGATTCACATTCGATCACGAGCGTTTCCAGGTCGCTGATGAGCATCCGGCGGACGACCCCGCCAAGATGATCCCCGAAATCCTCGCCGTCGAAAGAGGCGTATCGGGTCTTGGCCCTGCCGTGGTTCCCCATCCGCCGGTTCGCTTCGTCCGTCAGGATCCGGGATTGCTGCAGCTCCCTTGAAAAGACAACCGGCTCCCTGATTCGCCAGTGGACCGTGACGACAAACTGCGGGTTCGCCTTCGTCTGAAAAGGGAAGGGGGGTTTCTGCAGATGCAGTGACGCGTTCTCGATGAGAGCGAGGACCTCGGCGGAAGCCTTGCGAAGGTAATGCTCCAGGCTGGCGTAATCCTCCTTCTGCTCCAAGAAAAATTCGCCGATATTCCCCTCGATGAAGTGCCGGAGCTTGAGCGGTATCGTTGTCAGGGGCATGCCGCCGAAAAAGTAAAGATCCCTCAATTTCAGTATCCCCGCATAGACAAGATCCCACTTGTAGAGATTCTTCGACGCGTCGCCATCCCAGATGTAATAGACACCCCCGTCGAAGATATCCTTGATTTCGACCCCCTTTCCCACGTCGACCTTCTGAACCTCGTAAATGCTCAGGCAGTAATCCACGTAGCTCTGGAGGATTTCTTTTTCGAGGGGTGAGAGCTGGCTTTTTTTCCGCATCAGGTAGAGTTCGGGGAACGTACGGCTGAACTCGTCCGTGATGTAGTAGTAGGAATACCAGGCAACAAATTTGGTCAGGTCCTGTTCACTATGAAAATATTCGAAGATGTCGTCATCATCCTCGCAATAGACGCCCCGTCCCTCAAAATATTCATACAGGGCGATTTCATACTCCTCATAAAACCGGTCGGTGTTGGCATATCTCGATACACGGAAATTGAGATCCGCGATGACCCTTCTGAAACGGGCCACGTCGAAATCAATGACCCTTGTCCCTTCCGGCGGGGCCGGGGGGTTCCCTTTCTCTCCAAACAAGGGGTCGTCGCGATCGAATTTGTCCATGAAAGGCCTCCTGTCTGTCAATTCGCCTTCGGGTCCATCACAGCGACCCGGGGGCCCTCACCAGCCCTGAAAATCACCTCCCCATCTCTGGGAATGAATCAAACCGCCGAGACAACCTGCTGAGCCTTCCCCCTGTGTCCCGGGACCGTACGCTTTTCGGAAATCCCGGCTGCCGGAATCTCGGCTTTACTGAACGGAACTAACGGATATCTATATCATTTCTTGTTTTCTATCAGTGTAGATTAGCGCATTTCTCACGCGGTGTCGAGTTAAAAAAAGGGGGCCGCGGGAAGACGCCCGTTCAGCAGTCCCGACAGAAGAATGGTCTCCAAAAGTCCTCACGAAGAAAAGGCTGTCATCGAAGGGATTGACGCAGGGGAATCAGGGAACTTTCTTGTATTTCAGAACAAGGCCCGAGGGTGCTTTGAGCTGCAGTTCGTTCTTCGACACGACAAATCCCCAGGTGATGGACCCGCCCTGCCCCAGCTCTGTTGTGATGTGCGTGTCGTCATCGATCCGGTAGGTCCACGGATAGACGGCCTTATCGACAGGACTGTAGAATTTAACGGTGCCGTCTCGGAGGAATTCTATCATGTCCCCGCTTTGACTGCGCCTCCACTTGCCGGAGATCATCTCGATGACGCCGGGCCCGGGCGGCGCCTGAATCTCGGCCTGCCGTGATTCATCAGGCGCTCCATGACGCTCCACCGCCTCTTTTTCGACGGGCACCTGGTAACCCTCCCTGACGGCACAGGCATTCAGGACGAGCAGGCAGACCGCCGAAAGGGCCAGCAGGAAATACCTCCCATTTTTTCTGAAACGCATAAGACCCCCTTCTGAAGGATCGGGTCCCGGGCCGGGGGGCTTTCGCCGGCTCCCCGTCGATCAGGAGTCGGTTAAAAGGCCCTCCGATGAGGCCCTCTCCTGCCGGACGTTCGTCTCGTATCTTTTTGTATACCACACGACCAAGCGCTCGATATATCTCGATTTCAACTGGCGGCCCGCCAGGGCCCGCTTTACGGGCGGCAACCGGAGGATGACGCCCAGTATCGCCGCCATGGCCCGGTGGCTCAGCAGGGCCTGATTCTCAAAAATAAAGTTCTGGAGCTTGCCCCTTTCGACGGCCATCAGCACGAGCCTGTGGACGGAGTTGACGGGCGTAATGACACGTTCGGGCCGCCTCTTCAGGGAGATATGGCTCGTATCGCAGGCGGCCACGCAGAGGCCGCAACCCAGGCAGATGTTTTCATTCAGGCGGGCTATTTTTCTCTTCGGCTTCCGCGGATCGTTGGCCGAGGCGAGTGTCATGGCCTCAACAGGGCAGACCGCAACGCAACGGCCGCAGCCCGTGCAGTCTCCTCCTCCGAGCACGGGAATATAGTTCGTCGTGTGGACGGGTTTCAAAAACCCGAATCGCCGGGCGGCGATCAGGGCTTCGCAGCAGCAGCCGCAGCAGTTGCAGATGAAATTAACGTCCTCGCGGACATTTTCACCGAACTGTACAAGCCGGTGCTCATGGGCTCTCTCGAGAAGCCCGAGGCACTCCGAAACGCTCACCGGGCGAACGAAGCCGTGCCGGATGAGGGAGAACGCGGCCTGGTTGAAGGTCATGCATATTTCCATGGGCGCTTCACAGGACCGGCCCAGATGGCTCATCTTGTGGCGGCAGTAACACAGCCCGATTCCGATGTGGGAGGCCGTTTTGATGACGTGACTTGACCTCTCGAAATCGAGGACATGAAGGGCGTCGTCGTTCGACAGAACGGGTTCATGAATGAAGACCCGCCCCAGCTGGGTTTCACCATCGGTGAAGAGGGCCTTGATGAAGTCCTCCTCCACGTTGAGATACTGATAGAAAAGCTCGCTCAGCGCTTTCTGGTCGAGATCGCCGCGGAGACGCATCAGGGAGAACTCGAAAAAACCCGCCATGGGGGGCGGAAGGACATAAATCTGCCTTCCCCGTTCCTCCAGATCCAGGAGGATTCCGCGTCCGGCGAGGTTCTGTAGGATGTCTTCCGCCTTTCTCTCCGTGATCCCCCAGAGCTTCGCCGCCCTCTCCGCGTTGAAGGGCTTTATAGGAAGAAGAGAGACGAGCCTCGCCTCCTCCTCGCTGAAGAGCATTTGCAGGATGGCGTGGAGCAGATCCGACGGCGGGGCTCCCTGGGGGAACCTGTTCAGGCGGTCCACCAGTCCATGATACCCCGACTTCAGTGTGTGGTGATGGGCCATGGCTACACTCCTGAAGAGACATTCTAATTTTACCAGTATCAGCGGCCGCCGTAAAGGCCCATCTGAAGGGCTTCTTCATCGCTCCAACGCCTGACCCGGTGAAAAGTAAGGCCGTCATTTCTTGACACCTTTCCCTAATTTTCCTATATTCCCGAAACCTCAGGCAACGAAAGAGGTTTTCCATTGTCGACGATTACAAACAGACTCAAGAAAATCAGGAATCAGCTCCACCGGGCGATGAGATCGGACCGGCCTTCGATCGCGAAGGATCTGAGGTCTTTCGAGAAGCGGACCCGACAGGCCCCGCAACAGGAAGAAGACCTCGAAAGAATCGAAAAACGCCTCGAGAACTCGATACATCGCGCTGAAGCGAGACGAAAGGGCTGCCCGCCCATCTCCTGCCCTTTCTCCCTGCCCATTGCCGCGCACCGGGACGAAATCGTGGAGGCCATCCGCTCTCACCGGGTGATCATCGTCACCGGCGAGACGGGGTCGGGCAAGACCACCCAGCTGCCCAAATTGTGCCTGGCAGCGGGGAGGGGTACCCACGGGTACGTCGGCTGCACGCAGCCCAGGCGGATCGCCGCCGTGACCGTGGCGCAGCGGATCAGCGAGGAAATGGGCGATGCGGTGGGCGGCACGGTGGGCTACAAGATTCGCTTTGAAGAAAAGCTGAACCGCAATTCCTACATCAAAATCATGACCGACGGCGTCCTCCTCATGGAGGCCCAGGCGGATCCCTTTCTCAACCGATACGACACCCTCATTGTCGACGAGGCCCATGAGCGTAGCCTCAATATCGATTTCGTCCTGGGGATGCTGAAAACCCTCCTGCCCCGGAGAAGGGATCTCAAGGTCATCATCACCTCGGCCACGATCGACACCGAAAAATTCTCCAGGGCTTTCGACAACGCTCCTGTCCTGGAGGTCTCCGGCCGCCTTTACCCCGTGGAGATTCGTTACGCCCCCCCGGATCCGGACCACGAGGAGACCGGCGGGTTGAGTTACGTGGAGACCGCTGTTTCGGCCGTCGATGCGCTGGAAAGGGGGCGTGATGCGGGGGACATCCTGATCTTCATGCCCACGGAACGGGACATCCGCGAAACCTGTGATCTGCTGGAGGGCCGGGAGCATCGCGACTGGACGGTCTATCCCCTTTATGCCCGCCTCTCATCGGCAGAGCAGCGCCGCGTGTTCCGTTCCGTCCGCGGGCGAAAGATCATCGTCGCAACGAACGTGGCCGAAACCTCCATCACCATTCCGGGGATCCGCTACGTCATCGACACGGGGCTGGCCCGCATCGCCCGTTATAACCCGCGAACGAGGGCCTCCGGGCTTCCCGTCGAACCGATCTCGCGGAGCAGCGCCGACCAGCGCGCGGGCCGTTGCGGGCGAGTTCAGAACGGCATTTGCGTCCGGCTCTACAGCCGGGAGGACTACGAGGCAAGAGCGCTCTACACGCCTCCGGAGATCCTCCGATCCAACCTGGCCGAGGTCGTTCTCAGAATGCTCGCGCTCCGGATCAGCGATACCTCGACGTTTCCCTTCGTCGACCCCCCCGGCGCGAGAAGTCTGAAAGCGGGTTTTGACGTGCTCGAAGAACTGGGGGCCATCGAGCGGCAGACCGATCCCGCATCCGGCTCTTCCCGCTATGTCCTCACCCCCAGGGGGAGGGTGATGGCCCGCATGCCCCTCGATCCCAGGATTTCCCGAATGATCATCGAGGCCGGGAAAGAAGGTTGCGTGGAAGACGTGGCCGTCATCGCGGCATCCCTCAGCAGTCAGGACCCCCGGGAGAGGCCGTACGAGCAGGAGAAGGAGGCCGAGCGTGTTCACGACGCTTATGTCCACCCCGCCTCGGACTTCATCACCCTCCTGAATATCTGGAACGTTTATCAGGGTGCCCTCTCAACAATGAAGACCCGGGGCCAGGTGAGAAAGTTTTGCCGTCAGCATTTTCTTTCCTACAGAAGGATGCGCGAGTGGCAGGACATCCACGATCAGATAAGGGAGATCTTCGAAGAGGAAGGAATACCTGCCGGGCAGGACAAACGGACAAAAAAAGACACGGGGGATCCGGCAGCCCTGTACGGGAGGGTGCATCGTTCCATCCTGAGCGGATACCTGTCCAACATCGCCATGAAGAAGGAAAAGAACCTCTACACGACAGGCGGCGGCAAGCAGGCGATGATCTTTCCCGGCTCGGTCCTTTTCAACCGCGGCAGGAACTGGATCGTCTCGGCGGAGTTTGTGGAAACAACCAGGCTTTTCGCCAGAACGGCGGCCAATATCGAAGATGCCTGGCTGGAACCCCTGGGAGCGGCGCTCTGCCGGTATTCCTATTCGAATCCTCACTGGGACCGCAGACGAGGTGAGGTCGTGGCCCTCGAACAGGTGACACTCTACGGTCTGCCCGTCGTATCCGGCCGCATCGCCCCCTACGGGAAAATCAACCCGGACGAGGCGTCCGGAATTTTCATACAGAATGCCCTGGTGGAGGGGGACCTGGACAGGCCTTTCCCCTTTCTGAGCCACAACCGGCGTGTCATCGAGGAGGTTCTCGCCCTGGAGCACAAGCTCAGGCGGCGCAACCTCCTCGCCGATCGGGAAGCCCTGGCGGGCTTCTACGAGGGGAGGATCGGGGGCATCTTTGACGTCCGCTCCCTCCAAAAAAAAATCCGCGAAAGGGGCTCTGACGGGTTTCTCCGCATGAAAAAAGAAGACGTCCTGCAGTCGATCCCCGACGAGGAGGAGCTCTCCCTCTATCCGGATGCCTGGTCCTTCGGGAAAAAATCCATCCCCCTGACGTACCGGTTCGACCCCGGCAGGCCCGATGACGGTGTGACCCTGCAAGTCCCCGTGAACCTGGTTCCGGCCCTCTCGGCGGAGGCGCTGGACTGGGGCGTGCCGGGTCTTCTCAAAGAAAAAATTTCCGCCCTGCTGAGGGGACTCCCGAAGACGTACCGGGTCCGGCTTTCGCCCCTCGGTCAGGCCATGGAAAAAATCCTGGAGAGAATCGAGTGGGGCAGGGGCTCTCTCGTCGAGGCCCTTTCCGATACGCTCAGGGAGGAATTCGGCGTGGATGTCCCGCCCGCCTCATGGTCTTCCATCCCGATCCCGGAACACCTGAAGATGAGGCTTGATGTCCACGACTCGAAGAAGAAGATCGTGGCCTCGGGGCGCGACATCGGCCTCCTGATAGAGCAGACGGCACACGGGGAGGAAACGGCGTCGATCATCGAGACCAGGAGGAAGTGGGAAAGAGATCGCATCACGACCTGGGATTTCGGTGAGCTTCCGTCTCAAGTCGAGATGGAGGAAGACGGCGGACTGTCGGCCATTCTGTACCCCGCCCTGGTCAGGGGAGAAGAAGGGGCTGACCTCAGGCTGTTCAAAGACAAAAAAGAAGCCGAAGACGCCCATGTCGGAGGGGTAACCGCCCTCTTCGAGGGGCATTTCAAAAAGGAACTCCGGTACCTGAAAAGAAACCTGGCCCTCCCCGACGAGATGAAGAAATGGGCCCTTTGTCTCAGCGGTGAGAGGGCCCTCGAAGAAGGCCTTTACCGGGAGGTACTTCGCAGACTTTTTTGCCTGCCCATCCGTTCACAAAAGTCTTTTCTGAAACACGCTGAAGCTACGGCACAGGTCATCCTGCCCTCGGCGCAGTCGCTGCTCCACGAGGTCAAACCGGTCCTGGAGGCTTATTTCCAGGCCCGGCAGATTCTGCACAGGCTCGAGAACACGAGCCCCCGAGACCGGAATCTGAAGGAATTTTTCTCCGACCTCAGAACCCGCCTCAACCAGCTTCTGCCCGATAATTTTCTGGAGGTCCATCCCCGCGAACGGTGGCCCGATCTGGTCCGTTACATGAAGGCCCTTTCCCTGCGCGCGGAAAAGGGCCTTCTCAATCCGGCGAAAGACAGGGTGAAGGTCGAAGAGATCCGGGTCTTCGACGACCGCCTCAAGGATCTCCGGAAGAATCTTTCATACGCCGCATCCGCAGAGAAGAAAGAGAAAATCAATGAATGGGCCTGGATGATCGAGGAATATCGAATCTCTCTCTTCACCCAGGAGATGAAAACGGCTTACCCCGTGTCCCGGAAGCGCCTCGCAGCCAGGCTCAAGGAGATCGAGGAGATGACCTGAGTCGCCTGTTGAAACTTCACGGGGGGCTCTATTCAAAAAGCTTCTTGAAGTCGGCGTTCGGATCGCCAAGCAGGGATTTTATGGGTGAAATATCCCTTCTACTGCGGATGGCACCCTGGATTTCTTCGCTTCCCCGGATGTCTCCGTAGAGGATGGCGCCGGTGATGAGACCGTCCTGAAGGACGATCTTCCTGTAGACGAATTTTCTCCCGTCGACATAGAGGAGGGATTCTTTTTTCCCCTGACTGTCGATATCCCCCATGGACACAAGGTTGATCCCGGCAACCTTGAAAGTGTAAGAAGGAACTGTTCCCTCATATCTCGTTTCCCGGCCTGCCATATTGGAACCGGCGATCCGCCCCTGGGCCATGGCGGCCGGCCAGATCCCGTAATAGCGACCCCGGTATTCGATGACGTCTCCGGCGGCGAATACGTTTTCAATGGCGGTCCTCATCCTGTCGTCCACCTTCACGCCCCGATCCACTTCCAGCCCGAGGGATTCCGCCAGGGCGACCTCCGCGTAAACGCCCGCGGAGATGAGGACCATGTCAGCGGTGATTGATTCACCCTTCTCGAGATGCACGGTCAGGGCTTTTTCTGCGGCCGTGATCCTGCCGACACTTCGGTTCAGCCGGAAGTGAAAACCCATCAGCTCCATCTGCTTCTGCAGGAGCGTCGCACCCCCCTCGTCCATCTGCCTCGGAAGAAGCCGGGGGGAACGCACCAGCACCATCACCTCGAGTCCGAGCTTCCTCAGTCCGTTTCCCGCTTCCAGACCCAGAAGTCCTCCGCCGACGATGACGACTTTCTTCGAGATTCCTGCCCGCTCCCTGATCCGATCGGCGTCCTCGACCGTTCGGAGGGTCATAACGCCCTCGAGGCCGCTCCCCTCGAGGGGCGGGACAACGGACCTGCCGCCCGTGGCCAGGAGGAGCCTGTCGTAGGCGTAATCCCGACCCGCTGCCGTCCGAACGGTCTTCGCTGCCGGGTCGACGGACAGGACCTCTTCGGCAGGGTGAAACTCCACTCGGTTTTTCTCGTACCATGAAAAGTCGTGAAGAGTGAACCTGCGGAGTTCCTTCTCCCCCGAGAGGTATTCGGGCAGGGCGGGGGTGTAGTAGAAGGGGTGGCGGCTTTTACTGAAGATGGTGACGGCTGCCTCGGCATCCAGCCGTCGGATCGTCTCCGCCGCCGAATTCCCGGCGACGCCGTTCCCTATGATGAGATACTTTGCCATATCCCCGCCTTGTTCCCGGTCATCAAGAATTTCGGCCTCTTCACCCTGTAGGCGGCCCGGGCAACGCACAATGAGCAAAGAGCGGTTATCTCCAGTCAATTCTTTGCTGCAAGCCGGCGGACCGCCGCCTCGAGCCCGTCGAGGGTGAGCCCGAACATGGGGAAGATCTGGCGGATGATCCCGATGGTGCTCCCCCCTGTCCATCTCCAAAACGGGGCCGGATTGAGCCAGACGGCGTGCCGGAAGAGACCTGCCAGAAACTTGAGCCGATCGATGCTGGGCTGTGTATTTCTCTGTGATATGTCGAGGGCACCCCCGCTATACATGAGTTCATAGGGAGACATGCTCGCGTCGCCCACCAGGATGAGCCTCGTCTCGGGGTCGCGAAGGGCAAAATCCTCCAGGCGTTCGGGGCGGTAATAGCGCCGGGCGTCCTGCCAGACCACGTCGTAGATCGTGTTGTGGAAAAAGTAGGTTCGAAGATCCTTGAACTGGGAACGGGCATAGTTGAACAGGGTCTGGACGATTTCCACATAGGGCTCCATGGACCATCCCCCGTTGTCGATCATGAGGATGACCTTGAGACGGTCGGTGAGCCTCCGGTCGAAGATGATTTCAATCTCACCGGCGTTGCGGAGGGTCTCTCGGATGGTCTTGTCCACGTTGACGAGATCCTTCGGGCCGGCAGGCACCATCCGGCGGAGCCGCTTCAGGGCCTCGCCCATCTGGGACTGGGTGAGGGGTCCGTCCTGGGAGTAATCCCGATATCGGCGGTCCATCGCCACCTTGATGGCCGACTTGCTGCGGGATATCCCTCCCACACGCATCCCCCCGGGGTGGGTGCCCGAGTGTCCCACGGGCGAGGTTCCGCCGGTGCCGATCCACCGGTCACCGCCGTGATGAGCCTCCTTCTGTTCCCTGAGGCGATCGAGAAAGTACTGAATGAGCTCATCGGGGGTCATCTCCTTCAGCTTCTTCCCGGCGACGCCGAGTGCGACGGCCACCCCCTCCGGGTCCTTCAGCCATTCCTGAAGAAGGGCCTTCGCAATATCGGTAAGTTCGTATGTCTCGGGGTCTTTCAGATCTACACCTCTGAAATGATGGAGGAATACCTGGTCATAGAGGTCGAAGTAGCGCTCGCTCTTGACCAGGATTGCACGGGCGACGGTATAGAAATCATCCAGCGAGGTGACCAGCCCCAGACTCAGTGCCTTCTGAAGACGGAGGAAGGACGTGGGCTTGACGGGAACACCGCGGTCCCGAAGAATATAGAAAAACTGCACAAACATGTCGCACCTAGCGCTTGGCTTTCGCAACAGCCCGGCTGGCCAGTCCGAGATCGGCGCTTTTCTTGTAGAGCACCCCCAGATAGGGGACTTCGCCGTGTCCGAGGATGGCCGGCTTGAAATCGGGGTCCGATCTCAGGGCCCGAATCCAGTTGATGAGTTCCCGCGTGGCAGGCTTCTTTTCAACGCCTCCGATCTCGCGAAGCCGGTAGAAGCTCCTTATGCAGGCCGTGGCCATCTCGTCGCCGAGATTCGGGAAATGAACCTCCACGATCCGGCGCATCGTCTCCGGCTCGGGAAAGGCGATGTGGTGGAAATTACAGCGCCCCAGGAAGGGATCGGAAAGGTCCTTTTTGGCGTTGGAGGTGATGACGACGACAGGGCGATGTCTGGCCTTCACCGTCTTGTCAATCTCGATAATGTCGAAGGACATCTGGTCAAGCACATCAAGCATGTCGTCCTGGAAGTCTGTGTCCGCCTTGTCGATCTCGTCGATGAGAAGCACCGTTTTGCCGTCCGAAACGAAAGACTGGCCGATCTTGCCCATCCGTATGTAGGCCTCTATGTCGCTTACGTCACGCTTCGAATCGCCGAAGCGGCTGTCGTTGAGGCGAGTGAGCGTGTCGTATTGATAGAGGGCATCGACGAGTTTCATGCTCGACTTTACGTTGAGGACGATCAGGGGCAGGTTGAGGCTTTCCGCGATGGCATGGGCAAGCATCGTCTTGCCCGTTCCCGGTTCGCCCTTGAGAAGAAGCGGCATCTCGAGAACGATGGAGACGTTCACGATCTTGGCAAGTTCCTCATCGAGTATGTACCTTGAAGCTCCGTGAAAAGCATGACGCTTTTTTTCATTATCCTTCATGATTCGCTCCGTGAATGTTGTGCATGCCGTGTCAATTCAAACCCCCGGGGGCAATCCCGGGGGCAAAAGAACTTACCTCAAAAAGGCTGAAATTTCCACACCAAACATGATTCTTCGTTCGGCGAGAAAAAGGCTTCCCCATTTTCCTGCTGATTGAGCAGGGTCGACTCAATGTCCCCCAGTCTCCTCGCTGCGGTGATTTCACTTCCCCTCTCCAGCCGCGGGGATAACGTCGTCAGCGGAAGTGATCCTGTTTTCTATTGTTTTTCAAATACTTGAATGAACGGCCGCCATTGAACCCCGTAAATTAAAATCTTGTTATTTTATGTCATAATATGTAATTATTTGTTCCCGTTTGTTCAATTTTTCATTGAAGTAGCTCCTTCGAATTGCCCATGTCCGAAGAAATGATGAACACAAAAGAAGTGGCTGCTTACCTGGGCATCAACGAAAAGCAGGTCTACGCCCTGATAAAGTCCGGGCGGATTCCGGGGACCCGGGTCACCGGTAAATGGGTCTTTCCGAGAAAACTCATCGACGAGTGGATCGAGGAAAACGCACGGGGGGTATTACGGCAGGCTAGGGCGCGCATCCGCGGCGTGGAGGGGGCTCTCCTCGCATCGGGCAGCAACGACCCGGTGCTGGATTTTCTGCTCACGGGGATGAGGCGCACCCGGCCCGACTGTTATTTCTTCTGCGCCAATACGGGAAGCACCGACGGGCTTAAGGCACTGGGCGGCGGTTACACCGACATTGCCTGGACACATCTCTTCGACCCCGAGACGGGCCACTATAATACACCCTTCCTTGAGGCATACCTGCCCGGCATAAACGCCGTCCTCGTCCACCTCTTCCGGCGCGATCTGGGTATAGTAACGGCACCTGGCAACCCACGCGGTATCCGGGGATTCGATGACCTTGCGGCGAAGGGCATACGATTCGTGAACCGTCAGGCCGGCTCCGGCACGAGGCTCCTTCTCGACCACCACCTGGAGAAAAACGGCATAGCGGCCGGGGCCATCAATGGATACAAACGGGAGGTGTATACCCATGTCGAGGTCGGCCTGTCCATTCTCTCGGGCGAGGCAGACGTCGGGTTAGCCACTGTGGCCGTATCCAAACTCATGGGGCTTTACTTCATCCCCGTGACCCGCGAAAACTTCGACATGGCGGTCGGGCAGACGACCTACTTCAGCAAAGGCGTTCAGGCCCTTGTCGAATGTCTGCGCTCCCCCGGTTTCCGCGAACGCTTTGAGAAACTCGGCGGATACGGCTTCGAGGATTCCGGAAAGATCTTTTGCTCCAACATCTAAGGGAGGTTCATCATGAAAAAGTGGGTGTTGCCGGTGCTCTTGAGCTTTCTCGTCCTCTTGCCCGGACCATGCCGGGCGCAAGGGGATGGTTTTGTCCTCATGGCGAGCACCATCGGGCCCATTGACTCGGGCATCGTGGGCGCCCTCGAGGATTCGTTCGAAAAGGAGACGGGCATCCGGGTGCGCCATGTCGGCGCCGGCACCGGCGCTGCCCTCAAGATCGCACAGAAGGGGAATGTCGATCTCGTCATGGCCCACGCCAAGGCCCTGGAGGAGAAATTCATTGCCGACGGCTTCGGCACAGAGCGAATCCCCCTCATGTATAACGATTTTGTCATCCTCGGCCCGGCCACCGACCCCGCCGGAATCAGGGGGCTAAAAACAGGCGCCGAGGCCCTGAAGGCCATCGCCGCCAGGGAGGCCCTCTTCATCACGCGGGGCGACAAATCGGGCACGCACGTGGCGGAAATGGACATCTGGGCAAAGGCCGGCATCAAACCCGCAGGTCCCTGGTACATCACCTACGAGAAAGGCACCGAGGGCAACGCCCCGACGACCCGATTCGCCGATGCGAAAGGGGCCTACGTGTTCATGGATCGGGCGACGTACCTGGCCCTCAAGAAGGAGATCAAACTTGTCATTCTCGTGGAAAAGGACGAGGCCCTTCTCAACTACATCTCCCTCATCCCCGTTAACCCGAAGAAATTTCCCCGCGTCAACCGCAGGGACACGATGACCTTCGTGAAATGGCTGACAAACCCCGAAAAGGGCCAGCGCATCATCCGCGACTTCGGGAACGATAAATACGGAAGCCCTCTCTTTTTTCCGAATTCCGAGCCCTGGCGGAAAAAATACGGGACCAAGGGTTAACGCGGTCCCGGAACATCTCTTTTTTGAATTCAAGGAGGTAAAGAAGTGAAAACTCGCAAAAGACTTTTCGTGGCTGTTCTCTCGTTGACGGCAGCAGTGATCTTCACGGCTATCGGCTTCACCATCCCGGTGGATGCGGCCCCCGTCCAGAAGAACATCATTCTGGCGACAACGACGAGCACGCAGGACTCGGGGCTTCTCGATGTTCTGATCCCCATCTTCGAGAAGAAGACGGGCTACTTCGTCAAGACGATCGCCGTGGGCTCCGGGCAGGCCATGGCCATGGGCGCCAAGGGCGAGGCCGACGTGCTCCTCGTCCACTCGCCCGCGGCTGAGAAGAAGTTCATGGCCGACGGCAACGGGGTGGAGCGCAGGCTGGTCATGCACAACGACTTCATCATCGTGGGCCCGCCGAGTGACCCGGCCGGGATCAGGGGCATGAAAAAGGCCGCCGAGGCCTTCAAGAAAATCGCCTCCTCGGGAAGCATCTTCATGTCACGCGGCGACAAATCGGGGACGCATGTCAAGGAAATGGACATCTGGAAGGCCGCCGGCGTGAAGTACGAGGGTGAGAAGTGGTACCAGCAGACGGGGCTCGGGATGGGCCAAACCCTGGCCGTGGCGGCCGAGAAGAAGACCTACACGCTGGCCGACCGGGGGACCTACCTGGCCCTGAAGAAGGGCCTGGGCCTCGACATCCTCGTCGAGGGGGATGCCGTCCTGCTCAACATCTACCACGTCATTGAGGTGAACCCGAAAAAGTGGCCCAAGGTAAACGCCCCCGGGGGAAAGTCCTTCGCGGACTTCATGGTCTCCAAGGGAACTCAGGACATCATCAGGACCTTCGGCGTGGACAAGTTCGGCTCTCCGCTCTTCTTCCCCGACGCGGGCAAGAAAGTGGAAGACCTGGGAAAATAAATGGACATCATCCTTGAAGGCATCCGGAAGGCCTTCATCCTGCTTTTCACCTTCGACCCCGAGGTCCTCGGCATCACCTGGTTTTCCCTGAAGGTCTCCGGCACGGCCACATTCATCAGTCTCTTCATCGGCATGTCCGTGGGGACGGTGGTGGCCCTCACACAGTTCCCGGGGCGCCGGTTCGTGGTGAGCCTCATCAACACGGGCATGGCCCTTCCACCCGTCGTCGTGGGCCTCTTCGTCACCATTTTTCTCTGGCGAAATGGCCCTCTGGGATTCATGGAGATCCTCTACACGCCGGCGGCCATGATCATCGCCCAGGCGATCATCGCCACTCCCATCGTGACGGGGATATCGCTTGCGGCCATGCAGCAGCTTCCAAAGAAGCTCCGACTGCAGATTCTGGCCCTCGGGGCCACAAGGCTCCAGATGGTGAGGATCCTGATCCGGGAGGCCCGCCTCCCTCTCCTGGCGGCGGTGATGGCCGGCTTCGGCGGCGTCATTTCGGAAGTCGGCGCCTCCATCATGGTCGGCGGCAACATCAAGGGATATACCCGCGTTCTAACCACGGCGACGGTCATGGAAACGAGCAGGGGAAATTTCGACATCGCCATTGCCCTCGGGATCATCCTTCTCATCCTCGCCTACATGATCAACCTCGTTCTCACACAGATCCAGCAGAGGGAAAGACCGCGGTGACGATTGCAGACAGCATTCTCGAAGCCAGAAACCTGAAGGTCATCCGCGGAGGAAGTCTCCTCGTGGATGTACCCGCTCTCAAGATCAGGGAAGGGGAAACGCTGAGTCTCATCGGGCCCAACGGTGCCGGGAAGACGACACTCCTCCAGGCGCTGTCTTTCCTGATGAGACCCTCGGCTGGCGATATCCTTTTCCGGGGCGAAAAGGTCGGCGCGGAGTACGCCACCCTCGAGTACCGGCGGAAGCTCGCCATGGTCTTCCAGGAACCCCTCCTCTTTGACACGACGGTTTTCGAGAACGTGGCGTCGGGGCTTAAAATTCGAGGCCTGGGAACAGGCATGGTCAAGCAGGTCGTCAATGAACAGCTCAACCGTTTCGGCATCGGCCATCTCGGGGATCGCTCCGCCCGGACGCTCTCCGGCGGGGAGGCCCAGAGGACGAGCCTCGCCCGGGCCTTCGCCATAAAGCCGGAGATCCTTTTTCTCGATGAGCCTTTCGCGTCCCTCGATCCCCCCACCCGCGAGGCGATCATCGTCGACCTGGAAAAGGCCATTGCCGAAACGGGCACGACCACAGCGATCGCCACCCATGATCGAAACGAGGCCCTGCGGCTCTCGGACCGGATCGCCATGATGGATGGCGGAAAAATCGTCCAGATCGGGAGCCCTTCCGATGTGATGAACCGGCCCGTCGACGAAGGGGTCGCCGCCTTCGTGGGCATCGAGACGATCCTCCGCGGCCGCGTCAGGGAAAAACATGCAGGGTCTATCCTTGTCGACGTCAACGGCAAAGAGATCGAGGTCGTGGCGGATGCCGATGCCGGCACGGATGTAACCCTCTGCATACGGCCCGAGAATGTGACCCTGTCGCTGTCCCCGCCAGCTTCTGTGATCAGCGCCAGGAACATCTTCCCCGGAAGAGTCAGCAGGATCACGCCCTTGGGTCTCGTCGTCAAGGTTGAAATTGCCTGCGGCTTCCCTCTCGTGGCCTATGTGACGGGGAATGCAGCGGAGGACTTAAATCTTCGCGAGGGCAAAGAGGTGACAGCCCTGTTCAAGGCCACGGCGATCCACGTGTGTCAAAAAATCAGCAGGTGAAAAATGCATCCAGGGGATGATAAACAAACGAACATGAAAGTTTTCATCGGTTTCGACGACACGGATACGATCAATGCAGAAGCGGGTACTGGCAAGCTCGCGCGGCGCTTCGAGGCGCTCCTGCCCGAGGGATGCCGCCTCTGGGGGGTCCTTCGCCAGCAGCTTCTGGTGGATGACCGGATCCCCTACACATCGCACAACAGTTCGGCCTGCGCCGTGGTCCTCGCGAGGGAACCCTCTGCAGCCGATACGTTGCTCGAGCGGGCCATCGCCCACATCGAGAAGGAATCCCTCCCAGGGAGCGATCCCGGGCTCTGTCTCGCTCATGAAAACGGTCTTTCACTTGCAAGACTCATGAACTTCGGCGTCCGCTGCACGAAATCGATCGCCTCGCAGAAGGAGGCCCTTGCAGCCACCAGAGGTTTTCACCTCTCCGGACACGGCGGGACAAATGACGGCGTCATCGGCGCCGCTGCCGCCGTTGGCCTGACGGCCTCAGGCTGGAGCGGGCGTTTCATCGAGTTCGGTCGTTTGAGGGACCTCCCCGACAGCGTGCCCGTTGAAGAACTGGAGCGCTGCGGAATGCAGGTGATCCCCATGGATCGTGACGATGTGACACCCGGGACCGGCGATCGGGTGGACACAAACGGGTGGCTCCGGCCGAGACTCCTGGGGCACAGGGCGGTCGTCGTCGTGGTACCCGCCGGTCCCGGTTTATGGCGCACACCCTGGGGAAAAAGGAGGAAAGGGGGCCGGTCCGATAAGGGTAAAAATGATCCGGGTCTGAAATGAGAGAGGCGACGACCCCTCATCGACGAGAAGAACGAAACTTTCACGTAACTCCCTGTAATCATTTATGAATCAATAAATTACGGGCGGGATAAACCTTGAAGGAAAGCGCGAAAAAACGCTTTCCTTCTATCCTCGATTGTTATATAAGAGCTATGTTATTTTTGGCAGAATGAAGAAGAATTTCGTCTCCTGGGGCACAGGGCGGTCGTCGTCGTGGTACCCGCCGGTCCCGGTTTATGGCGTACACCCTGGGGAAAAAGGAGGAAGGGGGCCGGTCCGATAAGGGTACAAATGATCCGTGTGAGCATCCCCTCTGAAAGAGGGATCTCGTACGGATAAAATAGGGATGATAGAGGAGTCATTTCCTGTAAAAATAAAAAGGAGGAGGAGATGAGAACATTATTAATCGTTTTCGTTGTGTTCGGGCTCGTGGTGGTCTGTGGTGCCCCCGCCCCGGCTGTCGACATCAAGGTAAGCGGCACCTACTACGCGGCGGGTGTTTATGAGTCCAATCACTCCCTGAGGAACGAGGACGGGCGTGAATTGCTCACCGGCTCCGGCAGGGCCAGTTCTTCGAGTTTCGTCTCTCAGAGGCTGAGACTCCAGCCCGAGTTCAAGATCGCCGAGGGTCTCACGCTGTCCACCCGCTTCGACGCCGTCGAGAAGAAATGGGGCGACAGCTCCTGGGGCAAGGTCCACACGTGGGACAACACGAACCGTCCCGTGGATGCGGCGGCGCCCGCTGACGACTCAGGCTATACAGTCCCAGGCAACCGGATCAGGACGCAGGAGAACCTCGAGTGGGAGCGCGCCTACGTGGATTTCAACACCGCCATCGGCCGTTTCATGGTCGGTTACTTCAACTGCATCTGCTACGGCACGAAGTTCCTCGACTCTGACGCAGCCCGTGCGGGCGTGAAGTGGATGTACCCCATGGGGCCCTGGACCTTCGTGGCCCAGTGGGAGAAGCCGCATGAAGGCGGCTCCTACGGTACAGGCGGTTCGGCCCCCACGCTCGCCTACTCGAACAAGGACCTCGACGTCTACTCCCTCTCCGTGGACTACAGATGGAAGAGCGGCACTGCGGGCGCCATGCTCCAGTACTACTACGACGGTTTCTACGACTACTCTGGAACCTCCGGTACGGTGCTGAATCCGGTGGGGGGCGCAACGGCGGCTGAAGGATTTGTCCGCAAACTTTACACGATCAACCCTTACGCCAAGGCGACCTTCGGCAGCCTCGCCATCGAGGCCGAGGGCTGGTACGGCTTCGGCAAGTGGGCGGACTTCAGGGACAGTCGGGACGATGTGGACCTGGAAGCCTATGCGCTCTATGCGAAAGCCAAGTACAGCATGGGTGCCTTCTATGTCGGCGCACTCGGCTCCATTGAGACCGGCGATGACCGGTCGTCGACGGACAAGGTGGAAGGCAGCGTGCTGGGCAGCTCAAGCCTGCCGTTATTCATGGGCCAGGCCTGGGATCCCTTCCTCCTCATGTTCAACAACCCCATGAACAACTGGACGGGCAACTGGTCTGGATACGGAACGGGGAATGCCGCCATCAATTACATGGAAGACAACTGCATGCTCTGGCAGATCTTCGCCGGCTGGAACGCGACGCCAAAGCTCCTTCTTGAGGTTGCATACGGACAGGCCAAGGCCGACGAGCAGGGTACGGCTGTAGACGACGACTACGGCGCCGAGTTCGACCTCACCGCCACTTACAAGATCTACAACAACCTATCCTACATGATCGGCTTCGGCTACTGGTGGGTCGGTGACTACTTCAAGGGGACGTCTTCCAGCAACCAGATCGACGACGATTACATTGTCATGCACAAGCTGACATTATCTTTCTAGGATATTTGACACTCACGGTTCAGGGCCGGCAGGCATTGACATGGAGACGACCCCCTCCACTGATTTGCCTGCCGGCTTTCTTTTGTGGTAGGATGTTAGGTAACCGCACAGAGGAGGTACTGCAGGATGCAGGGCATCATTTTTTATCGCGAGAGGGGAAAGGTCGGCGAAGGGGAAAAGAAGCCCCGGTTCAAGCTTCTGGCCGTCTCGGGGGCGGATATCCGGTTTTACGGCAAGCACCTCCGCAGGAAAGAGCTTGACCAGATCGCGTCGGCCGTCGGCGCCAGGCTGGTCATGATCGAGCGCAGCGGGGAAAGCGACGAAGACGTGGAGATCAAGGACTGAGGAGGGTTCTGATGGGGCTCGTCAGGGACCGCGATGGGAAGCGTCTGCACATCAAGAGCAAGCTCATGGGGGAGAGCCTCCTCAGCCGGTCATTTGCCGAAGGCTATGAGGTGGCCCCCCAGCAGAGGCTCTTTCCGGACGTGAACGTGATCAAGCTCGGCGGCCAATCCATCTGTGACCTGGGCAAGAAATCCCTGCCTGCCATTGTCAGGGAGATCTCCGGCATCAAGGATCGGCACCGGATGTTGCTTACGACAGGCGGCGGAACGCGTAGCCGCCACATCTACGCCATCGGCCTAGAACTGGGGATGCCGACGGGGATCATTTCGAAATTCGGCAGCTCCGTCTCCGAGCAGAATGCCCTGCTTGTCGCCACGCTCCTCTCGCCCTGGGGGGGGATCAAGATCGGTCACGACGAGATCATGAAGCTGCCGACCTACTTTTCCCAGGGTTGCATTCCCGTGATGCACGGCATGCCTCCCTATGACTACTTCGCCATCCCCTCACCCCAATGGCGGATTCCCCTGCACCGGACGGACGTGGGAACCCTGATCATCGCGGATTTGATCGGGGCGAGAAGCTGCATCTTCGTCAAGGATGAAAAGGGACTCTACACGGACAACCCGAAGAAAAACCCCCGGGCCGAATTCATCCCGGCCATCACGGCCGGAGAAATTCTCTCGATGGACCTTGACGACCTGATCATCGAAAGAACCTGTCTCGAGATCCTCCAGAACAGCGAAGTGCTGGACCAGATCCAGGTCGTGAACGGCCTTGTCGAAGAAAACATATCGAGGGCCCTCGAGGGGGAGCACGTGGGTACCATCATCCGCAAGGGTTGAATCCCGGACAGCCCGGATCTTCCGTTCCAGATAACCGGCCATGCCTGCAAGCAACTCCCGGATCAAGAGGGAAACGAGGACCGTAGAGGCCATGATCGGGATCTACTGCCGGGATCTTCATGGCACAAAAGCGGATCTCTGTCCCGCCTGCCTCGAACTTCTGACCTACAGCACCGAACGCCTCGCGCAGTGCCCCTTTCAGCAGGGCAAAACGACCTGCGTCAGATGCCCCGTCCACTGCTTCCGTCCCGTCATGCGGGGAAAAATCCAGGCGGTGATGCGCCTGGCCGGACCCCGGATGCCTTACCGCCACCCCTTGCTCGCTCTTTGCCACTTTCTCGACAGCCGACGGAGTAAACCTGTTAAACCGCGGGAAGACCCGAAGAAAGGCGGAACTTGACAGGGCAGTGGGCATGACTTAAATAAGGTTAAGATTGCCGGGGGAATCCGCCTTGATTTTGAACCGCCGGGGCCAAAAGCCCCACATAGACTATCCCTGCCGGTGGGGATACAAAATCATCGGAACGGACGAGGCCCTCTTGAGGGGCGCCGTCACCGAGGTCGTGCAGGATCTGGCTCACAGTATTACGCCGTCGAATAGAAGCGCTTCGGGGCGGTACATCTGTCTCGATGTCGAAATGCTCGTTTTGAATGAAGACCAGCGCCTGACCATATACGAAGGCCTGAGAAGACACCCCGCCGTTAAAATCGTCCTCTGAGGGCACAGAAATCGAGGAAGTGAGAATCAGGGAAGATAAAAGGTGCCCCCGTGGGGCAGGAGAGGCGTTCTCCCTTCTTCCAAACCGGCGGCCTCGGCCGCCCTGCGGTAATCCCCGGGGGGCATGTCCATGGGTTCGTCGGTGAGGTCGAAGACCCCCCACTGCTGGGGGATCAGGACTTTGCCCTGAAGTTCGAGAAACGCCTTTACGGCCTCATCGGGGTTCATGTGGTAGGTTCGCATGAACCATGCGGGTTCATAGGCGGCAATGGGCAGCAGCACCGCATCCATCGGTCCATACTTCTTCCCGAATTCAGAAAACCCGTGAAAATACCCTGAGTCACCGCCGAAGAAGACTTTCCGGCCGGCCGACTCGATGAGCCACGATCCCCAAAGACGCTTGTTCGTGTCCCGGGGCGTCCGCTTCGTCCAGTGCTGGGCGGGAAGAAGCCGGTATTGAACGCCCCCGAGGGTGTAGGTCTCGAACCAGTCGAGTTCGACGACACGGGCGCCGGGGATCACGTCTGCGAACCAGTCCTTGTAACCGAGGGGCGTCAGGTAGAGGGCCTCGCTTCCCAGCTGCCGGATGCTTTCCTTGTCCAGGTGGTCATAGTGGCTGTGCGAAATGAGGACCACCTGCATGGGAGGGAGTTCCCCGGGCGGGATGGGGAACGGCGTGCGGCGGCGAATGAAATAGACGATGTCGCCGAAAACGGGGTCCGTCATGATGTTCTGTTTCTGAAGACGAATCCAGAGCGTCCCGTGACCGAGATAGGTCACGGAGTCCCCGTTCCCCAGGATCCGATCGATGTCCGGTCTTCTCACCGGGAAAACGGGGCGCTTTTTCTTGGCCTCGGACCAGGGATTGTCGCCCAGCTTCCACTCAAGTAGCCTGAGGATGTTTCCGGCCTTTTCTTCCTGAAGCCAGGGGTTGATAAACCCGCCCTCGCGGTGATGCCTCTTTTCCCGGGAGAGTGACTCGAGGTCGTCCGGCGGGCCGCTGAATGAAAGGACGGGGGACAGGACAACCGTTGCGGCGGAGACGAGCAGGATGCAGAATTTTTTCATGGGCTTCCTGTTTCGGGCCTGTTACTTTCTCTTCCGGATCCTGTGCTGGTCGATGGGGTTGAGGTCCACGTCGTAAGCCGCCAGGATGAGCTCGTCACCGGAAACGTGAAAGATGCAGAAATGGTGAACGTTCATGAAAACCGCGCTGTCGGGTCTGTGGCGAAATTGAAAATGAAGAGGGTCTCCGCCCCCGCCGGTGACGATATAGGTGACGTCACGGACCCGCAGCCTCTCGTAGAAGTGGTGGTGACCGCTGAAGACGATGTCCACGGCGTATTTCTCGAAAAGGGGCACGATCTTTTTCTGAAGTTTCTTCTCATCGGCGAAAATGCCCGTCGAGAAGGGGGAGTGGTGCAGGACAACGGCTACGAATTTGTCCTTTCTGGCGAATCGCAGAAGCTCCGCCTCGAGCCACCGGTACTGTTCCGATCCGGGGGTGAGCCGGCTGTTCGTGTCCAGGAGGACAAACCGGACACCGTGGCGTTCGACGGAATACCACTTTTCATTGCCGGGCAGCGTGAAGGCCTCAAAGTAATGGGATGAACCGGCGTCGTGATTGCCGCGGACGGGGAAGAACTCCGCCTTTCCGCTCAACGGGGCGATGATCTCTTTGAATTCCGCCCACTCCTGTGGGCCCCCACCCCTCCGGACCAGGTCCCCCGCGTGGAAAACCGCGCGGGGGCTGAACTTCATGATGCCCGCGATGACCTTCCGGTGGATGTCGGGATTGCCTCTGGTATCACCGTAAACCGCCATGGTCGCGTGCGCGGCGGCGCCCTCCGCGCGGGCGGAGGAAAGGACCGGCAGGACAACGAGCAGGACGATGAACCCCGCGAAGACAAGGGTTCTGCAGGGACCCCGACGCCCGCAGCGTGTCCTCCTGAAGGCCCCTTTGAAGAATTTATTCGCTTTGGTTTCCGTCATGGTTCCACCCCGTCTTGAGCCAGCGGATTTTCTACTTGATGAATGATTCCTTTGTCAATTAAATTGTCCTGACGAAGCCCGTGACGGGCTTTTGGATGAAAACCGGGCAGGTCGATGGCGGGAATGAAGCGTTTCCTTTTTTGCATTCCGATTCTCTTTCTTGTTTGCACCTTCTCCCAGGCGCGGGAAAACGCCGTCATTGATCTGACCATTCTTCACCTGAACGACCTGCACGGCCACCTCCTCCCCAAACCGGGCCGGGAGGGCAAGCCCGCCACGGGCGGCATGGCCCGGATCGCGAAGATGGTTTCCGATGAACGGGAGAAAAACCCGGAAGGGACGCTCCTGCTGTCGGCGGGGGACATGTTCCAGGGAACCCCCATCTCGAGCCTCTTCGGCGGAAAGCCCGTCATCGAGGTCATGAACCGGATGGGTTTCGACGCCATGACCGTGGGGAACCACGAATTCGACCAGGGAATGGAGGCCTTCGACGAACTGAGGTCCGCGGCAAACTTCCCCTTCCTCTCGGCCAATATCGTCGACGGCAAGGGCAGGCTGCTACCGGGCGTGAAACCCTACATTATCCTCCGGAAAAAAGGGCTGAAGATTGCCGTCATCGGCATCGCGACGCCCGAGACGCATTACGCGAAGAAAACGGGCAATCTCAAGGGGTACCGCGTGAGCCCCGTCGAGAACATTCTCCCCGGCCTGATCGAGAAAGTGCGGAAGAAAGGGGCCGGTCCCGTCATCGTCCTGTCACACATGGGGCTCGACGAGGACCGGGAGATGGCCTCTGTCGTCAAGGGGATCGACCTGATCGTGGGGGGGCACAGCCACACGGAAGTGAGGACACCCGTTGTCGTCGGCACGACCATCATTGTCCAGGCGGGTTACTACGGGCAGCAGCTCGGGGTCATGAAGATCTCCGTGAATGCCGCTTCGGGAAAGATCGTGCAGTATCCCGGGCGAAGGATCCTCCGGAAGGTCAGGGCGGGCCCCCGTGACCCCTGCGACGCCGCCGTGACCGCGATCATCAAGAAATACGACGACCGGATCCGCGGGGAATTCGGCCGCGTCGTCGGGGAGACCCGCGTCGACCTCGCAAAGCGGCCTTACGAGTCCAATCTCGGAAACCTCGTTTGCGACGCCATGCGCAGGGCAACGGGGTCCGACGTGGCGATCCAGAACAACGGCGGAATTAGGACGACCATCCCGAAGGGGAAGATCACCCTGGAGCAGGTCTACATGCTGCTGCCCTTCGAAAACAACCTGATGACCATGGAACTCACGGGCTCGCAGATCGCAGGCATCCTGGAACAGAACGCGAGGACGAGGGGCATGCTCCAGGTGTCGGGCCTGAAGGTCGTCTACGACCTCACGGCGCCTGAAGGCTCGCGGGTGAAGACGCTTTTCATCGGGGGCAAGCCCGTTGAGCAAACGCGGAGCTACCGGGTGACGACCAACGACTTTCTCGCCGCGGGCGGTGACCGTTTTGGAATCTTCCGGGAAGGAAAGAACGCCGTGATCGGCGACAGTGTGAGAGACGCCTTTCTGGATTATCTCAGGGAACAATCCCCCGTTTTTCCCAGAACCGAAGGAAGGATTGTGGTGACGCCATGAGCGACGACAAAATCACCGTTTATGTCAACGACAGGGAGGTCACGCTCCACCGGGGCATGAAGGTTAAACACGCCCTTATTGCCTGCGACCAGTCCCTCTACGACGCCGCCGAGGCGGGGGTTGTGGCCGTGCGTGACGCCAGCGGTTTCAACGTGGGCCTGGAGGGGTCGCTTCGCGACAGGGCCAGGATCTACACGCGGGCGGCGAAGAACCGATAAATGAAAGGGCAGGCCTGGGAGATGAAGTCCGTCCGGTACCGGGTCGGGAATATCGGGGATCTGCTCAAACACTCCTGGCTCATCGAGATTCTCGCTCTTCTGAAAAAACAAAAGGCGGCACCCCCTTTTCACTACGCCGACACCTTCAGCGGTTTCGCCGAATACCCCATCGGCCGGGGCCTGGCGGCCCGGATCAAGAAGCGGCTTTCCCGGTCCCCCCTTTTCAGAATACAGGAAAACGCCCTGCGGCAGGACCGATATTACGGAAGTGTCACCATCGCCCGACAAGTGCTCGGTCCCTCAGCCCGGGTCGAGGTCTTCGACAAAAACCCGAAAGCCCTGGAGGGTTTCAAAGGATCGGGTGCGGCGATGTTGAAAATAAAATCGGGATATGATGTACTGAAAAAAAAGAAGCCCTACGACCTGATCTTCCTCGACCCCTACGATGATTTCCTCGACGGGCACGAAGAGGTCCTAGAAAGGATCCTCCGCAAGTCAAAGGACTCCTCGATCTTCCTCTTCTTCCCCTTCAGGCACCCCGCTCACGAAAAAGCTGTCCTTCGGATCATCAGGCCGTCCGGCTTGAGATACATCCACGGCCGGGTCGGAAAAGGGAGCCCTCAACTCGACGGGAAGTATCGTTTTGCCGCACTTTTCTTCCCCGCCCGTCACTTCGACGGGAAGGACTGCCGCCGCCTCGCCCGCAGGCTCGGCGCCGTCACCTCAAGGATCCAGGGCCTCGCGGCAGCGGGCTGACCGGAGATTTGCACGACCCTTGCAGTAATCAGCCTTCAAACGGAGGAATGAGATGAAACATGACGTCGTGATCGTGGGCGGGGGCCCCGCGGGCATCTTTGCCGCCCTCACCCTGGCCGACCTCGGCATCCCGAACGTCGTCCTCCTCGAAAAGGGGAAGGACATCGGGGAGCGAAACCGCCTCGATGCCGCCGATATGCTCTGCGGCTGGGGGGGCGCCGGTGCCTACAGTGACGGGAAGCTGACCCTGTCGCGGGAGGTGGGCGGGTATCTGGGCGAGTTTCTCGACGAGAAGGCCCTCTACGATCTTTTGAACGAGGCCGATCAGGTTTACGTGCGCCACGGCGCGCCGGACCGTCTCTTCGGGGACCTCTCCCCGGATGTGGAGGCCCTGGCGGAGCGGGCCAGCCTCGCCGGCCTTGAATACATCCCCACGCGAATCCGCCACATCGGGACTGAAAACTGTCAGGCGGTCCTCGCGCGCATGCACGACGCCCTCGCCGGGAAACTGGAAATCCGCACGGGATGCACCGTGCAGGCCGTTCTGGCCGATGGGGGAAAGGTCCGCGGCGTCAGGCTCGCCGACGGGAAGGTCCTGGAGAGCCGGTTCGTCATTGTGGCCCCGGGGCGCTCAGGGGCCCAGTGGATGAAGGAAACGGCGGAATCCCTCGACATCAAAACCAAGGCCAGCCCCGTGGACATCGGGGTCCGGGTCGAACTGCCCGCCACGGTCCTGAAAGCCGTCACCGATATCAGCTACGAGTCCAAGCTCATTTACTACTCGAAGACCTTTGACGACAAAGTCAGGACGTTCTGCATGAACCCCTGCGGGGAGGTTGTGACGGAGAAGATGGCCGGGCTTGTGACGGTGAACGGCCACAGCTACGCGACGAAAAAGAGCGACAACACCAATTTCGCCGTCCTCGTCAGCAGCGCTTTCACGGAACCCTTCGATGACCCGATCGCCTACGGCCGCTACATCGCCCAGCTGGCGAACCTCCTCGGCGGCGGCGTGATCGTGCAGCGGCTGGGGGATCTTCTCGCCGGGCGGCGCTCCACCCGGGAGCGCATCGCCAAGTGCCTCACGAAGCCCACCCTCCCGAAGGCCACGCCGGGCGATCTGAGCTTCGTTTTTCCCTACCGGCACCTGCTCAATATCATCGAGATGCTCGAGGCCCTGGAGAAGCTGGCGCCGGGTGTTTATTCCCACCACACGCTCCTCTACGGCGTCGAGGTGAAATTCTACTCCAACCGCATCGAGGTCACGCCGGAGATGGAAACGAAGATCCGGAATCTCTTCGCTATCGGCGACGGCGCGGGGATCACCCGCGGGCTCCTCCAATCCTCGGCAAGCGGAATCCTCGCCGCCCGTGCCGCGGCGCGGCGCCTGAACCCATGAATGAACTTTTCCCGACGTAAAGAATCCGGAAGAAAACGAGCAGTGAGGGGAACCCTGCGGGGGGTAAATCCCGGCGGTTCGACCCAGGGGTCGTCCGCCCGGGGGACGTCAGTTTGACGACGCGGATTTGTCTTCGCTCTTTGTGTCCGCTTTCGACAGGTTTGTCGGCGTTGATTTCCGGTTGTACTCCTCGTAGTACCGCATGACCCTGCGCACGTAAGTCTTTGTCTCGGCATAGGGCGGGATTCCCCGGTAGCGGGCCACGGCTTTTTCACCGGCGTTGTAAGCCGCCAGGGTGAGCGGCAGGTTGCCGTCGTAAACGTTCATGAGATAGCGCAGGTATCGCACGCCCCCGTCGATGTTATCCTCCGGATGGAAACAGTCGCTCACCCGCAGACTGGAGGCCGTTTTCGGCATGAGCTGCATCAGGCCCTTGGCGCCCTTTCTGGACACGGCCTTGGAGTTGAAATTGGATTCCGCCTTGATCACGGCCTTCACGAGGGCGTGGTCCACATCGTACTTCCGGGCCGCCTTTTCAATCACCTTGTCATACTTGGCATAATCGGGACCGAGGTTGAAGAGCACCCTTTTCTCCTTGATCCAGACCTTGTAACGGGGGTTCGTAGGCACATTGGTCAGATGGATGACACCCTCGTCGTCGACGAAGCCGTAGATATCCGCCAGAGCGACATCCGCCGATGCCCAAAGGGCCACTGCAACGGCGAAAAAGAACGGCGTCACGATCAAGGGTTTCATGAACTTTAAAAAGCGGCTGAACATCAAAGAATCCCCGACGAAATGTTATTAAGAAGAGGGATATCTAAAAGACCTTATTATATGTTACAAGAACCGTACCAGCGGGATCGGAAAATCATCCCCTGTTGCACATCTTCCTCAAACGCGGTCCGACGCCGACCCCGTGGGCGGTAACCTTAGCAAAAATCTCAACTTTTTCAAGAAGATCCTTTTGCCTCACCCTTCGCGGCGCCCGGCCCATGCCGTCGCTCCCCGCGGTTTGTCAGAATCCGTCACCCCCACTTCACTCCTATCGGCATGGATGTTCTTTTATTTAAATACTTTTTTTACCTTTGAGCCGATTTTTCATTGCCCTTTCCGCCCGCACCAGTCATCCATACTCCCCATCACGCCCAGCATGACAACAAGCCTCTGGTACCAGGCATCCGGCAGAAGGCCTCTCAAGCGGGGCATGAGATGAATCGTCCACGGCCGCATAGGGGAATATCGACCCTGCTTCAGGGCCGATTCCACGATGGCTTCAGCAATCACGTCGTGATCCTTGAGAAGCGGGGCAATCAAGTTGCCAATCCCCCGGAGCCTGGCGCCCTCAAACATCCCCTTGGCTATGTAACTTGGATGAATCGAGGACCATCTCACGCCGCTCTTTCCCCTTTTCCAAGCCTCGAACCGCAGGGATTCTGTCAGCCCCCACACGGCCCACTTTGTCGCGGCGTACATAGCGAGGCACGAGACCCCCACTGTTGCCGAAGCCGAGGATATGTTCACCACATGCCCCGAGTTTCTTTCGTACATGGCCGGGAGAAAGGCCTTGATCGTGTAGATGAATGATGTGAGATTGACGGTTATGGTCTTTTCCCACACCTCGTCCGGCTGCTCGAGAAAATCCCCTCCCATGACGTAGCCGGCGTTGTTGACGAGGATGTCGACTTTCCCCATTTCCTCAACGGCCTTCCGGGCCAGCTCGTACACCCTAGCCTTGTCAGTCACGTCGCATACATGGACGAACACCTTTCCCCCCATCTTCTGCAGCGTTTCTTTCGCCTCTTCCAGGGCCGGTCCGTTCAAGTCCCAGAGGGTGACCTGGCACCCCTCGGCGATGAGCCTCTTCGCCGTGGCCAAACCGATGCCCATCGCACCGCCGGTGATGACCGAAGAACTCGACCTCAGATCCATCATGCCCTTCCTTTCCGCTGATTGCCAATTAAATTTCGAATGATTTTAAGATATTCCGCTAAGGATTTTATTTTATGTGACGATAAATCTATTAAACCGCAATTTTCTCATCGGACCGTCAGAATAGGGTCCCTGTACCATCTTGCCCGGGGAGCGGAGGCAATGGAAAAGGTAAAAGTCGTATTTTCCTGCATCAACAAGAATTTCCTTTACGATTGCGAGGTTCCGACCGCCATTCTCCCTAAAACAGGCGACTTTCTCCGCATGAGCGTTCCCGGTCAAAGGGATCTTCACTGCTACATTGAATCCCTCGAATGGCAGTACGCCGAGGTCGATGGCGACATGAAGATCTCCCTGGTGGCGCGGATGAAGGTCCTGCTGGAAGACTGAATCCTCCCCTCTCACAATCTTCGAAGAATCAATTCGAGCAGCAGACCGGCAAACATCAGGTAAATATAGATCTGACCCGAGGTCACGACGACTTCAGAGGAAACGACCTCAATCATCCCCAGAGGGACGACCACGGAGAAGTAGGCAATGCCGAGGAAAAAAAGCTTTCGCACCGGTTTCAGGTTTTTGAGCCATTCTATTCGCTTGCCCCGATCTTTCGCTTCCACGACAAAAAACCTCATCATCCGATGTGAACCTCACTCGGCACCCGTCCCCCAACAGTGAAATACGCGACCGTTGACAACGGTTCATATTTACCCTACATTGACGCCGGGGAAAATACCATGAAGATCCTGTCCAGGCTCGCCGCTTACGGGCTGTTGCTGCTCCTGGTTTCCTGCCTCTCCTGGTGGATTGGGAAGCCCGTCCTCACCGTCAAGGAAATCCGCTTGGACCAGATATCTTCCGGCGATCTCCACATCACCATCAAGGTGGAGGCCGAAAATCCCAACCGCATCGACCTCACGATGACGGCCCTGGACTATACCTTCACTCTCGACCACCGCGAAGTGGGAAGAGGATCTCTGGCCCGGGAGGTCAGCCTTCCGGCATCATCCAAATCCACCGTGGAACTCCCCCTGACGGCCCGCCTCAGCCCCACGGGCGGCATTTTGAAAGCCATCTTTTCCGCCCGCGAAAGTGTTTACAAAATGGAAGGAACGGCCAGGATCAGCACGGCCTTCGGAAGCACGACGATCCCCTTCTCCAGCACCGGCCACTTCAAGCTGAAAAAGTAAAACGGCACCCGGCTAAATCTCGAATGACTGCCCGTACACGGGAACGCGGGTTGTGAAACCCAGCTTTGCCCTGACAGCCTTTTCGAAATCCAGGGCGGCATTTTCCTCGCCGTGAACGATGAACACCTCCGGGTGATCCCGAAAGAGGCTCAGCCATTCGAGGAGTTCCTTCTGGTCTGCGTGGGCCGAAAAACCCCCGATCGTGTATATCCGGGCCCTCACTGCGACTTTTTCCTTGAGGAGAAACACACTTTTCGCCCCGTCCACAAGCCGGCGCCCCAGCGTCCCTTTCGCCTGGAAACCGGTGAAGATGATGCTGCACTCGGGCCTCCAGAGGTTGTGCTTGAGGTGATGCCGGATCCGTCCCCCCTCGCACATGCCGCTTCCCGCCACGATGATGGCCCCTTTCTCGATCCGGTTGATCCGCTGAGAGTCTTCAACGGAACCGGTGAAGTGAACTTTAAGCACCTTTTTGCCGCCCTTGAGGCGAAAGAGTTTCTTCGTCTCTTCATCGTAGAGCTCCGGGTGGGAGTAGTAAACCTTCGTCGCTTCCTCGGCCAGGGGGCTGTCGACATAGACACTGAGGGGCGCGAGCCTCCCTTCCCTGACGAGCTTGCTCAGGATGTAGAGGATGTCCTGGGTCCTCCCCACCGCGAAGGCCGGGATCAGGACATTGCCTCCGTTGCGGAAGGTCTCCGTAACGGCCGCCGCAAGCTCATCGACACTTTCTTCCATTCCTTTGTGGAGCCGGTTGCCGTACGTCGATTCGACGACAATGTAGTCCGTATTGGGGGTGTGTTCAGGGTCATTGATGATAGGGTTTCCTTTCTTTCCGATGTCCCCCGAAAAGACAATCTTCTTCTCGCCGGCCTTTCCGCGGTACCAGAGCTCGAGCGTCCCGGACCCGAGGATATGACCCGCATCGGTAAAGCAGTAACGGACCCCGTCGCCGACCTGCTCCAGTTTTCCATAGGGTTTCCGTTCGAAGAACGGGAGGACGGCGACGGCATCCTCCATCGTGTAGAGGGGGTTCACGGTAACGCGTTTACCGCGGCGGAGGGCCTTCTTCGTCTCCCACTCCGCGTCCTTTTCCTGGATATGCGCCGAATCGGCCAGGAGCACCCTCGATAGGTCCGCCGTGGCCGGCGTGGTGATGATTCGCCCCCTGAAGCCCTCTTTCACCAGCTTGGGGATGAGCCCCGAGTGGTCTATGTGCGCGTGCGTCAGGAAGAGGTAGTCGATCTCCCTCGGACGGAAAGGAAAAGGATTCCTGTTGCGCTCTTCGGCGCCCAGGCCCTGATGCATCCCGCAGTCCACGAGCAGTTGAAGGCCGTTCTGTGACAGGTGAAAGCAGGACCCCGTCACCTCGCGGGCGGCACCGGCAAATTTCATAATCATGTGAAAGTCCCTCTGGCCGTTCTTTTGCAACAAGCTTTCTTCACATATAACAACAGAAGGGAAGCATCAAGAACATTTAGGCGAGGCAGCCGGGAAAAGACCGTTTTATTCTTGACATAAGAGGGATTGCTTCCTTAAACTGTACCGTTGTTTCCTGAGGGTCCATAAATCCGGGCCCGCACGGGAGCCAACTGGTTTCGAAAGGGTCATGATGCACCGTGAATTTTTTTAAAGAAGCCGCCGAGAAAATATACAGGGATGCCAAAAGAGACGGCCGCCTCACCGAGGGGCGCACCCTGAAAGAAATCAAGGAAATCGCCCTTCGCCACGAGGGGGTCATCCAGACGCAGATCGGTTCCGTCGCCGCCGACTCGGAGCCCATGTCGAGGTCCGCACCACATACCCGAAACAGCCTGGACCACGCCTTCGGTGAAGCCGAAGAAGCCCTGGCCCGGCAGGCCGTGGAAAGACTCGGCAAAGAAAGGGTCATGTGTCTGGACACCATTGTCGGCGACGGCCTCGACGGTGTGACCGCCCGGTTCATCATGCCGGAAAACTACGCACAGATCGCGTACGGGCTAAAGCTCCTCTTCGACGGCCCGGCCGCCCGCATCGTGGAGAACCCCACCTACACGATTATCTACTTCACCGACGAGGCCTTCGAGCCCAACAAGTCGAAGAAGCTCGTCGAAAAAGACGTCACCGTGCGCCTGATGATGGGCAGTAAACGGGGCGAACAGGTCAAGATCTGCAGGAACACCTCCTACCTCGGCGAAGGGAAAAAGGCCGTCTTCATGTTCGAGGACTGGCGCGCCAAGGCCATCGACAAATGCGGTATCTTCCTCCACGCGGGGGCCAGGCGGGACCACCTCTGGGTTTACGACCTGCAGGCGGAGAGACCGGAACTCGTCGAGACGGTCACGGCCATTTCGGGGCTGACCGCCACGGGAAAGACCACAACCCTCTGCCGCCGGCTCGCCAGGCTTCCCAGGGAGAGTTCTGAAATGATCGGCGATGACGGGGGGATCTTCGGCTTCGACGGGAGTTACAATGCCTTCGAGATCGGCGGGCTCTACGTCAAGACGGAGGGCCTCGACGAGAGCCAGCCCGAGATCCTCCGGGCGGCCGGCTCCAGGGACGCCTTCCTGGAGAACGTGGCTATCTCGAAGTACCCCTACATGCCGGACTTCAAGAACATCAGCAAAACCGGCAACGGCCGGGCCGTCGTCACGCGGGATAACCTCGAAATCGCCAGCAAGGGGCTTCGCGCCGAAAAGACGGACCACATCGTCATGCTCTCCCGGAACCCCATGCTCAATGTCGTCAGCAAACTCACGCCCGAGCAGGCCACGATGCAGTTCATCTACGGCGAGTCGATCGAAAGCACGGGGGGCAACCCTGAAGAGGCCGGTTCATTCAAGAGGGTCTTTTTTCTCGACCCTTTCATCGCCGGTGACCGCCTTGAACACGCCATGATCTTCTACGAGATCATCAAGCGGAACAAGATCCGCTGCTACATCGCCAACACCGGCACCATCGGCGAAAAGGAGGACAAGGTCACCCTCCGGCAGTCCCTGTCCACCTACAATGACCTGGTCCGTCACCAGCTCCGGTTCAGCACGGAGCCCGATTTTCTAGGTTATCACTACCCCATCCGGTGCGATCGGGCCAACCTGGACGTGATGAACGCCTTCCCCCTCTTTCGGGACAAGAACATCCTCAAGAAGAAGGTCATCGACTTCCTCAAGGGACGGGAGGCTTATCTGGAGCAGTTCGAAAGTCAATATGGAAAGATCCCCCCGAACATCCGGGAGTCCCTCCCTTATCGCTACAAGGAACACCTGAAAGAAAACGCTTTTCTGGAATAGAGAACCCTCCGGGAACCCGGGCAGTCGTTTCCCCCTTGCCTGAACAGCCGGGGCGGTGTAATAAAGCATGCGCGCCGGTCCGACGGCCGGGGCATCGCCCACGTCATGGCAAAAAAAATCCAATTTAAAAAAATGATCAAGTTCGGCGCCATTGCCCTCCCTGCTCTTCTTCTGTTCGTGGCGGGCCTCTCCCTGGTTTATCCTGACGTTTCGAAACTCAAAAAGGAAAACCCGCGGAAAACCGCTTTCATGGAATACCGGGAAAAGGAATGGCGGCAGCAGGGGAAGAAGAGACGAATCGTCCACACCTGGGTGCCCTTCTCCGCCATCTCGCCTTACGCCGTAAAGGCCGTCATCATCGCCGAGGACGACAAATTCTGGTCTCACGAGGGCTTCGATTATGAGGCCATGCAGAAGGCCCTCGAAAAGGATCTGAAAAAGAAAAAATTCAAGGCCGGGGGAAGCACCATCAGCCAGCAGCTCGCCAAAAACCTTTACCTTTCCCCTTCCAAGAATCCCATCCGTAAACTGCGGGAAGCCGTCCTGACCTGGCGAATCGAGAACGCCCTGACGAAGAGAAGGATTCTCGAACTCTACCTCAACGTGGTGGAGTGGGGAGACGGGGTCTTCGGTGTCGAGGCGGCCGCCCGGCATCACTTCGGGAAGTCGGCCGCCGACCTGAGCCCCCGCGAAGCAGCCAGACTGGCCACGGTGCTCCCGAACCCGAGGCGGTACAGGCCGACGGGCACATCCAGGTATGTCGAAAATCAATCGGAGAGAATTTACAGCATCATGGTCCAGCGGGGCATTGTCATTCCCGAGTTCGAGGACGCCATGACGCCCGATGAGTCTTCACCGGAGGCGGATCAGAAGAAAAACTCCCTCGTGGGCCCCTAGGGCAGGACGCAAAAAGGTTTGAATTTCAGCCACCGGAATGTTAAATTGAATTAATTGTTATCGCAAATGTATTCACCCCGGGAATGAAGTTTTTAAGGATGACCATCTTCCGGGGTCCCCTTTTCCAGGCAGCTCCAGGTTTTCCTTAAACCTTCGACCGTCGCCGATGCTTCAAGATCCCCGCAAATCATGTGAGAAAGACACGATGAAGAAAGCGCTACTCCCTTTTCTACTTGGAATATTTTCCTTCGCGGGATGCGCGTTGTCCGGCACTGCCCAAATCGGCGTTGTCGACAGCAAGCTGAAACCCTGCCCGGATTCATACAACTGTGTTTCCTCCCAGAGCCCGGGGGATCGCCACCGCATGGAAGCCATCCCCTATGACACGACGGCAAAGGAAGCCAAAGGGAAACTTTGTGACATTATCAAGGGCATGGGGAGAAGCACAATCGTGTCTGAAAAAGACGATTACATTCACGCCGAATACCGCTCCGCCATATTCAAGTTCGTCGACGACGTGGAGTTCTATTTTGACGATACCCGGAGAATCATTCATTTCCGCTCGGCCTCCCGTGTCGGTTATTACGATTTCGGTGTCAACAGAAAACGCATGGAAGCGATCCGGGGAAAATTCCTGACACCCTGACGGTGGTTCAACCGCCCTGACATGACCGATGAGAAGAGAATGACGTTCTCCATTATCATCCCCGTCCTTCATGAGGGTGAAAGCATCCTGTCGCTCATTGACGACATTCGCGCCCTTCGACCGGAGATTCCCCATGAAATTATTGTCGTGGACGGAGGACCCGAATCGGACACACTGGAGGCCCTCCGCGAAAGAAAAGACGTCATCAGGCTCGTCTCACCCCCCGGCCGGGCGAGGCAGATGAACAAAGGAGCGGACATGGCCGGGGGGGAGGTTCTCCTCTTCCTCCACGCCGACACAAGACTGCCGCCGGGCGCCCTCGGGAAAATCAGGGAAACCCTTGGCGGAAGCGACGCCGTGGGCGGCGCTTTCGATCTGGGCATCGCTTCGGGAAAAACTTCCTTCAAGTTCATCGGGCGTGCCGCATCGCTCCGCTCGCGCCTGACGCGGATCCCCTACGGGGATCAGGCCATTTTTGTGAAAAAAGAATATTTCATCCTTATCGGGGGCTATCGGGACATCCCCCTGATGGAAGACGTGGATCTCATGCAGCGGATCAAGAAACGGGGGGGACGAATCCGCATCCTGAAGGACCGCGTCCTGACATCCACCCGGCGATGGGATAAGGAGGGAATTCTTTTCTGCACGCTGAGAAACTGGATCCTCTCGACACTGTATTACCTCGGCGTATCACCTGACAGGCTGAACAGATTTTACCGTCAAGGAAAGGACGCCTACGGGTCCTGACGGCGGGGCCAGACCATGGAAGAAACCCGACACACCCATGCACCCCCAACGGGAAATGAGCCGGCCGGGGCTGCCGCCGGCCGGGGCGTGCCGCGAGGCTGGTGGAGGCCTGTCGCACTTATCGCCGCCGTCGTATTGATCCTGGTCCTCGCCCGGGTCTTCGGCCTGGGTGAGCGGCTGGGGGGGATCCGCATGTGGATACAATCTTTGGGAACCTGGGGGTATGGCGCTTTCGTCATCCTCTACGCCCTGGCCGTTGTCGCGGCGCTTCCGGGCGCCGCGATCACCGTTGCCGCAGGCGCCCTGTACGGCTCCGTCATCGGGGTCATCCTGGTCAGCATCGGATCCACCCTCGGGGCAAGTATCGCCTTTATCATGTCAAGGTACTTCGCCAGGGACGCAACCGCCCGCTGGCTGGCAAAAAACGAAAGGCTGCAGCAACTCGATCTGCTGACGGAGAGGCACGGCGCCGTCATCGTGGCCATCACACGCCTTATACCCCTTTTCCCTTTCAACCTGCTCAATTACGCATTCGGCTTGACAAGGGTGCCCTTCGGGACCTATGTCTTCTGGTCCTTGCTCTGCATGCTTCCCGGGACGGTTCTTTATGTCGTCGGCGCCGACGCCCTGACGAAGGGTGTCATGCAGGGCAGCATCCCCTGGCCCCTGATTTTCGTACTGGTGGCTGTCGCCCTGCTGCTCGTCTTCCTGACAATGTTCGCACGGAAAAAGTTGAGCGAGAAAAAAGCGGATGCACCGTGAGGGTACACGCCCATGAATGAAAGAAATGTTCCAGGAATGCTTCTTGTCGGCGATGTCGGCGCCACGAAGACCGACCTCGCCGTCATGGACCCCGGAAGAGGGCCGGGGGCGCCGATAGTGGCGCGGACGTTTCAGAGCGCGGGTTACGCGAGCATCGAAGCTCTGCTGAAAACATTTCTCTCGCAGGTGAACCTCCCCGTCGTGGCGGTCATTCTGGGGGTTGCGGGACCCGTCAGCGACGGCCAGTCAAGGATCACCAACCTGCCCTGGATTATGGATGAGAGGGAGATCGCAGCGACACTGGGACTCCGGTCGGTCCGGCTCCTGAATGACCTGGAGGCTCTTGCTTACGCCGTTCCGTCCCTGGGCGACAAGGACATCGAAAAGCTGAATGCCGGAGATCCCCGGGCAGAGGGCAACAGGGCCATCATCGCGCCGGGGACGGGCCTCGGGCAGGCCTTTCTCATCCGGGGAGACAATCGATATTTTCCCATCGCTTCGGAGGGGGGGCACACGGACTTTGCCCCTGGAGACGAAATGGAAGCCGAGCTCCTGTCCTATCTCCGGGGCTTTCATGACCACGTCAGTTACGAGAGGGTCTGCTCGGGTATCGGGATACCCAATATCTACGCCTTCCTTCTCAGCAGCGGCTACGGCGAGGAGCCCCGCTGGTTGAAGGAAGAATTGTCCTCCGCCGCCGACCCCACCGTCGTGATTGTCGACGCGGCCATGGCGAAGGACAGACCCTGCGAGCTCACCGTGTTGACGCTGAACATGTTCGTTTCCATTCTCGGGGCCGCGGCGGGCAATATCGCCCTTCAGGTGCTTTCGACGGGAGGGGTCTATCTCGCCGGTGGCATCCCGCCGCGAATTCTGCCATACTTGACCGGCGGCCTGTTCATGGAACGCTTCCTGCGGAAGGGACGAATGTCCGGCCTGGTCTCCGGCATGCCCGTCCATGTCATCGTGAGGCCCGGGTGCACCCTTCTCGGGGCGGCCCTCTGCGGCCTTCAAACAAAGATTGATTAAGGAGATTCCCCCATGACCGACCTGACCGACCCCATCCACCAGCGCTGCATCAACACGATCCGCATGCTTGCCGTCGACGCCATCGAGAAGGCGAAATCGGGACACCCCGGACTGCCCCTGGGTTCCGCCCCGATGGCCTACGTGCTCTGGACGCAGCACCTCAAACACAACCCGGCAAACCCCCGATGGGTCGACCGTGACCGCTTTGTCCTCTCCGGAGGACACGGCTCCATGCTTCTCTACGCCCTGCTCCACCTCACGGGCTACGATCTCACCCTCGAGGACATCAAATCCTTCAGGCAGTGGGAAAGCCGGGCCCCGGGCCATCCGGAGAGCCACGTGACCCCCGGCGTTGAAGTCACGACGGGGCCCCTGGGCCAGGGGCTCAGCAACGCCGTGGGCATGGCCATCGCGGAGGCGCACCTTGCCGCCCGGTACAATCGTCCCGGTCACACCATCGTCGATCACTACACGTACGTCATCGCGAGCGACGGCGACATCATGGAGGGGGTCGCCGCGGAGGCCTGCTCCCTTGCGGGTCATCTGCGCCTCGGCAAATTGATCGTTCTTTACGATGACAACGGGATTTCCCTCGCGGGATCGACAACCCTGTGCTTCACGGAGGACACGGGGGACCGGCTGGCGGCCTATGGCTGGCATGTGCAGAAGGTACCGGATGGGAACGACCTGGGAGCCATCGACAGGGCCCTCCGGGCAGCCCGTGAAGAGACGATGCGGCCTTCCATCATCTTCGTCCGCACCATCATCGGCTTCGGGGCCCCGCACAAACAGGGGACCTTTGAAGCCCATGGCGCACCCCTCGGTCCTGAAGAGGCCCTTCAGACGAAGAAAAACCTGGGGTGGCCGCTGGAGCCGCTCTTCTATATCCCCGGCGATGCCCTGCAGACCTGCCGGGAAGCAGTGAGGAAAGGCAAAGCGCGGGAGGCGCAGTGGGCCCAGAAAGTCGCCCGATACGTGGAGGATTATCCGGTGCTGGCCGCTGAATTCAAGCGACGGCTGGTCGAGGAACACCCTGCCGGCTGGAGTGAATCTCTTCCTGCCTTCCCGGCAGGCCAGAAGGGCCCGGCAACCCGCAAGGCCTCCGAGGAGGTCATGCAGGTTCTCGCCGGGGCCATTCCCGGCCTCGTGGGCGGATCCGCCGACCTCAACAACTCGACCTTCACGTGGCTGAAGGGTCTGGGTGACTTTCAGGCGCCGGGCACATCGGACGGGAAGGTCCAGGGCGCCGTCGGGGGCGGATGGGATCACGGCGGCCGGAACATCCATTTCGGGGTACGCGAGCACGCCATGGGGGCCATCGCCGTCGGCATGGCGGCGCACGGCGGCTTCATCCCCTACACGGCGACCTTCCTTATCTTTTCGGATTACATGCGCCCGCCGATCAGGCTCGCCGCACTCTCGGGGCATCACGTGATATTCCTGTTCACCCATGACAGCATCGGGCTCGGGGAGGACGGCCCGACCCATCAGCCCGTCGAGCAGATCATGTCGCTTCGGGCCGTGCCCGACCTGACCGTCATCCGGCCTGCCGACGGCAATGAAACCGTCGCCGCCTGGAAACTGGCGATCGAGAGGAAGAAGCCCGTTGCCCTTATCCTGACCCGGCAGAACCTGCCGGCCCTGAACCCGGGAACGTTCCCCATCGCAAGCGGCGTCCCGCGCGGGGCCTACATACTCAAAAGCGGGGGGGAAAAGCCGGACGTCATTCTTATCGCGACGGGATCGGAAGTGCAACTGGCTCTCGGGGCCTCGGAAAATCTCGACAGGCAGGGGGTCAAGGCCCGCGTGGTCTCCATGCCCTCCTGGGAGCTTTTCCAGGAGCAGCCCCCATCCTACCGGGATGAGGTCCTGCCGCCTTCCGTCAGGAAAAGGGTTGCGATCGAGGCGGGGGCAACCCTGGGCTGGTGGCGATGGGTCGGCGATGAAGGGGACGTCATCGGCATCGACCGATTCGGCTCTTCGGCTCCCGGAAATGTTGTCATGGAAAAATTCGGTTTTTCGGTGGATAATGTCGTTAAGAAGGCCCTCTCCCTCTTGAAGAAATCATGACCCTCCCCGGAAAGGGTTTGACATGAGCCGGATTCAGGAACTTGCCAGACTCGGTCAGTCCGTCTGGCTGGATTACATCAGCCGGTCCCTGATCAAGACCGGTGAACTGCAGTCGTTCATCGGCGAGGGGCTCGGGGGGATCACCTCCAACCCGACGATCTTCGAAAAGGCCATCGCGGGAAGCCCCGATTACGACGACGACATCCGGAGGTTTTCCGCCGGGGGGAAGCCGGTCATGGAGATCTACGAAGCGCTGGCCGTGGACGACATCACCCGCGCCGCCGACCTCCTTCGCCCCGTCCATGAAGACACGAGAGGCGCCGACGGTTATGTCAGCCTGGAAGCCAACCCGAAGCTGGCCTATGACACGGAAGGGACCATCGCCGAGGTCCGCAGGCTCTGGAAACGGCTTTCCCGCCCGAATGTCATGATCAAGGTGCCCGCCACCGCAGCCGGCATCCCGGCCATCGAGAGGCTTACGGCCGAGGGCATCAACGTGAACATCACGCTGATATTCTCCCTCTCCCACTACGAGGCCGTCGCCCGTGCTTACATGGGCGGTCTCGAAAAGCTTGCCTCGGCAGGGGGGCCTGTTGAAAAAGTGGCATCCGTCGCCTCTTTCTTCGTGAGCCGCATCGACACCGCGGTGGACCGGGAACTGGAAGCGAAAGGGGTGACGGAACTCCGAGGCAGGATCGCCGTCGATTACAGCAAAATTGTCTACAGCCGGTTCCGCGACTTTCTTTCATCGCCCCGCTGGAAGCGCCTCGCGGAGAGAGGCGCCGGGGTTCAGCGGCTTCTGTGGGGGAGCACCGGGACGAAGAACCCCGCCTACTCCGACCTTCTTTACGTCGACGGACTCATCGGCCCGGACACGGTCAACACGATGCCCCCCGCCACCCTGGATGCCTTCCGCGACCACGGCCGCCCCGCCGTCACGGTGACGGAAGGGCTTGCCGATGCCCGCGGCAGACTCGCCCGCCTGGAGGCCTCCGGGATCAGCATCGGCGGGATCACCCAGAAACTGCAGGACGAGGGCGTTGCGGCGTTTGCCCGGTCTTTCGAATCGCTCCTGAAAAGTGTCGCCGGGAAGCAGAAGCAGCTTTAGTCCGCAGGGTTTCGTCCCATCGCAGCCGGAAAGGGGGCCGTTTATGGGAAAAGACGTTTCGGAGCTGAAGAAAGAGGCATCGGCGTACGCCGCGGGTCTCGTCGAGTCCGGGATGGTGGTGGGCCTGGGACACGGCAGCACCTCAATCCACGCCGTGGGGTACCTCGCGCAGAAAATCAAGGCAGGACAGTTGAAGGACGTCAGGGGCGTGCCCTGCTCCTTCCAGGTGGAAGAGGAGGCCCTGCGCTTCGGCATGCCGCTCACGAAACTGGAGGAGATCTCCTCCATTGACCTGACCATCGACGGCGCCGACGAGGTGGATCCGAACCTCAACCTGATCAAGGGCGGCGGGGGCGCGCTGCTCAGGGAAAAGGTCGTGGCACAGGTCAGCCGGCGTGAGATCATCGTCGTCGACGAATCGAAGCTCTCCCCGATGCTCGGGAAAAAGAGACTCGTCCCTGTCGAGGTCATTCCCTTCGGCTGGCAGTTCCAGCGTGACTTCCTCCAGACGCTCGGCGCGACGGTCACCGTGCGGAGAAACGCCGACAAGAGCCTCTACAACACGGACCAGGGCAACCTCATCCTGGACTGCAACTTCGGTCCCATCGCCCAGCCCCAGCACCTCGCCGACCTCATCCAGCAGCGCGCGGGCATCGTCGAGCACGGGCTTTTCCTGAACCTGGCCACGGATGTGATCGTGGCGGGGCGTGAAGGCATCCGCCACCTCAAGCGAGAGCCGCAGTGAGAAATCGGGAAGTGATACAGATCGAAGCCTCGGTCCTCTCGGCCGATTACTCGAGGCTGAGAGAACAGGCCCTGGAGGCCGAAGCCGCCGGCGCCGACGGAATCCAGGTGGATGTCATGGACGGCCGGTTCGTCCCCCGGGTCAATTTCGGGCCGGAAACGGTCAGGACCCTGCGCCCGCTTTTGAAACGGGTCATCGACGTTCACCTCATGGTCATCGAACCGGAGCGGCACATACCGGAATTTGCAGCGGCCGGCGCCGATCGTCTGATCATCCATGAGGAAGCCTGTCCCGGGCGCCTCGGCCGGGTCCTGCAGTCCATCCGCGGGCTCGGGGTCGAGGCGGGTGTCTCGATCAATCCCGGCACACCCCTTTCCGTCCTGGAAGGCGTCTGGGACCTGGCGGACGTCATCCAGGTCATGACGGTGAATCCCGGTCTCGGCGGGCAGCCGTTCCTTTATGACCAGGTCGAGAAGATCCGGAACCTGGCGCGGAGACTCCGTGAGCTTGGAAGGCGTACCCCGATCGTCATCGACGGCGGCATCGACGCGAGAACGGCCCCGCTGGTCGTGGGCGCAGGCGCGAACATCCTGGTCGCGGGCTCGAGCATTTACAACCGCAGGGGATCTGTAGCGGACAATCTCGCCGCGCTGAGGGCAAGCATCTCGAATCCGAAACTCTAGGGAGGAACCGACACGGAACGGACCGTCATCGGCCTGGGGATAATGGGAAGCGCCACGGCCGTCCGGCTGGACCGCGGCGGCCATGAGGTGAGGAAAACACAGATCGGTTTTCACAGGGCTCCAACAGCCCGGAAAGAGCACCATGAGCCAGACCAAAACACCGAGCGAACCGGCCCTCATCGTCATTTTCGGGGCCTCGGGGGATTTGACCCGAAGGAAGCTCGTGCCGGCCCTTCACAGCCTGTCCTGCGAAGGGCAACTCCACGCGGAGACCGAGATCATCGGGGTGGCGCGCAGCCCCATGACGGACGAATCCTTCCGGGAACAGCTCCTGGACGGCGTTCATGAGTACGCGAGACTCGAGCCGGGACGCAGGGACCTCTGCGCCATGTGGCCCGACTTCGCACAGCGGGTCAGCTTCCTCACGGGCGCCTATGACCGGGAGGAAACCTGCCGGCAACTGGGGAAAAAACTCACCGACAGGGCCGCAGCGTCCGGCAGGAGGGACAACTGCATTTTTTATCTGGCCACTCCACCGGAAGTTTTCCCCTTGATCATCGAACAGATCGGATACAGCGGCCTGAACAAGGGCGAAAAAGGCTGGCGGCGCGTCATCGTCGAAAAGCCCTTCGGGCGGGACCTCGCGAGCGCCCGACGTCTTAACGAACAGGTCCACGAGGTCTTCGATGAAAGCCAGGTCTACCGGATCGATCATTACCTGGGAAAAGAGACCTGCCAGAACATCCTCACCTTCCGGTTTGCCAATGCCATCTTCGAGCCTCTCTGGAACCGGAATTTCGTCGACCATATACAGATCAACGTCGCCGAGGAAATCGGCGTGGAACACCGGGGCGGTTATTACGACCACGCCGGCGTTGTCAGGGACATGCTGCAGAACCACCTCCTGCAGCTCCTGGCCCTGATGACCATGGAACCTCCAGCGGCTTACAACGCCAAGGCCTACCGGGACGAGAAAATGAAGGTCCTCCAGGCCGTGCCTCCCCTGTGCTGCGACGACGCCCTTCTGGGACAGTACGCCGGCTACCGGCAGGAATCCGGTGTCGCCGGGGATTCCCGGACGCCGACCTTTGCCTCCGCGAAGGCCTTCGTCCAGAACTGGCGCTGGCAGGGGGTGCCGGTTTACCTGAGAACCGGGAAAAAGCTGGCCCATAAGGCCACGGAGATCATCCTTCAATTCAAGAGCGTCCCCCATCTCCTCTTCCCCGAGAGCGGCGGTCTCACGGCCAATCACATCTCCATCTGCATCCAGCCGGAAGAGGGCATCCATCTCGGTTTCGAAATGAAGTTGCCGGGGACGGCCATGAAAACAACGCCTGCCGACATGACCTTTCACTACGTCGACCGGTTCGGGGAAAAGACCATCCCCGATGCCTATGAACGGCTGATCATGGATGCGCTGCAGGGGGACCCCTCCCTTTTCACCCGCAGTGACGAGGTCGAGGCGGCCTGGACGATTGTCGAACCCCTCCTGGAAGATCAGAAGGGCCCGATGCCCGTCCATCCCTACGAACCCGGCTGCTGGGGGCCCACGGCGGCAAAGGACTTCATCGCCCGGGACGGCAGGCGGTGGCACTACAGCTGCAGCAGGGAATGACCGGTTTCATGAGGCCCGAGATTTATGAAGACAGCGATACCCTCGCCCGTCAGGCGGCTCTCCGTCTCACGGAACTCTCCCGGGAGGCCCTCCATTCTTCGGGGCGTTTCACCCTGGCCCTCTCGGGAGGGTCAACGCCGAAGAAGCTTTATGAAAAGTTCGCGGAGGCCGAAGGCACCGGGAAACTCCCCTGGGATTCCACTCATCTCTTCTGGGGTGACGAGCGGTGCGTGCCGCCGGATCACCCCTACAGCAACTACCGGATGGCCCGGGAGCCCCTCATCGATCGCGTTGCCGTTCCTCCCGGAAACATTCACCGGATCCGCGGGGAGATGGAACCTCAGGAGGCTGCGGCAACCTACGAAAGAGACCTGAAGGCTTTTTTCTTTCCCGGATCCGAAGCGGCATCGGGGGTGCCCGTCTTCGATGCAATCCTTCTTGGCATGGGCGGCGACGGGCACACGGCGTCCCTCTTCCCGGGATCGCCAGCCCTCCATGAGCGGGAACACTGGGTCGTGGCTTGCCATGTTGACAAGATCAAAAGCTGGCGGGTAACCCTGACGCCCCGGGTGATCAATGCGGCCCGTAATGTCATATTTCTCGTGTCGGGCCGGGACAAGGCCCGATGCCTGAAGGAGGTGCTCCAGGGCCCCTGCCGTCCCGACGAACGGCCGGCACAGGCCATTCGCCCGGTGCCCGGCCGGATGACCTGGATGGTAGACCTCGACGCCGCCTCTCTCCTTTAGATGCGTCCCGGCCGGAGAACAAAATGTACCGCATGGCCGTCAGCCTTGTCATCCTGCTTGCCGCCCTTGCCGCCTCGACGGTCCCGGGAGAGACGAGGGATGTGTTTTTCCGTGAGGACTTCAACGATCTCGAAAACTGGACCCCCTACACCTTCCCGAAGGTCAGGGCACACTCGGCCTATTCGATCCTGCGGGAGGGGAACCGGAGCTATCTCAAGGCCGAGAGTTCCGTCTCCGCCTCCGGCATCGTCTGCAGGCACAGGTTCGATGTCCACCGGTACCCCGGGGCGAAATGGCGATGGTGGGTTTCTAACATCTACGAGAAAGGCAACGCCGCAGCGAAATCGGGTGATGACTATCCGCTGCGGGTCTACATCGCCTTTGAATACGACCCGGGCACAGCCGGCTTGTACGAAAAGGTCCGGCACGAAGCCGCGAAGATCATCTACGGCGAGGAGCTTCCGGGCAGCGCCCTCAATTACGTCTGGGCCAGTCGGGAAGACGAGACGGGGGTCCTGACCAGCCCTTACGCGGAAGAGGTCAAGACGATCCCTCTGGAAAGAGGGAAGACGTTCGTCCGGCGGTGGCGGGAAGAAGAAGTGAACATCTTCGAGGATTACGGGAAAGCCTTCGGGAAGGACCCCCCGCGGACGGCAACCATCGTCATCATGAACGACTCGGATAACACGGGCGAACAGTCCACGTCTTACATGGACTACATCGAGATCTTCCGGTAGGTGCGCTCATGCAGCAAAAGGCCATCATAGTTTTCATCCGGTCCCCCGGGGGGGCCCGGGTAAAATCGAGACTGGCCGAATCCATCGGTGATGAAAGGGCGCAGGTGCTGTACCGCTTTTTCGTCGAGGATCTCCTGGACACCGTGGTTCGGCAGGACGCCCGTCTCCGGGTCTACTATGAGCCCAGCGACGCGAAGGAAGACATCGCCCGGTGGCTCGGCGACGGGTACGCCCTCTTCCCGCAGCGGGGCGAAGACCTGGGCGCGAAGATGAGACAGGCCTTCGAGGAAACGTTCGAGCAGGGTTATCACAGCGCCCTGCTCATCGGAAGCGATGTGCCAGACTTGCCGGACGACGTCTTTCGGGAAGGGTTTGGCGCGCTCCCCGGCCACGACGCCGTACTGGGCCCATCCATGGACGGCGGCTACTACCTCGTGGGCTTTCGTGACGAAACCTTCCGCCCGGAGATTTTCGAGGGGATCCCCTGGAGCACAAACATGGTTTTCCAGAAAACCCTTGAAATCTTCATCAGCCTCGGCGACGCGGTCCACATCCTCCCGGTCTGGCGGGATATCGACGTCGTCGAGGATCTCAAGGCCCTGATGCACCGCCACGGCGAGAGCCCTTTCCGGCACTCCAGGACCCTGCGGTACCTTTTGAACCAGAAGGATTTCATCAGACAGGACTGACGCGAGGGAGGTCGCGAGAATGGCAACATTCGACTTTGATATCGGGATCCTCGGCGGAGGCTCTGGAGGCCTCACCGTAGCCGCCGGCGCGGCCCAGCTCGGCGCCCGGACGATCCTCATCGAAAAGGAGCAGGAGCTCGGCGGGGATTGCCTTCATTTCGGGTGTGTCCCGAGCAAGACGCTCATCCGGACGGCCCACGTCTACCACCTCGTGAAGAACGCGAAAAAATACGGCCTCCCGGCGATGGATGTTCATCCCGTGGACTTCCGGGACGTCAGCGGGCGGATCCGGTCGGTGATCAGAGCGATCCAGAAACACGACTCCGCCGAGCGTTTCTGCCGTCTGGGCGCGCGCGTGGAGTTCGGTTATCCCGAGTTTGTCGACGAGCACACCGTACGCCTGAACGGAAACAACTATTCGGCCCGCTACTGGGTCATCGCGACGGGCTCCTCACCGGACATCCCGCCCGTGGAAGGACTCGATAAAACGCCCTACATCACCAACCGCGAGATCTTTTCTCTCGAAAAACTCCCGTCCTCCATGATCACCCTCGGCGGAGGGCCCATCGCCATTGAAATGGCCCAGGCCTTCTCCCGCCTGGGGACCGCCGTGACCGTCGTCCAGCGGGGCGACCAGATCCTGTCAAAAGAGGACAAGGACATGGCCGACCAGGTGATGGCCGTCCTCGCCGGTGAAGGGATCACGTTTCATCTGAAGGCGGATGTCGTGTGCGCCAGAGATCTCGGTGCCTCGCGGGAGGTCGTCATCCGCAAGGGTCCGGAAACCCTGAGCCTGCGGGCGGAGGTGATCCTCGTCGCCGCGGGCCGGACGGCGAACCTTGAAGGACTTGGCCTCAAAAGGATCGGCGTCGAACACGACCGGCAGGGACTGAAACTGGATGAACGCCTCCGGACGAACGTCAAGCACATCTTCGGCGCCGGGGATGTAACGGGACGTTATCTCTTCACCCACGCGGCGGGATACGAAGGCGGTATCGTGGTGAGCAACGCGATTTTCCGTCTTCCGAGAAAAGTGAGTTACACCCTCTTTCCCTGGTGCACCTACACGGATCCCGAACTGGCCAGCATCGGCATGAACGAGGGCATGGCCAGGGCGGCCGGAGTCGAATATGCCGTCTGGACGGAGGACTTCAGGGCCAACGACCGGAGCCTGGCCGAAGGGGAGGAGATCGGGAAGATCAAGATGATCCTCGATGAAAAGGAGCGTCCCCTGGGCGTTCAGATCCTGGGACCGAAGGCGGGAGATTTGATTGCCGAGTGGGTGGCCGTCCTGAACGGCGGCGTGAGGCTCTCGACACTGGCTTCTGCCGTCCACCCCTACCCGACCCTCGGGGAAATCAACAAGCGGGTAGCCGGTGATTTCTTCGCCGGCAAGATCTTCTCTGACACCGTCAGGAAGGGTTTGAAATTCTTCTTCAGTTTAAGAGGCAGGGCCTGCGAGGCGGAAGAGCCTTCCTGAGTCTCAGGGGGGTTTCGGCCCCCCTTTGCGGGGGTGTTTTTCCTCCTTCGGTGACCAGTACTCGCAGTCCTTCGTGTAGTCGTTGATCACGTGCTCCACGAATCTCGCGAAGCGGAGGCACTTCCCCGGCGCATGGGGCCGGCTGGGACTGTAGTACCCGCAAGCCTGGCAAATTTTCACCCGATGCCGTGCTGCGACCATTGGGAGCTCCTTTGCCTCGATCGAATCGATGCCCCCGGCATCATGAATAAGCCCACCGGAAGGGGCTCATGGAAGAAACCATCGCTGCGGAAGATGCAACCTTGTTAAAAGACCTCGGAAACGGCAAGCTCGTCATCGAGAGGGCAAACGGGGAGCAGTGGATTCTCGATGCCAAAAAGAGCTGGTGTCCCTGGTCCTGGCGCCATGAAGGGAAAAAAGTATGTCTCCGCTTCGGGCCCTGGTCGTCCCTTCTGACCAGCGAGGAAGGGGAGGTTTGTGAGTTCTGGACAGAAGAACAAATCCGCTGACCCTCTGTATTCCCCCTCACACAGTCTCGAGGCTCAACGTTCGAGACCCGCGGGACAACAGGTCATGCACTCAAAGCAGTTGTACTGGAACCCGATGAAGGATGCCTGGTAGAGGTGCATGAACTCGGGGCTCACGAGCATGGCCTTCTGCTCCTCGGGGTTTGCCTTCATGAGCTTCCGGATAAATCCGATAAGACCCCCGATCCCGTAGGGCTGGGAGACCCTGAGACATTTCAGGTCTTCCGTTTTCCCCTCCTTGTCCAGCGCCCGCGCGGGACAGTTTTCCACGCAGAGCATGCAGTTGTCGCACAGCGCATCCCTGACAGGGGGATCCGAAGCCAGGGGCAACTCCGTCAGGACGGCCGTGAAAACGATCCTCGTGCCGAACCTCGGATGTATGACCAGGTTGTGTCGCCCGAAGACCCCGAGCCCCGCGGCGACGGCGGCGTGTCGAAGGGAGAGATCGCCTGCCAGCCCCATGACCGGAAGCCCCATGTCCAGAGGGTAGGACGCAAGCACGGGGACCGCCTTTACCCTGCAACGGTCCTCGATGAGTTTCGCCATCCGGTAGACACTGCTTTTGGACAGGTCCATCGTCCCCATTCGGGACATCATGCTCATGCGCTTGTTCGGGCTTTCGAGGGAGCCGTGAACCTCACGGTAACCCAGGACCACGATGGATCGGATACCCGGAAGCAATGTCTTCGGGTCGGGCGATTTTATCGAATGATAGTCTTCTATGGCGGCAAACCCGACCGCGTCGGCGCCCGCCTCCAAACCCCGCTTCCTGATTTCCGCCTTGTCCATTTCCTTTTCTCCTTTCGGCGATGAATGAAGCATCCCGGGTTCAGGACACCATCTCCTCGATGATCCGGTGGACCGGCTTGATCTCCCTGATCAGCGCGCTCACCTGCCCGGCACTCGCGGGAAAGAGATCGAAATCGCCGGTTCCCCATGCCTTTCCGAGATTTTTGATGTCGTAAATCTTCGTCAGGTCGAGGCCGGGGACCTGCATCTCCTTTTTGAGCTTCGGCGTCGCGATGACCCTTGCATTCACATTCTGCAGGGGTAAGAGGACGCTATCCCCGTCTGTGCTTTCTACAATAGCCTGTTTCCATCTTTCGTGGGCCGCGCTTTCAAGGGAAGCAAGAAACCGGGTCCCGATCTGCGCCCCCTGTGCCCCGAGGGCGAGGACGGCCCGGTAACCCCGCGAATCGGCTATACCTCCCGCCGCCGCCACCGGGATTTTCACGTGATCCACGACCAGGGGTATCAGAACCATATTGGTCGACTCAGACTCTTTGGTTCGAAGGCCCCCGGCTTCCAGCCCCGAGACAACAAGGCCGTCCACCCCCGCGTCTTCGGCCCTCCTCGCGTGGGTCAGGGTCAGCGAGACATGGATGCCCTTCATCCCCAGTTCATGAATCCGCTTGTAAATCTCCCTGGGGGAACCGACGGCCGTCGTGACGGTTTTCACCCCGGCGCCGGCCAGGATATCGAGAATTTCCGGATTGGCCTGGTTCAGGAGCATGAGATTGGCGCCGAAGGGTTTGTCCGTCCGGGCTTTCACTTCGTCGATGAGCTGCCGGGCCGTCGCGGCATCGGTGAACCCCAGGGCCAGCATACCATAGGCCCCGGCTTCACAGATGGCTGCGATGAGCTTCGGGCTGTTCGTGTGACCGATGGGCCCCTGGATGATCGGGTACCGGCAACCCAGTATCCTGAGCAGTTCAGACATGCGACACCTCCTCCATCCGGCGAATGGCTCATGACGTCAAGCCGGATTTCGACACAGTTCCATCTTGGGAACCGTATTCACAGACCGTGTCGAGGCAGCTCTCACACTCGACCTCCAGCGTGGTATGCGTGATGCCGTATCGCTTCGCCAGTATCTCCCTGGCGGCGCAGATCATCCTCTGGCTCTCCCGGGTCGAGATGTTATCGGTGAGCAGGTGCCCGCTCAGGGCCCGCCTGCCCGACCCGATCGTCCAGACGTGGACGTCATGAAAATCCTTCACGCCCGGTACTTCCACCACGTCTTTCCTCAACTGCTCCATGTCGACATCGCGGGGGGTGGCTTCCATCAGGACTTCCCCGGATTCCATGATGAGGTCCACGGCGCCGCGAAGGACGATGCCCCCGATCATGATGCCGATCAGCGAATCGACGACGTTCCACCCCGTCAGGGCGATGATCACCCCGCCGATGACGACGCCCACGGACGAGAGCGTGTCCGCCAGGATGTGAAGGAAGGCGCCGCGGATATTGAGGCTTTCGTGAGTTTCCGATCGCAGGATCAGGAGCCCGAAAAGGTTTCCCGCAAACCCGACGACCGCCACGGCCAGGAGAATACCGGTCCGAATCTCCTGCGGGTTGAAGAAGCGGTGTACGGCCTCGAAAAAGATGTATCCGGCTACGGCCAGAAGAAAAAGGCCGTTCACGAGGGCGATGATGATTTCGATACGGTGATAACCGTAGGTCCTTCGATCCGACGGGGGCATCCGGCCCCAGCGAAGCGCGAGGTAGCTCAAAAAAATCGCCAGGGAGTCGGTGAGCATGTGCCCCGCGTCGCTGATGAGGGCGAGACTCCTGCTCACGATCCCCCCTGCGAACTCCACCACCATGAGGGTCAGCGTAAAAGCAAGGATGAGGAGAAGTTTTTGATCGCGCTTCATGTGAACGAAAGCCTTGGCTTGCCCTGCCTATTTTTTAATGCCGCCAGGCCATCAAAGTGACCTCTCAGGCGAGAACCTGTCTGATCACGTCGACGATCAGGGCACCGCTGAGGAGGATGAGAACAACAACGGCTCCCCAGGCGATCCCGTTGGACAACCGACCGTTGACGTAAGACCCCATGAGCCTCCTTTTGTTCACGAGAAGAAGAATGAAGATCAGGACAAAGGGGAGCAGGATCCCGTTGATGACCTGCGAGACGAGCATGATGGTTATCAGGGGGGCGCCCGGGACGAGGATGAAACCGCCGCTCAGGATGATGAGACCCGTATAGAGCCCCATGAATTGCGGCGCCTCCTGAAAGGTCTTGTTGACACCCGCTTCCCAGCCCATACCCTCGCAGATCGTGAAGGTCGTGCTCAGGGGCAGGATCGTGGCCGCGAAGAGGGACGCGTTGGTCAGCCCGATGGCAAAGAGGATGTTGGCAAACCCCCCGGCCAGCGGGGTGAGGGCCATCGCCGCGTCCTCCGCCGTGTGAATGAGGATGTTGCCGGCATGCAGGGTCGCCCCGCAGGCCACGACGATGAAAAAAGCCACTGTCGACGCCATCAGGCAGCCGAGAATCACATCCCAGCGAACATAGGTGTAGTCCTCGATGCGAACCTGTTTCTCCACAATCGAGGCCTGCTGGTAGAATTGCATCCACGGGGAGACGGTCGTCCCGACCATGCCGATGAGGAGCCCGATGAAGGCGGCATTCATGTAAAACGTCGGATAGACCGTGTGGCGGGCCACATCGCCCCAGTCCGGTTTGGCCATGAAACCCGACAGGATGTAGGAAAAATAGATGATGCAGGCGCCGAGAAAAACCTTCTCCACCGTCCGGTAGCTGCCGCGCACGACGAGAAACCATATCACCGCGCAGGCGATGGGCACGGTGACGTAGCGGCTGACCCCGAAGATCTCGAGACTCGCCGCGAGGCCCGCGAATTCCGCGGCGCAGGTGCCCAGGTTGGTCAGCAGGAGTGCCGCCATGACGAAGACCGTCGTTTTGACGCCATACTCCTCCCGAATGAGATCCGACAGCCCCTTGCCCGTGACGACGCCGAGCCGGGCCACCATCTCCTGGACGATGATGAGCAGAAACACCATCGGGATGAAGGACCACAGGAGGGCGTAGCCGTAGTGCGACCCCGCCACGGAATAGGTCGTGATTCCCGCGGCGTCGTTGTCCACGTTGGCCGTGATGAACCCGGGTCCCATGATGCTCAGGAAAAAAAGCAATTTTTTCCCGTCGATCTTTCTGATCAGGTTCCGCATGGCTATCTTCTCTTTCGCAGGGGCGTGGGGAGCAGAAAGTCGACGATGTCATCGACGGTGATAATCCCCTGAAGGATATCCTGGTCGTCGACGACGGGAACGGCCATGAGGTTGTACTTGGAGACCATCTCGGCCGCTTCCTTCCTGTCGGCATTCACGTGGATCTTCTTCGCGTTTCTTTTCATCAGGGTGTCGAGCCTGGCCCTGGGATTCGCCAGGATGAGGTCTTTCAGCGACAGAACGCCTTCCAGGTGTTCCCGGTTGTCTACCACATAGAGGTAGTAGATCATCTCGATGTCCGGGGCGATGAGCCTCAGTTCCTGCATCACTTCCTCGGCCGTCATGTCCGGCGGAAAGGAGACGTATTCCGTCGTCATGAGTCCACCCGCCGTGTCTTCGTCATGCTCCAGAAGCTCGATGACCTCTTCAGCCTCCTCTTTATCCATGAGGCCGATGATCTCCTCCGCTTTCTTGTCCGGCAGGTCGCCCAGGATGTCGGCCGCCTCGTCGGGGTTCATGGCCTCGAGGACGTCGGCCGCTTCCTCGGGCTTCATCTGCTTGATGATGTTCGCGCGGGTTTCTTCATCGAGCTCGTGGATGATTTCGCCGGTCGTTTCCTTGTCGAAGGTGCTGAGAAGGTCGGACCGTTCCTGCACGGAGAGCTGGGAGACGATTTCGGCCATATCCACCGGGTGCATGTCCACCAGGCTCCTCCGGGTGATCGTCAAGGTCAGGCGATCGAGGCCGGGTTCGAGAGGCTTCAAGTAGTGCCACGGGATGAGGGCGCCCCGCTTGGCCCGCCCGAAACCGAGACGTCGAATGAGCCCGCCGAAGCCCACGTCTATGGCGAGCAATCCGAACTGATCCCTCACCTGGCCCAGCTGTACATCGTTGACCCGGACCACTTTGGCGCCGTTGACATCGACGACCTGCTTGTCCATGATGTGCTCCGCAATGCGGATCTCCTTTTCCTGGGGCTCCATGTGGGCCACGGCGCCTGCTTCCTCGTAGGTCGTCACAAATTTCTTGTTGAGCACATTGATGTCTTTCATGAGGATGCGGAAAAGCCCCTCAGGACCACGGATGTAGATCCCTTCAACGACCGGGAAGGTGTCCCCGGGGACCACATTCATGTCCTTGATCTTGCCGATCACGTTTCCCTTGCGGTCCAGAAGCGGTCGATCGAGGATTTCGCTCAGATAGATATCATCGGAGATCACGGCGGCTTCTCCCTTTATTCTGGCCCTCTTCTAAGCCAAAAAGAATATAAAATCAACGAACTTGTTCACCGCCAACCCATTTTTTTCAGCGCCTCGGCGGGGAGGGCGCCGCGGCCCAATCAAAAGGGCTTGACAATCCGAATCGGTCTTTCCTATAGAGGAGAAACCGTTGCAGGCGGAAGTTCAAGACAGGAGGACCTTAATGGAACGGACGGTCAGGATCCTGATGGTCAAGTGCGGCGAAGGCTACGACGAGGCCTTGGTGAGGCTTTCGCTGGCTTTCCGGGAGGCGGGCTTCGAGATCATTTACACGGACGCGCAGAGTCCGGAAGCCATCGTCGCCTCGGTTATTCAGGAATCGGTGGACCACATCGGGATCACGACCCTCCCGGGCGCGGATCTGGACAGCATCCAAAAGACCATTGAACTGCTGCGCAAAGCGGGGGTGGACGACGTCCAGATCACGGCCGGCGGGATCCTCTCCCCCGAAGACACCACCCGGATAAGAGAGATGGGAATAGCGGAATTTTTCCCGCAGGGAACGACCCTCGAGGAACTCATCCAGTGGGCCCGGGATCACATCAAACCGTTGGGGTAGTCCTGACCCTGTCTTGCCACTCTCCCTGACCGTGTCATCGTTCTTCCTTCACTTCACTTCCTGATAGGACTCGGCGGGGTACTGGCAGTTCGGGCATTTCTCCGGCCTCTGACGGTCTTCGATCCATCCGCAATTCGTGCAGACGAAATAGAGGGTGTCGCGGTCGACGGTCATGTCCGTCAGCGCGGCCTTGTAAAGCTTTGCGTGGCGTTCCTCGGCGTTCCGGGCCTTGGTAAAACCCCAGATGACCGGTTTGTCTCCATCGGCCCAGGCATCCTTGAGAAATGCCGGGTAGGCGACTTCATTGACGAAGGTCTCCTTCTCGAAGGAGCTCTTCAAATTCTCCTCCGTGGACCTGACCTTTTCCAGCAGGGCAAAATGCTCCCCGGCATGCACGCCCTCTGCGGCGGCAACGGCCCGAAAAAGCCGGGCAACCTGGGGATAGCCCTCTTTATCGGCCTTTTTCGCGAAGGCCATCAGCCGAAAATAGGCCTTGGCTTCTCCCACAAACGCTTTTTCAAGGTTATCGCGTGTCTTTTCTGTCATGGCCGATTCCTTTCCTGAGCACATGATTCAATCGGGAGTGATTTGACATCAATCGGCCGGCATCTTTCTGCTGCAACCTTCCATTCTTCATCTCGGTTGGCCGCTTTCCGGCATTTTCCCACCGAGGTCCGTTACCAGCTTCCTGAAGGGCTCCTGCGCATACAGGAGCCTGCCGGCCACCTCCCTCAATTTGTCCACCTGCTCTTCCGGCAGGGTGAGGGCCGTGGGGATTGCCTGGAAGTAGTCCCGTTCGGTCTTGTCGGGAAGGGAGGCAAAGGCGATGTGGGCAATGTAAATTTCTATGGGTTTTGCGCCGGCTGCCCCATCCACCCGGGCCCATTCCCCCGCGTATCGCCGCAGCAGGTCGATGGTCTCGAAATTGTACTTGTTGATCATGATGGTCGAGGAAGCCCCCAGTATCGCGTCCAGTCCCGGGATCTCGTCGAGAAGCCTCCAGCGCGCTTTTTCCTGCGTCTGTGCATCGACGATGATGAAGGCCACCCGGCGCGTCTTTGCAAGATCTCCGCTTTTCAGGGCGTCCCGGATGCCGCCCTGCGCCACGATGGTATCCATGATGCCCCTGACACCGAGATTGTCCGAGACGCCGCCGTCGATGAGGTGGATGTAAGGTTTTGTCTCCGCGTCGAGATACGTTTTCGTCATGAGGGCGTTGTAATACACTCGGCTCGTGGGGTCTGGCTTTGAAAGGGCCTCGTCAATCCATCCGGGAACCTTGTGGTCGCACTGACCCGCGTAGTTCTTGAGGACGATCGGGGTCAGCGGTCCCGGGAAGGCCGCCGAGGCGGCGACGGCCCGGGACAGGGGGAACTTTTCGAAGTCCGAGCAGATCAGGGCGAACTGGCTCGGGATAAACGGGAAAACGATACCGTCGATGGCATCCGTGGCCAGAATAACGACGGCAGGTCCCTTGCCGCTTGCCAGGTCCCCGAGGGTGGCTCCGTGGAAAATCATGTAGTCATAGAACTCCTGGGCCATGTCGCTCCTTCCGAAGCGCGGAGACCAGAGACGGAACCAGTTCACCGGGGTGACGAGTCCCCAGAGGAGGCCGCCCTGAAGATTCTGCAGAAGGACTTTTTCCCGGCATTCCTTGAGGGCGTCCCTGCCGTGCAGCCCATAATAGGCGGCGGTAAAACTCCCGCCGGAAACCCCGGAGATGAGATCCACTTCATCGAGGAGGGTGTGCCTTGGCGGCTGATGATCCCCGCTTTGGACGCCCTTCGGCGCCGGAATCTCGACCCGGTCAAGGGCTTCAAGGACACCGTAGGAAAGTGATGCCGCCCGGATCCCGCCGCCGGAAAAAGCGAGGATGAGGAAAAGCTCATCGGATTTTCCCGCTGACACCAGCTTGCTCCGGAAGGGGCTTTCCCTCAGTTTGAATTCCAGTTTGGGATTGAGGGCATACTGGGCCGTGCACGACAGGAGTGAAAAAAGTGCCGCGACAGCCGCCAGTGTTCCCAGCAATGACTTGAAGATGTTGAGTCTCATGTCCATCCCTCAAATAGGATGCCTCAGAAAAGCAGATGATGAAATCCCCGGGGTTCAAGGTTCACGAAGAGCCCGGGGTCGATCATCTCCCTTCCGTCCCTCTCGTAGATCGCATCGGAGAACAGTTCTTTCAGGTTCCAGGCGCGGGCACCCAGGTCCTCCCAGGGAAGCCTGACACGCCCCTGTGAAGGGGTATCGGAGTAGTTGATGACAATGAGGCGCCGCTCTTCGTCCTTTCGCCAGCACCAAGCGACAAGATTCCGACAGCTCGAATTGTCGGGCCAGCCGCTTGTCTCGCAAAGACACCACTCCCCCGCGCGGAAAGCCGGGGATCGGGCGTCTTCAAGGAGCTTTCTATAGAATAAATTCAACTTTTCATCAACGACTTCGGCTGGGCGCCTTCCAAGCTGGACGGGGAGTTTGACCTTCCGGCCTTCCAGCTGCCCGTCGTGAAGGAGTTTCGCCCCGGGAAGCGTCGCAAAAGCGACGGCGGCCGCGGGCAGCTGGCCGGGCGTAAAGGTTGCCACCGCGCGCGGCTCGTCGTGATTTTCGATGAAACGCACAAGCTTCCCCTGATAGCCGGAATCGGCCTCGAGATGCCGGCGAATGCTTCCGGCGTTCCCGCTCACCAGAAGGTCATAAAGTATCTTGTCGTAGCAGTAATCGAATCCCTGTTTCAGGAGTTCCGGTTCCAGATCCCAGTAGACCTCGGCCATGAAAAGGAAATCAGGGGAGGCCTCTCGAAGGGTCTTGAACATCTCTTCCCAGAACTCCGCGGGGGGGCGTGGTCCGGCCCTCGTCCCCCAGGTCCCTTCGAAGACATTCCCCGTGAGGAGCATGGCCATGTCGCACCGGACACCGTCGCACTGCCCGGCGATATCGATAAGAGTTTCAACGTAAGCCCTCCGGAGGTCGCTCGAGAATGCGTTGACCTGGGCGGTGTCCTCCCAGGGAGGGAAGAAGGGGTCCCGCCCGCGGGCAAACACTTTGCCCCCGGATTCGAAGTAGGCATCGGGAAATTCTTCCAGATCCTCTCGGGTCCCCTGGATATAATATTCAGGGTGTCGGGAGATCCAGGGATGATCGATGGCCGTGTGATTGGGCACGAAATCGAGGATGAGCCTTACTCCACACCTGCCCAGCATCTCGCGGGCGACGGCGAGCCCTTCGGGTCCGCCCAGGCGCTCGTCCACCGTGTAACGGTGGACACAGTAGGGGGAACCGGCGACATCCTCCGGACGAAAATCCGGCAGTGATTTATGGTACGCGTCCGTCAGTGTTTGAAGTTTTCGGGCAATGCGGGTACCCGCGGGGCTCCGCTCCCAAACTCCCATGAGCCAGACGGCATCGACACCACAGGATAAGAGGGCGTCCCACTCTTTGACCGGGACATTCCAAAGTGTGATGGGCCTGTTGTAAAGTCGGCTCAAGTCGGTGAGCCAGACGAAGGTATTGATTTCATAGATGATGGGGTTTTGCGGCCAGCTCTTCATCCGTCTTCGTCGGTCCCCTGTTTTATCGGCAAATCTTACGGCAGGGATGATACACGGGTATGAAGTAAAAAGGCAAGGAGAGACATGAAATCCGACCCTTTAGACCTCATGTTCAGGATTCCTCACCCTTCTTCGCCGGCGATTCGAACCATTTCTCTTTCGGCACCCAGACCTTCTCGGCGGGGTCCGCCTCGTAGTGGGGCGACATGATCTGGACGCCATATTCGTTGAAGACATCCTGGATGTTCCGGTGCAGTTCGTCGAGTACAGTGATCCGATTGTGAGGTTTTTCAATGCGCGCTCCGACCATGTACTCCACGTAGAAATCCGAAAGGGCTCTCTGCCGGACCCGTGGCGGGGGGTCTTTCAGGAGACCCGGTGTGCGCCCGGTGGCCTCAATGAGCATGGCGTGGACCTGCCTCCAGGGTGCATTGTAGCCGATCGTGACCGTCGTCGTCAGAATGACACCGCCCGTCTCCTCCTCGCGAGAGTAGTTCTTCGTTGTGGTCCCCACGATGACGGCGTTTGGAAGGCTGACGATCTCGCCTTTCGGTGTGCGAATTCGCGTAGAGAACATCCCAAGCGTGGCGACGGTTCCCTCCGTCTCGCCGATTTGCACGTAGTCCCCGACCCTCAGGGCGCGCGAATACATGAGCATGAGTCCGCTTACGGCCTGGTTCACCGTACCGGCCGAGCCGATGGACAGGAGCAACCCCACGAAGACGCTCACCCCCTTGAAGGCGTCGCTCTCGCTTCCCGGCAGGTAGGGGTACATCATGATGACTGCGAAGAGCCAGAGGATGACCGTGACGATCCGGCGTGTCGGCTGGGCCGTTTCGGCGTAGAGACCGGGGACGGTCACCCGGCCGGACTCGACGGCATCGAAGAAGAGCCGCGTGATGCGAACGAGGAACCGGGTGATGAGAAAGATAACGGCAACAATGATAAGACCCGGGATGAAATTCAGGATGCTGAGAGCAATGGCCTTGAACCCTGCCGACAGGTAGCTGTGGAGCTGTTCCCCCCATGGTCGCGAGTAAGGGAACTGCTTGAATGAAAAGGTAAGCCACAGATACAGGGAAAAAAAGGCAAGGGCCAATACAGTAATGTGGACAATACCCTTGACGAACAGGATGATCCCGTCGATGTGCTGGGTAAACCCCCCGATGGCAAGTGCCTTGAGCCTGGGACCCACAACCTCGGCCAGGTGGGTATCCAGCCACCGGTGGCCTCGCCGGATAACCGACAGAACGAGGATCAGGAATACCGTCGCCGCGACGGTGAGGCCGATGGCACGGAGGATGTACTCGGGCTGACTGACCTGCCGGACCTCGTCGAGGGCCAATGTGAGGTTCCGCACCGCCATTGCGCCCGTGTCTGCGAGGGTCTCTCCGGCCAGTTCGTTTACGTCCGCCGGGTGACGAAGAAAACCCCCTTGTCACCGATAAGGATCTGTATCCCCTCGGTTTAAGTCACGGCCGAGACAGCACCCATTTCTCCCCGCTCGATGAGCCGGCGAATACGCTCTTCGGACGCTTCGACCCGTTGTTTCGGGGTGTACCCGAGAAGGGGTCCGCGCAACGTGACAATCGGCCGGTTATGAATCTTGAGGATAGCCGGGGTAACCGCCGGGTCCGTTGTCTTTAAGGTCGGAGTGCCCTTTTCAACAGGCATTGCCCTGGCCGTGGACGGGTATGCGGGAATGACTGCCCCGGTCAAGAGGAAAAGCAGAAAAGTGATCAAAAGAAGCGCACGCTTCATCGATGAACCTCCTTTCCAGCCTGTACCTGAAGGCAGTTGAAGAAGCGACTCCCCTGTCTCAATAATTCCAGAAAAAAGAAGCCTTCAAGTTCCAGTCCCCTTCGCGGTTGGAACCCCAGGGAAACTCGGGCTTGACCCATGTGCCGAAGCTCTTCGTCCACATTCTCAGGAGGATAACCCCCGACTTGTAACTTTTACGGTTGTCCTGCTCCCAGTTGATCTTGGCCTCCGAATCCGCTCCCGCCCACCATTTGTCACTGAGCTTCATGATCAGAAAGGGCTGGACGGTCATATAATGAATGTCGGCGCGGTCATCCTGCCCGGCAAAGGAGATATAATCCTGGACCTTCACGAAGAAAAGCCCCCTCGGGTCCTTGAACCGCAAGCCGGGCACGGCCAGCGGAGAGACCTGCCATTTTCCCGATCCGAGGGTATCTTCCGTGGCAGAGGGCGCTGTGAGGCCGGTCCCGACGGCAAAGAAGAACTTTTCTGACGCATACGGGATCAGGAGAGCCTGGCCGTAGAGGTCACCGAGACCGTCGTCTCTGACCTGTCCCATTTCAGTCGACATGAAGGGGACATCGAACCTGAGGAGGAAGTTTCGGAGCCCCCCCAGCCTGATGATATCCGTTCTCAGGATGAAGGCATTTTTCCAGGTGTCCCCGTTGATCTTGTAAAACTCCTCACGGATGTTGAAAATGACGGGCTTCGTCGGATCGACGTCGCCGATGTTTTCCTGCTCCTGTCCGTCTTCGGCCGCGACCGCCACGGGCATGGCTGTCGAGATGGCGAAAAAGAGGGCGATACCGATCACGATTCCCCTGACGGCCATAACAATCCCTTAAGTCACTGCTCTGCTCACTGACTTATGATCGGTTTATAACTTTATTGAGAGGACACCTTCGACGGGACCCAGGCATTCAGGTTTTTCAACAGCCTCTGGAAATCAGCCGACTCAATCAGGAGTTTGCGCGCACCGGCCTTCAGCCTGTCGACGTCCTCAGGGGGCAGTGTGAATGACGTGGGCAACTTGGCCAGGTAAGCCGCTTCCGCCTGGTCATTGAGATTTTCGAAGCGGACATCTACCAGGTAGAATTCGATGTCGCCGCATGAGCCCGGCTCCGTCGAGACCTGCCCGGGGGGGCACCGGCCCGTCCGGATCTGATCGCTCCACCGGCCGAAGCTCTCCTGCAGAAGGGACATGGTCTCGCGGTTGTACCGGACGATGGCGATGGTGGAATAGTTTGACATCATGGCCGAGAAGGGGGGAACAAACTCGAACTTGTCCCATTGAGACTCGGTTTTCGTCTCGGCGTTGACGACGACAAAAACCACCTTCCGGACCTGCTCCCTTCCAGTGAGCTTCAGAATCATCCAGATGTTGCCCACGGCGTCGATGGACTCCTGGATGGCCCTGAGCCCGAGGTTGTCGGCCACGCCGCCGTCGATCAGGTGAAAGTAGGGTTTCTTTTCCTTATCCAGCACGAGCGCCAGGCTCTCTTTTTGCTCACGCGTCCGGTAGTTCAGTGATGCTTCCTCGAACACCGGGGGAGAGACAAAGCCGCAGCTTCCCGCGTAGTTTTTCACCGTGAGCGGTGTGAGGACGCCCGGGACCGCCGAGGAGGCGGCACAGGCCCGGGCCACGGGGAATTTCGACAGATCGGAACAGATGGCATTGAACAGGATCTGGTGGAAGGTAAACCGTGCCCCCAAAGACATGTCCGTCGCGTTGATGAGGACCACAGGCCCCCTGCGTTCCAACATGTCCCCGAAGGTCTTCCCGTCAAAGACGTTCTTGTCGTAGTACTCGGCGGCCAGGTCGCTCCGGTCGTAGAAAGGTGAAGAGAGCCGGACCCAGTTGACGGGGTTGAAGAGGATGCCGAAGGTCAGATCTCCCTGGACATTCTTCTTCAGGAAGCGGGTCTCGTAATCCTCGAAGATGCGGTCCCCGAAAAGACCGAAATAGGCAGCCGTGAAGCTTCCGCCCGAAACGCCCGAGATCATGTCCACCTCGTCCACGAGGCGCCGCTTCTTACCGTCGAAGGTAATCTCCACCCCACGGAGCTCCTCGAGGATGCCGTAAGAAAAAGCAGCCGCCCGCGTCCCCCCGCCGGAGAAGGACAGGATCAGGAGCAACTCCTCCGAGTGGCCCGCGGGCCCCAGGTTCTGGGCGATGTAGCCGTAGTTGGGGTCAAACTTCTCCAGAGTTGCATTCACGGGGTATTGCCCCCCGATGTAGGTGCAACCCGTCACCAGAGCCAGCGTGCATAATAAACAAATCCACACTGATCGTCTCACCGGAGACCCTCCTCCCACCCGACAAAACAACGTCTGTAAACTCTCCCCCCTCTGGTATCTACTTCACCAGGGGGATCCCCTTCGCCAGGTCGTAGCTTACCACCGCGAAGGCCTTGTTTTCAAGCTGGTAATACCGTGCCACCCGCTTGTCCGACAGGACCTTGCGGAACTTCGGCAGGTAGTCCTTCTTCAGCTGGAGCCGGTTGTTCTCAATCGCGAGCATGTCATCGGTCAGTTTCTTCGCCGTGGCGTCGGTCATGGCCAGATAGTTCTTCGCGTAGTCATTGATGAGCTTCTGGGTGCGGTCCACGATCTTGAGCTGATCCTTCTGGTAACTGTCGTAAACAGGCCAGAATGCCTTGGCCTCCGCCTCAGTGAACTGCATGTTGTCCGCGACAAAGAGCTTCTTGTCGGCCTGGATCTTCTCCCTCACCATCTGATTGGTGTCCGCGGGCTTGTCCTGGGCACACACGGGTACGATGAACAGAAAAAGAACACAAAACACGATCACGGCAGTCAATCTTTTCTTCATTTCTTTCCTCCTCTTGGATTGATAATATTTTAAAGTTTATCGGGCCCTCACAAAATGGATGCTGAAGGTCAGTTGCTCAACCGCCTGGAAGTAATTACCCTTCAGCTGGTCGGTTTCCGGATCATACTGCAGGGTGTAGATCGAACCCGGGTAGTTGACGTCCCTCAATTCGACGACCAGATTGACCCTGCCTTTCTTCCGGCTCCATTCCGCACGGTACACCTTGATCGGCCGGGGGTTGTAATAGGCCGCCGATAGGCTTCCGTCTTTCCTGATGCTCTTCAGTTCGAGGATGTATCCCCCGTCCGGCCGAACCCAGCGCCCTTCGAGACGCTGGTAGTCCGTCTGTGCCGGGGATGATTTGCCGGCATTTTCTACAGACATCACCTCGGATGCATATCCCGCCATCAGGAGAAATACAAACACCATGGTGATGGTGAGCATCAGCGCTTTTCGCCGCGCTCTTACGGATTCCCTGTCTCTCGCGTCCATGTTTGTCCTCTCGATCAACTGACTGTCTTCTTTATAATTGCGGGACTACCCCCTTCCCCCTGCGTGATGACGAGCGGCCCCTTCAGCGCGTTCATGATGAGGCTCACGGGCTGCCCGCTTTCCAAAAGCTGCGTCATCACGTGGAGGTACTTCCGGATGTGCATGAAGAATTTTTTGTATCCCGCGCAGAGGTAGTGACGCCCCGGCTCGTCGTAGTGGGTGCCCGCAAAGCGGTGCTTCGGGCACCCGCCCTGGCAGGCGGCCAGCACATCGCACTCCCGGCACCAGCGGGGCAGGGCCGTCTCCTTGCCGACCCCGAAACCGGATTGAAGCGATTTTTCCGCCATGGCCGGCAGCGTCTCCGTCAGGATGTTGCCGAGCCTGTACTGGGGGTAGACGCAGTGGTCGCAGGCGTAGACGTCGCCGTTGTGCTCGATGACGAGCGCGCGGCCGCACTGCTTCGCGTGGACGCAGACGGGCGAGGGGTTTCCGATCCAGGCATTGAGGGCCCATTCGAAGTTCATGACAAAGACCTTGCCTACATCGTGCCGGACCCACTCCTCGAAAACGCCGATGAGAAAGTCGCCCCAGGCCTCCGGCTCAACGGACCAGAGGGTGATCTCCGTCTGCTCCTCCGGGCGGTCCATCGCCGCGGGGGCGGCAAGGCGAAGGCCAAGACCTGCGCTTTGCGCGTCGGGCATGCGCTCGACGACCGGCGTGAACTGGATGAACTCCACACCGGACTCCCGAAAAAACCGGTACACCTCGAGCGGTCTTGCCGCCGTTTCACGGGCCACGCATGCCAGGACGTTGTATTCGACACCGTGCTTCTGCAGAAGTCTCAGGCCGCGCATGACCTGGTCGAAGGTCCCCCGGCCTTTCCGGTCACGGCGGTAGCGGTCATGAATCTCCTTCGGACCGTCCAGGCTGATCCCGACCATGAAATTGTTTTGCTTCAGGAACCGGCACCACTCGTCATTGAGCAGGGTCCCGTTCGTCTGCAGGGAGTTGGTGATTGTCTTCACCCCGGAGAACTGTTTCTGCAAGCCGATCACCCGCTTGAAGAAATCGATCCCCAAAAGGGTCGGCTCCCCCCCCTGCCAGACGAATTCCACGGCCGGCGTAGGCTGGGAGGTGATGTATTTCGTTACAAACGCCGAAACAACCCTGTCGGGCATCCGGAACTGCTCGCCCGCAGGAAACAGGGCCTGCTTCTCGAGGTAGAAACAGTACTCGCAGTCGAGATTGCAGGCAGGACCTATGGGCTTGGCCACGACATGGAGTCCCGGACCGGCGCCTGCTGCATGCCGTTCCTGATCCTGCGGTCCCCTGTCCCGTTTTGCTTTTCCTGCCATTTCTGAATTCACCACTGCACAATTCCTCTAGAAAATCTTCGTACAGGATGTCAAGTGATGCAGCAAATTAATCGTCCCGCTCATTCCCTGCGTCTCCGACCCGTTCTTCCCCTGAAGTTTGCTTCATTGAAAACCGAGATCGGCTTTGCGAATTTTCCTGGATTTCCATGGAAAAGGCTTCTCTTTGCTTTGCACCTCTCCGGCCCCCGGGGCCTACCGGCCCATGATCGTGAGGGCTTTTTGCAGGGGTGCGCTGGAAACCTTGACGATCCCCTGGTACGGCTGGTCCAGCTCCAGGATGAGAAAGAGCGCCGCCGCCGCCGACAGGGCGCAGATAAACATGACGAAGATCACCGTTTCATTGCGGGGAGAAAACAGACCGAAGCTGGCAAAGATGATGGTGAGCCAGCAGACCAGCACCACGAGGAAAGGTGCCGGGATGGAACCCTGGCCGACCTGTTCGACGAGAAGCCAGCGCGCTTCAGCGATTTCAGCGCTGACCTGTAGGGCCCGCGCTTGAAGCCAGCGCTGGGCGTCGTTACGCGGGTTCAGCTGTCGCAGTTTGTCCTGGATCGCCTCGAAATCACTTCCGCCGGCCTGGTTGTCCCTTAGGGTTGTGATTTCACGCGAATCTTCCGGCCAGAATCGTTGGATCGATGTCGCGAGGCCGCGGCGCAGGTGGTCGCGGGCTTCCCTCGTTTCCGGTCCGTACTGGGTCATAACACAGTCGAGAAGCACGAGTTTCGAGCCCGCCTGCCTGAGCTCGTTGTTCATCGTGTCGAAGCTCCCTTTCGCCGAGGCGAGCAGGAGAGCAAGGACGAGGGCGGCCATGGTCGCGATCATGCCGGTCCCGAGCTTCACCACGTCCTTTGACTCCTCGTTCAGGTGGTGGTCGGGCAGGCGGGTGCGAACCGCCATCCCGAGCATCGTGCCGCCGAAAATGCAGGCAAAAGCAATCAAGGAAAGTGTCAGTGAGCTCAAGATTTATCTCCTGTAAACTGCAGACTCCCCCGGCTTAGGAGAGGGTCGGGAAGGAAAAGAACCCGGAGGCTTTTACCTTCTCGACGAACGAAAAAGTATCCTCTACTTATTTACCCCTTGGGTCATTTTCTTACTTCATCTGCACCACGGCCGGCGGCTGCCAGGAGCCGTCGATGATGGAGGGCGGTGTCTCTTTCGGCCAGTAAAGGCGCATCACCAGGCAGATCGGGCCGTCGGGGGCGGGAAGCCGGTTCGCTTCCCTCGCCTTGCCCGGCGACTCCTTTTTCTCATTGCGCTTCTACTCTTCTTGACAGAGTTATAGAGATCGGTCGCGTTTCAGGAAGCAGACCGCGCCCGCTGTGACGCATGTGAACGATTTCTTGTTTCTTGTTCACGATTTCGATTGCCGGCGCCCCGGTGCAAAACCGCACCGGGGATGGACGGTCATCATAATCGTTGTTATTGGGCAAGCAGCCTCATGTTGCCGGCCTTGAAGCGGACGAGGGCATCCGCGACCCTCTCGGACCAGAACTTGAAGGAATCATTGGCCGAGCCCCATTTCGAAAATCGCTCGTCGAAAGCCGCAGCACGCTGGGTTGCCCCCATGGCGATAATATCGGTGGTCACGGAGTCCTGGAAGATAATCTCAGCTGCCGTGCTGCCACTGCCGACCCAGCCTCCCGTGGCACCCCTCTTGACGAGGCTGACACCCAGACCGATGGGAATGATCGAGGTGACGGCACTCGCGCCGGGACGGCTCGGCTGAACGTTCGTGATGGCGGTGCGTATCCGCAGAACGTCCGCGCCGGGATCGCTCACCATCTGCAGATTTTTCGCCTTGAAGGCCGCCACGAGCTGCTTGTTGAACTCGTCGCACAGATCTTTCATTTCTTGCGGGTCGATGCCCTTGTAGTCCGCCTTGTCGGCCAGGAAGAAGATGACGCTGTCCACCATGAACTTGTTGTACGTCTTGGGATCGACACCCGGCTTGATCCAGCGATATGCTATCAAGTCGTCCCCTGATACCTTCTTTAAAAGATCATAGACCGATGGGTTGCCCAGAAACCCCGAGCGAGTGAAGTCATCCGCCGCAAACGCTACGTTCGTCATCATGATGATGCCGAAGAGAACCGCGAAAATCTTTACCGCTTTTTTCATAGTTTCCTCCTTGCCTTGTTTGGTTCTTATCAGGGTTTTGTTTTTTCAATGGAGATCGCCAGCGTGTCGGTGTAGGTGATCTCGATCCACTCGCCGTCCTTGAAATTTTCCAATACCTTGGGGTCTTTCGCGCGGACGCCAACTGTCACTCCGTCGGGCCACGTGAGGTAAACGTTGTTCGTGTTTCTGTCGATGTACGCGATCCTCGCGGTGACCGTGGTCTGGCGCACTTCCACTCCCCGGCCCTCCGGCTCGACCTTCTTCTCGAAAGACAGGGCCTTGTCCTCTTCGGGCTTGATCACCCTGACGGCAATGGCCTCGATGTAGTTGACCACCACCCTGTCGCCGACCCGGAGCCGGTCGAGGTTCTGCACGCCCTTGTCGACCTTGAGTTCGAAGACGTGGTCCTTCGGCCCGCCCTTGACCCTCACGATTCGATTCCGGAGGTCAATGGCCTGGACCGTGGCGGTCATGGTTCTGGCTTGCTCCCTGTAGACCGTCGGTTTCTTCGCGTCAGGTGAGCCCTTATCCCGTGCGACGGCACCCGTCGCGCAGAACATCACGAATATCACTGCAAACAAGGCCATCGTGGCCATCTTGCCTGGCCTTTCCATTTTCGTGTCCTCCTCTATTTTATCCCGAATCGTTGCCTGTTCTGTCTTTACTTCATAAATCGTCCCTTCGAGACATGGGGAAAAATTGATTAGCATATTCCCATCAGGAAGGATATCGGACTTTTGTCCTATCCGCATTGGACTTTGGTCCAATATGGACAAGAAGGGGAAGTATTCGATTTACAAAGGAAAATGGATGCCGCTCGACTGCTTCGTATGAAAAGGGTGTGCACTTTCTTCGGCTGTTTCCGGTTGATGGGCCATCAATAAATGGATGGGTAACATACCCGCTTTCAGGAAGCAATCCCCGTTCCGACGTTCACAAAATTTTTTCGTGTCGCCGGGCCCTTACATAGTGTAAGATTCGGCTGCCCATGTCTTCTTAAGGAGGGGACCCGCCATGCTCAGGAAAGTCGATCCGACGAGTACCGATAGCTGGAAGCTCCTCGCCGAGCATTTCCGGCAAGTCAAAGACCTCCACATGAAAGACCTCTTCGTTTCAGACCCGCACCGATTCGAGAAATATTCAATCCGATTCAACGACATCCTCGTCGACTACTCGAAGAACAGGATTACCGCTGACACCCTTCCCCTCCTGATCAAGCTCACGGAAGAGGCGGGTTTGAAGGAGGCCATCGAAAAAATGTTCACGGGCGACCGGATCAACGAAACGGAAGACCGGCCCGTCCTCCACATCGCCCTGAGAAACAGGGGCAATGCCCCCATTTACGCGGACGGTGAGGACGTGATGCCCCGGGTGAATGACGTTCTGAAGAAGATGAAAGGTTTTTCCATGACTGTCATCTCGGGGAAGTGGAAAGGTTACACGGGCAAAAAGATCACCGACATCGTCAATATCGGCATAGGCGGGTCTGACCTCGGCCCCGTCATGGTCACGGAGTGCCTCAGGCCCTTTGCGAAAGGCCCTGCCGTCCACTTCGTCTCCAACGTCGACGGGACACAGATCACCGAGACGCTCAACCGGCTGAAGCCGGACCGAACCCTCTTTTTGATCGCCTCGAAGACCTTCACCACCGAGGAGACGATGACCAACGCTTTCACGGCGCGGGAATGGTTTGTCAACTGCACAGGGGATGCACGTCACATCTCGAAGCACTTCGTGGCGATTTCCACCAACGCCGACAAGGTCAAGGCATTCGGCATCGACCGCGAAAACATGTTTACCTTCTGGGACTGGGTGGGCGGCCGATACTCCCTCTGGTCCGCCATCGGACTTTCGATCGCCTGCCGCATCGGTTTCGAGAATTTTACCGAACTCCTCGAGGGGGCCTACGAAATGGACCAGCATTTCAGAAATGCCCCTTTTCAAGAAAACATACCGGTCATCCTGGCCCTCCTCGGGATCTGGTACAACAATTTCTTCGGCGCCGAGACGGAGACCATCCTGCCCTACGACCAGTACATGCACCGCTTCCCGGCCTACTTCCAGCAGGGGAACATGGAGAGTAACGGCAAGTCCGTCGACCGCAGCGGCAGGAAGGTCCCGTACCAGACGGGCCCCATCGTCTGGGGTGAGCCCGGGACAAACGGCCAGCACGCGTTCTACCAACTCATCCACCAGGGCACGAAGCTGATTCCCGCCGACTTCCTGGCCCCGTCCATCAGCCACAACCCCGTGGGCGACCACCACACCATCCTCCTTTCCAACTTCTTCGCCCAGACGGAGGCCCTCATGAAGGGGAAAACCGGGGAGGAGGTCATCGATGACCTCAAGAGGGATGGCCGGAGCGACGCGGAAATCGCGAAACTACTCCCCTACCGGGTCTTCGAGGGGAACAGGCCGACAAATTCCATCCTCTTCCGGAAGCTCACGCCCCGGGTCCTCGGGAGTCTCATCGCTATGTATGAACACAAGATTTTCGTCCAGGGCGTGATCTGGAATATCTTCAGCTTCGACCAGTGGGGCGTCGAACTGGGCAAGCAGCTGGCCGGCCGGATTCGGCCGGAGATGAAGGACGATAAGCCCGTCGCGTCTCACGATTCGTCGACCAACGGCCTGATCAACACCTTCAAGAAGATGAGAGCCGACTAAGGGAAAGACTGATAGGGTTCTCCGTCTGGGGAACATTGACAGCGCTTTCCCCCCGCCGTTATACTTTATTATCTGTCGCTTCGATCCCGCATCCGTCAGCTCGTCGGCGGGAACCCTCAAAACACCATCATCAGTCGCAAGGAGACTCACCATGAAAAAGGCGGAACTGAAGAGCTTCAGCAAACCGGATGAAGTCAGGACCTTCCCCAAGGGCAAGCTGGAACTCGTCAACATCGGTGGCGCCGCCGTCGGGCGTGCCACCCTCGAACCGGGGTGGAAGTGGTCCACCTCCGTCAAGCCCTTGGCCGGGACGAAAAGCTGCGAGGCGCCCCATTTCCAGTATCATCTATCGGGAACGCTCAAGATCGTGATGGACGACGGGAAGCAGTTCGAGTGCAGGGCAGGTGACGTGTCGCTACTGCCCTCGGGGCACGACGCATGGGTCGTGGGGAATGAGCCTGTCGTGGTCATCGATTTCCAGGGGATGGTGGACTACGCCAGGGCCTCAAAGAAGAAATAGGGCCTTAGCCCTACTTCTTTTTGATCTGATCGGCCACGGCCTGGGTGGCTTTCTTCACGGCCTCGGGATCGCCCAGGTAGTAACTGCGGATCGGCGTCAAATCTTCCCTGAGTTCGTAGACGAGCGGTATGCCCGTGGGGATGTTGAGCCCCACGATCACGTCGTCGGGGACATTGTCGAGGTACTTGACCAGGGCCCGGAGGCTGTTGCCGTGGGCGGAGACGACCACCCGCTTTCCGGCCTTCACCGCCGGGGCGATGGTCTCGTGCCAGTAGGGCAGGAAACGCGCCACGGTGTCCTTGAGGCACTCTGTCAGGGGAATCTCGCCGGGATTCAGGTCTGCGTAGCGTGGGTCTTTTCCGTTGTACCGCGGGTCATCGGGCGTGAGTGCGGGAGGACGGACGTCGTAGCTCCGGCGCCAGATCTGCACCTGCTCCATGCCGTGCTTCTCCACCATCTCGGCCTTGTTGAGCCCCTGCAGGGCCCCGTAGTGGCGTTCGTTGAGACGCCAGCTGTAACAGACCGGAATCCACATGAGGTCCATCTCTTCCAGAACGATCCACAGCGTCTTGATCGCCCGTTTCAGCACCGACGTGTAGGCCACATCGAAAAAATAGCCTTCACAGAGGAGCGTCCGCCCCGCCTGGACGGCCTCGTCGATGCCTTTGTCCGACAATCCCACATCGGTCCACCCGGTGAAGCGGTTTTCCTTGTTCCAGGTGCTTTCGCCGTGGCGGATCAGCACGATTTTTTTCATCCCCGGTCTCCTGTTCGTTTAGCGGTTCTTTATAACTATTTCCCGGCCGCGAGGTCAACTGCAGACCTGTGAAGGGCCGGGCGCTCACTGTCTCGCCGTGCGGCGATTTTGCGGAGGGGTATCGCCGCAGTTCGTGCGGAAGGGGTTGATGTCGATGCCGCCGCGCCTCGTGTAGCGGGCGTAGACCGTCAGCCGATCGGGCCTGCACCGATGCAGGATGTCCATGAATATCCGCTCCACGCAGTGTTCGTGGAAATCGCCCTGCTGCCTGAAGGAAACGATGTATCGAAGAAGCCCCGTGTGGCTTATCCCGGGGCCGCGATAGCGGATCTTCAGGCTTGCCCAGTCCGGCTGGCCGGTAAGCGGGCAATTCGATTTCAGGAGATTCGAGGTCAGCACCTCTTCGACGACGGCCCCCCGCGCGGACAGGAGCATCGGATCGGGTTTGTAGACGGAAATATCGGCCTTTAGGCCGTCGATCAGTCCCCCTTCCAGCTCCTCGAACACCTGACCTCCGAATTTTCCGGGGGACGTAATCTCGACCTTGATGCTGCTACCGCAGGCCTGGCAAAGATCCCGCTTCATCAATTTTTCTACCTGACGGATACTCGAAAAACGAGACTGGTTGAAGGAGTTCAGGTAGAGCTTCATGGACCTGGATTCGATGAGGAAAGGGGATTCAGCGGGGAAAATGATGGTCCCCATCGCCACACGGGGTTTCCCTCTCCGATCCAGCCAGGACAATTCATAGGCGTTCCATATGTCCACGCCGCCGAAGGGGAGCACCCGGTCGATGCCGATTTCCCTGCGATGCGTCGCCCTCATGACGGGGAGAAGCAAACCGGGGTCGTACTCATCTTTGTAAGTGAAAACCCTGCCCCCACGGGACGAAGGCTTTCGTTTCCGCCTCATCGGTGATCCCCCGTTCCGCCTCAATCCCAGTCCTTTATAATAAACCCCAGGCCGATACGCCTGATGCTGTGGTTGTAGTCGAGCAGACTCTCTCCGTAGCCGTGGAAATACTGGATATAGCCGCTGACGCGCTCCATGAGGGGGAAAGCCCACTCGAGCTGAACGGCGCCGTGGTTATCGTCAAAATTGAAATTGTTTCGCACCATCATGCTTAGACGGTGTTGATTCCAGTAGTAGTACCCCCAGAGCTCACCGTAACCGAGGTAACTTTCGATGTCCGGGTTGTCGTCGTCGTCGCTGTCTTCGGGAATCCTCAGCCAGGTGTTCAGAAGCAGGACGAAGTTCCCGCGCTCGAAACCGAAATTAGCGACAAAACGGTTCCAGCTTCTCGAGAGGGGGTCGGTCTGGCCGTTGGACTGATGGTTGATGCCCACGTTGATAAACCGGCCCTTCAGACCGAGAAGGTCATAGTTCGTCCGGAAATTGAGCAGGAGTTCCGGCTCGTAGTCGGTTTCGCGGAAGGGCGAGGACTCATCAAGGTCGTAGAGCTGCCAGAAGGATTTTTGTGTGTAGCCGAACCAGAGGTCCATGTTCCTGCCGAGGATGTCCTGCCAGAGTTTGACCTTGAAGCTCAGCTGGAACTTGACCTCCGGATTTTTTAATTCCCGGGTCGGGTCGTCTTCCCGTATGGGCTCTTCATTCGGATGCTCGACATAGGTAAAGGGCAGGATATAGTTTGATCGATGGAACTTGACGGCGAATTTCCCTCGCCTCGATTCCCTGTCCAGATCCCAGAGCTTTTCAAGGTAGGTGGGGATCTCCTGTGCTTCCTCGGGCGTTTTTTTCGCGATGGTCTCCCTGCCTGCTGCCGTATCAGGCGGTTTGCGCCCGGCCAGTTCATCGTAACATTTAAGCCGTTCCGCGGCATCCTCGATCCGGGCGCATTCCTCCAGGCTTTTCGGCGCCTCCGCCGCCACGACACCGGCACTGGCAAGGATAACCATCGCAGCCATCATGAAGACTGCCGTCTTCATACAGCCGCTCGGGTGGAAAAGCAACCTCATCGCACTACTCCCCCTCAGTCCATGTCTACTTCTTCGCCGGTACGGTGGCCTTTTCGAATTCCTCCGAGCCAATCTCCTTGATTTCGGAGGACTGCAGCGTCACATCACTGCCTGACTTGGCGTCCTTGAACTTTATGGCGCCACCCTTCGTCTCCTCGATATCCGTTGTGTAGTAGACATTTTTTGATGCAGGGTCTGTCACCTTGTAATAGCTCCCGCAGCCGACCAGTAAAAACACGCAGATCACACACATAACCAGTCTCTTCATAAGATGAACCTCCTTGCATGGTTTCTATTTTTCCTGTTGCTCTTATATCCGCGGGGATTTCTCCCGAAACAAACATTTTCTTTTTTGAACGATTGCCGAACGGATGAAGCCCAGGCCTAACCCTGGGTTGATTCCGGCAGGGTTTCAGCTTTTTCTTCACCTGCCCAGGCTTCGAGCAGCGTATAGGTAACGGCAAGGACGACAGGACCGATAAATATGCCGATAATGCCGAAGGCGATGAGACCGCCGATGACACCGGCAAAAACCAGCAGGAGAGGGAGGTTGGCTCCTCTCCTGATCAGGATTGGCCTCAGGAAGTTGTCCATGCCGCCGACGACGACCATCCATACGAGAAGCACAATGCCCCAGACGGTCTGACCCTTCCAGAAGAGCCAGAGGGCCGCAATGAGAAGCACCAGAAAGACACCGAGTTGGGCCAGCGCGAGCACGAACATGGCCAATGTCAGCACTGTGACGCCGGGCACGCCAGCCACCGCAAGGCCGATGCCGCCGAGGACCGATTGGATGAATGCAGTCGCGACGACGCCGAGGGCAACTCCCCTGATCGCCCTTGCGGAAAGAATCGCAAGATCTTCGCCGCGCTGCCCGCCGAGCCACCGGGCGAAGTGTTTCACTCTATCCGCCGACGTTTCACCGCCGAAATAAAGAATTGCCGAAATGACCACGGTGAGAACAATCTGGATGACCATCATCCCGACACTTCCGATCTGGCCCACAAACCAGTCTATGATCTTCCCTGCGTAGGGCGTTATTCGGGCGTACAGGCCCTCAGGCCCGGCGGAGCCGAGCTCCTCCCACCCTGCCTTGAGACTCGAACCGACGATGGGAAACCTGTTCACCCATTCGGGTGAGGGAGGCAGCTTGAACGTTTGCAGAGATTTGACCCAATCGGCTATAGTGTCGACATTCTCGACGATTGTTACGACGGCGAGCAGCAGGGGCACAATGAAAACCATGAGGAGCGCTAACGTCATCGCGGCCACGGCGAGACTGCGCCTGCCCCAAAGCCATGTCTGCATACGCAGCATGAGCGGCCACGTGGCTACGACGATCATGGTTGCCCAGATGAACGCAAGCATAAAGGGCCACAGAATCCAGACACTGGCGGTGATGAGTGTGAGGATGACGAGCACGGAGAGCGTTCCCCGGGTGATCTCCCGGGAGGGGAGTAGACCCGTCATGATCCATAACCTCCTTTATAAAAAACCCGCCTCCTTTGAAGCTGAAGGGTGGCAATAGCGAAACAGGTCATCAAAAGCCGGGAAATCTTAATATATTCCCTTCACGTGAATCAAGGAAATACCGCAATGGGAGGATGAATCGCTGCCGCAACAGAGAAATAAAAGAAGGCCGGGATGCCTGTCCGACCTTCTTTTATCCGGCTCCCCGTAGCCGCCGAAGCCGGGTACGGGGAAGTATCGGTTTGCCGTTTAAGGGTGCACACCGAGCATGACGTAAAAAGAGTTGCTGCCGTCGTCGGCCTGACCAAAGGCGACGTAGAACGGTCCGAGCAGCGTTTCCGCGCCGAAGAAGACACTGCCGCAGTAAAGCATGCCGGAGGCGGTTGTGGGGTCGAAATTGTTTCCGACCTCCCCGGACTCGAACGAACCCCCGAGGTAAACCCCCCCTCCCAGGGCGGAGGGAAGGTTGGCAAGCCGGTAAGTGTAGACCAGACGGCCCATGTAATAATGATCACCTACGAGCTGATCCAGGAGATAGCCCGAAAAGTGAAGGAAGCCTCCCTGCTTGAAGAGATCGTAGAGCGGCAGTCTGCTTTCGGGGCTGTCGCCGTAGAAAAGCCCCAGCGTCAGGGTGTGTCGGTCGAGGTTTAAAGGTTTCTGGAAGGTTAGATCAACCTTGTTGTAATCGTCATCGCCCCCGAAGCTCGGGTCGGTGACGAAGAACGTACCTCCCAGCAGGAATCCCTCGCGTGGAAAGTTTACGTTGTCGAGCTGGTCGACGACGAGCCTCCCCATCCATCCCCCCTGCCAGAGGTCATACTCCGGCACCAGGCTTGTCCCGGCGGAAAGGACGCCGAATTTTTGATCCGTTTTCAACTTGCCGTAGAAGTACCCCAACCGCAGTTCGCCCAGCTTCCCCTGAACGCCGAGGTCGAGCCCCCCGCGAAGGGTTGAGACTTTATATTCCCCGACCCAGTCGTCCTCGATATAATAGTTGATGGGCGCCTTCTTCAGGTCCAGCCATGGAGCGGCGAAAACCCCGACCCGACGCGTGAAGGGCTGGTAGAACTCGGTGTGGAACTGGTTGACATAGCCCATCGTGAGGTCATTTCGCCACTCGGCCCCCAGGTTGTTGAGCCACGTCATGCGGTGCATGACGGAGATATTGAACCGTTGCTCCTCATCGAAATCCGCGGCATAGCCCAGACCGAACCTGAGGTAATTCGGTCCCCAGGATTTCTCGACGCCCTCCACGACGAGATTCCTCCTGTCACGTTCGCCCTTCAGGCGGTAATCCAGGCGCTCGAAATCCCCTCGGCCGTAGACGGTTGTGAGGTTACGATGGAGGGTCTGCAGCTCCGTCTTCTCACCGTGCCGCTCTTCGAGCCTGGTCTCGATCATCGTGGGTTTCTGTTTGATCTCGGCCTCGATGACATCGGGGTTCACCCGCTTCATGGTATCCGCGACCTTGATGTCGACGAGATCCGCCTCTCCGGGCTTTCTCGCCGCACGGCTCACCTGCCAGGCTGCGTATTGCTTTTCGCTCACCGCCAGAGGCCGGAGCTTGTCTTCCACCGCCCGGGCAGCCTCTATCCCGATGGGGACGGTATTCATCGCCCCGGCGAAATCCGCGGAGCTGAATTCCCCCAGCTTCGGTTCCATCAGGATATCCCGTTCCGTCAGTTCCCCCAGGGATACCTTCACGTTCTGTTCCGTCATCAGGTTGATCGCCTGGAGGGCCACGGTAGCCGGCCCGGTGATCTGGTCGCGTCGGAGGGGGGGTGTGCCCAGGTTCACGGCGATGATGATGTCGCAGCCGGCCTTGCGGGCCACATCGACAGGGAGGTTTCGCACCATTCCGCCGTCCACGTAGAGGCGACCGTCGATTTCCACGGGCGCGAAGGCGGCGGGGATGGACATACTGGCACGCATGGCTTTCACAAGCGTACCGCGATCAAAGACCTTCATCGCCCCGCTTTCCAGATCCATCGCCACGGCGCGATAGGGGATCGGGAGGCTGTCGAAGGATCTCTCGACCCGTCCTGCTTCGAGACCGACGAACTCCGTCAGGAGAAACTCAAACTTGTAGCCTGCCGTCGTTCCCAGGGGAACAAGGACCTTCCCGTTTCGGAGGCCCAGTTCGAGGCCGAAGAGATTCGTGAAGTCATCCTGCTTCCGGCGCCAGGGAATATCCCGCCTCGCGGGATCGTCGGTGAAGATGCTTTCCCAATCGATAGCCTGGATCCGCTCCTCCATTTCTGCCGGCGACATCCCCGTGGCATAGAGCCCCCCCACGAGGGAGCCCATGCTGGTGCCCGCAATGAAATCGACCGGGATGTGGAGTTCTTCAAGCACCTTGAGAACGCCGACATGTGCTACACCGCGGGCCCCGCCCCCCGAGAGCACAAGCCCCACTTTGGGACGACCCTCGATTTTGTAGAGCTCAGACTTCGGATTTTCCCCGGCGGCCCGGGCGGTATTCAGCACCGCCGGGAAAAGCATACAAGGGATGAGTCCGAGGACGACGAGAGTGCGGATGCGGGTCTGCAAGTTCATGGAGAGCCTCCCTTTGACACACACCTCTTCGCGCTTGCCCTGTCGGGCCGGATCATGCGGTCTAATGCGACATTCCGCGGACTTCCAGCCGGGCTTTGTTGGCCATTCGGACAAGTTCCCAGTAAGGCGCCCTGTACCCCTGTTTCTCCTGGAAGGCGGCCACCTGGGCGTACACCTTTTCCCTGATGGCTTTGTGGCGGATGTCCAGCGCCAGGCTCCTGAGGGCCGTAGCGACATCCATCCCCTCGGGGATGGGCCCCACACCGCCGAAACGGTTCAGCACGACACAATAGGCCTTCAGGATACGGGCCGGGGCCAGCAGGTACCATGGATAGGTGAGACGATCCCCTTCGTCTGCCCCCTCGAGCATGGCTTCGATGACGGCGTTGTCCACATGGTCCTGCCACAGGGCTTCGGGATCCCGCCACTCGGCCACCACGGTGAGCTGGGGGTCATACTCCAGATCCGCGGGCGCCTGGGTCTCAAAATTCGTAACACCAAAATCGGCGAGCCACCTCACTACCCCCGGCGCGGACATGTGGGTGGTCCACTGCCACAGATCGATGCCGAATTGCTGGTAGGCCGAGGACGCCACCTCCGAACAGAACTGTTTGGAGTGATCGCGAAAATCCATCTGGAAATCGTAGGGGATATGCCGGGACCTCACGTTCTGAAGGGACTCCTGAGCGGCCTTGTGCGGCAGCATCGGATCGGCTTTCATCCGGGGGAGGTCGGTTCTCAGCCGCAGGACCATGATGCGGAGCTTCTTGTCCTTGATATACTGCTCCATGCTGGAGACAACAACTCCAATCTCAATGTGCGCCTCCATGATGCTCGGGATTCCCGTCTTCTCGTCGACGTGGAGGAGGGCAATGTGGGAGAAATTACCGGGGTAGTCGTTGCCGCGGGCGATGAGGGCTGAAGTCGGGGCGCCGCCGCGGGAAACGAGTATGTCACCGCTGTGCAGGGTCCCCCCGGCCATTTCGCAGGAAGGGGTCACCGATGGCTCCTTCTCACCCTTGACGAGGCCGGCATAGGAGCCGGGAGGGGACTGCAGCATGACCCCTTCCAGGGCAATCCTCCCGCCGTAGAGCAGGCGATAGAGACGGTTTCGGACTTCACGGTTTTGCAAGTCCCATCGCCTCGACTGGATCTTGAGGACATTCCTCGTCCGCGTGAGCAGGTCGATATATTCACCGAGACGGCCAGGACAGACTGCCACCATGGTGCCGAGAATAGCCGATATTTTCTCCAGTTCGGCAAAGATCGGGTCGTCGGGTTTCCTCTGAGATCTCGAGAGGAGGTCTAGATCCCGGTTGCCGACCTTCAAACCTTGACCGATTTTTTCCTTGAGACCTTCACATCCGATGCCCTTCGCCTCGCGGAAATAGGCCTCGAGGGCATCCCAGGTCTGGTCCATCTTCCAGGTGAAGGGCTCGCCGACAACCCCCTTGGGCGGTACCCGATCCGGGGATGGAACGGAAAGGACGAGGAAGGCGGCGATCACTACGGCCAGTGCTATCCATAGCCTCCGTCGTTTCATGAGAGCATCCTTTTCATATCACTCTTCAAAAGTTTTTTGCTGATCAAGAGTTTGTTCGATCCCCGGGGCCTGATACCCGTGGCTTATCAACGGCCCTGTCTTCCATCATGCTTTCGCATCAGATCAAGTTTTCTTTTTCACATCCGTCCATATCTTGGAATCATACATTTCTTCCATCTTCTTGAAATTCGCATCCATCATGTCGAGGTAAGTCTTTTGCATTTTTTTCGATTTAATGGTCCAGTCCCTGATCATCTTCTTCGACTCTTCCTGCATGACGCCGCTCTGGCTGAACATCAACTCCAGCATCTTTTCACCCTGCTCCTGCATGGCAAAAAACGACTTCAGGTAGGCTTCCCACTGCGTTTTCCAGAACTTCAGGATCTCTTTATTCATTTTTCATTACCTCCTTTGAAGTTTCTTCAAGTTTTCCAGAATTCTCTGCCTACGCCCTACGCAACAGAAGGATGGCTCAACCTCTCGAGCATCGGCTAACCGGACAAATCCGTCGAATCAATCACCGGTGCATTCTCCACTCCTCTTGGTGCGTTACCCGTTCAACCCCTTAGAATCAGGGATTCGGGCAAGCGCGACAACACCCATGATGAGTTCAACCGCGACGTTCCTTCTTTTGTGCCTCGATCACGGCTTGCACGCCCAGTGATCCCCCCAACCCCTGCGGATCCGCGAGCCGGGCAAGCGCCCGGTCTTCGGCCAGGGTGTAATGCCCCTCGATCTCGCGATCCAGGAGATCAATCTGCTTGAGTAACTCCGGATGACGATGCGGCGGCAGGGTTTGCATGAGATTTTCGAGCATGGAACGCATCCGCCGCATGATCTGGACGCTCCCCGCACCGCAATGGCGAATTTCGGTACACGCGAGGTGCACGAAGTCCTCCCAGTTCGGCGTCCGGAATACGAGCCGCAGCGCGCCCGCTTTGTCGCAGATTTCCTCGCGGCCGACATGCCGCATTCCGACCAGCCGAAGGAGACGGTGAAGCTGGTCGATGGCGAGCACGGCCGTCGTCGGATCGTTGATTGCCGGTGACAACGCCTTGATCGCAATATCGACCAGGATCCGGAATGCAAAGGTCGGATCCTGCTCGAGAGTGCGTTCGGATCCGAGTGCGACTGTCCCCTGCAGCGGACGATCGTCAATGGCGCCGGCGCCGCCATAAAGCCGAAACAAGGGTTCTTCCATTGCCACGAAATCGCCCACCTGGGGAACGAATTCAATCACCCCGTTGGCACGTTGCGCAAGTCTGACCAGCCCCTCCAGATCTACAGCAAGCACGATCCCCGATTTACCCCCATGGGCAACGGTCCGTTTCGGGGATGCGGAACGGACGAACGGCTCGATGTCGCACGAGGGCATGGTGGATTCCTGATAAACGCCCTGGATGACGGCGATACCCGACTCTCCCACGCGGTACACGATGCTGACGGGACGCAGCAATCGCGCCGCGTAGTCGATCAGGTAAAGAAACACGACAATGGAGACCAATCCCAACATCCCTGCAATGAACGTGTTGAACTGGTGGACGATCTCACCACCCATCCTGCTCAACACCCTCAGGGTGAACAACAGGGTAAAGACGAAATAGCCGACGGTGAACCGGATCGCGTTGTCCCGCAGCAGTGTTGTCGCGATGATGCGTGGCGTGTACTGCCCGCCTGCGACTTGAATCGCGACGAGCAGTGAACCGAATGTGAACACAACGAAGGAAAGGTTTAATGTGATGACCGTCTCGAGCATCGTACGTGCTCCGGCCATGGTCAAACCCAGGAACGCGGTTGTTTCGTCGATCCGTCCGGTATGCAGAAGCCAGTGGCCGATGACAAAGGTGATACGGGTAATCACCATATATGCCAGCACGGCGAAAAACGGCACGAGCCACAGAGAAGACCGGATGTAGCTTCGGATGACATACTTCCGGTTCCAGAGCATTTTGAATACTCCCTATTGAACTCAGGGCGTCATCATCAGCGATCATGACCGAACAGGCTCAGGCGACTGGCCGGACTCAGCCTGCCTTGCCGGAGAGTGCCTGTTGGGTGTGCAGGGCGATCATCAGTTCCTCGTCGGTGGGGATCACCCAGGCGCTCACAGGGCTTCCCTGCCGGCTGATGCGCGGCCCTCCGGCCTCGTTTGCTTTCTCATCGAACTCGAGCCCGAGCCACCGGGCGGATCGGCAGACCCGCTCACGGACCGGCACCGAGTTTTCACCGATGCCCGCCGTGAATACGACGGCATCAAGACCTCCGAGCGCCGCGGCCATGGAGCCCAGTTCGCGGGTAATCCGGTAGGCGAAAAGCTCAACGGCCTCTGCGGCCCGGTAATCCCTGCTCGCCAGAAGGGTCCGCATGTCGCTCGAGATCCCTGAGACGCCCAGAAGCCCGGACTCCTGGTAGACAAGTTTTTCAATGGCCCTCGCATCCATGCCGCACTCGTCTATCAGGTAGAGCATGACGCCCGGGTCGAGGGTCCCGCATCGTGTCCCCATCATGAGGCCCTCCACGGCGGTGAACCCGAGCGTGCAGGCCACACTTTTCAGACCCTTCATGGCGCAGAGGCTCGCCCCGTTTCCGAGATGGGCAACGACTGTTCGACCCTTTGCCGCTTCCGGATCATAACCCGGCAGGACGGAGGCGATGTATTCGTAGGAAAGGCCGTGGAAGCCGTAGCGGCGGACCCCCTGCTCGGTGAACTTCCGGGGCAGGGCGAAGGCCTGGGCCACGGCCGGGATGGTGGTGTGAAAGGAGGTGTCGAAGCAGGCTACCTGGGGGATGTCGGGGTTTCTTTTCGCGACGATTCGAATGGCGGCCAGGTTGTGGGGCTGATGAAGAGGCGCCAGGGGGGTGAATTTCGCCAGGTCTTCGAGGACTTGGTCATTGACGACGGTGGGTTTCGTGTACTCGAGACCGCCGTGAACAACCCGGTGGCCCACAGCCACGATCCGGCCGTCCCGACCCGATGGGTTCTCCCGGCCCCACTGGAAAAGTGCCTCCACGGCTCCTTCCTGGCCGAGTTTTGTCCCCGGGGGCCAATTCTTTTCACCGATCACCTTCCCGGCACCATCCTTCACCTTGAAGCGAGGCTCCGTGAAAAGACTCTCGAACTGGCCGTCGGCGAGCGGCTGAGGTTTTTCGTCTCCGCTCTGATAGAGCGTGAACTTCAGGCTCGATGAACCGGCGTTGAGAACGACGATCAAATCCCCCATGGTTATCACCTCACATGATGTACTTGCCGCTTCGCCGGTCGATTCGCCTCCACCGATACAGCGATGCGTGCGGGAAACCTCACGGTGCTTCTTCTTTGTTCAAGAAAATCGTAACGTGAATTGAGTCGCTTGATGCCTTCGTCACAACGGGAAGGCCGGCCCGTTCAAAGACCCTGAGCATCTTCTTGTTGCCGTGGAGCACGTCGGCCTCGAACCGGGAGATGCCCTGTGCCCGACCGATCAGCAGCAGGTGCTTGAGCATGAGCGATGCGAGGCCCTGGCCGTGATAGTCCTCCTCGACCGCGAAGGCGACCTCCGCGGTGGACGGCGGGTCCGATCCTTCATAGGCGATGTAGCGCCCGCCCCCGACGATCCGTTCCCTGGCACCCTCCTGGACGCACGAGACAAGGGCAACGGTCCGGATAAAGTCTACCTCCGTGGCCTGTATAAGCTCACGGTCGGTCAAATCTTTCCTGGGTCCGAAAAAGCGCAGGTAGACAGAGCTTGCTTCCAGCCCGTGGAAGGCCTCCCGGAGCAAGACCTTGTCGTCGGGCCTGATCGCACGGATCGTTACCGGCCGCTTGTCCCGGAGCTGTTCAACAACGGTGTAGTTCGCGATGTCGCCCCTCATCATGGTGAAATCCTCCCGTGAAACGAAACCTTATCCGGACAAACCGGAACCGGGGAAAACTAGCCAAGGACTTTGACACGGATCAAAGCGGATCACCTCACGTCGTACTTCCCGGCCCGCTGGGCCTGGACGACGAGCGTCATGACCGCCACCGAGGCGAGCCTTGTCCTTATCGAGTCCGCACGGCTTGTGAGGACGACGGGAATCCGTGTCCCCAGCACGATACCGGCCCCTTCAGCCCCCGCAAGGTAGGTGAGCTGCTTGAAGAGCATGTTGGCCGACTCGAGATCCGGCGCCAGCAGAATGTCCACATCGCCGCTTACGGGTGAGGTAATCCCCTTGGTTTTTGCTGCCTGGGCACTGATGGCGTTGTCGAAAGCCAGGGGCCCGTCGAGGATGCCCCCTGTGATCTGGCCGCGATCGGCCATCTTACACAGGGCCGACGCATCGAGCGTTGAGGGGATCTTGGAATTGATGACCTCGACGGCCGAGAGGATGCCCACCTTGGGAACCTCAACGCCGAGTGCACGCGCCAGGTCGATGGCGTTCTGGACAATGTCACGCTTGTCCTCGAGCGTCGGGAAAATGTTTACCGCCGCGTCGGTCATGATGAACATCTTTGGGTAGGTGGCAACATCCATAACAAAGGCGTGGCTGATCCGGCGCGACGTGCGAAGCCCCGCCGCCGCGGGGACGATGGCGCCCATGATCTCGTCGGTGTGGAGGCTCCCTTTCATCAGGGCTTCCACTTCGCCCATGCGGGCGAGTTCCACGGCTTTCGCTGCCGAAGCATGGCTGTGCTCCGTGGAGACGACCCGGTAGGGTCCAAGATCAATCTGCGCTTCCTCGGCCGCCTTGCGGATCTTTTCCTCGGGACCGACGAGCACCGGGATGATTAAGCCGCGTCTGGCAGCTTGAATAGCGCCCGTCAGGGAGTCCCGATCACAGGGGTGAGCGACGGCGCAGGGGACGGGTTCACAGCCCTGGCAGCCCTTGATGAGATGCACAAAGGCATCCCCCCAGCGAAGCCCGAGCTGTGGCGGCTTGATGTTGTCGTACACGAGCCGCGAGGTGGGCGCCTGCACCGTCACCGTGCCGGTCACAAGCTGCCGTCCTGACTTGTCGACGCAGCGGCAGTCGAAGACGACGAGGTTGCCCTCTTTCTGTTTTTCCCTGGCGGTGACCTTCGCGGTCAGAGTGTCCCCCACTGCAAAGTCCCCCGAAAACCGAAGATCCCTGTGGAGGATCTTTGTCCCCGGCCCGGGCAGGCGAGTACCAAGGAGTATTGAAATGATGGCTTCGGCACCGGCCGCCTCCGTCTTTTTCGGTTCCTGTCGGGTATCCCCGGCGCCCGCACCCTTCACGTAAAAGGCATCCATATCCCCCGAAACCATGGCAGCCAGATCGACCTGATTCTGCATCATGGTGACGGTCACTTCAGATGTGGCACCGATCTGGATTTCGTCGAAGGTGACATTTGTTAACTCTTTCAATGATTCTCTCAAGTCTACCATCGGTCCTCACTCCGCCTGCGATTTGCTGCAGGTCCTTTCCCCGTTATTTTGCAGAAGTTTTCTTCCTGCCGGCACCGGCAGGCTTGTCCCCAGGTGTCCTCGCCGTGATTACTTCGACGATCCTGTCGATCATGTTCTGCTGTTCCTTTTTGATGCCTTCCAGCTTGCGGCCCCACTCAAGGAAGCTCATCACCCGTTCCCGGTCTTCCTTCCTGGAAAGCAGCAGGGGCAGTGCGTGAAGCGTCCGTTCCGGCTCCAGGAGCACCATGACCCCTGCCTCGGAGACCATCGTACGCCTCTCGGCATCGGTGAGTTCTGACAGTACCTTGTCCTGGCTGACGACCTCCTCGCCCATTTCCAGGCGTGTCAACGGGATGGCCTCGGCGAAGCGGCCCACGAGGGCGCTGATCCTTGCCAGGGCCTCGGGATATCCGCCTTTTTCAATCCGCGCCAGTACTTCCTTGATGACGGGGAGTTCGCGGGGGTCAGGCACCGCCACGGGCCCCTGACCGGCCTTGACATCCCCGGAAATACCCAGGGCGATCATCGAGCCGTAGATCTGGAAGAAGGCCGATTCGCACGCGGTGTCGCGCAGATCGCGGTACAAGTCCCAGGAACCCGACATCATTTCAGACCAGGCTCCCTCGAGTCTGCGGAAGGGGTTATCATGAGAGACCGGCTTCCTGCCCGCCCTGACGGTGGAAGCCATGGCCGCCACCGGCCACATCATCGGGTTCAAATCGCTGAAGAACCAGTGCTGTACCCGCAGAGGGTGAAGTGTGCGGCCCAGCTGCGCCGTCGTCTCGTTGACCATGGCCCTGACCAGAGGCCTTCCATAGAGAGAGTAAGCCTTTTCGTTCAAAACCGACACCTCGGCGACGAGTTCGAAGGGTTTCTCGTCCCTGCGCTCCAGCCGGTTGAACCGCCGGAGATCCTCGAGCTGCACCTCCCGGAAGCTGGAGAGGTATTTGTCCTTGCCCTTTCCTGATGTCTCCTCGAGTTCCATGACGTAGAGGCCGGGCCGCAGCAGATCGATGTAGTCGAGGGCCTCTATGATCTCCGTGTGTTCCTTCTGCGCGACCTTGCTAGAAACGAAAATTCCGAGGTGACCGATATCTTCCTGCTGGAGTGCCACGATGACCTGGCCGTTGGCTTTGATCTCCGCCGTGCTCGTGTATACGTCTGAGATCCAGTTTATCGCCTGCTGGGGCGGCGTGATGTTGTCACCCTTAGAAGAAAAGATGACGATGGGCGAGCGTATGGCCTTGAGGTCTACGTAGCGGGTTCCGGGAGCCGCCTTCACCTCACCCCGGGCCAGCTTGTTGCCCACAAAGAGGTTGTCCACGATCCAGCGGATCTCCTCTTCGTTCATCAGCGTGTAGCCGCCAAACCATTTCTCGAACTCCAGGAACCTCTCCCGCTCCGTGTCGATATTTTTCCAGACGTTGTAATATTTGTCCCAGTTGGTGTTCGCCGGGTTCAGGTATTCGAAGTTCTGCACCAGGTAGGCCCCGTCGAACTTGCCATTGCCGAGATCGCTGGCGAGCAGTGACATCCAGGAGCCCCCGAGGAGTCCACCGCTGTATCGCATCGGGTTTTCACCTGCACCCCCACTCCAGCTGCCGCTCCAGTACGACATGGGCGCGCCGTTGATGACGATGGGACCCGTCATGTCCGGGCTGGCGGCCGCAATCAGCATGGAGGCCCAACCTCCCTGGCAATTGCCGTAGATGGTCGGCTTGGGGCTCTTCGGATGCCGCTTCACGACGGTTTCCAGGAATTTCGCCTCGGCGGCGGTTATGTCAGGAATCGTCTGCCCCGGAACAGGCTCCGGGAAGAAGATGACGAAATAGACAGGGTGTCCGAATTCAAGGGCAACGCCGACCTCCGATTGGCGTTTGAATCCCCCGATCCCCGGTCCATGGCCGGCCCGGGGGTCCACGATGATGAAGGGCCGCCTGCTGTCATCAACCTTCGCCCCCTCCGGCGGTATGATCCGGACCAGGGCGTAGTTGACGGGTCGATCAAACTTCCTCCCGTCGGAAATCATTTCCCATTCGAATGAAAGGAGAGGCGGCATCCCTGCCTTTATGTGCTGAATGAAATTATTCCCGCGCTCGCGCATGATATCCCAGAAGAGGACTGAACGCTGGGCCGCATCGGTCATATAGGAAGTCCAGGCCTGCCAGGGATTGTCGGGGATCGCGCCCTCCACAGGTTTCTGATCCAGAGCGATCTTCTGCATATGGCCAAGGAACGTTTTTTGAGCCTCGAGGATGCGGGTCGCGTAGAGCCGGCCGATCTTTCCCATGAGATTGAAGAAGTCCTCTATTTTTTTCTGCTCATTTTCCATGGCTGACCCCCTTTGAACGAAACACGGTTGTTCTTGAAATGATGACTGACGTCACGAATGTTGTGAGGGCATTACGATCATTAAATCTACTGGCCCTGCGGTTTTTCTTCGCCCCTCTCGGGTGCTGCGACCGCCTGTGTCATCTTGTCCGCCTCCACAACCCATCCGCCGCCCACGGCCTTGTAGAGGTTCACCATTGCCTGGAACAAAACCCCCTGGGTCTGGGCATGCTGAAGCTCCGCGTTGAAAAGGCTCCGCTCGGCATCCAAAACCTCGATGTAACTCGTGTATCCGTTCTCGTAACGAAGCCTTGCAATCCGGGCATACTCCCTCAGCGCGTCCACCTGCCTCTTCTGAGCCTCCAGCTGCTCCCGGGTTCTCTTCTGATCGATCAGGGCGTCATCCACCTCCCGGAAAGCGTTCTGGATGATGTTCTGGTAATTGTAAAGCGACTGCTTCTGTATCGCCTCCGTGGCCTTCAACTGACCCATGAGGGCTCCCCCCGTGAAGATCGGAGCTGTTGCATTCCCCGCATAACTCCACAACTTCGCCGGACCGGTGAAGAGGTTATCCAGAGCAGAGCTGGACCACCCGAAAAGGCCCGTGAGTGAAATGGTGGGGAAAAACTGCGCCTTGGCCACCCCGATCCGCGCATTGGCGGCAATGAGGGCCTGTTCCGCCTGGCGGATGTCCGGACGCCGCTCCAGCAGATCCGAGGGCAACCCCGACGGGACGGCAGGCAAAACAAGCTCGTCCATGCTCTTGCCCCGCAGGATGGGTCCCGGATTTCTCCCGATCAGGACACTCAAACCGTTTTCCTGGAAGGCCACCTGTTTCTCTATATTAGGGATCGTCGCCAGCGCCGATTCGTACTCGGACTTCACCTGGTTCAGCTCCAGCTCCGAGATGACCCCCCCGTCATAACGAAGCTTGAAGAGGTCGTACGACTCCTTCCTGACCTGAGCCGTCCGTTTGGCCACCTCCAGTTGCTTGTCCAGATCCCGAAGGTTGATGTAGCTATTGGCCACGGCACTCACCAGCGAAAGGATCACCGCCTGACGGGCCTCCTCTGTGCTCAGCAGATCCGCCCGGGCCGCTTCTGTGGACCTTCGCAACTTCCCCCACAAATCGATCTCCCAGTACCCGTTGAAGGCTACCTGGTAATTGTCCACCGGGTTCTTCAGGGCAGAAGTCACAGCTGAAGACATGCCCTCCTCGGACACCCGGTTTCGTCCCGCCGAGGCGCTGCCCCCGATCTGAGGGAAAAGGCCCGATCGACCTACCCAGTACCGCCCCACGTACTCCTCCACACGGGCCGTGGCAATCCGCAGGTCGTCGCTCTCCTTCAGGGCCGTCCGGATCAGCTCATCCAGCACCGGGTCCTCGAACTGAGTCCACCAGGCGGTGTTGGCCAAGTCCTTTGCCTCCTTCTCCTCCACACGCCAAGCCGTCGGGGTGTCCACCGCAGGGCGCTTGTAGTCGGGACCCACCGCACAGCCCGCAAGAAGCAGCACAATGATTATGGAGAGGATCGTTTTATTCATGACCCTTCCCCTCCTTTTCTGTCTCTTCAACCATGAGGTGCTTACTTCCTCCGCGGTGCGATAGTTTCTCCACGACGTAGAACGTTACCGGGATGAGGAAGATTGCGATGAAGCTTGCCGCCAGCATCCCGCCGATGACGGCCATCCCCATCACCTGCCGCGAGATCGCCCCGGCGCCGCTTGCAAGGGCGAGCGGCACGCAGCCCAGGATGAAGGCAAAGGACGTCATGAGGATCGGCCTCAGCCGAAGTTTCGCGCCCGTCAGGGCCGCCTCGACGACGGGCTTGCCCTTGTCATATTCCATCTTGGCGAACTCGACAATAAGGATGGCGTTTTTCGCGGCAAGACCGATGAGCATGACGAGACCGATCTGGGCATAGACGTTGTTCTCGAATCGCATCAGCCACAGGGCGCCGAAGGCCCCCATGACGGCGATAGGCGTCCCCAGGAGCACGCTGAAGGGAAGGGACCAGCTCTCGTACTGGGCGGCCAGGATCAGGAAGACGCAAAGAAGCGAGAAGCCGAAGATGACGGCAGGCGACACTCCCTCCTGGGCCTTCTTCTCCTGGTAGCTCATGCCAAGGTAATCGAAGCCCATCTCGCTCGGCATCGTCGCGGCGAAGACCTGCTCGAGGGCTTCCATGGCCTGAACGGAGCTGTATCCAGGCGCGGCAGACCCGTTGATCTGGGCGCTGCGGTAGAGGTTGTAGCGCATGGTGAACTCCGGCCCGGCGGTGGACCGCACGCTCGTGACAGCGGCAAGGGGGACCATCACCCCATCGCTGTTTCTCACATGGAACTGACCGAGATTTCTTGCATTCGTCCTGTACTCGCCCTCGGCCTGGACGTAGATCTGCCACTGACGGCCGAAACGGTTGAAGTAGTTCACGAAGGCGCCCCCCATGAAGCACTGGAGGGTTTTGTAGACATCCGAAAGGGTGATCCCCTGCTTGAGGACCTTGTCGCGGTCCACGTCCACGAAGACCTGGGGCACCGTCGGGCGGAAGGTCGTGCTGAGTCCGGCAAGCTCCGGCCTCTTGCGGGCCGCCTCGAGAAATTTGTTGGTCTGTTCGGTCAGGAACGCAATGTCCTTCCCCGCCCGGTCTTCGAGGATGAAGGTGAAACCTCCCGAGGTCCCGACTCCGGGTATAGCCGGGGGCGGGAACGAAAAGGCGATGGCTTCCGTCAACCCTCTCAACTCGTTATTCAGGTGGGCCTTGATGGCCTCGTACTTCTCCTCCGGTTTCTTCCGTTCCGCCCAGTCATGAAGCGTGACGAAGAAGAAGGAGCTGTATGTGTTCACAACGCCGCTCAGCATGCTGAACCCGACGACGGCGGTGCAGTATTTCACGCCGGGGGTCTTCATGATAATTTCTTCGGCCTTCTTCGTCACGGCATCGGTCCTCTGCAGCGAGGCCGCATCGGGAAGCTGAAGCCCCGCAAAGACATATCCCTGGTCCTCGTCGGGGAGGAAGGAAACCGGCAGGTGCTTCCCGAAGAAACCGGCCATGACGGCGGTGCCGAGCAGGAAGAGGAGGCTCATCTTGCTCTTGCGGATGAGATGATCGCACCAGTTCACGTACCCGTCCGTCGAACGGCCGAAGACCTTGTTGAACCCGTCGTAGAATTTCTGCAGCGGCCCACGGCCCTTCTTCTTCGGTCGAAGCAGCAGAGCCGCAAGGGCCGGCGAGAGTGTGAGCGCGTTGAAGGCCGAGATGATGACGGAAACGGCGATCGTCACCGCGAACTGCTGGTAAAGGCGCCCCGTGATCCCCGGGATGAAGGCCGTGGGTACGAAGACAGCGGCCAGGATGACTGCGATGGCGATGACAGGACCCGACACCTCCTCCATGGCCCTGAGGGTTGCATCCTTCGGGGACATCCCGTGCTCGATATGGTGCTCCACGGCCTCGACAACGACGATGGCATCGTCGACGACAAGTCCGATGGCCAGGACCAGGCCGAAGAGTGAGAGCGTGTTGATGGAAAACCCCAGGAGAGGAAAGAACACGAAGGTCCCAATCAGCGAAACCGGAACAGCCAGAAGCGGGATGAGTGTCGCCCGCCAGCCCTGCAGGAAGACGAAGACGACGATGAGGACAAGAACGAGGGCCTCGAAGAGGGTGTGAATGATCTCCTTGATGCCCTCCGTGACGGCAAGGGTCGTGTCCAGGGCGACTACGTAGTCCAGGTCGGCGGGGAATCTCTCCTTGAGTTCCGCCATCACCTTCTTGGCGCCGTCGGCGGCCTGTATCGCATTGCTACCGGGCAACTGGTAAAGGGCGATGATAGCCGCGGGCTTGCCGTTCAGCCGGCCGATCATGGTGTAATTCTGGGCCCCCAGCTCGATCCGCCCCACGTCCCTGATGCGCACGAGGGATCCGTCCGGGTTGGCCCGGATGACGATTTCACCGAATTCCGCTTCGTTCTGGAGGCGGCCCTGGGATCGGACGGCATAGGTGAACTCCTGGCCCGGCGGCACGGGCTCGCCGCCCACCTGACCGGCAGGGTTGACGGTGTTCTGCTGCTGCACGGCGCTCACGATCTCAGGGATGGTGATCCCCAGGGAGGCGAGCCGGTCGGGCCTCACCCAGAGGCGCATGGCGTACTGACCGGCGCCGAAGACGGTGACGCTCGCGATACCGGGCACGCGGGTCATCTGGTCGTTGACGTTGATGTAGGAATAATTGGCCAAAAAAACGTTGTCGTAGGTCCCGTTGGGGGAAAAGAGGGCAAACATGATGAGCGGTGACGCCGTTGACTTCTGAACCGTCACACCCTGGTTGATGACGTCCGAGGGCAGTTGCGAGTTGGCCTGGTTGGACCTCATCTGGGCGAGGATCTGATCGGTGTTGGGGTCCGTCTTGATGTCAAAGTTCACGGTGAGCTTCAGTGTGCCGTCGTTCGCGTTGAGGGAATACATATAGTTCATGTTGTCCACGCCAGACATCTGCTGCTCGATGGGCGTGGCCACCGACTGCTCGACGGTGAGCGCATCCGCCCCGGGGTACGTGGTCTTGACTTGCATTTCCGGCGGGACGATGTTGGGGAACTGTGCCGTGGGCAGGCCCGTCATGGCCACAAGGCCGACAATGACCATGAGGATGGAGATCACCATGGCCACGATGGGGCGGTTGATGAAGAACTTGGACATGCGGGATTACCTCTTCCCAGCCTCGGTCGGCTCAACGGGCTTCGCAGGGGCCTGCAGCTTATGCCCCGCTTTGGCTTCCGGCTTTGCTTCGGCGGGTGCTTCAGGCTTCACTCCGGGTTTTGTCGTCGCTTCCGCAAAGGGTTTTGCTGACACGATCATCCCCGGGCGGACTTTCTGGATACCCTCGACGACGACGCGCTCACTGGGCTTGAGACCCTCGAGGATCACCCACAGGTTGTCTACGCGCTCGGCTGTCTTCACGGGCCGCATGTCCACCTTACTGTCGGCTCCCACCACGGCCACCATGTATTTCCCCTGGACCTCAGCCACAGACCGCTGGGGTACGAGAAGGGCATCCTTCCGGACGGACACGGCAACGCGGATCTTCCCGTACTGGCCGGGCCGCAAAAAATTGTTCGGGTTGGGGAAGATCACTGCTACTTTGATGGTCCCCGTCTTGACATCGACCTGTCGATCGGCGAAGAGGAACTTACCCTTTTGGGGGTAAACGCTGCCGTCGGCAAGTATGAGTTCCCCCTGCAGCTCTCTGGGTTTCCGTCCCGCAGCATGGCCCGTCTCACGTCCGGTCTGAAGGTATTCCTGCTCGCTGATCTGAATGTAAACTTTTATCGGGTCCACCGTCGAGACCGTCGTCAGTTCCTCCATGCCCCCCGGCCCCACCAGATTTCCGATCTGGGCCTTGGCAAGACCTGCGATTCCGTCTACGGGCGAGGCGATTTTCGTGAAACCGAGATCGAGCTTGGCCTTGTCGACGGAAGCCTGGGCCGAGATCACCGCTGCGCGGGCCGACTGCTCCGTCCCGATGGAGTCGTCGAGGTCTTTCTTGCTGACGGCGTTCTGCTCTGCCAGGGGTTTGATACGTGCAAGGTTGGCCTTGGCCGTTGTCCAGCGCGCCTGCTGGGCTTCCATCTGGCCCTTCGCCTGCTCAAGTGCCGCCTGGAAGGTCCGCGGGTCGATCTCGAAGAGTACCTGGCCCCTTCTCACATAGTCGCCTTCTTTATAGTTCTGCCTGATGAGGTAGCCCTGGACCTGGGCCCGGATGGTGGCGTTCACCATACCGTCGAGGGTCCCGATCCACTCACGGTAAACGGGAACATCCCTCTGGATGACCGTCATCACCTCGACGGCCGGTGGCTGCGGTGCCTCCTTCGGTCCTTTAGAGCAGCCTGCCACTATAAAAAGAGCGATAACTAAGTGCATGACGATGGCAATGTATGGTATGAACCGGGGGAAAATCCGTGGTGGAAACGCCTTACGACATTGTGCCATTGCGACCTCCATGACCGATCCCTTCCAGTAATATCGCATATTTATACAAATTCACCTCGTGGCTGTCCATAATTATTTACCAGACAAAGAAAGGGCATCCAAGGCAGCCCTTTCCTCGCGCATATGTGCTGAGAAAACAATTTCATTCAAGATCTGGGGACTTGTGCCGGAAGGCGGAAGCCTTCGTGAGGCTTCGGCCTTCCGGAAATAATCACTTCAGTATGAAATCAGCTCTTCTGTTTTTGGACCAGCACCCCTCAGTCGACTCCGAGCACACGGGGCGGTCCTCACCGTAACTGATCGTCGAGATCCTGTCAGAACGAACACCCAGTGTGTTGAGGTACTTGGCCGCAGCATCAGCCCTTCTCTGGCCCAGGGCCATGTTGTACTGTTCGGTCCCGCGCTCGTCGCAGTTCCCCTCGACGACAACCTTCTTGCCCGGATTCTTCGACAGCCAATCGGCATTCTTCTTCAAAGTCTCCCTCGCCTCCGGTTTCAGCTCGAACATGTCGAAGTCGAAATAGATGGCGTCAAGCTTGTCGACTCCCGGAACCATTGGTGGAGGAGGAGGCACCACAGCCGCTTTCCCTTCAGCCGATGCGGGCGGGGGTGGGCAGAAGAAAACCTTCTGCACGTAGGCGCCCATCTGGGCCGGCGTCTGCAGGTTGTCGGC
>DAIMEJ010000011.1:0-101124 GCA_036725345.1 Syntrophales bacterium
GGGCTGGGCCAAGAAGCAGCACCCCAAGTGGTACAAGGAGATGGCGGAGCACGGGACCCTGAAGATCTACGGCGAGGAAAAAAAGAAGGAAACACCCGGCCACTGAAGCGGCAGCTTAAACCACAGCCATGAAAAAGGACCTGCCGGAATCCGGCAGGTCCTTTTTTGCACCTCTCAATCTATTTCACAATTTTGAAGATATCCCTGAACCGCGGGTCTTCCGCCGTCTTGGCAAGCTCGAACAGGACAATCTCCGTGCTCGTCAGTTTCGCCCCCTCCTGCACCATCCGTTCGAGGGCGATCTCCCTGTTCCCCCGGGTCCGCGATGAGACCGCATCGGCCACCAAGTGGACTTCGTATCCGCGCTCCAGGAGATCCATGACGGTCTGGTACACGCACACATGGGTCTCGATACCCGATACGATGACCTGCCTTTTCTTCAAACCCTTCAGGTGGTCCATGATTTTTTCATTCCCGAGGCAGCTGAACTCTCCCTTGGTGAAGGGCTGCACACCGCTCATGAGACCTGCGATTTCAGGAATGGTCGCCCCGATCTTTATCTGCTCGGTGAGGATAACGGGAACCCCGAACACCATCACCCCCGGGATGAGCTTCTTCAGGTTTTCCAGGAGGAAGAGTTTGTCGTGCATGGACTCATAGAGATTCCCCTGGACATCGATCACGAAAAGCAAGCTTTGTTCGGCACTTAGCATGAATGATTCCTTTCGTCGAAGGGGCTTAAGGCGCAGGGCCAAGGGCTAATAGGTGGAAGACAGGAATATCCTTGTCTTTAGTCTTTAGTCTTTAGTCTTTAGCCTTTAGCCTCTAGCTTTATTCAATAATGATTTCTTCCAGTGATCTTTTCGGCACGTGGTGGCGGCCCTCCCCGTCCCGCCAGTACTTGATATCTCCCCCGGGTCCCACCGTCTCGATGACAACGGTCTCCTTGGGCTTGCCCAGCGCCAGGACGAGGAGAATGTCGTATCGGTCGGGAATGCCCAAAACCGCACTGAGTTTTTCCCTCTGGACAGATGCGATCATGCACCCGCCGAGGCCCTTCTCGACGGCACCGAGCAGTATGTTCTGGGCGGCGATCCCGTGATCACAGACGACATTCTTCGAGATCGACCTGTCGCCCAGCATAACGATATAGGCTGACGGCCTCTCCCCTTCGGCGGGTCCAGGCCACTCCTTCAGGTAACCCGCCCAGGCGAGGTGTTCGAAAATCATCGCGTTCCTCATCCGATCACAGGACAGGACGTACTTCAGGGGTTGCATGTTGGCCGCCGAGGCTGAAAGTCTCGCCAGGTCCACCAGTTCCCGCAAGGTCTCGAGAGAAATGGGGACGTCCTCGTAAAACCGTCTGTAACTTCTGTTTCGCATCACAAGATCTTTGATCATAACGTTCCTTTCATTACAACGGGCTCAAGGCGCAGGGCTAAGGGCTAATGGGTGGAAGACAGGAATATCCTCGCCTTTAGCCTTTAGCCTCGCGAAGTGCGAACCATTTTTCATCTCCCAGCACGACCGATGTTTCGATCTGCCTGTCGGAGATGTGCCAGTAGGCCCGGAGCAATCCGTCTTTCTGATCCTGCGGAACGGGCCTGAAGCCGTATTTCTCATAGAAGTGAACGGCCCACCCGGCGTCAACCCAGGTTCCGAGGAGGATTGGCCGATCCGTCTGGCTGCGAAGCACAGCAATGAGTTCTCCCCCGATACCGCGCCGCTGCCATGACGGAAGCACGTAGGCGTGACGGATCAGGCTGACGTCCCGGACGTGCTGTATCCCCATGACACCGATGAGCACGCCCTCCTTCTCGTAACCGAAGAAACATATCCCGTCCGCTATTTCCCCCGCGAGTTCTTCCTCCGCCATGTACGGTTCTTTCCAGCAGTCCGGGGGAATGACGCCCCGATAGGCCCCTGCCGCTTCATTGATCACGTGATGTATCGATTTAAAATCTTCATCCCGGCAGCGGCGGATCCCGGTCATCTCTACCCTCCTCGATTTAAGGAAAAGTGAACGATAGGATAGGCAAAACACCGACTGTCGTAGTATAATTAAAATAATGAAAAAGGTCATTTTAAAAAATTCAACGGCAGAGAAAATTACATCCGGCTTCCCCTGGGCATACCGGAACGAGATTATGGCCTTCGAGGAGCCCGTCGAAGCGGGGGAGCTGGTACGCCTTCACGCCCGGGGAGGCTCTTTCCTGGGCATCGGATACGTGAATCCTCTCAGCCAGATAACCGTCAGGGTCCTCTGCTCGGAAGATCGGGCCATAGACAAAGATTTCCTGACGGGAAAAATCTCAAAAGCTCTTCAGAAAAGACATGAGCTCAGGACCGTCACCACGGCATACCGGCTGGTCCATTCCGAGGCCGATGAACTGCCGGGCCTCGTAGTCGATCGCTACGCGGACTTTCTGGCGGTGCAAATCAACACGGCGGGCATGGAAAGGCTGCGGCCGTTGCTCCTGCCATGCCTTGTTGAAACCATCCAACCGATCGGGATCTACGAGAAATCGGAGGAGAGATTCAGGGCAAAGGAAGGGCTGACCACAGAGGAGCGGACGATTCATGGGCGGATCCCCGAGAGTATCCTGATCGAGGAGCATGGCGCCCGATTCATCGTCCGGTTGAAAGAAAGCCAGAAAACGGGCTTCTACCTCGATCAGAGAAGGAACCGCCAAAGGGTTGCTTTGTGCGTCAAGGATCGCTTCGACGTCCTCGATCTTTTTTCAAACACCGGTGGTTTCGGCATCCACGCCGCCCTCAGGGGCGCCCGTTCCGTGAAGCTGGTGGATATTTCTGCCGCCGCCCTGAAGCAGGCCGAAGAAAACGCCCGCCTGAACCGGTTACAAACCGTGGAAACTGCCCGCGCGGACGTCTTTGGCTATATCAGGGAAGCCTATGAAAAGGGCCGGTTCTTCGATATGATCATTGTCGATCCTCCCTCATTCGCCCAGAGCAGACGAACGAGGGAGAGCGCGGTCCGCGCTTTCAGACAGCTGATCTCCGGATGCCTCCGGCTGCTTCGGAACGGAGGGATTCTCGCCGTTTTTTCCTGTTCTCATGCGGTTTCCCTGGAGGACCTCCAGGAGGCATCCCTCAAGGCAGCCGGGGACAGCGGGACAAAGCTCGATGTCCTTGACTATCTGATCCAGGATATCGACCATCCCGTCCTGCTTCATATTCCAAACTCCCTTTACCTCAAAGGGCTTCTGTTCCGCAAAGAGGCATGAAGAACGGGTCGTTCTCCACGACGATCCCTGCCGGAAATCTCAAATAAGGGCTTGAACTTGGGGTGGAAAGGATATATAGGTTCCTCTCTTCGATAAAAACCTTCAGGGGGCTTGCACGGAATCCCCAATACAGGCGAGGAGGCGCACGGCGAATGGCCAGGGATCTGAAGAGGGTACTGGAAACCATAGAGCGTTACAAGGAGGGGAATCCGCACTATCAGGAGTTGCTCGAGATACTCGGTGAAATCCTGATTCTGCGGGAAGAATATCGCAGAAGGGTGAAGAAGAGTATCTTCCCCATTCAGGACGAACTCATCGACGCAAAGCTCCAGGGGGGACTGCCGATCATCGATTTCGGCGCCGGGGGTATCGATCTGACGGAACCGAAGAATTTTTTCATGAAACTTCTCGAAATCGGCAAGGCTAAAAATCCCGAGGACACCGGCGAGATCCTGAAGGATCTCGAAGACGGCGTCCTGGATTATGAGAAACTGGCCTATGAAGCCTTCACGCAGCCGGGGGAAGAAGAGTCTCCCGAAGCCGTCGAGGAGGAATCCTTCGATCTGTTGCGTTTCTTCATCGAGGAAAGCTTGAGACCCGCCTTCGAGTTCGTCGCCGAGAAATACAGCGGTAAAATATTAAAATCGAGCTGGAAAGAAGGCTACTGTCCGACCTGCGGCAGGATTCCCAAGATCGGGGAACTCCGCGATGAGGAAGGAAGGCGATTTCTCTTCTGCAATCAATGCGGTACACGCTGGCATTACAAGCGTGTCAAATGTCCCTTCTGCGGAAACGAGGAGCAACAGTCCCTGGCCTATTTCACCGTGGAGGGAGAGGAAAAATACCGTGTCGATGTCTGTGATGCCTGCAAGCGGTACATCAAAACCGTTGATTTCAGGGCAGAGGCAGAAGAGCCCGACCTGGACCTGGAAGATATCGCCACCCTTCATCTGGACATCCTGGCCCATGAAGAGGGATATCACTGAATCGGGCTCAAGGCAGGAAATGTGCGGCCCTATGCCCTTAGCCTTTAGCCTTTAGCCATTTGCTTTCCTCTTCTGCCTTACACCCTCTACGCTGAACCCGTTACCCGGGACCCTTTATTATGAATGACCGCGACATCGTCCATGTCATCCGCATCCTCAAGGCGGAGTTGAAAAAGTGGGAACTGCCTATCACAACAGCCCTGGCGGAGCGCAAGAGCGACCCCTTCAAAATCCTCATATCCACAGTCCTGAGTTCCAGGACGAAAGATGAGGTAACGGCCGCAGCGACGGAGAGGCTCTTCAAACTGGCTTCCTCGCCTGAAAAAATGCTGAAACTGTCCGAGGAAACGGTCGCCCGGGCCATCTACCCCGTCGGTTTCTATCGGAGTAAAAGCCGCCACGTCCGGGAGGTCTGCCGCGCCCTCACCGAGCGCTTTCACTCGATAGTCCCGGACCGGCTCGAGGATCTCCTGACCCTGAAAGGGGTGGGGAGGAAAACGGCCAATCTCGTTCTCGCCTTGGCCCATCAGAAGGACGGCCTTTGCGTCGACACGCACGTCCACCGTATCTCCAACCGTCTCGGATATGTGGCGACAAAGTCACCGAAGGAAACGGAATTCGCCCTCCGGGAAAAGCTTCCGAGAAGATACTGGGCCGTCTTCAACACGTTGCTGGTGGCCCACGGCCAGAACATCTGCCGGCCTCTCTCGCCTTTCTGCAGCCGGTGTCCCATTTACGATTACTGTGACCGCAGGGGGGTTACAAGGAGTCGTTGAACGCTTCTTCTCTCCTGCAACCTCCGTTCAAATTGAATTTTTGCATGTGCGTGCAAATCTATCCAAAACCTTCACGGGAAGATCATCATCCTGGGACTTCTAATTTTTTCAATAGCTTACGATTGTGGAAATCAACTCTCAAATTCAGATTAATCTGTACAATAATTAGAACATGTATGGATAATTGTTCATGCTCCTATTATCCTTCCTCTCTTTTCATCAACCATGTCTCTTTGTAACGATTTTTTCGGTCTATTCGCCTGAGAATGTCTAACAAATGAGACATTTCCGGTCATGCGGAAGAAAGGCCTATCTATAAACTTTAATGATATAAGTAAGTTATAAAAATTTTTGCTTGGTCCATCCTTTGCTAAGTAAATCGGATAGCGTAGTTTTTTGGCGTAATCCTGATCTCATCATTTCAAACTATTAAACCGGGCGTCAACTGCTAACCATTTGGAGGTAACGGTTACATGGAGATGGATAACACAACCTTCGGGCTGACGATGCTCATCTGCGGGATGGGGGGTACCATTTTGACGCTCTGGGTCATGAGTCTTGTCATGACGGCCCTGGGCCGGCTTTTTCCGGAAAAAGCAGAAGAAAAGAAGGAGGGCTGAGACATGCTGGAAGCGATCCTCAACGGTCTGGGCGGGCTCATAGCCGGTTTCCAGGCCCTTGCCCTGGACTGGCGAAGTATGGTCATGTTGATCGTCGGCGGTATCCTTCTCTACCTGGGGATCAAGAAGGACTGTGAGCCGTTGCTGCTCGTCCCCATCGGGTTCGGCTGCATCCTCGTCAATGTGCCCCTTACCGATCTCATGGCCAAGGACGGGTTCCTGCGCATCATCTACGATGCAGGGGTGGACACGGAGCTGTTCCCGCTTCTCATCTTTATCGGGATCGGGGCCATGACGGACTTCGGACCCGTTCTGGCGCAACCGTCCATTTTTCTCCTGGGGGCAGCCGGGCAGTTCGGTATTTTCCTGACCCTCCTGCTGGCCCTTTTTTTCGGATTCACGAAACTGGAAGCCGTTTCCATCGGCATCATCGGCGCCTGTGACGGCCCGACGGCCATATACGTCACATCGAAATACGCACCCCACCTGCTCGGTGCCGTTTCGGTGGCCGCTTATTCCTACATGGCCCTTGTGCCGGTGATCCAGCCGCCCATCATGCGGGCCATGACCACGCAGGCCGAGCGGCAGACCGTCATGAAGTACACGGCCCGGCCCGTATCCAAGACGACGAAGATGCTCTTTCCCCTCGTCATCACCGTCCTGGGGGGGCTCATCGCCCCCAAGGGGCTCCCGCTCCTGGGGACCATCATGCTGGGGAACCTGATGAGGGAATCAGGGGTGGTGAGCCGCCTGACGAAGGCCTCTGAGAACGAAATCGCCAATGTCGTGACCCTCTTCCTGGGTCTCTGCATCGGGGCCACCATGTCGGGCGCCGCTTTTTTAAGGCCACAGACGTTGATTATTCTGGGCCTGGGCTTCCTGGCCATATGTCTTGACACGGTATGCGGGGTTCTTTTTGCGAAGGGCATGCGGGTCCTGAGCGGCGGGAAGATCAACCCCCTGATCGGTGCCGCGGGGATATCTGCCTTCCCGATGGCGGCGCGGGTGGTCCAGCGGGAAGGCTTCAAGTACAACAAAAAGAGTTTTCTTCTCATGCAGGCCATGGGGGCGAACGCCGGCGGCCAGATCGGCTCCGTGATCGCCGCGGCGGTGATGCTATCCGTGCTGGCTGGCATGGGAGTCATATCGTAGAAAATATCCATACCGTTGTTATTTCTTAACCAAACATCAAACCACCAGCCTCAACGGATAGATCACTATTGAAGGAGGAAATTTCAGATGGATGAAGTGTTGGCCCCCGTACCCGGTAAAATTACAAAACTCCTGGTGAAACCCGGTGACAATGTACAGGAAGACGATCAGATCCTGCTCCTCGAGGCCATGAAGATGGAAAACCCCATTTTTGCGACTTCGAATGGAAAGATAAAAGAAATCAGGGTCAAAGAAGGCCAAGACGTGGATGTGGATCAAGTGCTCCTGGTCATCGAGTGACCATTACGGGGTCATTACTTCCCCAAGCACCGGGTGACAAGGAATCTTTTTTGATCCGATTAGAAATTCTCCGCCAGGGGCAGGACCCATTTCTCCCCCATGCTCTCCTGGTGCAGGAACGGGGGGCAAGGCAACCATGCTACGGCGTGAATATGCCCTTTCGGAGGAAAAATCCACCACGTGCCATCTGTCCTAAACGATGCCTGATTTTAAAGAAGAACTTTAGATCACCGTTCTGGCCTCGATGTTCGGGAGAAATAAAGAATGAAGTGGCTGAGGAAATATTCACTGTTCCTGTTGGCCATTGGTCTGACCCTGCCACTGAGTATGGCAATTCTGAATTGCGATTTCTACGAGGACAATGATCTCGTACGCATTAGCCAAATTTCAATGGCTGATGGCGAAAATTTGCTGAGTTTTCTGAAGAAAAATCCAGGGATTTTTGCTGCGGCTGATGAAACTTTTCCGTCCGTCTGCACAGGTCTTTGCGAGATACAACCCTTTATTTATATCCATCCCTCAAGCAACCAGGCGATTCCTGTCCTTCGCTGTTAGAATCACAGGCCCTTCTCCCACGATACCTCCCAGCCTGACATATAATCACCTGATCACCCAGGGAGTCCCGAAGAACTAGGTAGGTTCGTTATGCAGATTGACTTGGGATCGTTTTTGCAGATCGACTGGAATCTGGCATTTTTTCTGTCTTTCCTGAATATCATCTTCATCAATTTGATCCTTTCAGGGGACAACGCCGTGCTCATCGCTATGGCAGTACGAAATCTTCCGAAAAGCCAGCGGATGAAGGGCATAACGTTCGGATCAGCGGTGGCCATTTTCCTGAGAGTGGTACTGACCTATTTTGTAGCCATGTTGCTCGAAGTCAGCTACATAAAACTCGCAGGCGGCTTCTTGATTTTGTGGATTGCCATCCAGCTGTTCATGGAGGCTGACCAGGGCGGCGGCGATGAGAAAGACGTGACGACTATGTTGCAGGCGATCAAGATCATATTGATTGCAGATATCACAATGTCGCTCGACAATGTCCTTGCCGTAGCCGGGGCGGCCGGGGGAAACGCAGTCCTCCTGATCTTCGGCCTGCTCGTGAGCATACCCATCGTCATATTCACGAGCAATCTTATCTCGACCCTGATGGACAGATATCCCAGCGTCATCGTGCTGGGTGGCGCCATACTCGGCAAGGTTGGCGGGGAAATGGTTGTGACGGATCCTGCTGTTGAGCGCTGGTTCCATCCCTCCCGGACGACAGAATACATCGTTCAGACGATCTGCACCATTGGCGTGGTATTGGTCGGAAAGCTCTGGATGAGATGGAAGATTGCCAAGGCGGAGCGGGAGGTCGCGGCAGAAGAACTCGCGCACGAGCCAACCGGCGATCCGGCTAGCGAACAGGAGCGTGCACCTCATCCCCGTCAGTGAAACCAGTGGAGGATCTATGGCCATTCTATCCATTACATATGAGTTCGGAAGCGGTGCGGAAGAGATCGGCCGCGCGATCGAGAAAAAATTGGGATACGAGTACTTAGCGCTGGGCCGAATTCGGAAAGAGGCCTCTCAAGCAGGCAAAAGGTGGGAACGCTTCGGTGAGGAGTATGGGGAGGCCAAGCCCAATATATGGGAACGGTACGATTGGTCCTTCATGGGTTACATGGCCTTGGGTCAGAGTGTCATTCTGAACCATGCCATGAAAGACAACGTCGTGATTATGGCAAGGGGTTCCGGTTATCTGCTTGGCGGGATTCCCCATGTTCTCAGAGTCCGAATTGTAGCACCTTTGGAAAAGAGAATCGAGCGCGTGATGACGAGAGAGAACATCAGTTGGGAAAATGCGAGTCTTCTCGTCAAACAGGCGGACTACGAAATCGCTTCAACTCTCCGCCAGCTGTATGGGAAAAAGTGGGACGACCCGGAGAGCTATGAGGTCAGGTACGACACCAGTGCACAGAGTAACGATCAAGTCATCGATGCGATCATGAAACTCCTCGCGGCGAAAGACAATCTGAAGACGCAGGCTGCACAGGGTGAACTCGAAATGAGAGCACTCGCTGCAAAGATCAAGGCCGTTATCCTGACCAATCCGGATTTCCTCATCCCGACCTTGGAAGTGGAAGCTGCGCAAAACGGGATCATTCTGCGTGGCATTGCGCGAAGTATCCGGGAACACAAAGCCATTGACGCAGAAGTCAATAGAACGCGCGACCGCGTCCCGGTCACCTGCGAGATTCATTACCGGGGGGTTAAATCCATCAAGCCTCACCGAATGGTATGATTCTCTGCTGCATGGAAATACGGCGAAATGTCATTGGAGGTAACGAGTAACAAGATGGCAGAGCAGTCTTGATGTCATGGAGAACCTTTGGGGGAATTATGGCAATCTTATCTATTTCGAGCGAGTTTGGAACCGGAGCCCTGGAGATCGGGCGCGAGTTACGAAATTATTTCGGCTATGAATACATCGGGATCGGACGGCTGCTTCGTGAGGCCAAGGAGGCTGCGAAACAGATGAACCTGTTTGTCGCAAAGGGCCGCCAGGAATCGATTGATAGCTGGGGAGGGAATGAATTCATGTCCTTCATGGCAATGTTACACAGCGTGATACTCGAACATGCCGCGAAGGATAACGTAATCCTCCTGACGAGGGGCAGCAATTACCTCGTCAAGGGAATTCCTCATGCACTCGGGATCCGCATCGTCGCACCCTTGGATTACCGGATCGAACGGTTCATGAAAAAGGAAGGGGTGAATCGGGAAACGGCCAGACTTCTCGTGAAACAGGCTGACCGGGAGATAGACTGTGCTCTTCATATTGCCTACGGTAAAGGATTGGATGACCCGGAGGCTTACGAAATCAAGTTTGACACCGGCACACAGAAACAAGAGGAGATCGTGGAAATCGTGAAGAATCTCCTTGAGTCGAAAGATGCTCTGAAGACGCCGGAGGCACAGAAACTGATCCAGATGAGAGCTTTAGTAGCGCGAATCAAAGCTAAAGTTGTCATAAACCCCGGCTTCTATTCCACGACACTGGAGATGGAGATCAAAGGGGATGGAATCCTGCTTCGGGGCGTGGTCAGTGGGAAGGCAGAACAGAAGGAGATCGAAAAAGAAGCCCGGGAAATTGCACGTTCCGTACCCCTGATCTGTGACCTTGATTGCCAGAGTACACGGAAGAAAAAAAGTTAAAGAGCGGGAGACCATACATGAAGCAAGTTCGCTTCGCTGATAAAAACGATATCCTGAAAAGCATTGCTTTTTTTGAGAAAGATCTGCGCGTATGTCCGTTTTTATATCGAGTCAATCGGCAAGTAGATATCCCCGATATCCTGTCACGATTGAAATTGAGTTCCATGGTGAATTTTATGAGATTCTTTAATGATTCCGAAAGATTACATGAATCAAATTTCGCGTTGACAGCAGTTGGAAAAAATGATTTTATTCTTTTCCTTCAACCACCTTTGCCGGCGCGGCATTTTTTTTTGAATAAATCAACGGCTCGGCATTCAGCAGCACAGAACAAAAGATTAATCACGGGAAGGTGAAAACACCCTTATTTCCGAAGGCATGTTATCAAATTGGATGGAGAGGCGAAGATGATCAACTGGCACCAGAAAGGGTACAAGGACGTTTTAGAAGAGCTTAAAGTTCCGGCGGAGGGCCTCCATTCGGACGAGGCCCAAAGGCGGCTCGCCCAGTACGGTCGCAATGAACTGGTGGAGAAGGGAAAGCGAACGGTGCTGGCGATGATTCTCGATCAGTTCAAAGATTTCATGATCATCATTCTGATCGCCGCCGCCGTGGTTTCGGGCTTCCTGGGGGAAGTGGCCGATACCATCGCCATCATCGTGATTGTCCTTCTGAACGCCGTCCTCGGTGTCAGCCAGGAGTACCGTGCCGAGAAAGCCATGGAAGCCCTCAAAAAGATGGCCGCTCCCGTTGTGCGGGTCTTCCGCGACGGCGGTGTTACTTCCATCCCGGGCGCCGAGATCGTCCCGGGGGATCTGGTGCTTCTCGAGGCGGGGGGCATCGTCCCGGCCGATATGCGGCTCACCGAGGCAGCCGTGCTCAAAATCGAGGAAGCGGCCCTCACGGGTGAGTCGGTCCCGGTGGAAAAACACACCCGCCCACTGCACGAGGAGATGCTTTCTCTGGGAGACCGGTCGAACATGGTATACAAGGGCACGGTGGTCACCTACGGACGGGGAACCGGAGTGGTCGTGGGAACGGGGATGAACACGGAACTCGGGAAGATCGCCACGATGCTCCAGGAAGAGGAGGAAGTCAAGACACCCCTCCAGAAGCGCCTCACCGTCTTCGGAAAGAAAATCGCCGTGGCGATTCTTTTTATCTGCGCCTTCATCTTCGGCATCGGGCTCCTGCGGGGGGAGCCGGCCGTGCTCATGTTCCTCACGGCCGTATCGCTTGCCGTTGCCGCCATTCCCGAGGCCCTGCCCGCCGTCATCACCATCGCCCTCGCCCTGGGGGCGCGCAAGATGGCGGATGACAATGCCCTGATCCGGAAGCTGCCCGCCGTGGAGACCCTGGGGTCGGTCACCTATATCTGCTCCGACAAGACGGGGACCCTCACACTGAACCGCATGACCGTCGAGGAGATTTATGCTGACGGCACCCTGTACAAGAGCACTGACCCCGGCATCAGGCGGTTCGACCAGTTCATGAAGGCCCTGGCCCTGAGCAACGACGCGCTTCCCTACGTCATCGACGAGGGTTCCGTCGGGGTCACGGGGGATCCGACGGAGATCGCCCTCTACCAGGTCGCCTATGATCACGGGTTCATCAAAGTTGACCTTGAAAAGGAGCACCCCCGGGTGTCCGAGATACCCTTCGACTCGGACCGCAAGTGCATGACGACGTTCCACCGCTGGCCGGGGGGCTACATGGCCCTCACGAAGGGAGGGGTCGACGTCATGCTCGAGAAGACCGTCAACGTGCTCGAGGGCCAAAAGCTGGCGCCCATCAATACCGACGAGATCAGCCGCGTGAACGACCGGATGGCCGAAGAGGGCCTTCGCGTCCTGGCTGTAGCCGCGCGGCTCTGGAACCAAGTGCCCGATGATCTCTCACCGGAAAATGTGGAGCAGGGGCTCACCTTCCTGGGTCTCGCGGGCATGATGGACCCGCCCCGCGAGGAGGTCCGCCAGGCCGTTTCCCTCTGCAAGTCCGCCGGCATCCGGCCCGTGATGATCACGGGCGACCACCCGCTGACGGCGCGTTCCATCGCCCGGCGCATCGGAATGATCGATGACGGGGCGGGCGTGTTGACCAATCGGGACCTGGACCGGCTTTCTCTCGAGGAGTTCGAAAAGGGTGTGGAGGACATCCGGGTCTACGCCCGGGTGATCCCGGAACAGAAGCTCAAGATCGTTAAGGCTCTCCAGGACAAGGGGCAGGTCGTCGCGATGACGGGCGACGGCGTGAACGACGCCCCGGCGCTCAAACGGGCCGATATCGGGGTCGCCATGGGCATCACGGGAACGGATGTCTCGAAGGAAGCCTCCCACATGATCCTCCTGGACGATAACTTCGCCACGATCGTGAAGGCCATCCAGGAAGGCCGGATGATCTACGACAACATCCTGAAGTTCATCAAATATCTCCTGTCCTGCAATGCCGGCGAGGTTCTGACGCTCTTCCTGGCCCCGCTCTTCGGGCTGCCGCTGCCCCTGATGCCGATCCAGATCCTCTGGATGAACCTCGTGACTGACAGCCTTCCGGCCCTTGCACTGGCCGTTGAGCCCATCGAGGGCGATGTGATGAACCGGCCGCCGCGGGACCCGAGGGAAGGCATCTTTGCCCGCGGGCTGGGCATTTTCTGCATCTGGGTGGGCCTGCTCATGGCGGCTCTCTGTATCGGCGTTCAGTACTTTGAGTTATCAGCGGGAAACGAGGACTGGGAGACCATGGTCTTCACGGTCATTGTCTGGAGCCAGCTGACGACGGCCCTGGGAGTCCGTTCAGAAAACCAGTCCCTGTTCAAGATCGGGCTCTTCAGCAACAAGGCCATGCTGGGGGCCGTGCTCGTGGGCGTGGTTCTGCAGTTCGCGGTGATCTACGTGCCCTCTCTGAACCCTATATTTGACACGAAACCCCTGACGGCCGGCGAACTCCTGATCTGTACCATCCTGGCCTTTGTCCCCCTCGTCGCGATCGAAATTGAAAAATGGATAAAACGCAGAAGAGCGTGAGAACCCGGTCAGGATTTTATCTAAAAAAAGAAAATCGTCCGGAGTGGTGAGCAGACCAGCGGGCGGTCATTAAGAAAGCCCCGTGGCGATTTCAGCCACGGGGTTCCCTTTGATTCGGACGGCCGATCATCGGAGCGAACAATCCGAGTCCCCCCCATCCCGCAGATGAGCATCGTCAGCCCGAAGGTCGTGTTGTCCATCTCCATGGATCCGCACCTCCCGCGATGAATCGACGGCATCGACCCGAAGGCATTCTCCCCCTATAGAGATTCAGCGTCAGAAAATACCGTCATCCGACTTCCTTTTTCCATGACCCGGGCAGCATGCTTCTGCCGCGGGCACAGCGAAGCCGCTATCCCGCCTGTCTCAGGCGATCAAAGTCGGCGGAACATATACAATCTCTCCCCTATTGGCGATATAGTTTTTGGAATTAATGGCACGAGAAAATGGGCGGGGAGTTTTGGTGATGCGTGAACAATTTCAGTCGGAAAACCGGAAGGGGGAAACGGACCACCCTCTGACATAGTTACTTGTTCCTCCAGGCAGTACCCTCGGGGGTATCCTGCAGGATAATTCCCATTTCGGAGAGTTTCCGGCGGACCTCGTCGGCTTCCTTCCACTGGCCTTTCTGACGCATTTCTTCACGCTGTCTGATGAGCGTCGAGGCCTCGAGGCTGAGCCCCTCCTCTTCGAAGCTCATGATGCCCAGTACGGCGTCGATTCCCCTGAGAACTTCCAGAACCCTGTTCCGCTGAACGACATTCAACAGATTCCGGGAAAGGGACCCGTTGACCTTCTTGACGAAACCAAAGAGGGACGCAAAAGCGGCCGATACGTTCAGGTCATCGTCCATCCCTTCGACAAATCCGTTTTTCACATCGTAAACGTACTGGTCTATATCGGGATCGCCCGGCCCGGGGGTGAAGTGGATGAGCCGCTGGACGAACTCGTCCACCTTCCGGACGGTGTTTCTGGCCGTATCAAGGGCCCCGAAGGAAAACTTCAGGGGTTTGCGGTAATGGGAGCTGAGCAGAAAATAGCGGATTTCCTTTCCCCTGAAGCCGCGGCCCTCAAGGTCCTCGATCGTGAAAAAATTGTTCAGCGACCGGGACATCTTTTTCCCGTCCATCATGACGAGTTCCGAATTCAGCCAGTAGTTCGCCAGGCGCTTCCCCGTGGCGGCCTTCCCGATGGCCATGACATTTTCGCAATGCGGAAAGACGAGGTCGGAACCGCTGCAATGGATATCAAAGGTGTCGCCGAGATATTTCATCGAGATGGCCGCGCACTCCAGATGCCAGCTCGGCCGAACGTTTCCCCAGCGGGTCTTGAAATAGATCCCTCTTTTCAGTTCGGCCAGGTTGGACCGCCTGAGGAGGGTGAAATCGACGGGGCTGTCTTTCTCGTAATCGTCGACGTCGACCGTTCTTTCCTGCTGGACCTTGCCGAGATCGATATGCGAAAGGCGCCCGTAGTCTTCGAGCTTTGATATGTCGAAGTAGACAGACTTGAGTTTTTCGTAAGCAAACCCTTTCTCCACCAGTTTCTCCGAGAGCTGGAGCATGGCATCGATGTTTTCGCTTGCCTTCGGGTAATGGGGCTCGCGGCGGATATTCAATTTCTCCATGCCCGCGACGAACTCCCTGAAAGACCGCTCCGTGAACTCCGACATGTCCATGTGCTCACGGTCGGCGCCCTTGATGGCCTTATCGGAAATATCGATGACGTTGGTAATGTTCTTCACCCGGTATCCCTTGTAGACAAGATACCGGATCAGAAGATCCGAAAAAACGAAGCGGCGATAGCTGCCGATGTGCGGCACAAGATGAACCGTGGGACCGCAGGAATGAATCAGGATCTCCTGAGGGTTGATGGGCTGGAAGAACTCCCTGGTCCGGCTGAGCGTGTTGTAGAGCCTGAGCGTTGACCTTTCCTTGTCGGCGAAGAGTTCCGTGCTCAGGTAACGCTCCGCGCCGTCGGGAAGGATCACCACGATGAACCCCTCGTCCAGGGTCCTGGCCTTTTCCACCGCCACGTGCATAGCGGCCCCCGAACTCATCCCGGCGGAGATGCCCTCCTCGCGTAAAAGCCTCCTCGCCATCTCAAAGGCATCTTCATCCAGGATATTCACCTTCTCGTCCAGGCGGCTCCGGTCGTAAATACCGGGCTGGTAGGACTCTTTCATGTTCTTCAAGCCCTGAATCTTGTGCCCGATGTAGGGCTCCACGCCTACAATGCGGATTGCGGGGTTATACTCCTTGAGTTTTTTCGACAGACCCATGGCTGTCCCCGAGGTCCCCAGGGAGGCAACGACCATCGTCACCCTTCCCTCCGTCTGTCGCCATATCTCTTCGGCCGTTCCGTGATAATGCGCGGCGACGTTGTCCTCGTTGTTGAACTGGTCCGCCAGGAAATACTTGTCGGGGTTTTCCCGCATGAGCCTGTAGGCTTCCTCGATGGCGCCGTCGGTCCCGAGCGCAGCGGCCGTGAACTTGAGTTCCACCCCCAGGGCTTTCAGGATTTTTTTCCGCTCCTCGCTCGCGGACTCGGACATGGTCAGGCATAGCCGGTAACCTTTGGCGGCGGCCACCATCGCCAGCCCGATCCCCGTATTCCCGCTCGTGGCCTCCAGGATGACCCTGTCTTTCGTGAGTTCTCCCCGCTCTTCGGCCCTTTCGATCATGTAAAACGCCGTGCGATCCTTGATGGACCCCCCGGGGTTGAAACTCTCCAGTTTCGCGTAAATCCGGACCTTTCCGGCGGGATTCAGCCTGCGAATCTCCACCAGCGGGGTGTGGCCGATTGTTTTGAGTATGTTTTTGAAGGTTTCTTTCACGGTGTCCACTCAAGCAAAAAAGGGGGTCGTCGGACCCCCTCGATGATAATCACGTTTGCGGGTTTAAAATCAACTATCAAATTTGGGTACGGGGATCTTGACGAAATCGACCCCCTCTTCCCGCAGGGTTTCCTCTTCCCTGGGCGTCGTGGTTCCTTTGATGTTTCGTCGCTCCTCGTCACCGTGATGAATCTTCAGAGCGACCTCGGTGAATTTTTCGCCGACGTCCTCGAAGTGCCTGTTGACGTATTCGTTGAGCGCCTGGAGCATCTTCATCCCGGAGATTTCCGTTGAATCCATCCTTTTGGGCACCTTCATGTCCTTGCCCATGATGGCCACGGTCGAGGGGACCATGTCCACTTCGGAACCGCCGCAGACGGGACAGGTGATGAGCCTTGCCTTCTGCTGCTCCTCGAAGTTGGACCTGTCCTTGAACCAGCCCTCGAATTTGTGATTGTTCTTACACTTCAGATCGTAGATGATCACCGACCGCTATCCTCCGCCGCTTCTTCTCTTCTCCCTTTAACATGCTTTGCACGACAAAACAACTCCTTAAAGCCTTCCGTAAGTTCCTTTATTTCTATTATAATAACAACTTGGGTTGGAATCAAGGGGACCCCGGAACATTATAAATCCTGAACGGAGGAAAAGAACCCCCTCTCCACGGAAGGCCGTCATTGTGAAGGGGGGTGGGAAAAAGTCGAGGGAGGTCCCGGATCCTTGACAAAGTCCTCACCGGGATATTCGTCCATTGAAATCCGGCCCTTCGGCCGGTCAGACACAAAAAAGGTGTGGACTTTTGAGGATAAATTTTATATTTTCAGATGCTGTCGGGATGTGGCCCAGCCTGGTAGGGCACTGCGTTCGGGACGCAGGAGTCGCGCGTTCAAATCGCGCCATCCCGACCATTTTTTTATGGATGGCTAATGACCCACTAGGGCGCCAATCTGGAATATCGGAAGATACATCGCCACGATCATGCCGCCCACAATACCCCCCAGGAACACCATCATGATAGGCTCCAGCAGGGAGGTCATGGCCGACACGGCCTGATCCACTTCGTCCTCATAGAAATCGGCGATCTTGGAAAGCATGGAATCCAGGGCGCCCGTCGCCTCGCCGACGGCGATCATCTGGACCACCATGGGAGGAAAGACTTTCGTCTCCTGGAGCGGTTCGGCGATGGTTTTCCCCTCGCGAATGTTCTTCCGGGTCTCCAGAAGCGCTTTCTCCACCACCCTGTTCCCCGCGGTCTTGCTCACGATCTCGAGCCCGTCGAGAATGGGAACACCGCTGCTCATCATCGTGGACAGGGTCCGCGTGAACTTCGAGATGGCCACCTTTCTCATGAGGGGGCCGAAGATCGGCGATCGGAGGACAAACCGGTCGACGGTCATGCGGCCGGATTCCGTTCGGTAGTAGCGTATGAAGACGACAACACCGATCACGATGGAAGCGATGATGTAGATGAAACTTCTGCTGACAAAGTCGCTCAGGTCGATGAGCAACTGGGTCGCGAAGGGCAGGTCCTGGCCCATCCCCGAGAAGAGTTTCTGAAAGACAGGGACGACCTTGAGGAGAAGCATGGTGATGACTCCGAAGGAAATCAGCACGATCGTGGCGGGATAAACCATCGCGCCTTTGACCTTGCTTTTGAGCTTCAGCATCTTTTCCATATAGGCGGCCAGGCGGTTCAGGATCGTGTCGAGAATACCGCCGGCTTCGCCCGCCGCAACCATGTTGACGAAAAGCTCGTCGAACACCTTCGGGTGCTTCTTGAGGGCATCCGTCAGCGTGGCACCTCCCTCGATGTCATCCTTGATGGACTTGATGACCTTCTTGAAAGTATTGTTGCCTTCCTGGGTTGCAAGGATTTCAAGGCACTGGATGAGAGGGAGTCCGGCGCTGATCATCGTTGAAAACTGCCGGGCGAAGATCACCACACTTTTGTCTTTCACCTTGCCCTTGAAAATCGGGATGGACTCCAGGATGTCCTTCGGCTTGGCCTTCACGCGGACGGGCTTCAGGCCCTGCCTTCGAAGCTGCCCCCGGACGGCGGACTCGTTGAGCGCCTCGATTTCACCCTTTCTTACCTCACCGTTTCTTGTCTCTGCCTCCCAGACATAGATGGCCATAACATTCTCTCCTTCAACAGGAATCCCCTCGACGGGGCGTTTCGATTCGAATTATAAAATTTTCCCGCGGCCGGGCAGGTCCCCCGGAGACACCACTAAAATTGCTTTACCCTCTTAAAATATATCGGACGCCCGCCGGTCTTTCTTTAAAGTTTTACCCCCGCAAAAATGAAAAGGTGAAATGCCAAGCTTTTCCGAACCCTTATAAAGCAAAAAGGGTGCCACGATCCCAATCGCTCAGTGGGCTCGGGCACCCCAGGTGAACACTGTGTCGATGTAAAATAATCTCTCAGTAATTATAAATACTTATGATCGTTTCCTTCCGAGGTCGATCTGATGGAGGATAATGCCGGCAGCAACGGACACATTCAGGGATTCGAAATTCCCCGGAAGGGGGATAGACACGAAGAAATCACATTTTTTGCGGACCAGGGGGCGGATCCCCTTTCCCTCGCTCCCCATGACGAGTGCGACGGCCCCCCCAAAGTTAACCTTCTCAAGGTCGGTACCTGACCGGGCCTCCGCCCCGTAGATCCAGTACCCTTCCTTTTTGAGGCGCTCCAGCGTGTTCGCGAGGTTTACGACGCGCGCCACGGGCAGGTGCAGGGCGGCACCGGCGGATGCCTTGACAACCGCGGGGGTTACCGGGGATGCCCGGTCTTGGGGGATGACGACGCCGTTGGCGCCGAAACACCTGGCCGTCCTCAGGAGGGCGCCCAGGTTTTGCGGATCCGTGACACCGTCCAGAATGACGATGAGGCCCTCCACAAAGGGCTCGCGGCGATTTGAGACAAGGTCATCCAGACCGGCGTACTCAAAATCCCTGCAAAGGCAGACGGCACCCTGGTGATTCCCCGTGCCGGCCAGCTTTTCGAGATAGGCCCTGTCACGGTACTCCACGGGGACACCAGCCCGGGCGGCAAGACCCAGCAGGACCTTCATGTCTTCTCCCCCCCGAGTCCCGGCCACAACGATTCGCTGCACGCCTTTCGCGCCGCCCTGCAGCATTTCCGTGACGGGATTGATGCCGTAGATGACCTGCATGATTCAGGGTATCGGGTACCGGGTCCAGGGTAACGGGAGAAAGACGAATGCTGTCGCTGGATGCCTGAGACCTTGCTCTCAGCCCTGTTCGGCCAGGCCGAGGGCGATTTCTTCCACGATGCGAACCGCCGCTGCCGCAGGGTCCCGCGCAAGCCGGATCGGTCTCCCCACAACGATGTAATCGGCGCCGTTTCGCACCGCCTCTCGCGGGGTGTCGATCCTCTTCTGGTCGTCCTTCCCGACTTCATCGCCGAGGCGGATTCCCGGGGTCACAATCAGGAAGTCTCTTCCGCAGACGGCCCGGATGGCCGACACCTCCCGGGGTGAGGCGACCACACCGGACATCCCCGCAGCGCGCGCCATCCGGGCGAGCTGGATGGCAAGCTCATCCGGGGACATCTGAAAGCCCAGATCCTTCAGGTCAACGCCGGAAAGGCTCGTGAGTACAGTGACCGCCAGAATGACCGGCGTCGGCACACCGGCATCCCCGGCGGTCTTCTGAGCCGCTGAGAAGGCCTGGGCCATCATTTCCTTCCCCCCCAGGGCATGAAGGTTGAACATGGCCACACCCAGCTTGACGGCGCCCTCGGCGGCTTTCGCAACGGTGTTTGGGATATCGTGAAACTTCAGGTCGAGGAATACACGGCCCCCCTTCCGCTGAATCCCGTGGACGATTTGGGGACCGAAGTGCGTAAAGGCCTCTTTCCCGATCTTGAAGAGGCCCACGTGATCTTTCAGCCGATCAACCCAGCCGAGCGTTTTTTCGAGATCTTCCCCCATATCCAGGGCGAAGATCAGCCTTTTCCTCGCTTCATCACTCGGTGTCTTCATCCTCGCCGATGAACCCTGTGTCTTCGCCGATGAATTTCCGCTCCTCTTCCTCAATCGAGACGAGGAGTTCGGGATGAGAGTATTTGACCTTCGCCGCCGCAACCTCCCTCAAAGCCAGCACCACTTCCTTGTTTTCCACGTTTTCCAGTCTCGGCTTCGATCCCTTCAGCAGCTGGCGGGTCCTCTGCGCCGCAAGAATAACCAGGGCGAACCGGTTTTTGGCTTCTTTAAGTGAATCTTCGACGGTAACCCTTGCCATGTGCCATTGTCCTCCTGTTACTTGATGAATTCCTCTATTTTCTTTGCCATCCGCTCTCGCCTGCTTTTCTCCGCAAGGTAGATCCCACGGAGGTGATCAACGGCAGATTCGAGGCGATCGTTTATAATGATATAATCATACCATATTGTTTCCTTTATTTCCTCCACGGCGTTGTTGAACCGCTTTTCCAGGCTCGCTTTTTTCTCAGCCCCCCGGTACGTCAACCGTTCTTTCAGGACCTTGAGGGACGGCGGAAGGATGAAAACGAAGATCCCGCCGGGGTAACCGACCTTCAGAGCGCGGGCGCCATGCGTATCCACCGCCAGAATAAGGTCACTGTCTTTTCGGAGATACTCCGTCATGGTTTCCTTGGACGTCCCGTAGAGATACCCGTATTTTTCCGCCCACTCCGCGAACTCTCCCTTCTTGATACGCTCCCGGAATTTTTTCTCCGAAATAAAAAAGTAGTCCTTGCCGTCGACCTCGAAGGGCCGGGGAGATCGCGTCGTGTAGGATACGGAGAATTTAACCTCGGGGACTTGATGAATCAACTCCGTACACAGGGTGGTTTTACCGACGCCTGACGGCCCGGCGACCACGATAAAGATCCGCTCGCCGCTGCCGGTTCCCTTCTTACTCAACATTCTGCACCTGTTCCCTCAATTTCGTGATCTCGCTCTTCAACTCGATGACCTGATGGGAAAGCATCACATCGGAGCTTTTGGAACCCATGGTGTTCACTTCCCGGCACATCTCCTGAAGCAGGAAATCGATCTTCCGGCCCGCGCTGTCCCGGCTGTCCAGAAGTTTCGTGAGCTGTTCGATGTGGCTCTCAAGACGGACGATCTCTTCCGTGATATCCGTTTTTTCGGCCAGAAGGGCCACCTCCTGGGCCAGCCTCATCCCGTCCAGCTCCAGCCCGCCGGAGAGTTCCTTCACCCGCTCGGAGAGCCTTTTCTGGTATTCGCTGACCACCTCCGGTATTCTGCTCTTCGTCGCCTCCAGGTATTTCTGTATTTTCCCGATCCGGGATAGAAAATCCTTCCGGATGACCGCGCCCTCTTTCTCCCTCATCCGGACGAGATCCCTCAGGGCCTTGTCCAGAACGTCCTTCAAGATCACCCAGGCCTGAGCGGCGTCGAGCTTGCGTTCGGAAGGCACAAAGATGTCCCTGAACCGGGATACGGTGTTCAGGTCCGCCTTTTCTTTGAGTTTCAGCTCGGTCCTGATGCGGTTGAGAAGTTCGAGGTAGTTCCTCAGAAGGGGAAGATCGAGTTCATACTGCATCGCCCCCCCGGAACTGCCGGCGGCATCCATCTGAACCGTCACGTCGACGCGACCCCGAACGAGCTTCTCACCCACCTTTTTCTTGATCTCCATTTCCAGGGGGGTGAGCGCGCCGGGCAGGCGGACGATGATCTCCATGTATCGGTGATTGAGGGAGCGAATCTCGACAACCCACTTTTTTCCCTCGTGCAGGGTCTCGGCCCTTCCGTAACCTGTCATGCTCTTGATCATGGTCTGTCTATCCCCTTGTTCAACTAAATCGCCTGAATCGACCTCCACGCTTCACGACCTCATTTCTCCGCCCCGGACGCCTGCCGGTCTCTCAGCTGAAGGAGATACTTCTTTCGAATGAGGGTGAATATCGCCCGGACCTTCCCGTCGGCGTAATCGGGATAGGTCCACTCCAGAGACCTGAAGGCTTCATTTCCGAAAATGAGGGTCAGGTCGGCATAAACGCCATCCCGCAGATAGGGGCGGTGGGCGCCGCTCTTCCCCGTGGCCAGAACCAGATGACCCCCGGAGACGCAGCCAGGGTCGATGTTGACCCGGCGATTGCCGCCCTCCGAAAACCGTCGTTCCACTTCGTTGACGGCTTTCTTGATCGAGGGCAGGGCGTCCGGTTCTATCAGGTCCTCATAGGAGACGAAGCGCCGGACCAGAGAAGGCCCCATCTCCCGGGCATAATAATCGGTGGCATCAAAGGCCAGATATTCACTCAGGTAGTCGGCCCTGCCGTACAGATCGGACAACACCCTGAGCGCGTCGATCAGCGTTTCCCGATCCGAGGCAAAAACACTGCAGACCAGCTTAACCGGATCGGGTTTTCGAAGTTCACTCATGTACGCCGTTTCCGCGTCCTGCCCACCGCGATTACGCCGCCCGCGGGCGAGCAGGGATTACAAGAAGGCCTGTACCAGCTCATCCTGCGATACCGATGCCGTCCCCACTTTTCCGACGACAATCCCCGCTGCCTGATTGGCGATATAAGCGGCCTCTTTGAAATTTGCCCCGGCGGCGACGGCCAATGCGAAGAGGCCGATGACCGTATCCCCCGCACCGGTCACATCGTAGACCTCCTTGGCAACGGCGGAAATGTGTGTGGCGCTTCCCCGCTCGAAGAGATCCATGCCCTCCTCCCCCCGGGTGACAAGAACGGCCTTGAACCCGTAACGCTCGAGGATTTTTGCACCGATCTCGAGCGGTTCCTTTTTCCCGCTCTCGATCCGCGCCAGCCCGACCGCCCTGGCCGCTTCGTGGTGATTCGGCGTGATGACGTCAAAGCCTCGATAGAGACTGAAATCGTCCCGCTTCGGATCCACGCAAACCGTTGTCTTACGGCCGACCCGGGCCTTCCGGATCCCCTCCAGGAGCGTTTCGGACACAACCCCTTTATTATAGTCGGAGATGACGATGGCGTGAAAATCCCTTACGGCGGATCGGACATAGTCCGTGATGCGCCGGACGCTGTCCGCCCGGATCGGATCGACTTTTTCCCGGTCGAACCGGACCATCTGCTGGCTGTGCGCGACGATCCTCGTTTTGACCGTTGTGGGACGCCCGTCCTCGATGACGATCCCCTCCGTGCCGACCTTTTTCCTTCTGCACTCGTCGAGGAACCATCGTCCCATATCATCGGACCCGATCACCCCCGCGGCGTATACCTGACCGCCCGCCGAGAGAATATTGTGCATGACGTTTGCGGACCCGCCCAGCAGAAGGCTCTCCCTGGCCACCTCGACGACGGGCACCGGCGCTTCGGGCGAGATGCGCCAGACCTTCCCCCAGATGAAGTGATCGACCATGACATCTCCGACGACGAGAACCTTCGCCCGGGAAAAATTTTTTATAAGGCCCAGTATCCTTCTTTTGCTGACAAGGCGTTTCAACATTTTCAACCGAATCTCTTCCGGTGGAAATTCCAGGCCGTCGCCACGATGGACTCCAGCGCCGCATAGGCCGGACGCCACCCCAGGTTTTCCATGATACGCACCGACGACGCGACCAGCCGCGCCGGATCCCCCTGCCTGCGGCCTCCCGCGACGGCGCGGATCTTCTTTCCCGTCACTGTCTCTGCCGTCTCAATAACCTCCCGGACGGAGAAGCCCTTCCCGTTTCCGAGATTGTAGACCGAGGACCGGCCCCTTTGAGCGAGGTCCTCGAGAGCCAGAATGTGGGCGTCTGCCAGATCGCTCACGTGTATATAGTCCCTCACGCAAGTCCCGTCGGGCGTATCGTAATCCGTCCCGAAAATGGTTATATCCTTTTTCCGCCCGATGGCCACGTCGAGGACCAGGGGGATGAGATGGCTCTCCGGCCTGTGGTCCTCCCCGATGGCTGCCCCTTCATCGGCGCCGGCCGCGTTGAAATAGCGAAGCGCCGCGTATTGAAGACCATAGGCCGACGCATACTTTGCCAGAATGTTCTCAACCACGAGTTTGGTCTGCCCGTAGACATTGGTCGGCACGGTTGGGTGGTCCTCCTCGATAGGGACCCTCAGCGGCTCACCGTAGACCGCCGCGCTGGAGGAAAAGACAATCCTTCGAACACCCGTTTTCAACATGGCATCCAGGAGATGAATCGTATTCACCACGTTGTTATGATAATATTTACGGGGATCCTCCTCCGATTCTCCCACAAGGCAATGGGCGGCGAAATGAATCACCCCGGTTACGCCATGGTCCTTGAGAAGACTCACGAGCCGGGAGGTCTCGGACAGATCCCCCTCGATGAACCGGCCGCTGGTGACCATCTCCCGGTGCCCCTGGGAGAGATTGTCATAGACAGCAAGGTCATACCCCCGCTCCCCGAGCCGCTTGACCACGTGGGAGCCGATGTAGCCTGCGCCACCTGTCACAAGGATCATCTTGCCCTGCCTTCAAAATACCGGAGCACCCGCCTCAGTCCTTCCTCGAGCGGAACCCGGGGCTGCCAGCCCAGAATTTTCTTCGCCTTGGTGATATCGGGCTGCCGGATTCTCGGGTCGTCGACGGGCAGATCCCTGAAGACGATGCTGCTCCTGGACCCGGTGACTTCGATCACCTTCCGTGCGAATTCCAGGACGGACATCTCGTCGGGATTCCCGAGATTCACGGGTTCGTGCTCATCGGAGCACAGAAGCCCGTAAATGCCCTCCACCAGGTCGTCGACATAGCAGAAACTTCTGGTCTGCGTGCCGTCCCCGAAAACGGTCAGAGCCTCACCCCGGAGGCTCTGCATCATGAAGGTCGGGAGAGCCCTTCCGTCGTCGATCCGCATCCTCGTACCGTAAGTGTTGAATATCCTGACAATCCTCGTGTTCACCCCGTGGTAACGGTGATAGGCCATGGTCAGTGCCTCGGCAAATCGTTTCGCTTCGTCGTAAACGCCCCGCGGACCGACGGGATTCACATTCCCCCAGTAATCCTCCGCCTGAGGGTGCACGAGGGGATCCCCGTAACACTCCGATGTCGAAGCGAGCAGATACCGGGCCCCTTTGGCCCTGGCAAGGCCGAGGGTTTTGTGCGTCCCCAGGGACCCCACCTTGAGCGTCTGGATGGGGAGCCGCAGGTAGTCGATGGGGCTTGCGGGAGAGGCGAAATGCAGAATGTTGTCCACCCCCCCCTCGACATAGATATAATTGGTCACGTCATAATCAATAAACGTGAACCGCTCATGGCCGATGAGGTGGGCCACGTTGTCCATGTTGCCGGTCAGGAGATTGTCCATGCAGATGACCCGGTGACCCTTCGCGATGAAATAATCGCAAAGGTGACTGCCAAGAAAACCCGCCCCACCCGTAATCAAGGTTCTTTCCATAAAATCCCCAAAAGCGGTCCCTGCCCCCGTTTAAAAACGCGGGAATGCTATTATGCCGTCGGATATTTGTCAATGTTTTTCTCTACATAAATCGCCGGGACCCAAAACTTTCTTGACTATTGGACTAAAAAAATATAGTCAAATCGCTTTATATAAACCCGTCGGAACGTCAGGATGGAAGAAAGCGAACTTTTCAGAAAGAAACGGGAAAAAATCGACTCCCTTCGTGCGAGCGGTGTGGAACTCTACCCCAACGATGTGAAGGTGGGCCACCGGACCGATGAGATCCAGAAACATTACGGTCACCTGGACCATGACGCCCTCGCCGGGGTGCGGGAACAGTTCTCCGTGGCGGGGCGGATCATGGCCATCCGGGACTTCGGAAAGGGAGCTTTCGTCGTCCTTCAGGATCGGAAGGGGAGGCTTCAGTGTTATATCCGCAAGGATCGCGTCGGCGAGAAAGGGTTTGCCCTCTTCAAAGGCCTGGACGTCGGCGACATCGTCCTGGTGGAGGGCAGGCTGTTCAAGACAAAGACGGGGGAACTCACGATAGAAGTCGCGGCTCTCAGGCTTCTTTCGAAGTCGATGCGGTTTCTGCCGGAAAAATGGCACGGTTTAACCGACGTGGAAGCGCGCTACCGCCAGCGGCACCTCGATCTGGTTGTGAACCCTGGCGTCAGGGAAGTCTTTCAGGCCCGGAGCCGCATCATCCAGCTCATTCGCCAGTTCATGCAGGAGAGAGACTTCCTCGAAGTGGAAACGCCGATGATGCAGCCCATCGCGGGCGGCGCCCTCGCGCGACCTTTCAAGACGCACCACAACACCCTGGACATGGATCTCTACCTGCGGATCGCGCCGGAGCTCTATCTCAAGCGGCTCATCGTGGGGGGGCTGGAACGCGTCTACGAGATCAACCGGAACTTCAGAAACGAAGGGATCTCCACCCTGCACAACCCGGAATTCACCATGATGGAATTCTACATGGCCTATGCCACCTACGAAGACCTCATGGTCCTGACCGAGGAGCTTCTGACCTTTATCGTCCGGACGCTTTTCGGTTCATTGAAAATCACCTACCAGGGGACCGAACTGGACTTCACCCCCCCCTGGCCGCGCCTGACGGTCCGGGAAGCGCTGATTCGCCTCGGCAACATCGACCCCGAAGTGCTCGACGACCGGGTCAGGCTTTGCCGGGCCGCCGATGCAATGGGCCTGCCCTTCGAGGAGCACCAGCCCCTGGGGAAGATCCAGATGGCCATTTTCGACGAGAAAGTGGAGAAAAGACTCATCCAGCCGACCTTTGTCACCCATTACCCGATAGAGGTATCGCCGCTCTCCAGGCGCAACGCGGCGGACCCCTCACTGGCCGACCGATTCGAGCTTTATGTGTACGGGCGGGAGATTGCCAACGCTTTCTCGGAGTTAAACGACCCGATCGATCAGCGCGAACGTTTCGTGAAGCAGCTGCGGGAAAGAGAGGCGGGTGACGAGGAAGCCCACGAGATGGACGAAGACTACATCCAGGCGCTGGAGTACGCCATGCCGCCGGCGGCCGGCGAGGGGATCGGCATCGACCGGCTGGTCATGCTGCTGACGGATTCGCCGTCCATCCGCGATGTCATCCTTTTTCCTCAGCTGCGCAAGAAAGAGGAAGAAAAAGAAAGATCAGGGGAGCGCTGATTTCAGGGGAACTCCATGTCTTATGAATTATTCATCAGCCTGCGCTACCTGAGGGCCAAGCGAAAGCAGGTGTTCGTCTCGATCATCACCTTCATCTCCATCACGGGGATATTCCTGGGGGTGGCGGCGCTGATCATCGTGCTGGCCGTGATGAACGGATTCGAAACGGATCTGCGGGAGAAGATCCTGGGGATCAACGCCCACGTCGTCCTCATGCAGTACACGGGGATGATGAAGGACCACGAGCGGGTGAAGGAGGCGGTCGAGACGGTCGACGGAGTCGTCGCCTCGACACCCTTTATCTACAGCCAGGCCATGCTCAAAAGCGGCGACAACGTGCACGGCATCGTGCTGAGAGGTCTCTCGCCCGCGGACGCGGCGAAAGTCATCAACCTGGGGCGGACGACGGCGGGGGGTCTGGAACTCCTCTCGCCGGAAAGGAGAAAAGCCCTCAAGCTCGAACCGGCCGTCAGCGATCTCCCCGGCATCATCGTCGGCAAGGAGCTGGCCAAGAATCTGGGTGTTTTTCTTTACGACACCCTGTACGTCGTTTCCCCCATGGGGATCTCGACCCCCGTCGGCATGGTGCCCCGGATGAAGAAATTCCTGGTGGTCGGCATCTTCGAATCGGGGTTCTATGAATACGATATTTCCCTCGCCTACGCCTCCCTCGGGGATACGCAGGAATTCCTGAATATCGGTGATCTGGTCACGGGACTCGAAATCAAGGTCAGCGACATCTACAGGGCGAACGAAATCGCCGCCGCCATCGAAAACAAGCTGGGCTTTCCCTTCTGGGCCAGGGACTGGATGAAAATGAACAAAAACCTTTTCGCGGCCCTCAAAATGGAGCGGAGGGTCATGTTTATCATCCTGAGTCTCATTGTGCTGGTGGCCGCGTTCAACATCATCACCACCCTGATCATGGTCGTCATGGAGAAAAACAAGGACATCGCCATCCTCAAGTCCATGGGCGCCACGTCGAAGAGCATCATGAAAATTTTCGTCTATCAGGGTGTCATCATCGGCGGCATCGGCACCCTTCTCGGCACCCTTGCGGGACTTCTCGTGGCCGTCAACCTCGGGGATATCTCGCGGTTCATCGAGAACCTTTTCGGCTTCAAAATTCTGCCGGGCGACGTGTACTACCTGAGCGAACTCCCCTCCAAGGTGAATTACGGGGACGTGGTGATCATCGTCATCGGGACCCTGCTGATCAGTTTCCTCGCGACCCTTTACCCCTCCAGGAACGCCTCGAGGCTCGATCCGGCCGAGGCGATCCGGTACGAGTAGGGCACCGGACGAACAGACGGATTTTATTCCTTATGATTCTCGTCAAGGATTTGAAAAAGAGCTTTATCAAAGACGGTCAGGAAATCGAGGTTCTCAAGGGCTTCAACCTCGAGATCGCCAGGGGTGAATCCCTGGCCATGCTCGGCGTCTCGGGGGCCGGGAAGAGCACTTTCATACACATCCTGGGAACCCTCGATCACCCCACCTCGGGAACCGTCCTGTTTGACGGCGTCAACGTCTTCGACTGGCAGGAGACAAAAATCGCGGAATTCCGGAATAGGAAAATCGGGTTTGTTTTTCAGTTCCACCACCTCCTGCCCGAGTTCAACGCTTTGGAAAACACCATGATGCCCGGTCTGATAAGCGGCATGCAGAGAATGGAGGCCGCCGACCGGGCGGGAACCCTTCTCGAAGAAGTCGGCCTGGGTCACCGGATCAAGCACAAACCGGGGGAGCTCTCCGGCGGTGAACAGCAGAGGGTCGCCTTTGCCCGGGCCCTGATGATGGAACCCGAGATCGTCCTGGCCGACGAGCCCACGGGCAACCTCGACTCGGAGACCGGGCGAAAGGTTTACGAAACCATGCTTGGCCTTAACCAGTCACGCAACATCACCCTGGTCGTGGTCACCCATAACCGGACACTGGCCGGTCACATGTCCCGGAGGATCGAACTCGAGGATGGAAAGATCACCCACAGCGAGTAAGCGGCTTATGACGCGGAAATGGAATCTGGTTCTCTGCGCCCTCTGTGTTTTATCCGTGTTCCTGTCCCGGCAAGCCGGCGCCCAGGATGTGAGAAAGGTGGCGGTCTTGCCCTTTGACGTGTACGCCGAGAAGGACGCGGCGGCCCTGAGGGAAGACATTGATAGCGGCATTTCGGCGGAACTGAGGAAAAGGAAGGACCTTGCCATCGTCCCCAGGGACCAGTACCTGCAGCAGATCAGTGGAAAGAAAATCGACGAAAGGCTGGCGATCGCCGCCGGAGAGGCGATCGGGGCAGACTATGTGATCATCGGGAGCCTCACGGCAATCGGAAATCTCTTCAGCCTGGATTCCAGGCTGATCGACGTGAAACAGAAGAAGGTCCTGCCGGGTATCTATGTCCAGGGGAGCGGAAAGGAAAATGTGAGCAGCCTGTCCACACAGCTGGCCAGGGAGATCTCTCTTAAAATATCGGGCAAGGAGAGGATTGCCGGGGTCGTGTTCAAGGGCAACACGAAGATCGAAGACAATGCCATTCTGAACGTAATTAAAAGCACAAAGGGGAAGATGCTGACCGAGGCCGATCTGACTGCCGACATCAAAGCCATTTACAGGATGGGATATTTCAGCGATGTGACCGCGGATGTTTCCGACGGTCCCGAGGGCAAGCTCATCACCTTCACGCTCAAGGAGAGACCGACGGTCTCGGATATCATCATCAAAGGCAATGACAAGGTGAGCACCGACGACATCAAGGCGACACTGACTATCAAGACCCGTCAGGTTCTCAACATGGACAAGGTCAGAACGGACACCGCAAAGATCAAGTCGCTCTACGACGACAAGGGATATTTCAACGCCGAAATCGACTACGCGACCGAACCCAAAGGCGACAGGGAAATCCGGCTCGTGTTCAACATCAAGGAAAACGAGAGACTTTACATCCAGTCCATCAAGTTCGAAGGGAACCAGGCCTTTACGGAGAAGCAGCTCAAGGACGTCATGCAGACGTCGGAAACAACTATTTTCCGCTACTTCTCGGACGCCGGCGTTCTGAAAACCGAAAAATTGAGGGAGGACACCAGCAAACTCAAGGTGTTCTACCTGAATAACGGGTACATTCAGGCTCAAATCGGGGACCCGGAAGTCACGCACGACAAGAAAGGCATCTATGTAAAGATCGCGATAAACGAAGGGAAACAATTCAAGGTCGGGAAGGTGGAAATCCTGGGTGACGCGCTCACCGTTTCCCGGGAAGAGATGATGACGAAACTGAAAGTCACACAGAAGGACTACTATGACCGGGAAGCCGTCCTCAAGGACATCGAGTATCTCTCCCGGATGGCCAACAACGACGGGTACGCCTATGCCGATGTCACACCCCGCGTCAATCCGAAGGAGAAGGAACAGCGGGTCGATGTGGCTTACGAAATCAAGAAAGGCATCCAGGTCTATTTCAACAGGATCACCATCTCGGGAAACACGAAAACCCGGGACAAGGTCATCCGGAGGCTCCTGGCCATGACCGAGGGGGATCTTTACAACAGCGACAAAATGAAGTCGAGTTTCGAGCGGCTGAATCGGTTGAGATTTTTCGAAGAAGTCAACTTCCAGACCGAGAAAGGCCCCCAGGAAAACCTGACCAACGTCAACATCAACGTGAAAGAGAAACCGACGGGCATGTTCAGTATCGGCGCGGGCTACAGCGGGAATGAAGGCGCCATGGTCATGGCACAGATATCCCAGAATAACCTCTTCGGCAGAGGGCAAACCCTGGCCCTCAGCGCCCGCCTGGGCTCCGAGATGAACAGCATGGAGTTGTCTTTCACCGAACCGTGGCTCTTCGATCTGCCCCTCTGGAGCAAGTTTGATATCTGGAACCTCTACAGAGAATACGATGAGTACAACCTCCATACCCGCGGCTTGGGAGCCACGCTGGGTTATCCTGTTTTCGAGAAGGTCTCGGGGTATATCGGCTACAAGCTGTCTTTAAACGACGTGCAGGACGTGGACGATGACGCCGCCCTCGTCATCAAGGAACAGGAAGGCGAAACGACGCAGAGCGGTGTCACCGTCTCTCTCTCCAGGGACGTCACGAATGACGCCATCTTCCCCTCCAGGGGCAGCCGGAACAGGGCAACGGCCGAGCAATACGGGGTCATCTTCGGAGGGGACGTCGACTTTGCCCGGTTCTCGCTGAGCACCTCCTGGTTTTTCCCGATTTTTGAGGATTATGTTTTCAACGCGCGCGCCCGCGCCGGTTATGAGATGCCGGAGTCGGGACAGGAGATCCCGATTTATGAACGCTACATCCTGGGTGGCATCAATTCTTTGAGGGGGTTGAGAGACGTGGGTCCCAAGGATCCGGCGACGGGAGACGTCATTGGGGGCACCACCATGTTCGTCGCCAATTTCGAGTTCCTCTTTCCGCTCATCAAGAACGCCGGGATGAAAGGGCTGTTTTTCTACGATACCGGAAACACGTGGGAAAGCGGGTATCACCTGAACGATATGAGACACACGGTCGGGACGGGCATTCGCTGGTACTCTCCCATAGGGCCCCTCAGGCTCGAATGGGGTTACGTGCTGGACCAGGAAGAAGGTGAGAGTGCCAGCCGCTTCGAATTCACAATCGGGTGGTTTATGTAAAGGAATAGGCGCAAGGTGCAGGGCGCAAGGCAAAAGGCAAAAGATAAAAGAAAAAAATCATTGGCATCAAGCTTAAGGCTAAGGGTCGAACAATCTGGTTTGACTAGAGGCATCAGGCGAAAATCATTCCTTGACTCTTTTGCTCCGGCTGATTAAGTCGGGTGACAGGAGAAAGGGCGAAAGCTTCATGGATATAAATCCGCAGACGAACCCCTGCCGTGTGACTGTCGCCCTGAGCAAACAACAAAAAAAGGAGAAAAAGACATGAGAAAGACGGGATTATGGACAGCGGGTTTGGCCCTGTTTCTGATCATCATGCTGGCAGGCCCCCGCCTGTCCTGGGCGCAGAAATTTGGTTTTGTAAATCTGAGAGAGGCTCTCATGGATTCGGAACCCGGGGACAAGATGGAGGCTGATTTCAAAAAAGCCTTTGAAAAAAAGAAAGCACAGCTCCAGCAAAAAGAAGCGGAGATGAGGAGGCTGAAGGAGGACCTCGAGAAGCAGCGGTCTGTTCTGAAGCCGGACGCTTTTCGTGAAAAGGAAAACAACTATTCGAACAAGTTGAGAGATTACCAGAGGATGGTCGAGGATGCCAACCGGGAGATGGCCCAGAAAGAGCAGGAACTGGCCGCAAAGCTCCTTCCCGAGCTCGCCAAGGTGATAGAAGCCGTCGGAGAAAAAGAGGGGTACACGGCTATATTCAGCATTGACAATCCGGTGGTGATCTACCGCAGCAAGTCAGTGGACATCACCAAAAAGGTCATCGAAGAATTCAACAAAAGATCCAAAGGCAAGAAATAATTCTGTCCATCCGGGTCTGTCATGAAAAAGACGAGCATGACCTTGCGGGAAATCGCTGCCTTTCTGAACGGAAGCGTGCGGGGCGACGGCGACACCACGATAACGGGCGTCCAGGGCATCGATGAGGCCCGGGAAGGCGACCTCACCTTTGTGGCAAACCCGAAATACCAGAAGAAGATAGCGTCGACCAGGGCCTCCGCGATCATTGTCGCCCGGCCCCCTGAAGGATCGGACCGCAATTTCCTGGTTGTGAAAGACCCCTACATGGCCATGGCCCGGGTCCTGTCACTCTTTTATCCCGAGGAGAAACCGCTGTCGGGAATCAGCCGCGATGCCGTCGTCGAAGAGGGGGCCCAGATCGGAGAAGGGGTCGCCATTGGCCCGAATGTCTTTGTCGGAAGGGGTGCCAGAATCGGGAGAGGGGTCACCCTCTACCCGGGGACCTGTATCGGTCATGACACTCTCATCGGAGAGGATTCGGTCCTCTACCCCAATGTCACAGTCTATCGCCGCTCCATTATCGGGAAGCGCGTCGTCCTCCACGCGGGCGTCGTTGTGGGAAGCGACGGGTTCGGTTTCGCGAATCCCGGTCGCGACAATTTCAAGGTCCCCCAGGCGGGCTATGTCCAGATCGACGACGACGTCGAAATCGGCGCCAATACCACCATCGACCGCGGCACCCTGGGCAAGACGTGGATACAGCGGGGGGTCAAGATCGACAACCTCGTTCAGATCGCCCACAACGTGGTCATCGGGGAAAATTCCATCGTCGTCGCCCAGGTCGGGATTTCCGGTAGTACGAAACTCGGACGGAGCGTTGTTCTGGGGGGGCAGGCCGGTCTTATCGGCCACATTACGATTGGCGACGGCGTCATGATCGCGGCCCAGTCCGGCGTCGCCAGGGACATCCCGCCCGGGCAGATCGTATCCGGGTCGCCTACCATGCCGCACCAGGAATGGCTTCGACTCCAGGTCCACCTGAGCAAAATGCCCGAGCTTCGCAACACCGTCACTTCGCTTCTCAAGAGGGTCGAGGCGCTCGAGAAAAAGAAGGCGTGAGGCGCATTGCCTGCCCGCCTGAACAGACAGAAGGGAAAATGATGAACATTCATCCGGCAGCCATCGTGGACCCCGGCGCGCAGTTGAGTGAAGGGGTCCAGATCGGTCCTTATACCGTCATTCATTCCGACGTGACGATCGGAAAAAACACCGTCATCGGGCCCCACGTCATCATCGACAGCCACACGGACATCGGCGCCGACTGCAGGATCTTCCAGTTCAGTTCCATCGGGGCCGCCCCGCAGGATCTGAAGTATCGGGGAGAAGAGACGCGGGTGATCATCGGTGACCGCAATGTGATACGGGAATTCGTCACCATCAACCGGTCCACGACGGCCGATATCGGCATGACCAAGATCGGCAACGACAATCTCATCATGGCTTACAGCCACGTTGCGCACAACTGCCGGCTGGGAAACTTTATCGTGATGGCCAACGCCGCCAATCTGGCCGGTCACATCGACGTGGAGGATTTCGCGATCATCGGCGGCCTGAGCGGCGTCCACCAGTTTACCCGGATCGGAACCCACGCCTTCATCGGCGGCGCCTCCGCCGTCGCGCAGGATGTGCCGCCCTACGTGACGGTCTCGGGCAACCGCGCGAGACTCTACGGGCTGAATGTGGTCGGTTTGAAACGCAGGGGATTCAGCGAGGAAACCCTCAAGGCCCTGAGGCAGACGTACAAGATTATATTCCGATCCGCTTTGACCCTGAAAAAAGCCGTTGCAATAGTCAGGGCGGAGGTGCCGGATCTGCCCGAGGTCAGGCACATGGTCGAGTTCATCGAAGGATCGGAAAGGGGTGTATGCAGGTAAGGCAAGGATGAAGACATTAAGGGTCGGCGTGGTGGGCATTGGCCACCTCGGAAACTACCACCTGCAGAAGTACAAGCTCCTGCCGGGCGTGGAGGTCGTCGGCGTGGCCGATACCCTGCTCGAACGATCGCGGAAAGCGGCGGTCCTTTATGGCTGCAAAGCCTTCACCGACCACCGGGACCTCATCGGCGGTGTCGATGCCGTCAGCATTGCGGTCCCCACCCGGTTCCACCACGCCGTCGCGAAGGACTTTCTTGCGGCGGGAGTCCATGTCCTCCTGGAAAAACCGATGACTGTCACGCTCGAGGAGGCCGATGACCTCATCGACACGGCCGGCAAAAAAGGCGTCATTCTCCAGATCGGGTTCGTGGAACGCTTCAACCCGGCCGTGACGGCGCTGGGAAAGGTCATCGAAAAACCCATGTTCATCGAGTCCCATCGCCTCCATCCCTTCATCGAGCGCGGAACCGACGTCGATGTCGTACTCGATCTGATGATCCACGATCTTGATATCATCCTTCATTTCGTGAAATCCCCGGTGAAGAACGTGGAGGCCGTCGGTGTCTCCGTCCTTTCCGACAAGGTGGACATTTCGAACGTGCGGATGGTCTTCGAGAACGGCTGCGTGGCCAACATCACGGCCAGCCGCATCACCCTGAAGAACCTCCAAAAGATACGGTTTTTCGGGCTGGAAGGTTACCATTCCGTCGACTTCGAAAAAAGGGAACTCGTTTCCCTGAGCAAGACGCAAGGATCTGACGGCAAGGTCAGAATCGGCTACAACGATGTCGAGGTCATCCCCTGTGATCCCCTCGAAGAGGAGATCAGGGCCTTCATCCGCTCCGTGGAGACCGGATCAATCCCGGTGGTGTCCGGACAGGAGGGGCGAAAATCCCTGGAACTGGCCGTCAACATCCTCAGGCTGATGAAAACGGGAGGCGAGTTGATATCATGATCCCCATGGTCGATCTCCGGAGGCAGTACGAGGGAATAAAGGGGGAAATCGACGCCGCCATCCGGGGGGTGCTCGACAAGGCCCATTTTATTCTCGGGCCGAACGTCGGGGAGCTGGAGCGCGAAATCGCCGCGTACGAGGGCGTTCCCCACGCGATCGGCGTTGCCAGCGGAACCGACGCGCTGCTTCTCGCCCTCCGGGCCTGCGACGTCCAGCCGGGCGACGAGGTCATCACGACACCCTTCACCTTCATTGCGACGGCGGACGTTATCGCCCTCCTGCAGGCAAAACCGGTCTTTGTCGATATCGACCCCCGGACCTACAACATCGACCCGGCCGCGATCGAAAAAAAGATTACGCCCAGGACCCGGGCGATCATCCCCGTCCACCTCTTCGGTCACCCGGCAGACATGGATACCATCCTGGAAATCAGCCGGCGCCACAACCTCAAGGTGATTGAAGACTGCGCGCAGGCCTTCGGCGCGTTGTATCGAGGCCGCAGGGTCGGTTCGATGGGCGATTTCGGCTGCTTCAGCTTTTTCCCGAGCAAGAACCTGGCCTGTTACGGGGACGGCGGGATGGTGGTCACCCGTGAACAGGGCACGGCGGAGAAGCTCAGACTTCTCCGGAATCACGGCAGCCGGGTCAAATACCATCACGACCTGCTGGGATACAACAGCCGGCTGGACGAAATCCAGGCGGCAATCCTGAGGGTCAAATTCCGCAGGATTGAAGAATGGAATGATGGGCGCAGGAGAGCCGCCGATCTCTACAGGTCCTTTATCCGCCGGAAAGACGTCATTCTACCGTCCGAGACACCGGACTGCCGGCATGTCTATCACCAGTTCACCATACGCTCCGCCGCCCGGGACCGCATCCTGGAAAACCTTTCCGCCCGGGGCATCGCTTCGGCCGTCTACTACCCCGTCCCCCTCCATCTGCAAAAGGTCTTCGCCGGTTTGAAAGGCATCGATGACCTGAAGGTCAGCGAGTCGAGCGCTGCGGAAGTCCTGTCTCTCCCGATGTTTCCGGAAATCACCGAAGAAGAAGTCCGCCGCGTCAGCGATGTCATCAACGGGAGCTCCTGAACCCCCGCAAGAAACATAAATGAATCACCCGGACAGAAACAGAAAGATCATGATCATCGCCGGCGAGGCGTCGGGGGACCTTCACGGCTCCAACCTGGTCAGGGCCATGCACGAGATGGATCCGGGAATCCATTTTTACGGCCTCGGCGGGGTAAGGATGGAGGAGGCCGGCGTCGACCTTGTGGCCCGTTCCTCCGAAATGGCCGTCGTCGGCCTGACGGAGGTGTTCTCCCGCCTGCCGCGCATCCTGCAGGTTTTTTTCGACCTGAGGAAAGACCTGAGGGAATCCCCGCCCGATCTGCTCATCCCCATCGACTATCCCGACTTCAATTTCCCCCTTGCTGCTGCCGCGAAAAAACAGGGGGTCCGGGTCTTCTATTACATCAGCCCCCAGGTCTGGGCATGGAGAAAAGGGCGGGTCGCGAAGATGAAAAAGATCGTGGACCGCATGGCCGTGATCTTTCCTTTTGAAGCGGATTTCTACGGCCGGACGGGCATGGAGGTTCACTTTGTAGGACACCCCCTCCTGGACACGGTCCGGGTTAAATCCTCCAGGGAGGAGGTCCTCGGGCGTCTCGGCCTGGAAACCGGCTGCAGGACCATCGGCATTCTGCCCGGCAGCAGGGAGGGGGAGGTCAGAAGGATTCTTCCCGACATGCTCGGGACGGCCCGGATTCTGAGCCAGAGACTTTCCCCCGTGCAGTTCATCCTCCCGGTGGCCGACACCCTTTCGGAAGAATTCGTCCGGAATATCGGCGGGGCATTCCCGAAGAGACTTGCCCTCGCCAAGGATCACATATACGACGCCATCGGCGCGATGGATTTTGCCATGGTCGCCTCGGGAACGGCCACGCTGGAGACGGCCCTGCTGGGAACGCCCATGATCATCGTCTACAGGGTCTCCCCCCTGACCTATGCCGTCGGCAGGATGCTCGTCGATGTCGAGCACATCGGCATCGTCAACATCATCGCGGGGAAGACCATCGTACCCGAATTCATCCAGGGTGATGTCGTCCCGGAGAAAATGGCTGAGGCCATCATCCAGATCCTGTCAGACGAAAAAAAATATGGTGAAATGAAAAAGAATCTGTCAAAAGTCAGGGAGAATCTCGGTCAGCCAGGCGCGTCCCGGCGCGCGGCTGAACTGGCTTATAAACTGCTGCAGATGTGACTTTTTTCATCTTGGGCGCAGCGTGGAAATGCATTATAATGGCAATTGAATAAAACGGACGGAGATGACCTCCCCCGGCCCATCCGGGAAGCGATAATTTCATGCTCGCTATTTACAAAAGACTCTTGAGGCTTTCCAGGCCTCACATATGGAAGTTCATCCTGGCGATGCTCTGCATGCTGGTCGTCGGATCGACGACCGCCGCGGCAGCCTATCTCGTCAAGCCCGCCCTGGATGAGATTTTTGTGAACAAAAATGCCGACGCCCTGATCTGGATACCCATAGCCGTTCTCTTGCTTTATCTGTTCAAAGGTCTGAGCAGTTACGGCCAGACGATCCTGATGAGCTTCATCGGCCACAGAATCGTCGCCGATCTGAGATACAACCTCTACCGGCACATCCAGATCCAGCCCCTTTCCTTTTTCACCAGAAACCCCACCGGGACTATCATGTCGCGTATCACCTACGACGTAAACCTCGTCCGGGACACGGTATCCGAGGCGATTACAAGCGTCCTCAAAGATACATTCACGCTCGTCGCGCTCATCTTTGTCCTTTTTTACCGAGACTGGAAGCTGGCCCTCATCGCCATGGTTGTCTTCCCCATCGCCATCTACCCCGTTACTCGATTCAGCCGCAAGATGCGGAAAATCGCCAGGGCCAGCCAGGTGACCATGGGATCCCTCACCTCCCTGCTCCAGGAAACGATCTCCGGCAACAGGATCGTGAAGGCCTTCAGCATGGAAAATTACGAGAACATGAGATTCTCGAAAGAAAATGAACGGCTTTTCAAGCTGGTGATGAAAACGGTGTCCGTTCGCGCCATCACGGCCCCGCTCATGGAGTTCCTGGGAGGCACCGGAATCGCCGCCATCGTTTTCTACGGCGGGTACCAGGTGATCAACGGCATCTCGACACCGGGGACTTTTTTCTCATTCCTCGCGGCTCTACTGATGCTTTACGAACCCGCGAAGAGGTTGACCAACGTGAACCTCACGATTCAGCAGGGCCTGTCGGCGGCCGAGCGCATCTTCAAGATCATGGACACGCCCCCGGATATCAGGGACAGGGAAGACGCAAGACCCCTGCCCGCCATTACAAGAGAGATCGAGTTCGATCACGTTTCTTTCAGCTACGACCAGATTCCCGTCCTGAAAGACATCCAGTTGAAAATCAGGGCCGGCGAGATGGTCGCCTTCGCGGGGATGAGCGGCGGTGGAAAAACGACGCTCGTCAACCTGCTCCCGAGGTTCTATGACGTGAACGACGGCAGAATTCTAATCGACGGGCGCGACATCCGCGACGTGACTATCGATTCTCTCCGGGGCCAGATGGCCATCGTCACCCAGCAGACGATCCTCTTCAACGACACGGTCCGCAACAACATCGCCTACGGAGATATCCGAAAAAGCGACGAGGACATCATCATGGCTGCCAAGGCGGCCAATGCCCACGACTTCATCACGAAACTCCCCGAGGGGTACAACACGGTCATCGGGGAACAGGGCGTAAAACTCTCGGGCGGTGAACGGCAGAGAATCTCGATTGCCAGAGCTCTGCTGAAGAACGCCCCCATCCTGATCCTCGACGAGGCAACCTCCTCTCTCGACACGGAATCGGAGGTCGAGGTCCAGGACGCCCTCGACAAGCTGATGAAAGGGCGCACGACGCTCGTGATTGCTCACCGGCTTTCGACCATCCGCAACGCGGACCGGATCCTAGTCATCGTCGGCGGCAAGATTGTGGAAGAAGGGACCCACGAATCCCTGCTCGCGAAAGAAGGGGAATATTACAAGCTCTACAACATGCAGTTCAGAGATACCGACAGCGCCCCTGGGGCCGGTTACCACCAAAGTGATCGTCCTGAAAGGCCGGTCTGACGGATGAGGGACCTGGTAAGCTACCTGCAGAGACTCTGGTATGACGAAGACCGACCGATTAGGCCTTTCCTGGATTTTCTGCTTCACGTCCTCTCTCTCCCCTACGCGGCCGGAACCCGGCTGAGAAATATTCTCTACGACCGCGGCCTGCTCCGCACCCACAGGGTTTCCTGCCCCGTCGTGAGCGTGGGCAACCTGGTCGCGGGAGGCACCGGCAAGACACCCGCCGTGATCCTGATTGCCGGTCTTCTCAGGGATGCCGGCTACAAGCCGGCCGTCCTGAGCCGCGGATACGGAGGTGAGAATTCCGAGGCCGTGAAGGTTGTCTCTGACGGTATCAACATCCTTTCCGGCTCCTCGGACGCGGGGGATGAAGCCATCCTGACGGCAATGTCACTGAAAGGGATACCCGTCCTCACAGGTCCCGAGCGCCACCGGGCCGCCCGGTACGCTATCGAGAACCTCGGCTGTGACGTCCTTGTGCTGGACGACGGTTTCCAGCACAGGGCTCTTTCACGCAACCTGGACATCCTGCTCATGGACAGTGAAAAACCTCTGGGGAACGGTTTCCTGCTCCCGCGAGGCCCTCTCAGGGAGCCTCTAAACTCCTTGAAGAGGGCCGATCTTTTGGTCCTGACGCGATCCGATGAGGACGCCACCCCGTCGACATCCCGACCATCACTGGGAAAAACCTTTCCCGACAAGCCCATCTTCACGGCGCGCCACCGGCCGAAGGCGATCCGTCGCGGCGGGGGTACCGAGGTCCAGCCGTCGGAGTTTCTCGCGGGGAAAAAAGTGCTGGCCTTTGCCGGCATCGCGAGACCGGCATCTTTTGAAAAAACTGTTCGGGCCCTGGGCGCCTCGCTTCTCGGCTTGATTCCCTTTCCCGATCATCATGTGTACACGGAAGGGGATATTCGGGAGCTCGAGTCGAAGGCGGCCGGTTTATCGGCCGACCTGATCCTCACAACAGAGAAAGACGCCGTGAAGCTGAGCCCCTTCGGACGTTTTTCTGAAGGGGTTTATGTTCTTTCCATTGAGATGGAAATCACGGCGCACGAAGGTACATTCGCGGAATGGCTACTCAACCATCTGAAGTCATAAAGCCGACCCTGATGACCAAGAGCATCCTGATCTTTTTCAAGGCCATTCCCCTCCCGTTTCGCAAGGCCCTCTTCCGTGGCCTTTTCACCCTGGTATATCACCTCCTGACGAAGCAGAGGCTCATAACCCTCCACAACTTGAAATGCGCCTTTCCCGAAAAGGAAATGCCCGAACTCATCGGTATCGCGAAGGGGGTTTACAGCCACCTGGCCATTGTCATGGCGGAATTTTTCGAAATCCCCTGGATTACAAAAGACAATTACCGGCAATGGGTTGAATTTGAGGGGCTGGAAAACATCGAAAAAGCGCTTGTCCAGGGAAAAGGCGTCCTCTCCATCGTAGCCCACCTGGGCAACTGGGAGATGATGACCATGGCCTTTCCCATGGCGGCTTATCCCATTCAGATCGTCTATCGACCCCTGGACAACCCCGTTCTGGACAATCTCTTCGGATATGTCCGTTCGCTCAACGGCAACAGCCTTATCCCGAAAACGGGGGCCTTGAGATCGATGCTCATGCTGCTCCGTCAGAACAAGATCGTCGGCATCATGGGCGACCAGAACATGAGCGCCCGTGAAGGGGTCTTCGTGGAATTTTTCGGGCGTCCGGCCTGCACGACGGTGGGGCTGGCCTTCATGGCGCTGAAAACGGGCGTCCCCGTCGTGCCGGCCTTTATGATCCGCATGAAGAACGGAAAATACAGGTTCATCATCGAGCCGGCCGTGGACATTTCCAACACGGGTGACCTCCAGGCCGATGTGAAAGAAAACACACAGAGATTCACGCGAATCATCGAGCATTACGTGCGTCTCTACCCCGAACAATGGTTCTGGCTGCATCAGCGCTGGAAGACAAAGCCGTGGCAGGTCAAGAAAAGAAGCTGAGAAGTCAAGAAGTTGAGAAGGTAAGAAAATCAGAATTTGCAGGCAGACAAAGATTATGCAGAATAAACCGCAGAAACGACAAAAATAAAATAGAAGATAAGAAATTGAGAAGTTGATAAGACAAGAAACTTCTTGATGCCAGAGCGCAGGATATGTTTCAGGCAAAACCAATCCCACGGGAGGGAGTAAGGAACATCCTGATTCGCGGTACCAACTGGATCGGCGACGTGGTTATGACCCTTCCGGCCATTGCCGCCGTGAGGGAGGCCTACCCGGGAGCCAAAATCTCGATCCTTGTGAAACCCTGGGTCGCCGATCTGCTCCGCATCTCAAGCGATGTCGACGAGGTCCTGATCTATGAACGTCCCGGCGTCCACGAAGGTCTCGGGGGTTTTCTGCGGCTCGTAGGGGAACTGAAAGCCAGGAAATTCGACATGGCGATACTCCTGCAGAACGCCATCGAGGCGGCGATCATCGCTTGGCTCGCCCGCATCCCCGTCCGGGCCGGTTACAGCACCGACGGACGGGGTTTTCTCCTGACCCACGCTGTGAGACGGACGGACGACATCCTGAGGCTTCATCAGACCCGATATTACCTCGAAATGCTGAAGGCCCTCGGGCTGGAGCCCGGCAGGAAAGATGTCAGGCTGGCCGTCGGCGAAGAGGAAAAGTCGCTCTCCGATCGCATCCTGAAAGAAAGGGGCATCGCCCCGGACTCCCTTTTAATCGGCCTGGCGCCCGGCGCCACTTACGGGCCGGCGAAAATGTGGTACCCGGAGCGGTTCGCAAGCGTCGCCGATCGCCTGATCGAACGCTTCTCCGCCAGAGTCCTTATTTTCGGGAGCGGCGGGGATCATGAAGTCGCCAGGCGCGTCCGGGAAAGGGCCGGAAATACCCTGATCGACCTCACCGGGGAAACAACCCTTCGGGAGGCAATATCCCTGATCGCCCGGTGCCGCCTTTTCGTGTCGAACGACTCGGGCCTGATGCACGTGGCGGGGGCCCTGGGGATTCCGACCGTCGCCATCTTCGGATCCACCAACCCCCTGACGACATCACCCGTAGGACAAGAGAGCGTCGTGATCACGAAAAACGCGCCCTGTGCCCCCTGCCTCAAGGAAACCTGCCCGACCGACTTTATTTGCATGGACTTGATCACGGTGGATGATGTATACGATACCGCTGTGTCACTCTTGACCAAAGAGCTTTGAGACGGCAGCGCCGATGAAAAAGAACACGGCCGTATTCCTGGACCGCGACGGGACCATCAACGAAGAGGTGGGGTATCTCAGCAGGCCGGATCAATTGAGGCTCATCCCCGGCACACCCGAGGCGATCCGCCTGATCAACGAAGCCGGTATGAAGGCCGTCGTCGTCACCAACCAGTCTGGCGTAGCCCGCGGTTACTTCACGGAGGAAGTTGTCGAAACTATCCACGGGCGGCTTAACAAAATGCTTCAGGAGCAGGGAGCACGCATCGACCGCTTCTATTTCTGCCCTCACCATCCCGTCTACGGGAATGGCCCCTACAAGAAAGCCTGTTCCTGCAGGAAACCGGAGTCGGGGCTTTTCCTCCTGGCCTCCGAGGAAATGGATATCGACCTCTCCCGGTCCTATGTCATAGGCGACATGCTCAAGGACATCGACGCGGGGAAAAGAGTGGGGGCCAGAGGGATCCTCGTCAGGACGGGTTACGGCCCCAATGTCACCCTAACGGACAAACCGGTCTACATCGCCGAAGACTTGCTGGAAGCCGTGAAATGGATACTGCAGGACCGGAAAAAATAAACATCCTCATCGTTAAGTTGAGCGCCATCGGCGACGTGGTCCACACGCTCCCCTCCCTGGCCGCCCTCAGGACGCTTTACCCGCTTGCCCACATCACGTGGGTCGTCGAAGAGACCTCCTCCGACCTTCTGGTCGGCCACCCCGACCTCGACCGCCTTCTGATATCTAAAAGAAAAAAGTGGCTCCGGGACCTTGCAAACCCGACGCGGGCCCGGGGCGCGCTTCGGGAGACCCTTGCCTTTTTACGGACCCTCAGGGACCGCCCCTACGATCTCGTCATCGATTTTCACGGACTTTTCAAGAGCGGCCTCATCGTCCTCCTGAGCGGCGCCCGGCGTAAGCTCGGCTATGACAGCATGCAGGAGCTGAGCGGCCTCTTTTTGAATGAAAAAATCCCCGAGGACATGGAGAAGCACGCCGTTGATCGCTACCTGGACTTTCTTCGCCACCTGGGGGCGAAAGCCGGGGAACCCCGCTTCTATATCCCCGTCGGGGTGGAAAACAGGTCCAGAGTGGATACCCTCCTCGAGGCGGAAGGGATCGGCAGAGGCGAGCGCTTCGTGGCCGTGAGCCCCGTGGCGCTCTGGGACACCAAGCTCTGGGAGGAGAAAAAGTTCGCGATGCTCTGCGACAGGGTACTCGGCGAGCTGGGCCTGAAGGTGGTCCTGACAGGATCGAGGGGCGACGGCATCCTGCAGCGGATCGAAAAAGCCATGACCCGGCCCGTCGCGAATCTCGGCGGGAAGACCTCCCTGAGGGACCTGGCCTATCTCTTCGAACGGTCCTCCCTCGTCATCACCACCGATTCAGGGCCCATGCACATCGCGGCCGCCGCCGGGACACCGGTTGTGGCGCTCTTCGGCCCCACGTCACCTTCGCGTACGGGACCCTACGGAAAGGGGCACCGTGTCATCCGGAAAGAGATCGGCTGCAGCCCCTGCTTTCTCAAGAAATGCGACGTGCTGACCTGCATGAAGGAAATCACCGTCGATGAGGTCTTCGAGGCCGTCAAAGATAAATTACCGGGACAAGAGGCCTGAAATCCGGCAGACTTTTTGCTGCGATGATGGGACTGTTAAATGCAAGAAATTGATTATGTTTCGCGTCATTCATCATCAGATAAAGGGGGAGGAAAAAGATGAAAAGCAGCAGGATCATGAAATGGACATTATTGACGCTCACGCTTACATTTCTCACCGCCGGTACGATTTTCGCCGCGGAAAAGGAGCCTTTTTTCAAGGAGGTCGGTCTCATCACAGGATACGGGAGCGCGTCGATTCGGGAGGGGACCTACGAGACGATTCCCATCATCCTGCACTGCGGTACGGATCTTTCAAGGTACTTTCCGGGATTAAAGGGTCACCGGGGTATTGTCACGGCCTTTATCGAACCGCAGGTCAACCCGGTCATCGGGCCCGATGATGACATAGAATTCGGTATGGGAATAGGGCTTCAATACCAATATCCCGTAACGTCTGTTTTTTCTCTGTATGTGAACGCGGCGACGGGACCTTTTTACATCTCTGTCGATACGCGAGATCAGGCGGACGGCTTTATCTTCTCTAACCACATTGGGGCCGGGGCCTACTTGTTTGTGAACAGGAATATCGCCGTCAACGCCGGGTACAGGTTACGTCACATGTCAAACGCCAGCACGCACGAACCCAACGGAGGCATCGACAGCCACTTTGGAGTCATCGGCATCTCCTGGTTTTATTAAAAGAATTTTTCCCGGATCTTACTTCCATTGATGACATCCGCAAATCTGCCAGAGGGGGAAACGACCATGGCCATCAGCAAGGAACTTCTCGATATCCTCGCTTGCCCGAAATGCAAGGGGGACATCCACCTGAACGACAAGGGCGACGGGCTCATCTGTGACAAATGCAAGCTTTTATACGAAATCAAGGATGACATCCCCATCATGCTCATCGACGAGGCGAAAAAACTCGATTAGACCGACTCCCCCTTTTTACTTGTTACGTCACGCTTATCGACCTGCCATGTCGTTTTGCTTCCATTCTTCCTTTGCCTGACTGCTTTCTCAGCGCATCTATCGGCCAGGCTGGGAACGATGGCCCGGCGATAATTTGATTGAACGGGGTTGTTTTAAGGATCGGGTCACCGGGTCACCCGCCGTCACACAGGAAGTGTCTCTGTCAGCCAAGGGCTTCATATATCGCAGGAAAGCTCGACGATAATCCGTCATTTTTTCCTTGACATCGGATGCCAACTCGATTAGGGAGTCTGTTTAGTTCAAGGGATGAACAGGCCCGATTTTATTATGCCTATCCACGAATCGTCACATTTCGAAAGTGAAGAAGTCCTGAAGCTCCTGCGCGAGATTAAACGCTCTCCCGCACTGACCCAGCGCGAACTCTCCAACAGGCTCGGGATCAGCCTCGGGAAGGTTAACTTTCTCTTGAAGTCCCTCATCCGCAAGGGCCTTGTGACGGCCCACAACTTCAAGAACTCTCACAATAAAAAGGCTTATTTATACAAGCTGACCCCTCACGGGATCGAGGAAAAGGCGCGCGTGACCTACCGCTTCCTGAAACGCAAGATAAAAGAGTACGAGCGCCTCGAATCGGAGATCAAGCAGCTGAGACAGGAAGTCGGGGACCTTGGCGGTTCCGTCGACTTCGAAGACAGGAAATAGGCATCGGGCGGCCATCGCCGGGCGCCGATACCGAAACATTAAAAAAAAGAAGAATACCAAGCAGTTCGGCCCCCTGAGAGCAAATGAGAATGTAACTCAGAGGGCGGAGCTGTAGCCGAATACCCGATTCAATTCCCAAGAGTGATGCGGCTGCTTCACGGAGTTCAGGGTGGATTCTGGTATGAAAATTCTGACGGTCATAGGTGCACGTCCGCAATTCATCAAGGCGGCATCCTTTTCTCGCGCAATCACTGAGTGGAATGCAGCGGACCGGTCATCCACGCCTGTTGAGGACTTGATAATTCACACGGGGCAGCATTATGACGACAACATGTCGAAAATATTTTTTGATGAGCTGCAGATACCGCCCCCCGATGCCAACCTCGGAGTCGGCTCCGGCCCGCAAGGACGGCAAACGGGACAGATGGTTATCCGCCTGGAAGGCGTCATAAAACGTCATGCCCCGGATTGGGTTCTGGTTTACGGAGATACGAACTCCACGCTGGCCGGAGCTCTGGCCGCCGTTTCACTCCGGATCCCTGTCGCCCATGTCGAAGCGGGCTTACGGTCTTACAACAGGGACATGCCCGAGGAATACAACCGGGTGTTGACGGATCACTGCTCCGATCTTCTCCTCTGTCCGTCGCAGACCGCGGTGGATAACCTCGCCCGGGAAGGTATCCGGCAGGGGGTTCACCTCGTCGGAGACGTCATGTATGATGCACTACTTCATTACGGGGAAAGGGCAGTCCGGCATTCAACTCTCCGGCGGGACCTGGGCCTGAAGGAAAAGGAATATCTCCTGGTAACGGTCCACCGTCCTGCCAACGCCGATGACGTTTCAAATCTTTCGAGTATCCTTCGCGCGCTTGTTCAGAGTGAGATGCCCGTCGTCTTCCCTGTCCACCCGCGCACCAGAAAGCTGCTCAAAAAGAGAGTGTTCACCCGGTACACCCGCCGCACATCCATCCGGTTCCTAGACCCCGTCGGGTATCTCGACATGATCGCACTGGAACAATCCGCGCGCACCATCGTAACGGATTCCGGCGGCATTCAGAAAGAGGCTTACTGGCTGGGGGTCCCCTGCATCACGTTACGGAATGAAACCGAGTGGGTCGAAACCGTCGAAAGCGGGTGGAGCAGGCTCGTCGGGGCGGACGAGGGACGCATCGTCGAAGCTCTACGTCAGACGCAGTGGCCTGCCGACAGGCCGCGACACTACGGAAACGGCCGGGCCGCCCGCACCATCCTGGATGTCCTGCTGGCGGATACCGGCCAAGCACCGGGGGAAAACCATTGACAGACCGAGCATCTGATACCCGGTCGAAGGAGAACGTCCGATGCCCATGAAACAGAAAAAAGAGCGTCAGCCTTTATCCGTAGCCGTGATCGGTGCCGGATACTGGGGGAAAAACCACGTCCGTAACTTCTTCCAGCTTGGCGCGCTGAAATGCATTTGCGACAGGGACGAAAACATACGTCGGCAGATGGTAAAGGAATATCCGGGTGTCGCCGTTGCGGATGACTTCAGTACGGTTTTGAAAAATCCGGACATTGACGCCGTTATCATCTCGGTACCGGCGGCGCTTCATTTTGATCTCGCCTTCAAATCCCTGATGGCCGAGAAGCACGTGTTCGTCGAGAAACCCTTGTCGCTTCGTCATGAAGAAGGGGTTGAACTCGTGAGTCTTGCGAGCAAAAAGAAAAGAACCCTTTTTGTCGGTCACATCCTGCAGTACCACCCGGCGGTCATTCGGCTGAAAGAAATCGTCCGCGAGGGTGTCATCGGGCGTCTCCAGTATGTTTATTCACGGCGCCTCAGCTTCGGAAAGATACGCCGCGAGGAGAACATTCTCTGGTCCTTCGCCCCTCATGACATCTCCATCATTCTCAGCCTTGTCGGCGAGGAACCCCACTATATAGATACCGTCGGTAGCAATTTTCTCCACGCGAGAATCGCCGACGTGACGATGACCAATCTGAAATTTCCCTCGGGAATCGGGGCACACATCTTTGTCAGCTGGCTCAATCCCTACAAAGAACATCGTCTCGTCGTGGTGGGCAGTCACGGGATGGTTGTCTTCGATGACACACAGGAAATCGAAAAGAAGTTGGAACTCTTTCCGCATAAGATCAGTTGGAAAAACGGAATGCCGGTGCCTGAAAAAGCAGAAAGCACGAGTGTGGACATTTCCGCCACCTGGGAAGAGCCCCTGAGAAAAGAATGCAGGGCTTTTCTCGAAGCCGCCAGGACGGGCGAAAAACCGCTTACCTCCGGAGAGGAAGGCTTGAGGGTCCTGCGGATTCTCGAGGAGAGCCAGCAGTCTCTCGAGGCAAAAGAATCCGCACTCCGGAGTTACGGGAAGTTGAAAATAGGCGACCTGCAAAAGCAAGAGCATTTTGTCCATCCCACGGCCGTCGTGGACGAGGGTTGCGAAATCGGAAGGGGTAGCAAGATCTGGCATTTTTCCCACATCCTGCCGCACTCCAAAATCGGTGAGAACTGCAACGTCGGCCAGAACGTTGTCATCGGTCCCGATGTCTCCATCGGCAAAAACTGCAAGATCCAGAACAATGTCAGCATCTATAAAGGGGTGACCCTCGAAGACGGGGTATTCTGTGGCCCCTCCATGGTCTTTACCAACATTTACAACCCCAGGGCGGAGATTTCCAAGATGGACCAGGTCCGTCCGACATTGGTGAAAAAAGGTGCCACCATAGGCGCCAACGCGACGATTGTCTGCGGAACAACGATCGGAAGATATGCCTTTGTCGGAGCGGGAGCTGTTGTCACAAGTGATGTCAAGGAACATGCATTAGTGGTCGGCAACCCGGCAAGGCAGACCGGCTGGATCTGCAAATGCGGAGAAAAATTAGGCAATAAATTGTTATGCAGAATATGCGGTGATAAATATAGAAAAGCCCTGAATGGACTCGAATTAAAAAAATCTTAACTTATTTCTCAACATGAACTGAAAATAATTTCATATCCCTCTTGCACTGTAACTTATTTTCATAAAAACAAAATATGGGATTATTAAGGGATTCTTCCAAGATCTTTACAGGGCAGGTCATACAAAGACTTATCTCTGTCTTGTTAATCCCCATCACTGCTCGGTTGATTGGGCCTGATGATTATGGCATTGTTCAAGCTGCAACATCCGTTTTTGCGATCGCTGCTGTCTTTGGGTCTTTCGCTCTTGAGGCATCCATACCCGTTGCCGAATCTGAAATAAATGCACTGCAGCGTGCAGTAGGTACAATTTTCATCGGAATGATTTTTAGCCTTATCTTCGGTTTTATAAGTTACATTCTGAAACCATTTATTCTTAATTATCTATCCGTAAAAATCACACTGGTCATTATTTTTTTATCCCCGGTCTATATAACTCTCATGGTCGCAACCATATCTCTCCAGAATTACGTCGGCTATCTGGGGAAGTTTACGTATTTTCCCATCGCAGACGTATCTTCTCTCATCGCAGGTTTCCTTGCTCTCTTGTCCTCGTACTTCTTTCTCTGGCAAGACTATCGATGTTTAATTCTAGGTGGCATTACTACATTTGTTACCAAATTATGCATCTATTTTTATGCAACAAGGGGGCATAGGAAATTCCATTTTGAAAAAGGAACGACTGTAAAAGAAATTAGAGATTCAATATGGAGTGCACGCAATTTTGCAAAATACAACTTTCCAGCCAACTTATTGAACTCTTCAAGTGCAAATCTACCGATAACTCTCATATCAATGTTTTTCGCAGAATCAGTAGTAGGGCTATTCGCAATGGCAAGATCTATTATATATATTCCTACCCAATTGTCGGGACAAGCATTAGGGCAGGTATTTTATCCTAAAGCGTCAAAGGCATATAGGGAAGGTAAAGGCTTAAAAGATATTACATGGCGGACTTTCATTTACAGCTGTCAGATGGCTTTATATCCTTCTCTATTGATAGGCACGTCTGCCTGGTTTGTTTTGCCACTGATTCTGGGACCCAAGTGGTCCGGTATAGGTTTATATTGTCTCCTCATTCTTCCTATGGTTCTTTTTAACGCCGTCCAGACACAAATTGGCATCGGATTTATATTTAGCATAATAAACCAGCAACATAAAATTTTGATCGGAAATATAGGGCTATTCATAGGTCGATTTCTACCCCTACTGATATGTGTTATTCTTTTCGCATCCCCATACATCGCAGTCTTTGCCCACTCGATGGGCGGCGCCGTCATATACATATTGCTTCTTGTATGGGTTTTTATCACGGTGTCAATAAATCCGGTCGAAGCATTTTATGTATGGCTGAAATACACTCTAATATCTTTAATGTGTGTCGCTCCAATAGGGCTAAGTATCATCCTTCCCCATAATGTAATTTTACTTTCATTCTCTTTAACACTGAGCATTATCTTATACGCTTCCATAGGATGGTTTCAATTTTTGAGTGCAAAACAAAGGTCTATTATTCTTAATGAAATGCATAAACTTTTCCCATTCTTGAAAAAGGTTAAATCTATGGTATCTTTAGCTTGATACTGTTTTAAAAGCATCATCTGCTTTGCTTATGTTTTATGCAAAATAATGCATTCAGAAAGATCAGCATAAAATTAATTACAGCAAATGACTTATGCATTAGCTGCGGTTCCTGCACACAAGTATGCCCTCATCAAAACATTCATCTGATTTATAATATTAAAAGATGGAAATGGGAAGCTGAGATCAAAAGTAAAGATTTATGTTCACGCTGTGATGGTAAAAAAAACTGCCTTTCCGTTTGCCCCAGTTTTGATGTCGATTATATCACACTAGCCCGAAGCCATGAAAACCATATGCTCGGACAAATTAAAAACGTTTATAATGGATATTCGAAGAATGATAGAAGGCGATTTCATTCAAGTTCAGGTGGGTTCATTAGGGATATGGGTCAGTCACTTTTTGATGGGAGGGAAATTGACGGTATCATTTCCATTTTCCACAAGTATGGCCTCGAATATATGCCAGATATCGTGACCGATGTTTCTTACATGCCAAATTCAATTTACCACAACATTAATTATGAAAAGGCGGTAAATCTCCTCAAAACATATAACGGCAGGTATCTCATCATCGGTCTTCCCTGCCAGATAGCATCCATCAAATTGCTGACCAATAAAAATAATTTTCACTTTTTAAGAGAAAAAATATACGCAACAGTATCACTCATTTGCGGTTACAGTTTCGATAGATGCAACGTTGCGGCATTTGCTTACTATAACAAATTCAATGTTGATAATATTACATACCGTGAAAATGGTCGTTACAAGAAAACAAGGCTCAACAACAAAGAAGCAAGTTTGCTGTTCCCTGTAAAAAGTCCAAAAAACTTCAAAGAAAAGTTAAATAATATGGTGTTTTTCGATCATTTCCTGGCACAAACTGGATGTCTTTACTGCGTTGATCATATAGGATACTGTGCGGATATCGTAGTGGGGGATGCCTGGCAAAAACGCTACAGTCAAGACATCATTGGGACAAACTTAATTATTAGCAGATCAGAAAAAGGTGAGGAGATCATAAAGAAGATAAATGGATTTCATTTCGAGAAAGGTTCAATTTCAGAAATTGTTGAATCACAAAGTACAAACTATGCCTTGGGCGCCCTCGGCGAAGGAATAAAAAAATTTCGTTTTAAAAATATGTACTATTATCCCGAAAGGAAAAGGACAAACAACCCTGACGATGTTCTCATTTATCAACTAAAAGCGGTTGATCTTTTAAAAATAAGACTAATAAAAAAAATGTTACTAACCCGGAGATATGGGCTTGCTCGAAGTTTATATGCACTTCTAGAATTCAAAAAACTCAGCAAATACTTTTTGAAAAATACAATTAAAAAAATCTTGACATGAAAATTCTCATAACCGGACTATGCCTGAGTAGAAATCTGGGTGGGCCAGCGATGGGATTGACTCTTGTCGAACAACTCAAAAGGAGAATTCCTCATGTTGATTTTGTTTTTGCTGTTGATGCGAATTCATATCAACAAGAAAAAAAATGGGCTGATTATTATGGAGTCGACATCGTCAGGCGAGATAATATTGTTCACCACCTGTTAAACACGAGAATTGCTATACTTCTAAGATGTTTATATAGAATGATAAAGGGAAAAAGACCATTATTCCCCGATTCAGTTATTCCCCGACAAATTCACAAGGAATATTTAAGCGCAATTAGTGAGTGTGATGCTGTTATCAGCATGATGGGGGTATCATACGTTGGTGATAGTGTCGGGGGTTTCTTTGAAGGACCTCGGTCATACTCTTCTTTGTACTATTCGAACAAACTGAAAAAGCCGTTTTCTCATTTTGTACAGTCTTTTGGCCCTTTCCAAGACCGGAAGGTCAGGTATTTTGCAAGAAAAGATTTCAACCAGGTTGATTTTATTCCCGCACGGGGTAAGAGTTCTGCAAAATTGTGCCGCGAAATTGTGAAGGCCCCCGGTAAGGTCTATGATTTTCCAGATATAGCAATTTTACTTCCCGCAACATCAGAACCGTGGACTTCCAATTATTTAAAAGCGCATGATCTCTATTCAGGTGATTACACCATATTATCACCTAGTTCGGTAATATATAACATGCGATCAAGCATAGGTAGAAGCGTTGGCGCTAAACACATTTTGACGTTTTTTATAATTGCTAAAAAATTGCTTTCCTTGGGTGATAAAATTCTTTTTTTGCCGCACATGTATTCGGACAACAAGAGTCAATGTGATCGTGAGGTGTGCTATAAAATTATTAATTTGCTCATCGATAGAGGCGAAGACATGTCACATTGCAGAATAGTGGAAGATGATATCGACACGCAGCAAGCTAAAGCTTTAATCTCAAGTGCAAGAAGAGCGATCGTGTCTCGTTACCATGCCCTAGTCGCGGCTATTTCAACTGGTGTACCAGTAATAACCATCGGGTGGAATATCAAATATTATGATTTAATGTATTATTATGGCATCGAAAAAATGGCCATTGACGCAAGACTGCTCGAACCAGAGGATATTTGCCTGAAAGTCTTCGAGTTGTTGTCAGAATACAACAGAGGAGGATACGAACAAATCCTTAAAAATAATCAGGCAAAGAATATTGCTCACGTGCAACATGCTTTTGATTTATTAGAGGATTGGCTCAGGAAAAATGTCAAGAACTGAATCCATTAGAAACATTTATGAAAAAAAGTTTTTCACATCGAAGCCTTCGCTCAGTTCCCATGATGTTCAGTTACAATATATATTACATTATTTAACCCGTGATGTTAATTTAAAGATCTTGGATGCTGGCTGCGGAAACGGAAGATATGCGTTGCACCTCTCAGTTTTAGGTTTCAAAAACATAAAAGCTTTAGATTTATTTGATCGCATCGAAACGAAAGGGCTATTTCAATATTGCAAAGCAAGCATTGATCATCTCCCATTTTGCAAAGAATATTTCGATTTTATATATTGTAATTCTGTTATATTTTACCTTGAACAACCCGAAAAAGGCATCAAAGAGTTTCATCGAGTACTCAAGCAGGGTGGCACAGTAATCATCACGGCTCATACTAAATATTCTCTTTTCACCCTTTTGCGGATTATCAAACGAGCACTTAATGCACCGTCTGTTGAGCATTTGAATGGAATAAAATTCTACTCTGCCCATCAATATAAAAAAATGTTTGAAAATATGGGTTTTAAAATAGTACGAATTGATGGTTACAGATTGTCAGCATTGGCATATCCTGTTTATAAGAAATTCCAAATTTATTTATCAGTTAATTTCGGTATAATCTTACCCAATTACATCCAAAAAGGTGTTACTAAAAACAAGTGTTTTGCCTCAATAAAATCGATATTTGGATATCATTCAATTCTTGTAGCTCAAAAATAACTATGATCTCTATACTTGTTATCCAACAAAAATAAGAAAATATAATATTAAGGTTGTGATTCTCTCTCTCACTAAATCTTGAACCCTCCTAGTGCAATGGAAATTCCCAATTACCTGTGACTCCCAAAAGCGAAATGGACTATTTAAGTCTTCTGCAGGGCCGATACGAGGCTGAGCACCTGCCGCAAGATTTTTCATCGGATCGGGCTGTCCCCGATTTTGCATTCAACTTTCTTAATCTTCTTGGACTTCTTTATAGACCGATCGTAGATGAGCACCATATAAGCAAAGTCGGCAAAAAGCCCACATGGCCCGAGAATAAAAGCTTTGCTGTTTGCCTGACTCATGATGTTGATATCATCTCATTATACAGCCCATTCGATAAATGGAAGGCCCGTAAGGAACAAATCAAAAATTCAGAACATGTGATGCCTATTATTAAACATGCTATCTGCTTCGGATTGGACATTCTTCGTTCCATTGCAAGCACGCATAGATCAAAATCAATAAATTGTTTTGAAAGATGGCTTGAAATAGAAAAAACTGTAGGCGCGCACTCAACTTTTTTTTTCTGGCCCGGTTGGAAAAATGTCAAAAAGCATCACTTCTCAGACTGCCTGTACGATTTATCGGACAAGCTTACTTTTGAGAGCCAAAAAATTACCATTGCTGAATTGATGCGTGAGATCGATAGGCGTGGCTGGGAGATAGGATTGCACGCTTCATGGTACAGTTTTGACGATCCGGACGAAATGAAGCGGCAGAAAGAAGCATTAGAAAAAGCGGTGGAACGCGAGATTGTCAGCGTACGCCAACATTACCTGCATTATGACATACGTGTTACACCGAGAGTTCAAGAACTCGCCGGGTTCAAATTTGATTCCACACTGGGTTTCAATGACAATGTTGGATTCCGCTTCGGCACCTGTCATCCCTGGCGCCTTTTCGATTTAAAAGCTGAAAGAGAACTTTCCATTTTGGAAGTGCCGCTCATCATTCAGGATGGTGCGCTGCTAAACCAGGACAGAGGCATGCGGCTGGATGCAGAAACGGCCTTTCGGTATATCAGGCAATTAACGGATGCCGTGAAAAGAGTGGGCGGTGTTCTGACATTGTTATGGCATCCTCATTACATCATGAACCCTGTTTGGTTCGATCTTTACATACACACGCTTCATTACCTCCAAGGGGAAAATGCGTGGTTTGCCTCTGTACAGGAAATAGCCAAACACGTCATCCATGCGACTGGGCACAACTCAACAGCCGTTGAGAATAAACAACTCGTGAGTCAATCATGAGTGCTGAGGATCATTTGAAAGAATACTTTATAAAAGATTTCTTAGGGGATTTCTTATTCTCAGAGGCGCCGAAAATGGTCCGCTGCAAGAAAAATTTAATAGACGAAGTTCAGATGGATGAAAGAGTAAAATCACGCTGGCTGACTTATCAGAAAGCTTTCTTAAAACGGATCCAGGATCGGATTCTCATTAATAAAGAATATATTGAACGTTATTGAACTGCGTACGATTTGTTCTTTTCGAATAGAGGCTTCTTGAAAGGTGATGTGCTCGATATCGGAGGGGGATGGGGTTTATTCAGAGAATGGTGGCAACCGCATCGCCCTGGTGTTTACCTCGTTCACGACCCCGGCATTGAAAGGTTCTGTAATGGACCCTCCGGACTCCACCTTCAGTTATACTCCCGGGCATTCAGTCGCCCTATGACCTTTGTGGAAGGGTTCGGTGAAATTCTGCCATACAAAAACAATATATTTGATACATGCCTCGTAGCAGCCACCCTGGATCATTGCGTTGATCCAAGTCGGGTCATTAAAGAAGCTGTTCGCTGTTTGAAGGTTGGAGGCAACCTTCTCATCATTCAAAGCTTCTACGATAACGACAAGGATGAAATACGAACCAAGCCTTATGATAGATCAAAGTTCTTGAATCAACCACGCAGGTTGATTCGTGTCATATACAAGCGACTCTTCCATGCGGATCACCATCTTCATCGCTTTAAAAGCGAAGACATGAGTAACTTGCTAAGTAAAACAGGATATTCATACACGATCAACACAATACCTGATATAAAAAATGTATATGCACTTGAATTATTAAAGAAATAAACTTCATGATATCACGCCTTGACAAATCCATGCATTTCTTTGACATATTATGAGAATCCTAATTCTTGCTTTCAGGTTTCCGCCATATAACGCATCCGGCGCCGTCCGCGTGGGTAAAACTACCAAGTATCTGATTCGATTGGGGCATGATGTCCGCGTGATATGCGCAGGCGATCACCCTCTTGATCAAACACTTCCGGTCGAAATTCCCAAGGAAAAAATTTTGTACACATCCTGGATAGATGTAAATCATAGGGTGAAGTTTCTTTTGATTGGGAAAAAGCGTTCCAGTGAAGCACTTGTTCAAGAGAAACTTATTTTCGACAATGCAAAGGGATTTTCTCATAAGAGTGCTTCCCTTTTTAAAGCTTTGACCAACATACCGGACAACAGGACAGGATGGATACCTTACGCCCTTAATTCTTCTTCAAGCATTATTAAGGAATGGCATCCTGATATCATATATGCAAGTGCCTTACCCGTATCCGTGCACTTTATTGCCCACATACTTGCAAAGAAATACCACATTCCGTGGATTGCAGAATTTCGTGATCTATGGGTTGATAACTTCAACTATCCATATCCACGTTTCCGAAAAAAATTCGATGGCTGGCTGGAACGAAAAATATTAAGTAATGCTGTTGGATTTGTTACTGTATCAGAGCCTTTAGCTGAAATATTGCGTAAAAAATATAAGAAACCAGTACTTGTTGTAATGAATGGTGCCGACATAGAAGATTTTGAATCATCACCAGCCATTTCCAACGAGACCATTTTAAAAATCATACATACCGGGAATATTTATGGGGGCAAGAGAGATCCTGCACCCCTTTTCAAAGCTTTAAAATTGGCAGAAATCAACCATGACCAAATTCGAGTCGAGTTTTACGGCAGGGGTAGTGATCCCATTATAAGGATATCCGAAGACCATGGGGTCGATCACATGGTGAAACACAAGGGTACGGTGCCATACAGGGATGCCTTGAAGTTACAGCAGGAAGCTGATGTACTTTTATTGCTGTCCTGGAATGATCCAGCCGACAAAGGAGCATACACCGGAAAACTTTTCGAATACATTGCCTCCGGACGTCCGATACTTTTTACTGGTCTAGATGATGATGTCGTAGCAAAAATCATTCAAGAAAGAAATCTTGGATTCGTGTCTAACAACCCTGCAGCGATAGCCAGCCAACTCAAAGTGTGGCTACAGCAAAAAAAAGGGGGGGGCATACCCGCAACACCAAAAGACGCACTTCAAGGATTAACTCGGCGGGATCAAACAGAAAAATTGACAATGTTCCTGGAAACCATTTTGGCGAGCAATAAACAAAATTAAATGAAAAGTGGCATTCGTAAAATAATTCGCTCAGTTTGTTATATGGTATATATTTCTTTCGCCAAGTGGTTACCGGAATCAAGCGCACGTTATATTGGTCGATATGCAAAATTCGTCAGATATATTCTGGCAAAGGGCATCGTTGACTCATGCGGGGAAAATGTCAACATAGAAAGGAGAGCACGGTTTCCGGCATCAATAAAAGTCGGAGATTATTCAGGGATAGGCGTGAATGCCTTGATAGGAACCAATGTGCAAATCGGCGTTCATGTGAGAATGGGCAGAGATGTCATGATAATTACACAGAATCATAAATTCACTCGCGACACTTTTACAGGATACGACAGGGAACCGGTTGTCATCCATGACGGCGTATGGATCGGAAACAGGGTCATTATACTACCCGGCGTAACGATTGGTGAAAATGCAATCATAGGTGCCGGGGCAGTCGTCACAAAAGACATCCCGCCTTATTCCATTTCGGGAGGCATACCAGCGCGCCATATTAAATGGCGCGAGTGAAAATACGGCAAAGAGGCTCGTAAAATAACATCCCCCCTGTCTTTCTCCTTCTTCATCTTTCCACACTTTTAAAGTTGTCTTTATAGTAAACGCCGGAATACCGTTTTGTTCAGATTCGGATAAAAAGTCAAGCTCGTAACGTATTTGCAGCGAAGACGAATGAGGATACTTCAAATATCCAGTCTATATCCGTCGTATGACGGTTCGAGATCCGTCAACTTTGTACACAGGCAAATCGTCGAGCTGAAAAAAAAGGGAATTGATATCCAGGTCATTTGCCCGGTCAACAAATTTACCAGAATTTCCGACTTCTTGAAGCTTAAAAAAATTTGCAGAAAGCCTCTAAGGAAATCGATAGATGACATCAATGTGACATATTTACCCTACTGGAATTTCTCCACCAGGTATACACCAGCTCTGGAAATCCTCTCACTCTCTTCAGTTCTTCACAAATGTTTTCTCGCCAAAAATAATCTGCATGCGTATGATCTCATTCACGCACATCAGCTATTCCCTGTGGGTTGTGCTTGTTCTATGACGGCAAAAAAATTCAATGTGCCTGTTGTAGTATCAGCAAGAGGCGCTGACGTCCATACCTATCCGCGGATGCATGCAAAAATTATGGATTTCACGCAGAGCGTTATTCGCGAAACCGATAAAATTACAGCGGTAAGCCGGTCGCTTGCCGAACAGATATACGATTTGGCTGCACCTCGCTCGACGATTGACGTTGTTTATAACGGCATCGATTTCGCCAAATTCAGGCCCATGGCTAATCAATCCGACCTGAGAGTCAAGCTCGGTCTGCCCGCAACAGGTGTCGGTTTATGCATGATAAGCAGGCTTATGAAAACAAAAGGAATCTATGAACTGCTGAATGCGTTTAAAGCCGTGGCATCCGCAGATGATACTGTCTGGCTGGCAGTGGTTGGTGAAGGGCCCTTGCGTTCTATGATGATTGATTGGCTGAATCACCATCAACTGCAAACTCGTGTTATCTTGGCTGGATTCCGTTCGCACGATGAAATACCGTACTGGATTAACGCATCGGACATATTTGTTTTTCCCAGTTACAACGAGGGTCTCCCAAACGTTATCCTGGAAGCCATGGCATGCGGTCGTCCGATAATTGCGACAGAGGTAGGGGGAATTCCAGAAGTCGTCACACATGGAACAAATGCTATTCTGATTCCACCCAGGACAGTCGATCCCATAATAAATGCTATGCAAAAACTGGTTTTTTCTCCCCAATTGAGACAATCAATGGGGCTGAACGGCCTCCATCACATTAGATCGAACTTTTCCTGGGAGAAAAGCGCTGATTCACTTATTGGTGTCTATCGGGAAGCGATTTCCGCAAGAAATCCCTATTCATGAACTTAGAATTAGCGGGCAAAATACTGTACATTTCTTCGGTGGACATCAGTTTGAACAACGGTCCAGGTGTCAATGAACGTGAGTTTTGTGCTGCGCTGCATGATTTGCTGTCCGAAAGGGTCCATTTTCTGATTCCTGAACCCCAATTAGATAATATAGAACTTCCGCAACATGCATGCACTTTTTGCCATCCTCATATGCGTCACGATCCGAAAATGTTTTTGAGGCATACGGTTTCTCAAATTCGGCATGCTGAAAAGCTAACCAGAAAAAAATCATTTGATCTCCTGGTCTTCAGACTCGACATTCTACCCTTTGCACCATGGTATATCACCCGCAAATCCGGCATTCCTTACGTCAACAGGCATCTTGCGAAAAACTTGATGTCGGTTCTTTCGTCAAAAGGGGGATTGATCGGCAAGTCACTGGAACCGCTCAATAGAATCTTGATCAAAAAATTAGTCGTGAGCGCGGCCCTAAGTGATACGGTGAGTTATAATCAGGTGGTCTACCTGAAGAACGCGTTGAAGATAGATGAGTCAAAAATCATCTGTATCGATAACACTGTCAACACCTCCAGGTTTTTCCCGGTGCCGATTAACGAAGCGAGAAAAAAACTTGGTATTGAAAAATTTGATCCGATTATCGGATATGTAGGCAATCATCCTTTATTACGCGGTGGCGAACACTTAATTAGGGTTGCTCCCAAACTCATGCAGAAATACCCTTCCCTGGGGGTATTGATATTGGGTGATGACGGGGGTCTCGAAAGATTGAAAAAGATAGCAGTTGATCTCAAAGTGGAAACAAACTGCGTACTTCCAGGTCTCGTACCTTACGACCAGGTACCATCTTATATCAACAGCATAGACGTAGGCGTTTCGATACTTCAGTCGAAGGAATTCGGAGCGTCTGAGCAAAAAGTGCGGCAATATCTTGCTTGCGGCAAGCCGGTTGTTGCAACACCGGGCAGCAACGAATTTATTGCTGAAGAGCAGTTGGGTTCATTATTAAACAATGACGAATTCGAATCGATTGCTCACGAACTTGACCGGTGGCTCTCCTTAGACACTCATGATCGTGTCAAGTTCAGCGTGCGGGCTCGTGATTACGCCGAAAATCACTTATCTCTCAAGGAAAGTGTCAGAAACAGGCTTCGTTACTGGTCTGAGAGGTTAGTGGCAGAAGTGAACAAGTAGCCATATTTTCTGTTCAGAATTGATTCATGTTTTGGCTTCATCTATTCCTAAAATACTATTTTTTATAAGTGAGGACTGGTATTTCTGCTCTCATCGTCTTCCGATTGCCCGGGCGGCGCGGGACGCGGGGTTTGAAGTGGCGGTGGCGTGCCGCGTCCGTGAGGACGGTGAGGTTATAACCCGGGAAGGGTTCAGGCTTATCCCCATCCCCTTCAGAAGGGGAAATATCAACCCGTTTCAGGACATAGCCTCATTGGCAACACTGGTCAGGATCTACGGCACGGAATGTCCCGACATCGTCCACCATGTGGCCATGAAACCAGTTGTTTTCGGATCCCTCGCGGCCAGGATGACCGGGATCCCTTTTCAGGTCAACGCGCTTGCCGGGCTTGGTTATATTTTTTCCTCTACTGACGTCAGGGCAAAGCTACTCAAGCCCTTCATTGTTACCGCCTTCCGTGCGCTTTTGAATCACGGATCATGCAAGGTCATCCTGCAAAATCCCAATGACATAGAAACACTGACCGGGACCGGTGTTCTATCCAGGGACAAGATTGCCCTGATTCGGGGTTCCGGTGTAAACCTCGATGTTTTTCACCCGACACTGGAACCGCCGGGTAAACCCATTGTCATCCTTGCCTCCCGAATGCTTCGGGACAAGGGGGTTGTGGAGTTCGTGGAGACTGCCCGCCTACTTCTCCATGAAGGGTCGTCTGCCCGATTTGCCCTGGTCGGGGACGCGGATCCGGATAACCCCTCGTCCCTTTCAGTTTCCCAACTCAGAGAATGGCATGACAGCGGTTTCGTGGAGTGGTGGGGTTACAGGAAAGACATGCCGCAGGTTTTCGCTCAGTCTCACATCGTCTGCCTTCCTTCTTACCGGGAGGGACTGCCAAAGGTTTTGATCGAGGCAGCCGCATGCGGCCGACCGATCGTGGCAACCGATGTTCCCGGCTGCCGGGAAATCGTCCGGCAGGATGAAAACGGCATTCTCGTGCCGGTCCGAAAGGCAGATGCCCTGGCAAGGGCATTGAAAAAACTCATTGACGATCCGGGGCTCCGCCAAAAAATGGGGGAACGAGGAAGGACTATTGCCGAAAAGGAATTTTCGGAGGAAAAGATAGTTTTAGAGACCCTGTCAGTCTATCGCGAGCTGCTGCAATCACGAAAACCTTAAACTATGGCCAACCCCGATAAGAAACCCCTCGTGCTCGTGACAGGCGCGACGGGCGCTCTCGGCCCCCGGGTTGTACAGGCCCTCTGCGACGCCGGATATCCCGTCCGGACACTGTCCATCGACCAGCCTGTTCAAGGCCTGTTCGCAGAACATGTTGATGTCCGGCAGGGAGACATCACGGACCCGCAAACCGTCGCGCACGCGGTACAAGGCTGCAAGGGCATCATCCACATGGCTGCCCTCCTGCATATGTTCAATCCTCCCTCTGACATGCGAGAGCGGTATGAGAAAATCAATGTCGGCGGAACGGCCGTCGTCGCTGACGCGGCCTCGAGATCCGATGTTAGGCGCCTTGTTTTTTTCAGCACGATTGCCGTCTATGGCCCCTCCGGGGGGGAAGTCCTGACGGAAGACTCCACCCCCAGACCGGATACCTTCTATGCGGAGACGAAACTGGCGGCAGAACGCATCGTGCTGGAAGCGAAAAATGCCGAGGGGAAATCCATCGGTTGCGTCCTACGGTTCGGGGCTGTCTACGGCGCGAGGGTCAAGGGGAACTACCGGAACCTTTTAAAAGCGCTGTCGAAGGGTTATTTTGTCCCGATCGGTACGGGGGCTAACCGGCGCACTCTGATCTATGACAAGGACGCGGCACGAGCAGCGGTCTTGGCCCTGGAACACCCGGCTGCTGTGGGAAATGTTTTCAATGTTTCCGACGGAAGTTGTCACACGTTGTCCGAGATTATCGAGGCGATGTGCCTTGCCCTGGGGAGGAACTTGCCCCGTCTGTCGATGCCTGTTACACCGCTCCGCCTGGTCGCCGGTACGATCGAAGACGTAATGCACTTTGCCGGGCTTCATTCTCCTATAACACGGGCGCTCATCGACAAATACACGGAGGACATGGCCGTTGACTGCCGCCGATTTCGGCGACAGCTCGGTTTCCTTCCCTCCTACGACCTTTTGGCAGGATGGAAAGACGCCATCTGTGAGACGGGCGGCACAGTAGAATACTAAAAGTAGAATGAAACGCCTGTTTGACATATCGTTGTCCCTGGTGCTCTCCGCCCTCTTTCTGGTCCCCATGGTGATCATCGCCGTTGCCGTAAAATGCACTTCCATGGGCCCCGTGCTATACTGGTCTGACCGCGTGGGCATCCGCAATACCCTCTTCAAGATGCCCAAGTTCCGAACGATGCGCAGGGATACGCCCCCCGTAGCGACGCACCTTTTGAACAACCCGGAAAAATATTTGACGCCTCTTGGAGCATATCTTCGCAAATTGAGCCTGGATGAACTTCCTCAGCTGTGGAGCATCCTGAAGGGCGACATGAGTTTTGTCGGCCCGAGACCCGCTCTGTTCAATCAAGCGGATCTCATCGAGCTTCGGACAAAAAAAGGTATACATCATCTCATTCCCGGTATCACAGGCTGGGCTCAGGTCAACGGGAGAGATGATTTGCCCATCCCGGTGAAAGTGGAGTATGATGAGTACTATTTGAAAAACAGATCCGCCCTGCTGGATCTGAAAATTCTCTTTTATACGGCGTTGAAAGTTGTAAAAGCAGAGGGTGTCAGGCATTAAGAACATCAACGGCCCACTTTTGAAGGCGCAGCCGGAAAAAGATTTTTCGTATCAGTCGCCATCTCGGGTGTTTCAAAATGAGGGAGTTGTTCAAGAATAAAAATTTCTATACCATGGTTATCGTGGACACGGCACTTGTCGCCGCGGCCTACATTCTTGCTTATGCCCTTAGATTTGAGGCGGAAATACCCCCCGACCAGCTGCTGAAGCTGAAAAGGACCCTTCCAATCATCATCCCGGTTAAAATCGCCGTATTTTTCGCATTTCATCTCTATCGGGGGATGTGGCGATACACAAGTCTTGTCGATATCAAAAATGTCATTCTAGCATCATCATTCTCCTCCATTCTTGCCGTTTCGACCCTTTTCTTCTTGCGAATTTTCAAAGGCTTCTCCCGTTCCGTTTTCATCATCGACTGGGGGCTGACCATTTTTCTGATCGGCGGCGTACGAATCCTCATCAGGATCATCTTGATGAATCATGTTTCAGACTTCTGGTCTTTTCTAAATTTCAGAAGATCCCTGGCCACCAAAAGAAAAAGCCTTATCATCATCGGAGCCGGCAGTGCCGGCGAAAAAGTGTTACGAGAAATAAACGACAATCCGAGAGTTCATATCAATCCGGTCGGTTTTCTCGATGATGACAAAGGAAAGCAGGGAATGTCCATCCACAGTGTGCCTGTTCTCGGGACCGTAGATCAAATGGACAGTGTTCCCGTTGATGTTGATGAGATCCTGATCGCCGTCCCGTCTGCCAAATCGGAGCAGATGCGCCGGATCGTGGATCTCTGCGAAAAAACGGGCAAGAAATTCAGAACATTGCCCAGCATCGGAGAACTGATCGAGGGGAAGGTTTCCATACAATCCATAAGGGAGGTTTCCATCGAAGACCTGATCGGTCGGGATGAGATCCACCTGGACCAGCACGTGATTTCGCAGTTTGTGAAAGACCGGCGTATCCTGGTGACGGGGGCCGGCGGCTCTATAGGATCGGAACTGGTCAGGCAGATTGCCCGTTTCCAGCCGCAGACCATCGGTATCCTCGACGCCAGTGAATTCAACCTCTACCAAATCGAGAGGGAGTGTCAGAACCGCTTCAGTAGCCTGAACATCCGGTCGTTCCTGACGGACATCCGCGACGGCGAATCCCTGCACAGGATATTCTCCAAACTCCAACCCCACATCGTCTTTCACGCGGCAGCTTACAAGCATGTCCCGATGCAGGAACTTCACCCCCGCGAAACCCTGATCACCAATGTGGTCGGAACGAAAAACCTTGCCGAAATTTCTCATGACAGGGGTGTGGACCATTTCGTCCTTGTCTCAACCGACAAGGCCGTGAGACCCGCCAACATCATGGGTGCCACCAAGCGTCTGGCCGAGATGATTGTCCAGGGCATGAACGAAAAAAATAGGACGCGGTTTATGGCGGTGCGTTTCGGGAATGTACTCAGGAGCTCCGGTTCGGTCATCCCCCTTTTCCAAGAACAAATCGCACAGGGCGGTCCTGTAACGGTCACCCACCCGGACGTCACGCGTTACTTTATGAGCCTCAGTGAGGCGGCGCAGCTGATTCTCCAGGCCGGGGCCATCGGTAGAGGAGGGGAAATCTTTGTCCTGGAAATGGGCAGGCCGGTCAAGATCCTCGATATCGCCCGGGACCTCATACGCCTCCACGGCCTGGAACCTGAAGTGGACATCCCGATTCGATTCATCGGTCTGCGCCCGGGGGAGAAACTCTTCGAAGAACTCATCACGGAGGGCGAGAACATCCAGCCCACGGCCCATAAAAAAATAATGGTTCTCCGGGGGGAGACGTTCGACACGGGTTCTGTTTCCAAACTTGTGGAAGAAATCCTTGCAGAAGCCGATTCCTTCGACCCGCTGTCCATCAAGAAAAAAATCAAAGAGGTTTTGCCTGAATACCTTCCTGAACCTGATTCGCATTAATCCAAATACCCTCCCTGCAGATCGTTTGATACCTGCTCACACTTTTTATGTTTATTTATCCTCCGATCATTTGTTCAAAAACAGATCTGACGAAAAACGCAGCAGGGGCCTCTTGAGATGAAAATCGCCCTCGTCAGGCAGAAATACACGGATTTCGGGGGAGCCGAGCGATACGTCGCGGGACTGGCCGGGCAGTTTGCCCATCTCGGCCATGACGTCCACATCTACGCCGGCTCGTGGCAGACCTCACCAGAGGAAGGCCGAAGTCCCACCCGCCCCGGCATCACCTTTCACAGGGTACCGGTTGCGGGGGGTCTTTCTTTCCTCGAAGTCCTGAGCTTCGCTCTGAACTCCAGGAGACTCCTTAAAAAGGAATATTTCGACGTCATCCACAGCTTCGAGAGAACGCTGTATCAGGACGTCTACCGGGCGGGCGACGGCTGCCACCGCGAGTGGCTGAAACAGCGAGAAAAAATAGATCCCTGGTACAAGAAATATCTCCATGCGATCAACCCGCTCCATCAAACCATCCTTTCCATCGAGGAGAAACTTTTCACCGAAGAACGCTGCAAAATGATCATTGCAAACTCCTTCCGGGGCAAGGATGAGATCATTCGCCACTACGGTGTGTCTTCGTCAAGGATCCGGGTCATCTACAACCCCGTGGACGCGGACCGGTTCAACGGATCGGGCCGAACGGAGACGAGGGATGAGGTACGGATGAGTCTCGGCATTGCCGATTCCGATCGATGTATCCTTTTCGTCGGCTCCGGATTCAAGCGCAAGGGTCTCTTATCGGCCATCAAGGCCGTATCCGAACTTCGCCAGACGTGGCAGTTCATCGTCATCGGCAGGGATCGCACGTCAGCCTATGAAAAAGAAGCGGCCCGTCTCGGGATTCGTCCCTTCGTCCGCTTTCTCGGCCCCGTCACGGATGTGGAAAAATATTACCTGACGGCCGACCTCTTTTTATTCCCGACGATCTACGAACCCTTCAGCAATGCGTGCCTGGAAGCCATGGCATCCGGCATGCCCGTTGTCACCTCGCGGATCAACGGTGCTTCCGAGATCGTGGTGGAGGGGACCAACGGTTACATCATTGAAGATCCCCTGAATGTCGGAGAAATCAAAGATCGGATCGAGAGGGCTCTCCAATTGAACCGCGACAGAGTCATCGATCATAACCGTGAATACGTTAAACCCTTTTCCTGGGAAAACCATGTCCGACAGCTCCTAGAGGTTTACTCGGAGGTGACGGGGAAAAATTTTCAAAATGGCTGACAACTTTAAGCACATCCTTGTCATCAAATTGAGATACCTGGGGGATGTGATTGTGACAACCCCCGTGTTCGCAGCCTTGAGGCGCCATTTTCCCGGAGCTTACATCGCCGCCGCCGTCAACAAAGGGACGGAGGTGATGCTTGCCGACCACCCCGCCATCGATGAAATTTTCACCGTGGAACGCGATGGAAATCCCGTTCGAGATCTGATGATACAGCTGCGCCTGATCCGCGAGCTTCGGGAAAAAAGGTTTGACCTCGCGATTGAACTCACCCGTAACGACCGCGGCGCATTTCTCGCCTTCCTGAGCGGGGCGAGGAGAAGAATCGGGCTCGAGGCCTTCAAGAGAAAGCGGATTGATCGGCATCTCCTTTTCACGGACCTGATTCCCTCGATCATCGGGGAGCACATGGTCGACCGGCATTTGCGCACGATAGAGCATCTGGGAATCGTCCCGGTCAACCGCGAACCATCCCTGTACTTCCGGCCGGAAGACGAGGTATCCTGCAAACGCCTTCTTAAATCAAAGGGGCTTTCCTGGGATGATCCCTTCGTCGTGCTTCACCCCATCCACCGCACCAAGTACAGGGCCTGGCGCAAGGGGGGTTACGCTGCCCTGTGCGACGATATCGACCGGAGATGGGGAATGAAAACGGTCCTGGTCTGCGCGAAGGACGCCGAGGAGATCCGGTATGTGGATGATATCGTCTCCCTCTGCGAGAAAAAACCCCTCCACGTGGGCGGGCAACTCTCTCTGAAAGAGCTTCTGGCGCTTCTCAAACGAGCCAGACTCTTCATCGGTATCGATTCAGGTCCCATGCACATGGCCACAGGCGTGAAGACACCCGTCCTCGCCATTTTCGGTCCGCAGAGAAAGGAGCTCTGGGGACCCTATGGCAAGGACCACACCGTTATCCAAAAAGACTGGGACTGCGTCCCCTGCACGCTCAGGGGATGTCATGACGACGGCCGTTACAGCCGGTGTCTCGATGAGCTTACGACGGAAGAGGTCATGATTGCCGTGGAACGGAAAATGAAACAGATCGGCGCGGCGGAAACCTCGCCATCTAGAGGGAAGTAAGACATCATGCCAGGCAAGACCGTTCTCTTCTGCGGCCCCATCGACAATCCCCGAAACTCGGGCCGCTATATGATGGCGGGGATGGAGAAGCTCGGTCTTCGCGTCACCGGCTACGACTACCGGACAAGGAGCGCTTTCGAGAAGGAAATACTGGACATCGTGATTCGGGAAAAACCCGATTATGTCTTCACCCTGAAAGGGGAAAAGCTCTCCCCGGCCCTCATTGAAAGCATCAAGAACTCAGGGAGCAGGACGATCCTGTGGATCACGACGAGCCTGCTGGAAGACTGGATGGTTCCTTTCGCCCGCTCGCAGGATTTTGTCGTCACGACCGTGGAGAATCAGCTCACCTATTTCCGGGAAAAAGGAGTAAAAAACATCACCTGGATCCATCAGGGTTTCGACCCCGAGTTTTTCGGCATCGAACCCGGAAAAATCGGGCAGGAAAAAACATTTTACGCTGACGTAGCCATGATCGGCTCCATGGGATATCCGATTTACAAGAAACGCTGCGAACTGGTCATGTCGCTCCGACGGAAAGACATTGACATTAAATGGTGGGGACCCCGCCTGGCCCGTGAGATCAGGAACATCCCCTACTTTCTTGGCGGTGTCCAAAGGGCCTGGGCCGGAAAAGAAGTCTATATGCGGGATTTTGCCGATGTAATAAGGCACACCCGCATTTTTATCGGGCAGGAATCGGACATCCCCGTCGGAGAGCGGTACATGAGCAACCGCGTCTTCGCCGTCCTCGGCTGCGGCGGGTTCTACCTTTGTCGAAGGACGCAGGGGGTCGAGTCCCAATTCGAGGTCGGTAAAGAGTTACAAGTATTCGATGACGAGGGGGATCTGCTCGAGAAGATCGGGTATTATTTGAACCACGAGGAGGAAAGACAGCAGATAGCACTGGCGGGACATAGAAAAGTGCTCTCTCATTACACATACAAACACCAGATGGAGAAGATCTTCAAGTGGGTGGAAGCCTACGACCAGGGTCGAAGGCCGGCGTAATATTTTTATTGCTCGAATTCTTAACATTGCCCGTGTTATACCGTAAGCGATCACGAACGTCGGGCCGAGGTTTGTGATGCTGAATATCGCCCAGATAGGCGTGGGTTACTGGGGACCGAACCTGTTGAGAAATCTCATGGCCAACAAGTCATGCACGGTCAGAGCGGTTGCCGACCTCGATGCCGGCCGCCGAGACTATGTGCGCAGGCTCTATCCTGCCGTCAGGGTCACGGACAGGCCGCGAGACGTGTTCGAGAACAAGTCGGCACGAACGCGACGACATTACCCGTGGAGATCTGTGACCACGTCGTCATCGGTGCCGGGTCCGTCGTCACCAGGGATATCCGTGTCTCCGGGGTCTATGCCGGAAATCCTGCACGACTCGTGCGGAAACTTTAAGCCCGGGATTTCGTGACGAACCCTTTACCCCATCCACATCTGAATCTTGTACCGATGCCCTGCAGCCCTTGTTTGTAAAAATCACAACCTGTTCAGCCTGATTACAGCGTATAGGGGGAGAATTCCATGAACATCCCGTTGGTCGACCTGAAGAGCCAGTATCAATCCATCCAGCCCGAGATCGACTCGGTCATTGCGGAAGTCATATCGAAAACCGCTTTTATCGGGGGGGCGCATGTCAATTCGTTTGAAAAAGCCTTCGCCGATTTCTGCAACGTGAAACACTGCGTGGGCGTCGGGAATGGAACCGACGCCCTGTTTATCGCGCTCAGGATCCTGGGGATCGGCGCGGGGGACGAGGTCCTGGTCCCCGCGAACAGCTTCATCGCCACATCGGAGGCCGTGACCCTGACCGGTGCAAGGGTCGCCTTCGTGGATGTCAACCCCATTACATACAACATGAACCCCGACAGGCTGGAGGATTATTTGAAAAAGCGGGCGAGCTCACGGCTCAAAGCCGTCATCCCCGTGCATCTCTACGGGCAGCCTGCGGATATGGATCCTCTTCTGGGCCTGGCGGACCGATACGGGCTGAAAGTCATTGAGGATGCCGCGCAGGCGCACGGGGCGGACTACAAGGGGAGGCGGATCGGATCGATAGGCCATGTCGCCTGTTTCAGTTTCTACCCCGGTAAGAACCTGGGGGCCTACGGCGACGGCGGCGCGATCGTGACGAACGACGACGACTTCGCGACAAGGGCAAGAATGTTCGCCAATCACGGGCGGGTCGACAAGTACGACCACCAGGTCGAGGGTGTCAACAGCCGTCTGGACGGACTGCAAGCGGCCATTCTGGACGTTAAGTTGAAACACCTGCTCGAATGGACGGAGATGCGCAGGAAGAACGCCTACCTGTATAATCGCTGTTTGAGAGATACGGGTTTAATCACGCCTGCGGAGATGGACGGTGTGAAGGCGGTCTATCATCTCTACGTGGTGCGAACGAAAAAGGAGCTGCGCGCCAAATTACAGAAATACCTGGAGACCAGGGGGATTGCGACAGGCATTCACTACCCGATCGCCCTGCCCAACCTCAGGGCCTATGCCTATTTGAAGCACAGGGGAGAGGACTTCCCCGAAGCGACCAAAGCCTCTCAGGAGATTTTCTCTTTGCCGATGTATCCGGAGTTAACGGAAGCCCAGATATCCCATATCAGCAAGGCTATCGGTGACTTTTTCACCGGGAGCAGAAAGTGATCCCCATGACTTTCGGGCGGGGGTGATCCGGCAGGCACAAAGATGAAACCGTCGGGAATCCAAGACTACGACACCTACTGGGACAAGAGAATCGAGCAGGGCCACTTCCAGTTCACGGACGTTCACCGGAAGATGATCGAAACAGCCATGGAGACGCTCGGGCCCGCGAAGGCCCGGGTTCTTGATTGCGGTGTCGGACCGGGGCACGTATTCAAGAAACTCTCGGAGCGCTACGAGGTGCACGGCATCGAGATTTCCGAAAGAGCCCTGGAACTCTATGACTTCGACACCTCCCGCATCCGAATCTGGGATCTCAACGAAGGGCTCCCTCCCTATGACCGGCCCATGGACCTCATCATCGCCAGCCGCATCGTTCACCACCTGGCGGATCCGGTCGCCTTCGTAAAAGCCGTCAGGCGGACCCTGGGTGATCAGGGGTGGTTCATGGGCGTCATCCCCAATATCTGCTATTACCACCACCGGCTTAAATTCCTTGCCGGGAAATTTCCGCCGATCTCGAGCGCCCACGTCAACTTCCAGACGGGACCGGACTTCGAAAAGATGGTGTGCAGCGAGGGTTTTAGGCTCCACCGGTTGACCACGCCCAAGAAGACCGTCCGGGCCAGGTGGTGGCCCACGGTCTTTAGCCAGGACCTGATCTATGTCTTCCAGAAATGAACCGCTATCCTTTCTTGAAAGCCTCGAGCCTTACAGGCTTCCCTCCGCGCACAGCAACTTCGCTTACCGCGTCCCGCTTGAAAACAGGTGGGTTTTTCTCAAGGTCTACGGTCCCAAGAAGCCCCGATCGAAATACGAGATCAGGCGGATCCTGGGAAGGATGGGGTTGAGGCAGCCTGTTGAGTACCGTTCACCGCAGGAGCGAAAGGCCTTCGAGGAAGAAACCCTCAGGCACTGGAAAGAAGCGGGTTTCACGGTCCCCGACCTGGTGGATGCGCCCTTCCCCGAATTGTCGGCGCTGCCTCACCTGGCCACAACCTTCATCGAAGGACCCACGCTTCGCGAGCAGTTGTCCGGCAGCCGCCTTTCCCCGGAGGACAAAAAGGCCCTGCTCACCGACCTCTTCGACGAGGTCAGCCGGCGGCATGACAGGGCCGTTACAGAGAACAACCGGTGGCTGTATCACATCGACGCCAACACGCGGAACATCATCCACACGGACGGCGGACGCATCTGCCATGTGGATTTCGAAATGGGCCGCCCCTGGGAGCCCGCAATCGCCTGCGCGGCGAGGGAGATCACAAAATTGCTCACAACGGCCGCCGAAGACATGCCTCCGCCGGAACAAAAAACTCTCTGCAACGCCTTTCAGAGCGCATACCACCATGAAGACGTCCGCCGATTTATGGGCAAGAGCGTCTATGGCCGTCCCTTTCAGGGGGTTCACCGCTGGATGGATCACCGCAAGAAGGAAAAGAATCCCCGGGCGGTGACGCTCTACGACATCCTGGATCGCCTCCCGCCGGGTGTGATTTCCCGATGAAGTTCGGCGCCTCGCTTTTTCACCCCCTCGACTTCTGGGTTCTCCGCGAAGCAGGACTCCGCGACGGGGAGGTGCCGCCGATGCGTCAATGGGTGAATGCGTTCAGCAAAACAGACTTCCGCCAGAGACATTCGGATTTTTCAATCCTCCCCGGCGGACCTTCAGGGCGGGAAATTCTCGTGAAAAAAATAAGATGTCAGGTTGCCGCGGACTACACCCGACGCTACCTCGGGCGATCCCAGGCATCCAGGGAGTACCACGCTTCGAGGATTCTTCTTTCCCTCAACGTCCGCTGCCCGGAGCCGCTGGCCTATAGCGTGAACCTTTCGCCTTTCGGGCCTTATGAATCGCTTTTTTTCTGTGAGTATCTGACCCGTCATGTGAACGCCGCGGTGTTTCTGGAGCGAGACGGCGACACGACACTGCGGTCGAGCCTCATCGAGGCGGCAGCGAAGGATCTGGCCCGGATACACTCGCACGGCTACTTCCACAGGGACAGCCACTTCGGCAACATCCTGTGTGACCCTTCGAACCCGGGTGTCATCGTCTGGATCGACAACGATGTCAGAAGGCTCCGTCCGGAGGACAAACGGATCGCCTTCGACCGCTTCGGCAAAGCCGTCCGAAAGAAGATCATGACGGATGACGAATGGGAATTCTTCCGGAAAATCTACTCTCAGGAATTCAGAGGGGTCACGGGCAGACAAGGGAGGCTTGGTGAAACGGCTTCAGCGCGGCGCTGAAAACGCCTGTCCGGCGGCGGCAGAACGTGATAGGGTGTGATTAATTGAGAAGCCGATGAATCCAAAAAGGAAACCCGCTATGAAACTCGCCGTCTTCTGTCCCACGGGGAGCGACCCCTATCAGCGCTTCGACGACTTCGCGGGCGAGGTCAATGACGCGGTCCATCCCCCGATCAACTACCACGCCTACGCCGCGTGCCTGGGCGGATCTTTCCACCGCGACATCTCCACCCTCGGCGACGATGAAACGGTCCTGTATCTCCTCGGGAGCCGTCTCGGACTGAACCTGCGGCTCCTCGAGAAAATGAAAGCCTCCGGGCGGACCGTTCTTGCGGCTTTCAAGGAAACAGGGTTTCAGCAGATCCTCTCGAGGATCTCCTCTCCGCGGCAGATCTCAAGGATGCGCGAGATCTTCTCCCTGTCCGACGGCTGCATAAGCCCGACCAGGGCCCTGAAGCCCGTCTACAGGGCCCTCACTGAGGCTCCCGTTGCCTTCATCCCGACGCCCTATCCCGTCGACGACCCCCGCTGGGATTTTTCCGTCCGCCTCGAGAACCGGAAAGGCATCTTCGTGGGAACGAGGGAATTCTTTAACCCCGCAAGAAATCACCTCTTCAGCCTGATCCTTCTGAAGAAGATATCGGATTCAACGGGTGAACCCGTGACCGTCATCAACACCGATGGCTTCGGGGGTTCCCGCCTCTTGAAATCCCTCGGATTCAAGGAAGGGTCCCTGCGGGAGATCAAAGGGAAGCTCCCTTACTCCGCCTATCTGAGGGAGATGGCTGGACATAAGTTTATTTTCCAGCTCGATTCCAGCGCCGTCCCGGGGCAGGTGGCCGGGGATGCGCTCCTTTGCGGGATACCCTGCATCGGCGGGAACGGTGAAATCGAATCCCTCGTGTTCCCCGAACTCGCGTCTTCGATGCGGGATCTCGAAAGAACGGTGGATTTCGCCGTCAGGCTCTGCAGGGACGGGGCCCTTCTGCGGCGTCACATCGAAGACTCCCGGAAAAGGGCCCTGGAGAGGATCTCCTTTTCCGCCGTAGCCCCCCAACTAAAAAGCTTTCTGGCTTCGTTAAAAAACCAGAAAGCTTGATTACCCCGCCTCAAACCACGGGTATCTACAGGATCCCGTGATCCGCCGTGCGACAGGCCGCCTCGAAGGTATTCCTGAGCAGCATGGCAATCGTCATCGGCCCCACCCCCCCGGGAACAGGCGTTATGTAGGACGCCTTCGGTTCCACCTCTGAGAAAGCCACGTCTCCCACCAGTCTCCCGTCGGGGAGTCTATTGACCCCGACGTCAATGACCACAGCCCCTTCCTTCACCATCCCCCCCCGGATCATCTCCGCCTTTCCCGCTGCCGCTACGAGAATATCCCCTCTTGCTGTCACGCCGGCCAGATTTCTCGTCCTCGTGTGACAGACCGTAATGGTGGCGTGCCTCAGAAGGAGCATGAGCGCCAGGGGCTTGCCGACGATGTTGCTCCTGCCGACAATGACGGCTTCCCTGCCTTCGACGGAAATGCTGCTTCGATCCAGAAGTTCCATGACGCCCAGTGGTGTGCAAGCCCTGTGGAGCGGGTTTCCCCCCAGCAGGCGTCCCATATTGTAGGGATGGAACCCATCCACATCCTTCCGGGGATCGACGGCCTCGATGACTGTCGCGGTCCTGATATGCCCGGGCAGCGGCAACTGGACGAGTATGCCGTGGATCGCCGGATCCCGGTTCAACTCGTCAATGAGACGCAAAAGATCCGTCTCCTGCGTCTGTGACGGAAGCCCGAAATGCCGGGACAGGAAACCGGCTTCACCGCAGGCCTTCTCTTTCCGCCCGACGTAAATCTGCGAGGCAGGATCGTCCCCCACGAGAATCACCGCAAGTCCCGGGACAATCCCCCTCTCCTCCTTGAGTTTCAGGACCTGCGCGCCGACCTCTTCCCGTATCCCTTTTGCAATTTTATTCCCGTCGATGATGGATGCCATGTGACTCCCTCCACCCGGATAAGATACCCGAAGCGCAGCTGACTTGCATCTACTTGAGCAGCCCTTAAATGTCAAGACAACAACCGGTCCCCGCCGCCGACTTTCATGTTTTCCAGTTCGTTGAGCGGTAAAATAATGAAAGAGGGGGACGAAAAAGATGAATCTCCGGCCCGATCTGCATGGGCCGTAACATGCCGATATTGCTGGATAATAAATGGGTAAAATAAACAAAAAGTGAACAGAATTTTATTGATTGGTCCATGCCGTTGTGTTATGTTGTGCCCTCGAATGGAGGGAGCGTAAAAAGCCATGCATCTCGGGGAAATGCTCGATTCCGTCTGCAGTCGGTATGGCGGAAAAAAAGCAATCATTTTCGAAGACAAGACGCTTTCCTACAGCGAACTCCAGAAAGCCGTCAACTCCCTTGCCAACCATCTGAAAAGCCTCGGGATCCGGAAGGGGGACAAGGTTGCCATCATGCTACCCAACATCCCCGAGTTCGTCATCTCCTATTTTGCCATTCTGAAGCTCGGCGCCGTCGCTGTCACCCTCAATATCATGTCGACGGCCTACGAGCTGCAATATCTCCTGGGAAACAGCGACTCCAAGGCCTTCATCACTATAGCGCAGTCGGCTAAAAGGTACGAGGAGATCAAAAACGAGATCCCCCAGTGCCGTCACATCCTTCTCGTCGATCACGAGAGTTCCTCCTCACCCTTCATGGAAGCCATCGGCAAAGGCCCCTTTGAATTCAGCATGCCGCCCATCGACAGCGACGACCCCGCCGTCATCGTATACACGGCCGGCCTTACCGGGAACCCCCACGGCGCCGTCCTGACGCACAAGAACCTCTTCTCTCAGACGACCCTTTTCCGGGACCTCTTTGATGGAAAGCCCGAGGATCACGGCCTGGCCATCATACCTCTTTTCCACACCTTCGGCGCCACGGCGAACATGCTGGGCGTCATGAGCCTGGGATGCACCGTCACCATTTTAGACCAGTTCAATATCGATGCAATCCTCAAGGCAATCGAAAGAGACCATGTGACCTACATCGGCGCCGTGCCCCGGGTGTTTCTCGGCATGCTTTTATACGAGGAGGCGGATAAGTTCGATACCCGCTCCCTTCGACTCTGCATCACCGGCGGATCCACCATGCCGCCCCAGTACATGCCGGCCTTTTCGAAAAAGTTCCGGTGCGTTTTGACGGAGGGCTACGGGCTCACGGAGGCCTCCCCGGTCTGCACCGTGGGAAGGCTGAACATGCCGATCAAACCGGGCTCCATCGGGGTTCCAATCCCGGGGGTTGAGATTAAGGTCATAGATGATAATGACAGGGAGGTCCCGGCCGGCCAGGTCGGGGAGCTTGTCGTCAGAGGCATCAACGTGATGAAGGGATATTATAGAGACGCAGAAGCAACGGCCGGGGTGATGAAGAACGGCTGGCTGCACACGGGTGATCTCGCGAGGGTCGACGGGGAGGGATACGTCTTTCTCACCGGTCGTAAAAAACGCATGATCATCACAAGCGGGTTCAACGTCTACCCCCGCGAGGTGGAAATCATCCTCGACCGGCATCCCGCTGTCAAGGCCTCTCAGGTCGTCGGCAAGCCCGATCTCATGAGGGGGGAAATCGTCAAGGCCCTCGTCGTCAAGCGCCCAAACGAAGCTGCCGACGAGAGAGCGATCCTGAAGCACTGCAGGACGTACCTTTCATCCTACAAGGTTCCGCGAGAAATCGTTTTCATTGACAGTTTGAATTGACCATTCGATACCCCCGGCGTGAACAACCGGCCGGGGGCTCGATTCGCTCGATCCCGTCCATACCCCGCTGCAAGGGCGTGAAGCGAAACCTTCGACACTCATGTCTTCCCGGCGAGGAAAATGCTCTTCCGCAGTGCCATGGGGCTGCGGCTCTTTGATTGAGAGTCAACTGATTCCCCGGATCATCGTGATCTTCGGCACATGAAGTGCCGCAACAAAATTATCAAGCGGGATGAACCAGGACAGGCGGGCTGCCAAGAGCCCCGGCGAATCCCGGTACTCAAGGAGGTAAAGATGGAAAAGGTACCGCAGAAGTTGGACAAAGCAAGGGCGACATTTTACAAGGATGCCCCGATCGCCAAATTCGGCGAAAGAAAAGCGCCCACGACGGGCATGGGAAGGAAGATCAAGAACGTCTCCAAAAATCTGAGAGAGGTCGTCTGTGTGGAAGCCTGCCGCACACCCTACGGCGTTTTCGGCGGGGCCCTGAGGGGATTTGACGCCCCGCAGCTTGGCGCCCTCGCGATCAAGGAGTGCCTGCGGAGGACCGGAGGCAAGGTGAAGGGCGAAGACGTGGATTATGTTTTCATGGGACAGGTTGTTCCGGCAGGGTGCGGGCAGGTGCCGAGCCGCCAGGCGACGCTTCTCGCAGGACTGCCCGAGTCCGTCCCCTCCATCACGGTAAACAAGGTCTGCTCCTCGGGCATTAAAACGATAGACCTGGCCGTACAGATGATTCAGACGGGCAGGGCCGAGATTGTCATTGCCGGCGGACAGGAAAGCATGACCAACGCCCCCTATTCGCTTCCCGACATGCGCTGGGGCAGCCGGATGGGCCTTCCCAACGGGCGTCTGGTTGATCTCATGGTCTATGATGGCCTCTGGGACGCTTTCTACAACCGTCACATGGCCATCCACGGATCCGAGACGGCCGATGAGTTCGGCTTCACGAAAGAGGACCAGGATGAGTGGGCCTACCTGTCGCAGACGAGGGCCGTCGAGGCCATGAAGGCCGGCCGGCTGGACGCGGAGATCTTCCCTGTGGAAGTCAAAAAGGGGAAGGACACGATCATTTTCGACAAGGACGAAGGACCGAGGCCGGGGACGACCATGGAGGGCCTCGCGAAGCTGCCGCCCGTCTTCAACCACAAGAGCACCGTCACCGGAAAGCCCGGTAGTGTCTCGGCCGGTAACGCCCCCGGTGTCAATGACGGCGGCGACGTCTGTCTCCTCATGAGCGCGGAGACAGCAAAAAAACTTGGCATGAAACCCCTTTTCACCATACTGGACTATGCAGAGGTTTCCCAGCCCACGAAGGATATCGCCACGGTACCGGGGCTTTCCATCAAGAAGCTGCTGGAGCAAAACAACCTGACGATTGACAAGGTGGACCTCATCGAAATCAACGAGGCCTTCGCCGCCGTCGTCCTCGTCAGCGCCAGGAGCATCCTGGGCCTATCCAAGGAGGACATGCTCAAGAAGGTGAACGTCAACGGCAGCGCCATCGCCTACGGCCATCCCATCGGGGCCACGGGTGCCAGGATCGCCATGACCCTGGCCTACGAGCTTCGCAGGAGGGGCGGCGGGATCGGCGTGTGCGGCATATGCTCCGGCCACGCGCAGGGCGACGCGATGTTGATAAAAGTGGAGGCATAAGGCTAAGGGCGTAAGGCTTAAGGCAGGGAAAAAAGAATTTTCTTTCCATAAGCCCTAAGCCATAAGCCCTGAGCCATAAACATATGGGCAAGGAGGGGTTCAAAGAGCTGAGGGTTTGGCAAAAGGGAAAAGATCTGGCGGTTTTTCTATACGGTATCACTCACACCGGACTTTTTTCAAAAGATCAGGCATTAAGAGATCAGATGAGAAGGGCGGCGCTGTCCATTCCAAGCAACATCGCTGAAGGTGACCAATTGGATACCGATAAGCAGGCCGTGAGGCACTTCTACTTCGCAAAAGGATCGGCCGCCGAGCTTCTATCTCATGCCATTATCGCTCTTGAGATTGGTTATATTGATCAGAAGACATTTAAGGTCGTTGAAACAAGATGCCTCGAGATATCCGGCATGTTGAGCAAACTGATCAAGATCCGGTCGGGCTCTTAAATACAGCTTTTGCCCTAAGCCTTAAGCCATTAGCCATGAGCCAATAAAGTTGAAAGGAGTCTTGAGAATGAAAGAAGCGGTTATTGTAAGCGGTGCGAGGACCGCCGTGGGTGAATTCGGCGGATCGTTGAAGGATGTTTCGGTTGTCGAGCTCGGCCGGCTCGTCATCAAGGAAGCCGTCAAGCGGGCCGGGTTGAGACCCGCCATCAACGACTTCATCAAGAAAGCCCGTCCCAAGGCCTTCGGCGATTTTGAGATGACGGACATCCAGAAGAAACACTACGATTACGACAAATCTCTGACCCCCGTCTACATCGACGAGGTCATCATGGGCAACGTGCTGACGGCCGGCATGGGTCAGAATCCGCCCCGGCAGGCGGCGATCTACGCGGGACTTCCTGAAGAGAGCAACGTCATTACCGTTCAGAAGGTCTGCGCCTCCGGCATGAAGGCAATTGCGCTGGCCGCGCAAACCATCATGATCGGCGACGCGGACATCGTCGTCGCGGGCGGCATGGAAAACATGAGCAGGGTCCCCTACGCCCTGCCCAATGCCCGCTGGGGATACCGGATGAGCATGCCCCACGGCCAGGTGACGGACCTCATGGTCCACGATGGCCTGTGGGAAATCTTCAACAAATACCACATGGGCTTCACGGCTGAAAACATTGCCGCCAAATACGGCATCTCGAGGGAGGAGCAGGACAAGCTTGCCTATGAGAGCCACCGCAGGGCACGGGCGGCCAATGCCAGCGGCGCCGTGGCCGACGAGATCGTCCCGGTGGTCATTCCCCAGAGGAAGGGCGACCCCAAGGTCTTCAAAGTGGACGAGCGCCCCATGGACGCGAGCCTCGAGAAGATGGCGAAACTCGCCCCGGTCTTCAAGAAAGACGGGACCGTCACGGCTGGAAACGCCTCCGGCATCAATGACGGCGCCTGCGCCGTGGTCGTGATGAGCGCCGAGAAGGCCAAGGAGCTGAAGCTGAAACCCCTCGCGAAAATCAGGGGCTGGTCCTCCGGCGGTGTGGACCCCGCCTACATGGGTCTGGGACCCATCCCGGCCGTCCGGAAGGTCTTCAGCAAGCTCGGCATCACCATGAAGGACATCGGCCTCATCGAGCTCAACGAGGCTTTCGCCGTCCAGGCCCTGGGCTGCATCAAGGAACTGGGGGTCAATCTCGATATCTGCAATGTCAATGGAAGCGGTATTTCCATCGGCCACCCGATCGGATGCACCGGCGCGAGGATCACCTATACGCTGGCCATGCAGATGAAGAAGAGGAACGTCAAGCTGGGTCTCGCCTCTCTCTGCATCGGCGGCGGACAGGGTATGGCCATCGTGCTGGAGAACGTGTGAGGTTCAGACGCTACAACAAGGGGTAAGACCCGGACCCGGCGGCGTCGATGATCACCTCGCCGGGTCCGGGAAAAATATCATGTATGCATGCCGCGTTCAGAAGAAAAGCGGAAGGAGGGTCACGGTGCCCCGGTTCCCCGGCGAAAACGGCGTGTGAAAAAATTCAACATATAAAACCAGAAGAAGGAGGGTGAGAACATGGCTATTGTAAAAGATGTAAAGACAATCGGAGTCGTTGGCGCGGGCCAGATGGGCAGCGGCATCGCTCAGGTTGCCGCGACGCCCGGCGGACTGAAGGTCATCCTGAACGACATCGCCGATCAATTCGTGGACAAGGGTTACAACGGCATCGCGGGGAACCTCGACAGGCTCATCGCGAAAGACAAGCTCAAGGCGGACCAGAAAAACGAGATCATGGGCCGCATCAAGAAAAGCACAAAACTCGAGGACATGAAGGATGCCGATTTCGTCGTCGAGGCGGCCATCGAGAGGGAGGATCTCAAGCTCAACATCTTCAGAACGCTCGATTCGGTCTGCAAGCCCGGCGTGGTGCTCGCCTCGAATACCTCGTCCATCCCGATCACGAGGATCGCCGGCGCCACCAAGAGGGCGGAACTTGTCATCGGCATGCACTTCATGAACCCCGTCCCCGTGATGAGGCTCGTCGAAATCATCCGTGGACTTGCCACTTCCCAGGAGACCTATGACCTGACGGACAAGCTTTCCAAGCAGTTCGGCAAGGTCCCTGTGGAGTGCAACGACTTCCCGGGTTTTATCTCCAACAGGATCCTCATGCCGATGATCAACGAGGCCGTCTACGCCCTCATGGAAGGCGTGGGCACCCCCAAGGCCATCGACGACATCATGGTCCTCGGCATGAATCACCCCATGGGACCCCTGGCCCTTGCCGACCTCATCGGCCTCGACACCTGCTGGGCCATCATGGACGTTCTCTACAAGGGTTTCGGTGATTCCAAGTACCGTCCGTGCCCGCTTCTGAAAAAGTACGTCGATGCCGGCTTCATGGGAAGAAAATCGGGCAAAGGGTTCTACGACTACAGCAAGAAGTAGTTGTCGGGGTCGGCAGACCAGATGAGAACCGTGTCATTTGGAGATCCGTGCCCCGTCAGCCGGGGCGCGGGCTTCAATTGCCATTTGTCAGTCCGGCATCCGGTTCGCGAAGTATTTAACGATCACAGAAAGGAGTGAGGACGATGGAATACAAGAACATTTTGTTTGAAGTGGCGGACGGGGTTGCCACGATCACGATCAACCGGCCCAAGGCGCTCAACGCCCTGAACTCGGACGTGATGGCCGAACTCTACGACGCCGCCGTCAAGTGCAAGAACGATGAGGCCGTCAAGGTCGTCGTCATCACCGGCGCGGGCGAGAAGTCCTTCGTGGCGGGCGCCGACATCGCCCAGATGGCGGAGTTGAGACCCCAGCAGGCCATGGAGTTCATGGAGGCCGGTATCGACACGTTCAGGACGTTTGAGATCCTTCCCAAGCCCGTCATCGCGGCGATCAACGGCTTCGCCCTCGGCGGCGGCGTGGAATTCGCCATGTCCTGCGACTTCCGTTTCGCTTCCGAAAACGCCCGTTTCGGACAGCCCGAGATATCAATCGGCCTGATCCCGGGATGGGGCGGCACACAGAGACTGGCGCGCCTCGTCGGCATCGGGCGGGCAAAGGAATACATCATGGGCGGCGAGATGATCGACGCCAAGCGGGCCTACGAGATCGGTCTGGTCAACAGGGTCTTCCCCGCCGATCAACTCTTGGCAGAAACGAAGAAGTTCGCCGCGAAGCTGGTCAGGCTGCCCGGTTTCGCCCTCAAGATGGCCAAGCACGCGATCAACTTCGGCTACGATCTCGCCCTCGACAACGCCATGAGGCTCGAGACGGAGTGCTGCTCGCAGTGCTTCAGCACAGACGACCAGAAAGAAGGCATGAAGGCCTTCCTGGAAAAGAGAAAACCGGCATTCAAGGGACGGTAACTCATCAAAAACATCTTAAAATAAACTTAAGCAAAGGGGGGTTATTTCTATGAACTTTGGATTAACAGAAGAACAAAAGATGGTAAAGGACATGGTAACGAAGTTTGCGGAGACGGAGATAAAGCCCGTTGCCGCAGAACTGGACAAAACACACAAGCACCCCGAAGCGATCTGCCGGAAGCTCGGCGAGATGGGAATCATGGGTGTGGCGATCCCGACGGAGTACGGCGGGGCCGGCATGGACAATGTGACATACGTCCACGCCATGATCGCCATTTCCAAGGCCTGCGCGAGTTGCGGTGTTATCGTATCCGTCAACAACTCGCTCTACGGCTTCCCGGTGAACAGCTTCGGGACGGAAGCGCAGAAGAAGAAGTTCCTCCCGCCCGTCTCCGGTGGAAAGGTCGAAGGCTGCTACGCCTTGACGGAAGCGGGCGCCGGCTCCGACGCCGGTGCACTCGCGTGCAGAGCCACACTGAAGGGCGACAGGTACATCCTGAACGGCACCAAGCGTTTCATCACCAACGGCAACGTGGCCCATTACTGCGTGCTCGCCTGCACCACGGACCCGGCACAGGGCTACAAGGGGGTCATCAACCTCATCGTCGATCTGAAGAACACCAAGGGGTTCTCCCTCGGCAAGATCGAGGAGAAGATGGGAATCCTCGCTTCGGGAACGGCGGAACTCGTATTCGAGGACGCCGAGGTGCCGGCGGAAAACCTTTTGGGCAAGGTCGGCCAGGGCTTCAAGCAGATGCTCATGGGTCTTGACGCCGGCCGCATCGGTATCGGCTCCCAGGCCCTCGGCATCGGCAGGGCCGCCCTGGAGGACGCCCTGCAGTACTCCAAGGAAAGGGTACAGTTCGGCAAACCCATCTCCACCTTCCAGGCCATCCAGTTCAAGCTCGCCGACATGGCGACGGAACTCGACGCGGGTGAGCTGCTGCTCCTGAAGGCTGCCTGGATGGAAGACAACCACCTGGACTACGAGAAGGAATCCGCCCAGGCCAAGATGTACGCCTCCGACGTGGCCATGAAGGCGGCCATCGAGGGCGTCCAGATCTTCGGCGGGTACGGCTACTGCAAGGAGTACCCGGCTGAGCGGCACATGAGAGACGCCAAGATCTGCCAGATCTACGAGGGCACGAACGAAATTCAGAGGATGGTTATCTCCAGGAAACTCCTCGGCGCGCGCTAGTCAACAGGGCATAGTCTCATCATTGCCACAACAGAAGAGGGTCAAGGGGGTTATCCCCTTGACCCTCTCTCTTTTCCACCCACCAACCAGAAGGATAGCCCTGTATTCTGAATGCGAAGTCAGAAACTCTTCCTAAACCGGTATTGGCGAAGCACAGCGTCCGCAGCGCAAACTGTTCGAGCTCGCAGGGCGAGTTTTTGCTATCTAAGGCTGTTCAAAAAAGTCCAGATGCAAGGCGCCCGACATGCCGAGGAGCGAGGCGTACTATGGGGCGTACGTTGAGCGACGAGGGACGAGGGCAACGCCGCAGATGGGCATGTTTCAACAGCCTTCAATAGATTCCCATGGCGCATCCGCCCGCTATGGTCTTCCCCAGCTCGCGGCACTTCTCCAGCGTCTCCTCCGTGAGCTTGCCCCTCGAAATCACCGGCTCATAGACCTTCTTGAACTGGTAGCCGATGGCGATCCGTTCGATGTTCCGGACGGCGCCCGTGCCGTCGTTCCCGGCGGAGACGAAAACCACGTAAGGCTTCCGGAAGACCTTGCCCTGGGCGGGATAGAAGGTCCGGTCGAAGAAATCCTTGATCATCCCGGACATGTAACCGAAGTTTTCCGGGGTCCCGATGGCGAGACCGTCGGCTTGAATCAGATCCTCCAGGGTGGCATCGCGGGCGTGCTTCAGGACTGCTTCAACGTTTTCAATGCCCCCGGCCCCTTCTGCCACGGCCTTCGCCATCCGTTCGGTATTGCCCGTTTGAGAATGAAAGATTATCAGTATTTTAGCCATGGACGAATTATAGAAAATCGGCCGGCGAATTACAAAGTCAAAATGACGATGGCCCTTTTATCCTCACGGGCAGTTCCCCTTGACAGGGGGCGGGCAAGTCATGGATGATAGAAGAAAAAAAACGGGAGTGGAATCATGGTCTCTCAGAATGCTTCATGGAAAACGAAGGTTGTTCCCCCGGACAGGGTGTTCGAAGACATCAAGCCGGGGATGACCATCTTCCTGGGCACGGGAATGGCAGAGCCGCGCACGCTGGTCAAGCATTTGATGGAGTCCAGTCACACCAACCTCCAGGACCTGGAAATGATTCAGCTGGTGAGCCTCGGGGACACCGTCTCCATCGACGAGAGATACTCAAGGAAATACCGCCTGAAGACCTTTTACTCCGGATGGGTGGCAAGCACCGCGATCACGGCGGGACGGGTGGATCTGATCCCCAGCCGCTTCTCCCGCATCCCCTGGCTCTTCAAGTCGGGCGCCGTGCACATCGATGCCGCCTTCATTCAGATCACCCCCCCGGACGATAACGGCCACGCAAGTCTCGGACTCGGCGTCGACGTGGCCCGTTACGCCATGGACAAGGCCACCCTTGTCGTCGGGGAAATCAACGAGAACATCCCCCGCACCCTGGGTGACACTTTTGTCCACGTCAATGAATTCAACTACCTGGTCCAGTCGGCGGAGCCCCCCATCTATCTCCCCCGCTGGCCCGTCCCGGAGAGCTATGACAGAATCGGCGCGCACATCGCCTCCATCGTCGATGACGGAAGCTGTCTCTCCTTTTCCATCGGGCCCGTCTACGAGGCACTGGCCTGTGAGCTCTGGCACAAGAAGAACCTGGGTGTTCACACGCCGTTCTTCACGGACGCTCTCATGGAACTGGTCGAAGGGGGCGTGGTGACCAACCGCTTCAAGGGCTTCTTCAGGGGCAAGTGCCTGGCCTCCTACGTGATGGGCACCCAGAAGCTCATGAAATGGCTGGATCGAAACCCCTTTGTCGATTTCCAGCCTCTCGACGTGGTCATGGATCCGAGAAACATCGGACAGAATGATCGGGTCATCGCCATCCTTCCGGCGCGAAAGGCTGATCTCACGGGGGGCATCGCGCTCCACGTCGGCATGGGTAACGTGACGGCCGGTCCCGGCGCCGTGCAGGAACTTTTCGCAGGCGCGGCTCTCTCTCGGGGCGGGCGGACAGTCTTCGCGCTGCCCAGCCGCAACATCAAGGGGGAGCCGAACATTCTCGTTTCGATCGACGATTTCCCCAACCAGTTTTCCAATCGCGAAGACCTCGACATGGTTGTCACGGAATACGGGATTGCCTACCTCTCGGGCCGGACGGTGCGCGAACGCACCCAGGCGATGATCGACATCGCGCACCCCGACGACCGGGCCGAACTGGTCCGGCTGGCAAAGGAGGCAAAGCTTCTCTATCCCGACCAGATCTACTTCGCCGATTCGGGTCATCTCTACCCTTCGGACATCTCCATGACGCAAACGTTCAAGGGAAATTTGACCGTCCAATTCCGGGCAATCAAGCCGTCCGACGAGGAGGAGATGAGGCGCCTTTTTTACCGTTTCTCGGACCGGGCGGTCTATTACCGGTATTTCAGCCCCGTCAAAACAATGCCCCATGGAAAGATGCAGGCCTATGTGAACGTGGATTACAGGACGGTCATGTCCATCGTGGGGGTTATCCAGGAGGCGGGTGGCGAACGCGTCATCGCCGAAGGACGGTACGTCCGCCTGAAGGACCGGCCCTATGCCGACGTGGCATTTGTCGTTGACGAGGCGTACCAGGGTCGCGGGATTGCTTCATTCATATTCGGGATGCTCATCCGGATCGCCAGGGAACGAGGCGGGATCGAGGGCTTCACGGCCGATGTCCTGGCCGACAACAAGTCCATGATGAAAGTCTTTGAAAAATCCGCGCTCCCTCTGCAGGCGACCCTGGCCGGAGGGGCCTACGAACTCACCATGCCCTTCTCGGACGAGGAACAGACGGACAGGAAGGGCAGAAGTTGAGAAGATTTGAAATTAAGATGAGAAGAATTGGAGAAAAAGGGGACAGGCTACTTTTTCAGACTGAGATTTAATGCTGGAATATTTTGTCAACCACTCAAAAAAGTAGCCTGTCCCCTTTTTTAGACCTTTTTCCGCTTTTTCATCTCCTCCGCCTTGAGTTCCTTGCGGAGCACTTTTCCGACGGTGCTCTTGGGCAACTCCTGGCGGAACTCGATCTCCGTGGGAAGCTTGTAAGTGGCAAGCTTCGTCTTGGCGTACTCGATGAGTTCCTCCTGCGTCGCCGCCTCGCCCTCTTTGAGAACAACGAAGACCTTCACGTTCTCGCCCCGCTTGGGGTCGGGGATACCGATGGTGCAGACCTCCTGGACCTTGGGGTTCTCGTAGAAGACCTCGTCGACATCCCGCGGGTAGATGTTGAACCCGCCCGAGATGATCATGTCCTTCTTGCGGTCCACGATGTAGAAATAACCGTCTTCGTCCATCGTGGCGATGTCGCCGGTGAAGCACCAGCCGTTCCGCAGGGTGTAGGCTGTCTCCTCCGGTTTGTTCAGATAGCCCTTCATGACCTGCGGACCTCTCACAATCAGTTCCCCGGGCTGACCTGCGGGCAGATCGATCAAACCCGTATCGAGGTCCACGATGCGGGCTTCCGTATCGGTGATGGGCACACCGACGCTCCCGACCTTCCGGGCCCCGCCGGCAAAGGGGTTGACGTGCGTGACAGGCGTCGTTTCCGTCATGCCGAACCCCTCGACAATGACCGCCCCCGTAATCCTCTCAAATTCATGGATGACCTCCACGGGAAGAGGCGCACTCCCCGAGAAACACCCCTTCAGGCAGGACATGTCCGTTTTTTTGAGGTCGGGGTGGTTCAGCATCCCGATGTACATGGTGGGCACGAGGGGTGCGAAGGTGGGCCGGAACTTCCGGATGGCCTCGAGAAGAGGCTCCGGCTGGGGCCTGGGGATGAGGATGTCCGGCCACCCCATGAACACGGAGAAATTCATGGCCGTGGTCATGCCGAAGACGTGGAAGAATGGAAGGGCGCCGAGGGTGACTTCCGCCCCCTTCTTGAAGACCGGGAACCACACTTCCGCCTGCTGGATCTGCTTGCTCAGGTTGGCGTGGGTGAGCATCACCCCCTTGGAGACACCCGTCGTCCCGCCGGTGTACTGGTACATGGCCACGTCCTCGAAGCCTATCTTCGGTCGCGGCGGGTTCGGACCGTACTTCGCGACGCAGTCCTTCCACCTGTACACATCGGGGGCCGGCTTGACATCGGCGGCGAGCTTCTTCTTTTTGCCGACGAGGGGGAAGAGCATGCTCTTCGGGAAGGGGAGATAATCGCCGATGGAGGTGTAGACGATCTGCCTGACCTTCGTCTTCGGACGCAGGTCTATCATGCGGTTCCCGAGGAGGTCGAGGGTCACGAGGACCTTCGCGCCCGAGTCGTTGAACTGGTGCTCCAGTTCCCGGTCGGAGTAGAGGGGGTTGTTCATCACGGTGATGGCCCCGATGCGAAGTACGGCGAAGTAAGCCGCCACGCATGGGATGAGGTTCGGAAGCAGGATTGCCACGGCATCCCCCTGCTTGACACCGAAATCCGTAAGGCACGTGGCGAATCGGTCCACCATGTCCTTCAACTGCCTGTAGGTCAGGGTGTAACCCTGGAAGATGAGGGCCGTCTTGTCCGGGAACTGTTTTGCCGTCCGGTCCAGGATGTCGGGCATCGTGATCTCGTCGTAGGTGATGCTCTCGGGGACGCCCTTCTCGTAGCTCTTCAGCCACGGCTTCTTGTAATAGATGGAGTCTTCGTAGGCCATAGGACACCTCGTTTTTAAAAAGGTTAAAGGCTTATGGCATAAGGCTAAGGGCAAAAAATACTGACATCACAAAAGGGCTAATGGCTTAAGGTATAAGGCTAAGGGTAAAAAACAACACATCATAAAAAAGGTATAAGGCTCAGGGCAAAAAAACTGACATCACAAAAGGGCTTAAGGTTGAAAAACAACACATCAAAAAAAGGCGTAAGCTTAGGGCAAATAAACGGACATTACAAAAAGGCTTATGGCTAATGGCTTAAGGTATAAGGCTAAGGGAAAAACCGACATCACAAAAAAGGCGAATGGCTTAGGACAAAAAAACGGACATTACAAAAAGGCTTAGGGCTTATGGCTTAAGGCATAAGGCTAAGGGTAAAAAACAACACATCATAAAAAAGGCGAAAGGCTTAGGGCCAAGGGCAAGAAAGAGCTTAGGGCTTAAGACATATGGTCCTGCCTTCAGCCCTGTGCCTTATGCCATGTGCCGGTTCGGAGAAAACCCGGATCTCTCCGGATTTTCTCCCGAACCATTCTTTTAGAACTTGTACCCCAGGCTCAGGCTGATGAGATGAGCGTAGCCGTCTTTCACCTCGCCTTCGAAGATGCCGTCGTCCGGTCGTGCTTTGATGTCGCGGTCATCAAAAAGGATGTACATGTAGGCCAGGTCGACAGTCCAGGGCCCGTTGTGCCAGCCGCCACCCACGGTAAACTGATGCCGGTCGCTGTCGGGGAGTATGTAATCAATGTGCTCGTCGACCACAGGGGTTTCGTCGTAGGCATAGCTGAGGCGCAGGTCCCAGTTCGGCGTCACGTTCCACTCGACACCGATCATGTAGCGAAATACGTCATCATAGTCCTTGACCGACGTTGACGAGTTCGCTGCAGGGGCACCGAAGGGTCGCGCAAACTTGACCTTGAGCTGGTCGTAAGTGCTCCACTCCGTCCAGTAGATGCCGCCGCCGATGGTCAGGGTCTTGACCGGCTTGAAGGCTACACCCGCAAAGACCTCGGACGGGAGCGTGATATCCGCCTCTCCACCCATATTCACAATGTTTACTCCAAACGCGGGAATAACGACCTGTTGACTCACCGTAACATCGCCCTCCAGTTCCTGTTTCACCCTGCTCCGGTAGGAGATGCCCGCCGAGAACCAGTCACAGGGTTTGTAATGGGCGGCCAGATTGAACCCGTAGCCCCAGGAATCGCCATCAAGCTCAAAATGGGTGTCACCCACACCCAAGGCCCCGGTATTCAGCATTCTTTGGAGATTGGCGTCGAACCACATGGCGCTCACGCCCGCGGCGACGGAGAAGCCGTCAGCGACCCTAAAGGCGATGTTCGGGTTCAACTCCAGGGATTGAATGGTGGCCTTGGTGCTGCTGTATCTGCCCGGCCAGGTATTGGAAAACTCGGTACCGAGGCCGAAGCGGCTGAAGAGGCCCATGCCCCAGGAGAATCTGTTGTTTATCTGCTGTGTGAAGTAGGCGTGGGGCGGAAAGAACCAGTTGTCGTCCATGCTCGTCAATGTCGACCCCGTCACCACATCGAGCCTCGGATTGATGAGCGTTGCGCCGACCATCGTCTGCATGCCCTTGAGCTGGGTGATGCCCGCGGGATTGTAGAATACGGCTGAAGGATCGTCGGCCGTGGCTGTAAGCCCCGCGCCGAGGACAAGTCCACGGGCGCTCCCCTCGTACAGGGCAAATCCCGCGGCGAAGACGGATCCGGCACCCATCAGGACAACGAGCGTGGCGGACAGTAAGATCCAGAGTAACGTTTTTCTTCTCATGATAACCCCTCCTCTAAACAAATTTCCATTACCTGAAAAACAGATGAAGATGAGATGTGTGATTCCTGATGTATCTGGAAACGCGAACGCTTCCGGGATTTTTCTCCCTCTTCCCGATCACCTCCTTTTCTTTGTGAATTTTTGTGCAACTATATAAAATTTTTACGAATAATGAAAGTTTTTTTATAAAAAAATCCCCGACTTGCGAAAGCCGGGGATTTTTCCACAACTACTCAATTTCTATTACAAAATACCGCGTCGCTGACCGCGTCGCCTTATTCCTTCATATCCATGGCCTCCCAGATGAGCTCGGCGATGTCTTTCGCCGCCATCTTTTCGTCCATGTTCCGGTCTTTGATCCCGTCTGTCATCATGGTCAGGCAGAAGGGGCAGCCCACGGCGATGCGGTCGGCACCCGCGGCGATGGCCTGGTCGGTCCTGGTGTTGTTGATGCGAACGCCGTGCTCTTCCATCCACATCCTGGCCCCGCCTGCGCCGCAGCAGAAACCCTTGTCGAGCTTCTTCTCCATCTCGACAAACTTGAGCCCGGGGATGGAGGTGAGGCACTTCCTGGGCTGATCGTAAACCTTGTTGTAGCGGCCGAGGAAGCAGGAGTCGTGATAGGTGAAGGTGCCATCGACGGGCTTCTTAAGCGCAATCTTCCCCTTGGCGATGAGGTCGGCCAGGATCTCGGTGTGATGGTAGACCTCGAACTCGCCGCCGAGCTGGGGGTAGTCCTTCTTCAGGCAGTTGTACCCGTGAGGGCAGGCCGTGAAGATCTTCTTCACCCCGTAGCCCTTCATGACCTCGATGTTCGCCTGGGCCATGGCCTGGTAGAGGTACTCGTTGCCGCCCCTCATGGCGGAATCGCCGCAGCAGCTCTCTTCCTGCCCCAGGATCGCGAAGCTCACACCGGCCGTCTTGAGGATCTTTGCGAGGGCCTCCGAGACCTTCTTCCCGCGGTCGTCGAAGGACCCGGCGCAGCCCACATACCACAGGTACTCCACCTCGGGGTTCTCGGCCATGGTCTTGACGCCCAGGGGCTTCGCCCAGTCGCCCCTCATGTGGGCGCCGACGCCCCAGGGGTTGGAATTGTTTTCCATGTTCCTGAAGCTCAACTGGAGTTCGGGGGCGAAATCGGCCTCCATGAGAACCTTGTAGCGCCTCATGTCGACGATCTTCGGAACGTGCTCTATGAATACGGGGCAGTGCTCCATGCAGTGCATGCAGTTGGTGCAGTCCCAGACGGACTCGACGCCGACAGCGTCATTGATGAGCGATTTTTCGGGCTCGGGGATCTCGGGGGTCCCGTCGGGCCCCGCGGCCTGCCTGGCCGCGAAAACAACGGGCGCCCTTTCGAGCCAGTGCTCCTTGACGTCCTGGACCAGCTTCTTCGGGGAGAGGTGTTTGCCCGTGAGGTAGGCCGGGCAGCCGTCCTGGCAGCGTCCGCAGCGCGTGCAGGCGTCGGAATCGAAGATCTGCTTCCAGGTGAACTCGTCGAGCTTGCCCACGCCGAAGGACTCGGCGTTCTCGAAGTCCCGGATCGGCTCCAGGGCGCCGACGGGCTTGAGCGTCTTCATGAGCTGGTTGGCCGGCGAGGTGACCATGTGGAGCAGCCTGGACCAGGGGATGTAGGCGATGAACCCCATGGCGAGGAAGGCGTGGAACCACCACATGATCTTGTGCCATATTAAAAGGTTGTCCTGGTTCATGCCGACAAAGAACTGGGCCGTGAAGAAACCGACGAAGGCCCACTTCTCGAAGGGGGGCACCCCCGTCCCCACGATCCGGAGCCCCTCGACGATGAAGCCCGTCACCATGATGAAGAAGATGAGCGCCAGCACGATCGCGTCGTCGGTGCGGTTGTCCATCTCCCCCTTGTAGCCGAGGCGGTCGGGCTTGCGGATGTATCGCCGGTCCACGGCCAGGACGATACCGATGATGGCGAAGAGGCCGAAGAGGTCCATGATGAACGAGAAGCCGAGGTAACCCTTCCCCGTCAGGTGAAGACCCGTGTAGAAGGAGAAGGCGTCGACGGCGGCACCCCAGATGAGGATGAAGAAGGCATAGAAAATAAGGGCGTGCATGATACCGGGGTAGGCGTCCCGCCAGACGGACAGCTGAAGAACGCTGTTGTTGAAAAGGACTTTGATCCTCTCACCCATGTTGTCCTTGCGCAGTTCCGGCTTGCCCACGGCCATCCAGAGCTGGTAGCGCTTGTAGATGCCGTAGCCGAAGATTGCAAGCGATATGAGGGCAAAGATGTCGAGGGGGATTTGAAAGTTGACGGTGTTCCAGAAGACCTCTCTTGTCTCATGCCCGGGAGTAAGGTCGATAGGCTGCATAACTCCTCCATTCCATTTTTAAATAATTTTGACCGCTCCGCCTGCCCTCCTCCAATTACACCTCCGAAACCCCCCGGGGCCGTCAGATTGGACGAAAGCCCGGCGGCGAACAGCCCGCCCGGTAAGATAATTTTGATGGGGAACCGGGGACGAAACCCGTCCGTCCCCGGTTCAAATACCCTTGATTTACGCGAGAAGCTTCTTGGCCGCGGCTGTCATTTCGGGGACGACCTTGAAGAGGTCGTCGACGATGCCGTAGTCCGCCCTCTGGAAGATGGGGGCTTCGGGATCCTTGTTGACCGCGACGATGAACTTCGATGAACTCATCCCGGCCAGATGCTGGATCGCGCCGGAAATGCCGCAGGCGATGTAGAGGTTTGGGGAAACGGTCTTGCCCGTCTGTCCCACCTGGTCGGTCTGGGGCCTCCAGCCGGCGTCCACGGCCGCGCGGGACGCGCCGACGGCGGCGCCGAGCACCTTCGCCAGCTCTTCGAGGATAGGGAAGTTCTCGGGGCCCTTCATACCGCGCCCGCCGGAAACGATGATGTTGGCCTCCGTGAGCTCGATCTTTCCGCTGACATCCTTCTGGATGTCGGCGACCTTTGTCTTCAGCTGGCCGGCATCGAGCGCCGGGTCAAACTTTTCGACGGCGCCGGCCTTCGCGCTTTCGACGATCGCGAAGACGTTGGGCCGCAGGGTCGCCATCTGGGGGAAGGAACTCGTCATGACTTCCCCGAAGCACTTGCCGGCGTACATGGGCCTGACGGCGACGAGCTTTCCGCCGTCGATCCGCAGGGCCGTGCAGTCCGTCGCCAGCCCCGTGGCAAGCTTGCCCGCGAGCCTCGCGGAAAGATCCTTGCCCTGAACCGACGCGCCGAGAAGCAGGATGGCCGGATCCTTTTCCTTGACGATCTTGGCCACGGCTGCCGCGTGGGCGTCCGTTGTGTAGGGCTCAAGGGCCGGGTTGTCGGCGACGTAAACCTTGTCCACGCCGTATTTCCCGAGCTCGGCCGCCTTGCCTTCCACGCCCGACCCGCAGACCACCGCGCCGACCTCTTCGCCCAGCTGGTCGGCGAGCTTCCTCGCCGCGCTGGCTATCTCAAAGCTCACCTTGCGGTAAGCCCCGTCTCTCAACTCTGCCACTATCCACACACCTTTTGCCATCGTTCTCTACCTCCGATCCTTTATGCTTAGATGACTTTCGCTTCTTCCCTCAGCAGCTTGACCAGCGTCTGGGCCTTCAGGGCCGGATCATCGCCTTCGATGATCTTTCCGGGAGGTCTCGCGGGCGGGGGAACGGTCTTCGCGACTTTCGCCTTCGGGTCGGCGGTAACTCCGAGCGCGGCGGCGTTTTTCACGTCCACGGGTTTCTTCTTCGCCTTCATGATACCGGGGAGGGACGCGTAGCGGGGCTCGTTCAATCCCTTCTGGGTGGTGATGACACAGGGAAGGCCCGTTTCGATCGTGACGGTGGCGCCTTCGATGGCCTTGACGGCCTTCGCCTTCTTGTCGGCGATCTCGAGCTTCGTCACGACCGTCACCGAGGGAATCCCCAGCAGCTCAGCCAGGATCGAGCCGACCTGTCCGACGTCGCCGTCGATAGCCCTCTGGCCGCAGAAGATGATGTCATGGGGAAGCCCCTTGATGGCGGCCGCAAGCGCCGCGGCCGTCGTGTAGGCATCGGCGTTGTTCAGCGAGGGGTCGTCGATGTGGACGCCCTTCTCGGCGCCCATGGCCAGGGCGGTCCGGATGGTCTCCATGGCCCGGGCCGGGCCGACGCAAACGATCGTCACGTCTCCGCCGAGTTTTTCCTTCAGCCGGAGTGCTTCCTCCACGCCGAATTCGTCATAGGGATTCATGACCCACTTGATCCCGTCCTCAATGATGCCGGATCCGTCAGGCTTAACCTTGATCAAGGTTTCCGTGTCCGGAACCTGCTTTACACATGCGATGATATTCACATCTGCCTCCTTTCTCGGCCGTGAACTGCCCGTCGGCGGTTCACGTATCCACTTGTTTTTATGCTTGCGGGCTTCAGGCGCAAGGCGCAGGGTTCAGAAAAATCTCACGACCGTTTCTTTACCCGTTGCCCTTTGCCCTGTGACCTTTTTCTTTCGCCTTTAGCCTTTAGCCTTTCGCCTAATGCCTTTTTATTACACCCTGTTTTTCACGATGTCGTCGACGACCGAGGGGTCGGCCAGGGTCGTGGTGTCGCCCAGATCGGTGATGTCGCCGGCGGCGACCTTCTTGAGGATCCTCCTCATGATCTTGCCGCTCCGTGTCTTGGGAAGACCGTCGGCCCACTGGATCTTCTCCGGTGTCGCGATGGGGCCGATGAGGGTCCGGACGTGGGCCACGAGTTCCTTCTTCAGGTCGTTCGATTTCGGCACGCCGGATTTCAGCGTCACGTAGGCGTAGATCGACTGCCCTTTCACCTCGTGCGGGTAGCCGACGACGGCCGCCTCGGCCACCTTCGGGTGTGCCACGAGGGCGCTTTCCACCTCGGCCGTGCCCATGCGGTGCCCGGAGACGTTGATGACGTCGTCGATGCGGCCCGTGATCTGGTAGTAGCCGTCCTTGTCCCTGCGGGCGCCGTCACCGGTGAAGTAGTAGCCCGGGTACTGGATGAAGTAGGTTTCCTGGAACCTCATGGGGTCGCCGTAGACTCCCCTCATGATGCCGGGCCAGGGCTTGCGGATGCACAGCGCGCCCGATGCCACGGTCTCCTTGATCTCCGTGCCGTCCACGTCGTTGACGATGAGCGGCTCGACGCCCATGAAGGGCAGGGTCGCCATGCCGGGCTTCACGGGAACCGCGCCGGGAAGCGGGGTGATCAGGATGCCGCCCGTCTCGGTCTGCCACCAGGTGTCCACGATGGGGCATTCGCCGCGGCCGACGGTGTTGTAGTACCAGTTCCAGGCCTCGGGGTTGATGGGCTCGCCGACGGTGCCGAGGATGCGGAGGCTGGAGATGTCCGCTTTCTTGACCCAGGTGTCGCCTTCCTTGGCGATGGCGCGGATGGCCGTGGGGGCCGTGTAGAAGATGTTGACCTTGTACTTCTCGACGACCTTCCAGAAGCGGCTCATGTCGGGGTAGTTGGGCACGCCCTCGAACATGACCGACGTGGCGCCGTTGCACAGCGGCCCGTAGACGATGTAGCTGTGGCCCGTGACCCAGCCGATGTCGGCGGTGCACCAGTAGATGTCCTCTTCCTGGTAGTCGAAGATGATCTTGTGGGTGTAGGCGACGTAGACGAGGTAGCCGCCGGTGGTGTGCATGACGCCCTTGGGCTTGCCGGTGGAGCCGGAGGTGTAGAGGATGAAGAGGGAATCTTCAGCGTCCATCCACTCGGGTTCGCACTCGGGCTTTTGTTTCGCCATCGCCTCGTGCCACCAGAGGTCCTTGGCGCCCATGTCCGTCTTGATCTTGTCGCCGACGCGTCTCACCACGATGACCTTCTCGACGGAGGGGCAGTCCTTGATGGCGTCGTCGGCGTTGGTCTTCTGGGGAACGGCCTTGGCGCCTCGGAAGGTCCCATCGCAGGTCACGAGGATCTTGGACGTGCTGTCCTGAATGCGGTCCCTCAGGGAGTCGGAGCTGAAGCCGCCGAAGACGATGCTGTGGATCGCGCCGATGCGCGTGCAGGCGAGCATCCCGATGGCGAGCTCGGGGATCATGGGCAGGTAGAAGCACACCCGGTCGCCCTTTTTCACGCCGAGGGACTTGAGCACGTTGGCGAACTTGCAGACCTCTTCGTACATCTGCCTGTAGGTATAGGCCCTGTCTTCGCCGGGCTCGTTGCCTTCCCACTGGATGGCGATCTTGTTGCCCCTCTTCTCGAGCTGCCTGTCCAGGCAGTTGTAGGAGACATTGAGCTTTCCGTTGACGAAATACTTCACGTAGATGTCGCCCTTGCGGAAGTCGAAGTTGTAGTCTTCGACCTTGTCCCACTTCTTGAACCAGGTCACGTACTCCGATGCGACCTCGCTCCAGAATTTCTCGGATTCCTTGATGGAACGCTCCCAGAGTTTCTTGTAGGCGTCCATTCCGCTGATGTACGCCATCTTCTTGATTTTCTCCGGGACTGGATACACTTCTTTCAACTGTACTTCAGCCATCTTCTCTCCACCTCCATAGTTTCTGCTTTATTCATCAAAGGGAGACCATTCCTTGTCTTGAGCCCCGTGAAAGGCAAGAAAACTCCCCCGTGCCGTTCGCAGGAATTTCACTCCCCCGGTTGCCGCAGGGCATGATGAAAGCGGGGCCACGCCACTCGGACCCCGGTCTTCACTCGACTTTTTCTTTCAAAGCGAAATCACAGATGACCGCTTGAGCGTGAGCCGGAAGAAAACCCAGATTAATATTAAAAATCATTAACTTATAATCTGAGTCCCGGCTCTTGAAACGGAGGGTTCCGTAAAAGTCGAAGGAGTATAAATTAGCCTCCCCATCATGTCAAGTGAAAATTTATTTGTTTTCGAATCTTAAATTCGAATCAAAGGGGGCTTCCCGGCATGCTGTCGTGCCGGATAACAAAACAAGTGGTAAAAAAACATTACCCCCCGGGAGACTGTTGCAATTTTAACACAGGCCGGGGTCTTCAAGGGACCATCGGGGAGACGAGATCCCAACGGAAATATTGACCGAATATACAACTAAATCAATGACATGTTTATTTAAGGGAGGGGATGCCTGACTCATGGTATGTTACTTGCTCACACGATTGGCGCACCACGATTATAAGTCAAGGCATCAGGATCATTTCATAATTTCATCCGTGCAAAACCCCTGGTGTGGGCAGTGCCCCGGGGATTTGCGAAGGCCAGAAAAACCTTGACAAGGTTATGGTGCGATGCTAGTTTTTGACCCGAATTTTTAAAAGGGGCGGTTTGCCCCGAAAACAGGAAGGGGGTGGTAGGTCACTAAAAGGCAGTTTTCAGGCCGGCGGATAGGTCCTCCGGGCCTGGGGCATGCGGAAGTTGAGGCCGCATGCTGACGTGTTGAAAAGGGGGGATATCCCCGAGGGATATCCGGAAAAATCAAAAAAACAATCAGGAGGAGAAAATGAGAAAGATTCTACTCGTATTATTCGCATTCGGGTTCGTGTTGGCTCTGAGTGCGCCCGCCTCCGCCGTTGAACTCAAGGTCAGCGGTTCTTACTACGCGACGGGCATGTACATTGCCGACCCCAGCTTCAAGGAAAGTGGAGATCGCACGCGCGACGTAAATGGCAGTTCGGCGAGCTTCGTCGGCCAGAGGCTGAGAATCCAGCCCGAGTTCAAGATCGCCGAGGGTCTCACGCTGACGACCCGCTTCGACGCCCTGGAGAAGAAGTGGGGCGACAGCTCCTGGGGCAAGGTCCACACCTGGGACAACACGAACCGTCCCGTTGATGCGGCGGCGCCTGGTGTCGGCTCAGGGTATACACTCACCGGCAGCCAGATCAGGACGCAGGAGAACCTCGAGTGGGAGCGCGCCTACGTGGATTTCAACACCGCCATCGGCCGCTTCATGGTCGGCTACTTCGACTGCATCTGCTACGGAACGCTGTTCCTGAACACCCACGTGAGCCGTGCGGGCGTGCAGTACATGTACCCCATGGGGCCCTGGACCTTCGGGGCCAAGTGGGAGAAGGTGCATGAGGGCGGCTCCTACGGTACAGGCGGCTCGGCCCCCAGCCTCCGCTTCTCGAACAAGGACATGGATGTCTACTCCATCGATGTGACCTACCGTTGGAAGACCGGTGTTGCGGGCGCCCAGTTCCAGTACTATGCTGACGATTTCGGCGAGTACAGCGGCGGCTACGCTGCCCAGTTCCCTCCGAATACCGCAGCGCTGGTTGCGCCCAACTTCACGCGCAACGTGTACGCCATCAATCCCTTCTTCCAGGCGGCCATCGGCAACCTCGCCCTCGAGGGTGAATTCTGGTACGGCTTCGGCGACTGGATTGACTTTAAGGGCAGCGGTGACGATGTCGACCTGGAAGCCTACGCGGCATACCTGAACGGCAAGTTCAGCATTCCGGGTACGAACTTCTACGTCGGCGCCCTCGGATCCATTGAGTCCGGCGACGCAGATGCGACGGACGACGACCAGAAGGGAAGCGTCCTCAGCAGCTACTTTTCGATGGGCCAGGCCTGGGATCCCTTCCTCTACATGATGAACGACCTCGTCAACACCTACACCGGCAACTGGAATCCCTACGGAGCTTCGCTCGGCACCTGGGAAGACAACGCCATCCTCTGGAAGCTCTACGCCGGCTGGAACATCACCCCGAAGCTCAATCTCGAGGTGGCCTACGGGTCTGCGTGGGCGGATGACACACCCGCCGGCGTCGACGACGAGTACGGTTCCGAATTCGACATCTTCGCGACCTACAAGATCTACAACAACCTCTCCTACATGGTCGGGTTCGGTTACTGGTGGGTCGGCGACTACTTCAAGGCTGGCACAAGCGCCGACCTCGAAGACAGCTACCTCGTCATGCACAAGCTGACCCTCGCCTTCTAAGGCCTGTTTCGGCAACGGCATGAAAACCCGAAAGCCCCGGGGGACCCCCCCCGGGGCTTTTTTCTTTCCGCGCCCCGCCCGACACCTGCGGTCACCCATTGACAGTGGGGGGGCTTTTTCGTATACAGGGCGGGAAGAAAAGAATTCCGGGGAAAGGATTTTATGGGGGAAATCAAACGGCTGCACGGACGTTACGGTCCGCTCGCGGGGTACGCCCTTGTCCTGATCTGCGCCCTTTACGCGAGCCTCTCCCTGCTGCTGGAAAAGGCGAGGGACTTCCCCGGGACCGCCTGGCAGGATCCCGTCTCCCTCCACGAACGGAGAATCGAACCCCTGAAATCCCTCCTCCCGCCCCGCGGCGCCGTCGGGTACCTGACGGCGCTGGACAGCGAAAAGATCTTTGCCCGGGAGCGGTCGCTCAAAGACGTGGAACTCCTGGGCCACTTCATCCTGACGCAGTACACCCTCGCGCCCGTTTTTGTCTACAACACCCCGGATCGTTCGCTTGTCGTCGGCAATTTCATCGGGTCGAACCCCGACCCGTCACGCGTCACCCGGGAGGGGCTTTCCCCCATGAAGGATCTCGGAGACGGCCTCATTCTGTACCGGCGAAAGGAATAGCCCTTGGCCGCCCTTTTAACCACCTCACTGATTCTCCCTCTTTTGATCGGGTTTTCCCTCAGCCTCTTCTTTCTCCCGCCGGGAGATCACAGGATCACCCCGCTTCTCCGGGTCTTTCTCGGGGCGGGCGCGGGGATCGGGGTGGTGTCGCTCGCCGGCTTCTGTTTCCTCTTTATTCCCGTCGGGTCTTCCTTCTTCCTGCGGGAATTTGCCCTTGCGGCCTTCGGCGCCGCCCTCGTCTGGTCGGCCTGGAGGAAAGGTATTCTCCGGGAGGCCTACGCGCGGGCCGGCGGGACAACGACGCGGGATCGAAAAACGCTTCTCACCCCCCTCGCCCTTGCCATCACGGCCCTATCGGCGGCGGCTACCTTCGCCATCGCCGTTTACAGGGAGCCCCACGGGAAGTGGGACGCCTTTCTCATATGGAACATGCACGCCCGCTTCCTCTTCCGGAGCGGGGAGAACTGGATGGATTACTTCAGAAGCGGTCTCGACTGGACGCACCCCGATTACCCCTGCCTCCTCCCCCTCTCGATCGTCAGGGTCTGGGAATACTGCGGCGGTGAGACCCTCGCGGCGCCCATCGCAATCGCGCTGCTCTTTACCCTCCTCGTCGCCGGTCTGCTCTGGACGGCCCTCGGAACGCTCCGGAACAATGAACAGGGATGCCTCGCCGCCATGCTCCTTGCCGCAAGCCCTCTTTTTGTCCTCGTGGGCGCCTCGCAGCTTGCCGACATTCCGCTTTCCTTCTTCATCCTCGGGGCAATCGTCGTCCTCTTCCTCCACGACCGCCTCGAAAAGCCAGGCTCGAGTGCTGTCGTCATGGCCGGCCTTCTCGCGGGGCTTGCCGCCTGGACGAAGAACGAGGGCATCCTCTTCTGCTCTCTCATTCTTCTCGTGCGTCCGGTCATCACCGGTTTCTACGAGGGACCCCGCCGGGCCGCGGGGGAATTTGTCAGCCTTTTTGCCGGAGCCGCGCCCGCTCTCCTTGTCCTTTTCTTATTCAAGACGGCCATAGCCCCCCCGAGCGATCTGCTGGCGGGACAGACCGCCGGGGGCTTCGTGGAGAGGCTGGGTGACGCCGGACGTTACGGAACCGTCCTTATGAGTTACCTGAGGACAGGCCTGACCTTCACGCAGGGCATCCCCGATGTCCGCGCCCCCTTTGTCGTGAACCCCTTCATCCCGGGGTTCATCCTTCTTGCCGCCTATCTCGCCCTTTCGGGCATCGAAAAAGACCCCCGCGACGGGAGGGGGTTTCTAACGGGTTGGGCGGTGGTTGCCCTCACGCTCGCCGGTTATTTCTTCGTCTTCATCATGACGCCGCACGACCTCAAATGGCACCTGCTGACGGCTCTCAACCGTCTGTTTCTCCAGTTTTGGCCGGCAGTGATTTTTCTGGTTTTCATGGCCGCCCGCGGTTACCGGCCGGCCCCGGCGGAAGAATCGCCCGGGGAGCGGCAGAAGGGAAGCCGGAAAGCGCCGCGCAAACAGAAGAAGGGGAGAAAAGAATGAAGCTTTCGATCATCATTCCCTGTTACAACGAAGAGCGGACGATACGCGAGGTTGTCCGGGCGGTCCTGGCGGCGCCCGTTCAGGAACGGGAAATCATCGTCGTGGACGACTGCTCGCAGGATGGGACGCGGGAGATCCTGCGAACGGAAATCGCGCCCCTTGTGGACAGGGTGATCTACCACGAAAAAAACGCCGGCAAGGGGGCGGCGCTCCGTTCCGGATTCGCCGCGGCGACGGGCGACGTGGTCATCGTTCAGGACGCGGACCTCGAGTACGACCCGCAGGACTATCCCGTCATCCTGGAGCCCTTCCGGGCGGGGAAGGCGGACGTCGTTTTCGGCTCACGCTTCATGGGCGGCCGCCCGCACCGGGTTCACTTTTTCTGGCACTACGCCGGCAACCGGTTCCTCACGCTCCTGTCCAACATGTTCACGAACCTCAACCTCACCGACATGGAAACGGGTTACAAGGCCTTCCGGCGGGAGGTGATCCAGTCCATCACCGTGGAGGAGAACCGCTTCGGAATCGAACCCGAGATCACGGCGAAAGTCGCCGGAATGGGGCTTCGCATCTACGAGGTGGGGATCTCCTATTACGGGCGCTCCTACGCCGAGGGGAAGAAGATCGGGTGGAAAGACGGCGTCCGCGCCGTTTATTGCATCCTGAAGTACAGCCTCTTCAAGTGACGGGCCGGGATAAAACCCCACCCGTCCACGACCTTGACAAGGGGCGGGGAATGGGTAAAATAAACAGGCAAATGGTGGATGGAACAGGGTCAAGAGGGTGAGAAAAGCCTTTAGCCTTTAGCCTTTAGCCTTTAGCCTTTAGCCTTTAGCCTTTAGC
>DAIMEJ010000012.1:0-94793 GCA_036725345.1 Syntrophales bacterium
GAGAACGGTTATGAAGAGGGTTGCACACGGGGAGCCAGAACATTCAAAAGGGGGGCCTGCATAAGGCCCCCTTTGAATTTTGGTGTTCCCGGACTGATGAGAACCAGTTACTTTTCTGGCCCTTCAATTTTCTCTTGTGCAAAACTCGAAGACCTCATCTTGGTGGCTGCATATCTGTAACAAGGGTGGACGATTATATATTGGGATTGCTAAGCATATTAGTTGTTCTCTGCAATATCGGCGAAAAATACAATGTTTGAAGAGTTAGAGAAAATCAACGAACGCCCTGAACCGTTCGAATTCTACACGGCAGGCGATCTTTGGACTGACGAGCATACGTCAGCACAGATGCTCTCATTTCACCTCAATGAAGATATCGATGTCTCTTCGCGGAACTCGGAGTTCATCAATCGATCGGTGGAATGGATCACCTCCCGATTCAAGGTAGGCAAGGACACCTCAATCGCGGATTTCGGCTGCGGTCCTGGATTATATGCAACGCGTTTAGCCAAAGGCGGGGCTAATGTGACGGGCATTGATTTTTCGGAGAGATCCATCGCGTACGCAAAGGAAGTCGCAGCCCGCGAGCAGTTGAGTATCAGCTACATGAAGCGGGATTACCTGGAATTTGAAACAGAAGACCGGTTCAACCTTGTGCTGATGATCATGTGCGATTTTTGCGCCCTCAGCCCAAGACAAAGGAAAATGATTCTGAGTAAATTTTACAGGATTCTAAAATCGCGGGGGTCAGTCCTTCTTGATGTATATTCCCTCGCAGCATTCGACACAAGGGAAGATGTTGCGAAATACGAGGTAAATCTGCTTAATGGATTCTGGTCACCTTACAGGTATCATGGTTTTCTAAACACCTTCAAATACGACAGAGATAAAGTTGTACTCGACAAGTACACCATTATCGAGAAAGAGCGAACCAGAACGGTGTACAACTGGCTTCAATATTTTACACCCGAGAAGTTGGAAAGAGAGTTTATGGAGGCAGGCTTTTCCATTGAAGGGCTATATTCGGATGTTGCAGGAACACCGTATGATCGTAAATCGAACGAATTTGCAATTATCGGCATGAAGCCGTAATTCGGCACAGAACAATGCCATGCACTCGGACGGGAATTCCGCTCCATTCCCGCCGGTGATGGCCTCGTGTTACTATCTTTCAATTGGTAATTTCCAATATTCCAAGTTTCATGAATCCATCGACTCGCAGGTGTAACGTGCGATTGATGTGATTTTGGTCGAAAAATCTGCTCAAACCACCCCTTTCTTCCTGAAACCATGAATTTTGTCCATCCAGTTTATTATGAGCCTTTCAATAGGAAATGGTCGAAGCAGGCATACACCCCCTTACAACGAAGTAGCCGACCAGTTTCTATTTCCCTTCTTCTGAATCTCATATTTCCACTTTTTATCCATACTGGACTAAAGTCCAGTGCTGGTAGGACCAAGGTCCAATTTACGTTCATTATCGGATGGTGTATTAAATTACCCTATAAAAGGCTTGCCGTCGGAGAAAGAGGCGATAAAATGAATAAGCTTGTAGCCATTTTGCTTACTATCCTTTTCGCCATTTCAATCATAGGTTACGCCACGACCCAGGAAAGGATATAATGAGGCTGTGAAGGGAAATGCAGACAGGAGAGCCATGCTGTTAGATTCGGACCTCTCATAAAACATCGACTAACAGACTATAAATCATAACCATCAAAAAGGAAGGAGACAGAAAAATGAAGAGACAAACCATATGGAAGATTGTTTTTGTTGGAGTCGTGATGATGCTCATAGGCATTCTCCCTGCCCACAGCTTGTATGCCGCCACAGCCAAAGAAATCGATGTCAGCGTGGATGCCGCGCTGGAGCGTTTCTACAAGGAGGTGAAAGGGGCGCAGGAGTTTATGAACGCGGCAAAGGGGGTCCTTGTCCTGCCCAAGGTGATCAAGGGCGGTTTTGTTGTAGGCGGGGAGTACGGTGAAGGCGCTCTCCGGATCGGTGGCAAGACCGTCAATTACTACAACATCGCGTCGGCCTCCTTCGGGCTCACTATCGGAGGCGAGCAGAAAGACATCATCGTCATCTTCATGCGGGAGGACGCCCTCAATAAATTCCGCGCGAGCAAAAACTGGGAAGCCGGCGTGGACGGAAACATCGCCCTGATCAATCTCGGTGCCGGCGCAACGGTTGACACCAAGACGATCAAAGACCCGATCGTGGGCTTCGTCTTCGGCGTGAAGGGGCTGATTGCCGATGCTTCTTTCAAAGGATCAAAGCTCACCAAACTGGAGAAATAACACCTCTTATTCGTTTGGGGGGTGAGGAACAGGTCATTCTAACCGAAGATTCGCTTCAGTGGGAGCGTCTAATAGAAGAGCAGGAAATGGGAACATAAGTCAGAAGAGCGATAGATAAATTGAAAGGCGGGATATTTTGAGCCCGCCTTTTTTAATCATTTCTACCGAAAATCTTCAGTTTTCTGTGTTCTCATTGAGTGCAGGCTTGTAGGTGTAACGTGCGCTTGATGTGCTATTATCCAAAAATTCTGGTCAGCCCACCCTTTCCTTCCTGAAGTGAGTGTTCCACAATTTTCAGCGGAATGCGGCGATATTTTTATGATCTTTTGCTATTCATTCCATTTATTCTTTGTGGGATAAGGCAAAAAATAGCTTGAGAGATCGGCAAAACAAATCAATTATTAATTATGTGCGCGTCCGGCAGACGGCACATTTATGACAAAGGGGGGAAAGCTCTATTATGTTTCTTGCGATGTATGCCACGTGGATTGCATTCGGGCTGATCCTTGCGATGCTCGGAGTTATGTATACCGGGTGGAGAATTGGAAAGAAATTAAGAGGGGGGCCGACAAGGCCAGCGAATGTAGGGGCAATTGAAGGGGCGGTTTTTGCGCTGCTCGGCTTGTTAATCGCTTTCACTTTTTCAAATGGGATCTCACGATTTGAAGACCGACGCCAATTGATCGTGGAAGAAGCCAATTATATTGGCACCGCTTATTTGCGCATCGATCTGTTGCCGCAGGAAGCTCAGCCTGAGATGCGTAATCTTTTTCGTAGTTATCTTGATTCGCGACTGGAAGTGTACCGCCACATACCGGATCTGAAGGCCGCCAAAACGGAACTTGACCTCGGCGCCCAGATACAGCAACGAATCTGGCGCCACGCTATCGATCAGTGTAAAGACCAGCCTGCGCCTTGCATGATGCTACTTTTGCCAGCACTCAATTCGATGATCGATATTACAACGAGCCGAACGGCGATGTCTCAGTTCCACCCACCAATGATCGTTTTCATCCTGTTGATTATTTTTTCGCTGGTGGCTGCACTTCTTGCAGGGTATGGAATGGCGGGGGCAACGCCCAGTTGGCTTCACATCATTGCGTTCTCACTCGCCATGGCAATGACTGTATACGTGATCCTAGATGTTGAGTATCCAAGGATCGGATTTATTCGGATAGAACACGCGGACCAGGTTTTAATTGATCTGCGCAATAGCATGAATTGAAATACTGTCAACCCAGAGAAGACAGACGTGATGGGGAGCACAGATAGTCAGATACCGGCCAGCGAACCACTCGGTGCCGCCGACGCATACTGCGCCTCGCAATGTCATGCCGGTATTCCCGCAGCTGTCAAACTCTGTGAGTCCCCCGGCTGCTGGGGGTTTTTCCCAGAGGAAATAACCAATCATAAATCAGAAGAGGGCAGGGTCAGAAATGGCCCTGTTTTTTTGACCACTTCAACTGGGAATCTTCATGAACGACGGAAAACGAGTCTGAAGACTCGTAGGTGTAACGTACGCTTGATGTGATTTTGGCCGAAAAAATCTGGCCAGGGCACTCCTTCCTTCCTGTAATTGTTAGAGACGAATTCATATTCTTTACAGTAGATATCTAATGAAAATCGTGATAGGCAAAATTACATGTAAACGGCATTATAAAAATAGGACCAAAACCCTTAATTTTGTGTGAGGGTACGATGGCCTGATCAATGAAACCCCGTTTCTCAAAGGGAGCGGGGTTTTTTGTTCAGGAAGGAAAAAATAAAGGAAGGTCAATAAAACACGGAAGGGGGGGAATTTCATAAATCTTACTTGACCTTTCAACTTTAACCCCTATTTTGAAAAAGGAGGTAAACCATGGCTGTCGGGAGAAACACACTGGGGATAGCCCCACCCACCATTGATGAATTGTATGAGATTGCCTTGCAGTATCACTTAAACCTTAGCGAGGAAGACATAAAGGTCTATCAGGGTGTCGTTGAAGGGGCCATTGGTTCGTACCTGAGGTTGAATGAGCTCGACGAACCTAAATTGCCCGTTAAGTACCCCCGTGATCCGGGATACCGCCCCTCACAAAAAGACAATCCGCTGGGTGCATGGTATTGTAAAACTTCAATCAAAGGGGCAAAAAGGGGGAAACTTGTCGGCAAAAAAATTGCCCTGAAAGACAATATTTGCGTTGCAGGGGTCCCCATGATGAACGGCTCCGCAGTTCTGGAGGGCTTCGTGCCCGACGTGGACGCGACGGTCGTGACCAGGATACTGGATGCGGGCGGCGAGATCGTCGGTAAAGCGGTCTGCGAAGATCTCTGTTTCTCCGGCGGGTCCTTTACGTCTGCCTCAGGTCCGGTTCGCAATCCGCATAATCCGAAATACAATGCAGGTGGATCATCCAGCGGGTGCGCTGTTCTTGCTGTGACCGGTGAGTGCGATATCGCAATGGGGGGAGACCAAGGGGGATCCATCCGCATACCGACTTCCTGGTGCGGCGCCTACGGGCTAAAGCCAACCTGGGGTCTCGTGCCCTTTACGGGGATATTCCCCATAGAAGCGACACTGGATCATACCGGCCCCATTGGAATGAATGTGGGGGACATGGCTCTTCTGCTGGAGGTGGTTGCCGGCAAAGACTATTTTGACCCCCGGCAATACGAGGTTAAAACAAAGCCTTATACGAAAGCGTTGACAGGCAACGTCAAAGGGCTGAAATTCGGAATCGTCAAAGAAGGGTTCGGATGGGCTGGTGTATCGGAGAAAGATGTAGACGAATGTGTCAGGCTAGCATCGAAAAAGTTTGAAAAAGCCGGGGGAAAGGTAACCGAAATCTCCATACCGATGCACAGAGACGGGATACATATCTGGAACGTAGTGGCCACGGAGGGAGCACTTGCCCAAATGATCCTCCACGATGGTATGGGGTTGAACTGGCCGGGCTATTACACAACGGCATTGGTGGATTATTACGGCAGGGCCAGGAGGGCGATGGCCGACAACTACTCCGACACGGTCAAGTTTGTCATTCTACTAGGTCAGTATATGGCAAACAAATATTACGGCCGGTACTATGCAAAGGCCCAGAATCTGGTCTATGTCCTGAGAGAGGCTTACGATAAGGCTCTCCAGGGAGTGGACATCCTCATCATGCCGACGATACCGATGAAAGCGATGCCCATACCGGAAAATCCCACGACCGGAGAATATTTTACAACTGCGCTGGGCATGATCCACAACACAAGCCCCTTTGACTGTACACATCACCCGGCCATGAACGTACCGTGCGCAAAATCGAAAGGTCTTCCAGTCGGAATGATGCTCATTGGAAGACATTTTGAAGATGATGTGGTTCTTAGGGCGGCGGATGCATTCCAAAAACTGGGAATATACAAATAAAGAATCATCTTCGTCGGTACCGCTAAAATTAAGCGAAAACTCGATCTAACAAGAAAGGCAGGGTCAGAAATGGCCCTGCCGTTTTTGTCTATTTCAATTGTAAATCTTCAGTAACTCTTGTCTCGATGTCTTACAGGCTTGTAGGTGTAACGTGCGATTGATGTGATTTTGGTCGAAAAATCTGCTCAGACCACCCCTTTCTTCCTGAAGTTGTGATCATTGCAAATGTATCCTTCATGCCATATTTCAACTCGCAATCGACATTTGCCAGAAATGCGGGTTTTGCTAAGGGCCGCGCCAGACCAACTCCGAATCTACTGTCCCATAATCGCGAGGGCTTTTTGTAAGGGGGCAGTGGAAATCTTGACAAGTCCGAAATACGGTCGGTCTAACTCCAGGATCAGAAAGAGCGCGGCAGCCACTGATATAGCACATATGAGCAGAACGAAGAAGACCGTTGCATTGCGGGGCGAATATAGGCCAAAGCTAGCAAAGATGATGGTGAGCCAGCAGACCAGCACCACGAGGAAAGGTACAGGGAGAGCGCTCTCCCCGGTCTGCTCGTAGAGAAGCCATCGCGCTGCCGAGATATCGGCGCTTATCTGCAGGGCCCGCGATTGAATCCAGCGTTGGGCATCATTGCGCGGGGATAATTTCTGGAGCTTGTTTTGGACCTCCTCAAACTCATATCTGGTTTTGCCCGCTGCGATCGAGTCGTCAAAAGTATCTATCGATTGAAAGCGCTGGACTACGGAAGTGAGACCACGGCGCATGAGGTCACGGGCCTCCGTCGTCTCCGGTCCGTACTGGGCCATGACACGGTCGAGCAATACGAGCTTTGAGCCGGCCTGCATGATCTCGTTATTCATCGTGTCGAAAGTCGTCTTCGCCGATGAGATCAGCAGAGCTAGGACAAGGGCGGCCAGCGTCGCGATCATGCCGGTCCCGAGTTTCACCACGTCTTGTGACTCTTCACTCAGATGATGATCGGGCAGAAGAGCGCGAAGCCACATACCGAACATCGTACCGCCGAAAACACAGGCAAAAGCAATCAAAGAAAGTGCCAGCGAGTTCAATATCCACCTCCTTATTTTCGTGGGGCAGTATGTCTTGTCGGCGCCACAAGCGAAACGACTTTTATCAGCGGATTACCGTGGAGTCGTTGGGTGCCTAAGCCTTTATGCTTACGAGTAAATCATCTAATCCCGTCTGTTGTCAAGAATTGGCGTTCCGGTTGGTCACCTCGATCGAGAGCCTGTTGTTGCGAATTAATAGGTGTACTCTTCGGTCGAGCGTTGCATTGACACTATTCCGCAGGCAAATCCTAACTCGATTCAAATAAAAAGGGGGTTAACCGGGATGGCTAACCCCCTTGACCTTTTATGACTCCCCGGCGAGGACTCGAAGCACGGACCCGCTGGCTTAAAACCAATGCTCTTGACAGCCATGTAAAAAAATGTTAATTATTTCAAAAATATAAATATCAGGCACAGGGTCCAGAATATATTCTGGAGGAACCGGGAATTGGCCGGGCCGCCATCATAAGATGGGAGTTGCGGCCTTTTTTATTCTACTAAGCACCAGAGCACTGCATCGGGTAACGCTGTGTCGAACAACAATATTGCCAGGCAAAGGAGTTCACCATGAATGAAAGACAAATCTGGATGACAACTTATGACATGGAAAGATTGAACAGTCTCATCGAGGCGTCGAAGACAGCCCAGTCCCAAAAAAAATTTCATATCAAGCAGCTGGAAGAGGAGCTTGAAAATGCAAAGATGGTGGAGCCGCAGGAAATGCCAGGGGATGTCATCACCATGAACTCTGTCGTCAGGATCCGGGATATGGAATCGGGTGCGGAAAAGACCTACACGCTGGTTTTCCCCTCCGAGGCCAGTATCGACGAAGGCAGGATCTCCATCCTGTCGGCGATTGGCACAGCCTTAATCGGATACAGGGTCGGGGATATTATTGAATGGCAGGTCCCGTCGGGACTGAAACGATTGAAAATCGAGGAGATCCTGTATCAGCCGGAAGCGTCCAGCCATTATGACCGTTAGGACACTCGTAGCTGATGATGTATGATATTAAACCATTCTTGAGGACTGTCTGACGTGATGAAGGATAAAACAAAGAAGCAACTCGCTCAGGAATTGACTACTTTGCGTCAGGTTGTCAGCGATCTGGAAAAGTCAGAGAGCAATCTTCGGCAGATGGAGGCCACTTCCAGACAGTCGGCACAGAAATACCGTGTCATTGCCGACAATACCTATGACTGGGAATTCTGGATCGGCCCGGACGCACAGTTTATTTACTCATCGCCTTCATGTGAGAGAATCACCGGCTACCTTGCAGACGAATTTGAGGCAGACGCGACCCTCTTTTACCGGCTGATTCATCCGAAAGATCTCCCATATGTGGCGGAACATATGAATCGCAAAAAATATGAGGCAGGTCTTGCAGAAATCGAGTTTCGGATCATCCGCCGGGATGGATCCGAGCGGTGGATTGCCCTCGCGTTTCAGCCGGTTTATGATGAGGAGTCAAGATTTCGCGGCACTCGCGGAAGCAACCGTGACATCACCGAACGCAAGCAGGCGGAAGCGGAACGGGAAGGGCTCATTCGTGATTTTAAGGATGCTCTATCTAAAGTGAAGATGTTAAGCGGGTTGATCCCTATTTGCGCTTCCTGCAAAAAAATACGTGACGACCGGGGTTACTGGAATCAAATCGAATCGTATCTAAAGGACCACTCGGAAGCCAAGTTCACTCACGGCATCTGCCCTGAATGTGCAAAAAAACAGAAGGATTCATTCCACGAATCGTCGAAAAGCCAAGACACAACAGAAGGGGGGAAATGAAAGACCGGATCAACGAACGGATCGGCCGTCGCATCCGACGGAATCACCCGGGCTGAACTCGCAAAGGCCGCCGGTTACACGTCTACAGGCACAAACAGCCTGAGTGAAAGGCAACCGTGCGGCGTGGAAATATCGAAACTCCGCAAGAGTGCCCTCACCCTCGATGTCAACCCGGGCGACCTGAACGCATTCGAGGAATTCAGCGACCGGAAGATCGCGGCCCTCATGATGTATGATAGGTTACCGGCAAAGCCAAAATCGAAAACCTCGATGAAATGCCAGCCCTTGTGAAAGAGGAAAACAAAGCCGGTTAATAACTGCATCGAACAGAACGATTGCAGTCTATTATCGCTGAAAGATAATTTTTATTCTTTTCCTGACATCCGGAATAGCGGGTAAGCAGTGGGAGAAAACGATTTAGGCAAATAACAAGGGCTCCGCAATAACTCCGAAGCCCTTGTTCATTATTGGCTCCGCGTTTGCAACCTGTTTTATAATTCTCCTATTTCTCGCGGCGTTGAAGATGATGACACCAATGAGGAAATCTCCAGTGAATTTCAAGGGCCGCATCATCATGATCGGCTGCGGAAGCATCGGGCAATCTGTCCTGCCGGTCATCGGCCGGCACCTGGAGGGAATTTACGGCCGCCTGATTGTCCTCTCGGCCGATGAATCCGGGCGGGGAATTGCGGAGCGCAGTGGAACGCAGTTCATCCACTGCAACCTGACACCCGGCAATTACCGGACGATATTGAAGGACTATGTCCGTGACGGCGACCTCGTGTTGAATCTGTCCATAGATGTTTCCAGTGTCGCTCTGATCCGGTTATGCGCGGAGCGGGGGGCCCTGTACGTTGATACCTCGATAGAGCCGTGGCCGGGCGTATTCGACAACCCCATGCTGAAACTTCACCAGCGAACAAACTACGCCATTCGCGCCAAGATCATCGAGCTCGCAGCGGAATTGGGGCCTGGTTCACCAACTGCCGTGGTCGATCACGGAGCCAATCCGGGGCTCGTGTCCCACTTTGTCAAGCGCGCCCTCCTGGACCTCGATCAGATCCTCCGCAAAGGCAATGCCAGGCCTTCCACGCGTGAAGAGTGGGCGAATCTTGCGCGGGACCTCAGGATATCCACGATTCAGATATCAGAGCGTGACACGCAAGCGGGAAGGCAGCCGAAGCGCCAGGGGGAATTCATCAACACATGGACTATAGACGGGTTTGTGGGCGAGCTGATGCAGCCGTCCGAGCTGTCCTTCGGCACCTACGAAAAGAGGCGGCCCAGGGGGGCTCGCGAGCACCGTACCGGTTCAGGCACGCTGTACCTGGAGCGTCCCGGGGCGAGCACCTTTGCCCGCAGCTGGGTGCCCTCGATCGGCGGCTTCCAGGGAATGCTCGTGTCCCATGATGAGGTCTTCTCGATTGCCGACTACCTTTCGATTCGCGAAGGCGGCGAGTTCCTCTATCGGCCAAGTGTGATGTTTGTGTACCACCCCTGCGACGACGCGATGCTGTCGGCGCTGGAACTGGAGGGGAGCGGATGGATCCTGCAGCCCTCGCGTCGGCGCCTGGCAACGGATATTGTCGAGGGGATGGATGAGCTGGGCGTGCTGCTGGCCGGCCACGAACGAAATGCATACTGGTACGGCTCTCAGCTCACGATCAATGAGGTGCGCCGGCACGTTCCGCACGCAAATGCGACGACCTTGCAGGTCACAGCCGGGGCGGTAGCCGCCATCCTTTGGGCCATGCGCAACCCGCGTCGCGGCGTGGTCGAACCCGAGGACCTGGATTTCGAGGATTGCCTTGAAACGGCTGCCCCCTACCTGGGGCGCCTGGTCGGTGAGTTCACGGAGTGGACACCGCTCGACGGCCGCGGCAAATACTTTCCCGAGAAACTCAATGTCCAAAACCCCTGGCAACTTCAGAACATCTGCAGCAGGCAGTGGTATGGAGAGTGAGGGCCACTGTTTGTTTTCACCGCTTTCCCGGGCCGCCTTTTATCAAACGGTCCGGGCCGGTCAAAGGGGCCACTTTTCGGGCCGTAATAGTAGGTTTCGGACCGGTACTGTTTCTTTGACGGACTACACTGGTCGATGATCATCTTCACCGGCATCCGGCAGCCCCAGATGCAGGTCTTGCATTTGGTGTCGTAGGTTTGAGTATCCAGACGGCGATTTTCCCGGCACTCTGGGTTCCTACGCTCCACCCGTCGCCACAAAGAACTCATAGGCGTAGAAGTCTGAATACTTCCGGTGCATCTCGGGCTCCTGCGCGAGTTGATTCAACACGGCCAGCGCTTCGTCTTCGGCTCTATATTTACCGCGCATCTCCTCGATGCGAATTTCCATCGGTGTATAGAAATCTTCCCACCAGGACTCGTCCGGCAGCGTGAAGTTGCCGATGAGCGAAAAACCGCTTCTTTCGATTGCCGCCAGGACATCCGGAACCCGGCCCATTGCCGGATAGTCGGCATCGAAGCTCGCTTTGACCTCGGGGGGCGGGTTGTCCCTGCGCCAGACCGCGTCGGTGAAGGCGAGGTAGCCGCCGGGCCGCAGCAGCCGGCTGCAGACGCGCAGGGCTTTTTCTATGCCGATGTTGTAGAGCGCCCCCTCGGACCAGACGAGGTCGAAGCTCGCAGGCGGCAGCCCGGGTTCGGCCATGTCGCCGACCATAGGCTGAATCCGCTCGGCCAGCCCCCGCACAGCGACCATCGCGCGCAGCCGCTCGATGCTCGGAGCATGGCTGTCAAGGGCCACGATGGAACCAGATATGAGATCGGCGAGATGGAGGGTCTGCCCGCCGACGCCGCAGCCCAGATCGAGCATCGCTGGCGCGGGCGGCAGATCGCGACAAAGAGCAAGTGCCCTCGCGGTGCAGGCGCGGTTGCCCGGCCCCTGCCTGGGGAGTGACTCATAGAGTTCGAAAAAGATCGGCCAGAAGCGCGGCGAGGGTTCGTTCATGTCATGCCTCTCCATCGGCGACAGGCCGCAGCCCGAGGAACACCTCGCGTCCGGTGTCGCTGTACGAGCTGTGCTCTAAGGGGACTACGAGGGGTTCGAAGCCAGCGGCCGAGATCAGCTCCAACCATACGGTTCTCGGGAACAGACCCATGAAATGACGGTCGTGGATGACCTTGGCGGCTCCGCTTTCCTCTCTCAAGAGGTACGCTATATCGGTCACGTACATGTCGGTTTCTGAGTCGGGAACCCATCGCCATTCGAGGTAGCGCAAACCGCGCCCGTTCCCGTCGCTGCCGCCGGTCTCGGTGCCCGGCTCGAATGTCTCCAAGATGAAGTCCGGCTGAAACATTGCGACTCCGCCGGGGCCGGTGTGCTTGAAGGCCGTGGCTATAGCGCTGGCAAGATCGGCGCGCGAGGTCATGTAGCTGATCGCGTCGTGCACAAGGACGCAATCAAAGGCGCGCCCGAGCCGGACCGAGCGCATGTCACCCTGGATATGCTCACACTCCGGATTCAATCGGCGGCTCAGCGCGAGCATGGCCGGTTCCACGTCGACGAGAGTACAGGCCAACGCCGCCTTCAAGTGGGCGGCATTGTGGCCGCCGCCGCTGCCGAGATCAAGCAGGGTCCGGGGAAGCCGCTTACAGTGGGTCTTGAACAAATGCCGGTAAAAGGCCGCCTCCTCCGCATAGTCGTCTACCGGCGTCAACAGAGGATACCAATCCGCCAGGTCGCGGTAGAGCCTGAGGGCCTGAGTGGAATTTGTCTCGCTTCTTATCACCATGTGAAATATGTCTATACTTGAAGAATAAAGAATATATACATGTAACTTATCGCTTTCGTAGGTTGCAGATCCGGTTTGCCATACACGAGAAAGAACAAGGAATGAAGTGTCCTGACCTATACTTGACCTGACAGACATTGTCAAAATAAGTCAAATCAGGTCTCTCTTTCATCTACAACTACACAGCGGCAGAGAAACCTTGGAAGTGATGATTACCGGAAGAAAGGTTGTATAAACTTGCAGAATCAGAAAAGCAACCTTTTAGGAAAGCATCGATAGAAATTCCAACCGAAGATTTTTTGAGATCGCTCAACCGATGAAATCGTTGCTTTCATCTATGGAGGGTGATGGTTGATTATTACATCAAAAATAAAAAATTATCACTATAAATTGAGCATTTTGTCTTGAAAAATACCAATATTAATTAGTGGCTGTCCTCGATTAACCCACGGGGGTGAGGTTGCCCTGACAGCCCTATAGGGGCAGACCGAAGTCCATTTCTCCGGCATCACGGTGATCCACGGCTAGCGGGAAGGCATCCAGCTTCTTCGTAATAGCGGCGCGCAGGAACGCGTCGACCCACCAGAACACGTCGTGCTCTCGTATTTGACGCCTGAGCCTGTGCATACGACCGTGTCTCTCGGCGGCCTCCATCTGATAGGCTTGGCGGATCGCATCGGCGACGCCCTCGATGTCGTAAGGGTTAACCAGTAGTGCCCCCTTGGCGAGCTGCACGGCCGCTCCCGCGAACTCGGACAAGATGAGCACGCAGTCCTCTTCTATGCTACAGGCGCAATATTCCTTGGCCACGAGGTTCATCCCGTCCTTGAGCGGCGTTATGAGTGCAATGTCGGCTGCGCGGTAGTACGCCAGCAGATCCAACCGAGAAAGGCTACGGTAGATGTACCACACCGGTACCCAGCCACCGGGACGCGCGAAAGTACCGTTGATCTTGCCCGAGAGCTGCTCAATTTCCGACTTCAGATCGCGGTATCCGGCGACGTCCTCGCGGCTCGGCACCACCACTTGGATGAGCGAGATGCACTCCCGCAGCTCGGGATAGCGCGTTAACACATTATGGAACGCCTTGAGGCGTAATGGAATGCCCTTGGTGTAATCGAGCCGATCGATGCCGAGGATCAGTTTGCGATTGGGTAATAGCATGTGCAGTTTGCTTACACCCGTAGTCACCTCCTCACTTGCCGCCCGCTGCATAAAGGCTTTATAGTCGATGCTGATCGGAAACGCACCAATGCGGGTCGTGCGTCCGCGTGCGCTCGCTAGTAGCACCTGTCCGCGACCCTCAATGCTCGCGTCTTTGAACAGAGCACAAACGCACTGTGTGAAGTTGTGCCTGTCACGGACCGTCTGTAGCCCAACGAGATCATACTCGAGCAGAGCCTCAAGCAGCTGCATACGCCAAGGTAGCTTGAGGAAGATGTCAAGCGGCGGGAATGGGGTGTGCAGGAAAAATCCGATGCGCGACTCCACGCCGAGCCGTCTAAGTTCAGCGGCGACGTTCATCAGATGATAGTCGTGCACCCAGATGAAATCCTCCGGGCTGCTCGCTTCGTGAACCACGTATGCGAATTTGCGGTTCACTGCGCAATACATATGCCAGTACTCCGGATCGAAATTACACAACGAATGCATATCGTGAAAAAGCGGCCAGATGACCTCGTTGGCGAAGCCCTCGTAGAAGCCGCGTACCTCCTCCGCGGTCAGAGCGACGCCGCGCAAAGCGTATCCTGCGTCTTCGCTGACTGCATCGAGTTCCTGGCTCAGGTCAGGCACAGATTCGGAAGCGCCGGGCCAGCCGATCCACGTCCCGCCGCGGTGGCGCAGCACCGGCAGCAGCGCGGTCACTAATCCACCCTCACCGGGCACTGTGCGCCAGTGCCCCGATGGCTCACGCTGGAAGGCGAATGGAAGTCGATTGGATACCACAATCAGTTTTTCTCGTTTAATTGGCATAACAACAATTTTCTGAAGCATACGATAGAACGTACATCAGTTGATAAGAACTTAGCATTTCTAATGAATAGAATTTTTTAGTATGTCAATTAAAAAGTGACCACAACATGTAAGTACTGCATCGGTAATCAGTCGTCCGGAACGCGGAATATTTCTTGATACCTCTTATTTGTCGATTTCAGTCAATATTGAATACCGTTTGAAACAGAGCATAACTGTCAAAATTACCAGATGCTATACTTCAGGAAGGAGTCGATACCCGACTTGACACTCAGAGTCAGATCATGTTTTGTTTAGGGCAGATTAAGTAACCGCTTCAGTCCTTTGGGAGCCCGCAGTTCTGCGGATGGCTCTAGACAATTCTTCGAAATCACCGCCCTTCATAATGTATCCCAGAGCACCGGCACGCATCATGCCAGAAACGGAGTTGCCGTCGGAAGACACGGAAAGAGCCAGAATCTTCATGTCTGGCTTTTCGGCAAGAATGCGGCGGGTGGCCTCGATGCCGTCCATGACGGGCATCCTGACATCCATGAGGATAATATCGGGTTGAAGGTCGCGGGCCAGAACAACCGCTTTCTTTCCGTCCTCTGCCTCCCCGACAACCTCCATGTCGGTTTCACGGCTGATCATCTTTTTGAGTGCATCGCGATACATCTTGTGGTCGTCTACGATCAGGAGCCTTTGTCTCGTGATGCCTTTTTCTTTTTCCTTTTCCATTCCGGATTCCTTCTTCGCTTCCACTTTCGTGATTTGAATAAAATGATATCCTAATCGTTTATAAAGACAATCAGGGTAGGAATGAAGAGACGACAGTAAATGCCTTAGGCAGTCTCAGGAAATAGATGAATAGGTCCGCAACCTCAGTGAAACAGCCAATATCCATTTACCACAATACATTACAAGGACAGGAAACTAAGATTCCTTGAACTTTTCTCATCCATTGTATGACTGGTGTTAAGGAATTGGAAACATATTTTTCATACTATGCCCAATTGAAGAAAGCAGGATTATGGTTAGAATTGCACAAGAAGATATTACGTTAGCGAAAGGATCACCATCATGACCTATAAATTTGCATGTCCCTTTCCTTGCAGTCGTGTGATTTGCGTTAACGCCAGTGATGATGATGACGCTGTCCGGAAAATCATCAAGGCGGGAGGGATGGCCTGCCGCAATAGAGAAAGCAGACAACTCTGCATGACACCCCACCTTACAATGCCTTTCTTACCGGACGGGCAGCTCAAAGACCTTGTCCAATCTATGATTAAACAGAAAGTCCTCCCGGCAGCAAGCGATTACGCGGATCTCGAGGCGCGTGTCGAGAAGGGTATCTTTCAAAATATTAAGGAGTCTCAGCATTTTTAAAAGGAAGTTCGGGACCATGTCAAAAGGTACAATAAGGTGGTTCAATCAGACGATAGGGGCCGGGTTCATTCGAACCGATGATGGGAACAATATATTATTTCTCAAAAGTACCGTCAGGAAATCTGGCTCGAGTTTGATTCAAGCAGGCGTAAGAGTGTGTGTTGATGCCCTGGAAAGTCAGGACGGCCTAACAGCAACAAATGTATGGGCTGTCGAAAATGACAGGGTGAAATGAGGGATTGGGCCCCTTAGATGGTTTCTAAGGTATTTCGACCTTCGAATTCAGGTTCAAACGGATATTCAATATTATTTTTAAGTTGTATGTCTATTTGAGTCAATTAACACACCTTCAATATCCCGCTTGCAGATCCAAGGAGGGAGAATGGTATGAAAATACTGGCTGCTAATGTGAAGGCGAGAAATATCAGAATGGTCCGGGATACGAAGATGGAATCGAGTATAATCGATAACATGAACAAATATTTCCGAAGCGATTCGGGAAAGCCAAGAAAAAACCTCGAACATGCGATTATAAGTGCCATGTACCGCTACTTCGAGGTGCCGAGTCGCGAGAAAATGTAGATATAGCTTCATCCCACCTTATGACGGCCTCATCCGGTTCCCACCTTGCCAGATGAGGCTTTTTTATGCCTTCTATTTCGATTGGTAATAAGCAGGGAGTTATTCGGGTCTTGTGATCCATACAAGAGCGAGCAGGGAAAGCAGCGGGTGGAGAAGGAAGGTTAATGACTATCCTTGCGACACGTACAGGCGATCAACGAAACGAGCCGCGATATTTTTTTTCAGGTACTTGGATCGGCGCGGTCATGACGATACGGGTCCCCCCGCCCGATGAAGTCTGAATCTCGAGCTGTCCACCGAGATTCTTCAGTCTCTCCCGGATGCTGAAAAGACCGAAGCCTCGGCTTAGATCCGTGTGAAACCCCATTTTGATCATATCGAAGCCGATTCCATCATCGCTGACTTCAACCATGATGTCATTCCCCCCCTGCGAAACAGCAATGGCTGCATTTTTTGCTTCGGCATGCTTGATGACATTCATCAGGAGTTCTCGAGTCGACTGGAAGAGAATAATTATAAGGTCGTGAGGCAGAGACGCTGATTCAAAGCCTCTTTTGAAATCGACGCGGATCCTGTGCTTGGCTTCAAACTGCTCGGCGAGCCATTCGAGGGCGGGGATGAAACCGAGTTCGTAAAGGATAGGCGGATTCAAATCTGACATGATCGTACGGGTCTCGTGAATAGATCGGTTAACGAGGTGGCGTAATTCCGCCATTTCGCCCAGGCCGTCGGGAGAGAGACATTCCTGTAAGAATTCTAACTTCATCCTGATGGCGGCCAGCGTCTGAGCCACGCTCTCGTGGAGGACCGTGGCAAATTGTCTGCGTGCCGCATCCTCGATCAGGACCATTTCCGATGCCATGGCTCTCAGCTTCTCGTTGGCCCTGCGGATTTCCTCCTCATACCGCTTGTGTTCTGAAAAGTCCATACTGTTGCCGAGGACGGCTCTTTTCCCGTCGTATGAAATAGGCGTCACCGTCTCGGCGATCCAACGGATCTCTTTTTGCCTGGTAATGATCCTGAATTCGTAGGGATAGCGGTTCCTCCCTTTCAGCATTTCTTTCGCGCACCTTTTTGCCCGATCTTTATCCTCCGGATGCAACATGAAATCCGCGTCTTTCCCGATCATCTCCTGTGGGCTGTATCCGGCATAAGAAGCCCCTCTGGCGTTGATGAACCGGAATTTTCCGTCCTGCACCACATACACCCCTGCAAAGGATTGCTCTGAGAGGATCCGGTACAGTTCCTCAGCTTTCTTTCGGATGCTGATATCCGTCACCACGATGCAGAATGAACCGGGAACGTCTACTTCGAGCCCGCTGCAGGAAGTGAGGGTAGGTACGGACGTCCCATCGCCCGTCTGAAAAAGAATCTCCTTCCCGGAGAGTCCTTCGAGGCCCTGACTGATAAGTGTCTTGAATGACCCGATGTCCTCCGGTTGGATGAACGGGTACACCGAGGACCCGATCACTTTTTCCAGCGGCAATTTGATAATGTCTGCAAAACGTTCGTTGCAGAAAATAATCGTGCCGTCCAAGGTCAGTGTGGCGGCCCCTTCCCTCATCGATTCGATCATGACCCGATAGGGATGCTCGGCACCGGCCAGGGTATAAATCCGGTCGTCCCCGGACGTTTCGACAACCAGGGCGTCAACCTCGCCTTCACGAATCGCGCGGAGGGTCTCTTCAGCTTCCGCCAGTTGCGATTCCAGTTCTGCCACTCTGGCCAGGAGCCTTTCCTCGTTCGTCTTTTGTGTCTTGCGATGGGCCTTCTTCATGATTTTCTAGGCCTCAGATCGATTCCCACCAGGAACTTCTCCGTATCGGACATGTCACCGATGATCCTGCGAAGCGGCAGGGGGAGCTTCTTGACCAGCGTGGGGGTCGCGATGATCTGCTCGCCCTTGGCAAGTTTGGGCTGCTGGTAAATATCAATGACCTCAAGTTCGTAGCGGCCTTTGAGGTATTCTTCGCAGACTCTCTTGACGTTTGTGATCGCCTCTGTGGACCTTGGAGTCATTCCGGTGACGTAAAGGCGCAAAACGTGTTTTTCCCTTGACGTCTTGTTCAGGGCTTTTTCAAATTCCTGTTTGCTCGACTTGATCTTTTTCCCGGGCATCGGCAATCTCCTTAGGCTATCGGGCTTTAGCGGGCTTTATGTCGAGGCCGACCAGCACACGCTCTTTGTTGGCCAGGTTTCCGATGATCTTTTTTACCGGTGTAGGGAGCTGTCTCACCAGGGTCGGGATAGCAAAGATTTGGTCCCCCTTGGCGAGTTTCGGGTTTTTCAGAAGGTTGACGATCTTGATGCGGTATCTGCCGCCAAGGTGCTCGTCGCAGATTTTCTTGAGATTGGCGAAAGCTGCAAGCGATTTCGGCGTCTGACCTGCCACGTACAGTTTCAGGATCCAGATCTCTCCGGAAGTGTCTGCTTTGATCGCTTTCTTTTTCCTGGTTTGCACATCTTTCATCTCACGTCCTCCGCTTTCTCTTTTTCCGCAAAGTAACAGACGGATCGGCCTTGCGGAGCCGCGCCATATCGGAGCGATCCTTCGTCAAATTGTTCTGTTTCCTCTTCTCCTCCCCCACCATGATTTCCTTCTCCTCCGTCGTTGCTGCCAGCTCCGCTTCCAGGGCGGCGATCTGGGCTTCCAGGGCCTTTCGCTTTTGCTCCTGTTCCCGTACACTTCTTTGGGCCAGGTCACGGGAAACGGCCGCTTCCGCCCTTTCCTTCGCCTCCATTGCCGCTCGGGCGCTTCCCGTCAGCACGCCGGAGGGACCTAGATACACGTCCAGGAGATCCACACCGCGGTCCGACATCACGAATTCCCGGATCTGGTTGGAATGAGCCATTCCGCGGGATTTCAGGATGTAGATGCAGCGGTTCCGCTCTCCCGCAATCTCAATATCCCGGAGGAGGATCCAGGTATCGACAAGCGAGGAGATGTCCTCGCTTGTCATCTCCGCGGGATCCTCGGAATGGGTCAGATCAGTCAGCATCCCCGTGATGCGCTGCATCTTCAGGTAATCGATGAGGCGGGTGAGCATCGACTTGATCTCTGTCTTCGACCCCATGGAGCTCAGGTTGCTGATCGGATCGACGACGACGACTTTCGGCCGGAATTCCTTGACGGCTTGGTACATCGCAACCAGGTGCATCTCCAGGCCGCAGTAGGAAGGCCGGATCGCATGATACTTCATGAGTCCCTTATTGACATACGGGTCGAGGTGCAGCCCTATGGACTTCATATTGCGGATGATCTGTTGGGGGGATTCCTCGAAAGTGACATAGAGGCTCTTCTCCCCCCGGCTGCAGGCGGCCTCCACGAAGTACGATGCGACGCTCGACTTGCCCGTGCCGGCGCTGCCCGAAACGAGTACCGTGCTGCCCCGGTAGAACCCCTTGCCGCCCAGCATGTGGTCCAGGCGCGGGATGCCCGAGGAGATGCGATCCCTGGAGACCGGATAATTCAATCCGAGCGATGAAATGGGAAGGACCGAGATGCCGTCCCTTTCGATCAGGAAAGGGTATTCATCCGCCCCGTGGGACGACCCGCGGTACTTGATGATGCGGAGTCGTCGGGTGGAGATCTGTTCCTGGACCCGGAAATCCAAGAGGATCACACAGTCCGCAACATATTCCTCGAGGCCGTAGCGCGTCAGGGTCTTTTCCCCGCTTTCCCCCGTGACCACGGCCGTCATCCCCTTATCTCTCAGCCACTTGAACAGCCGGCGAAGCTCGGACCGCAGGATGGCGGTGTTGGAGAGTCCCGAAAAGAGGACTTCGATCGTATCCAGCACAACCCTTTTCGCGCCGACCGAGTCGATCGCGTGGGAAAGGCGGATGAAAAGTCCCTCCAGGTCGTATTCCCCGGTTTCCTCTATTTCGCTCCGGACGATGTGGACATGGTCCACGGCCATGAGGCCGCGGCGGATCATGCTATTGACGTCGATCCCGAGGGAAAGAAAATTTTTGGCTAGGTCCCCGGGGGTCTCTTCGAAGGTAAAGAAGACGCCTGGCTCTTTGAATTGCATGGCTCCCCGGGCCAGGAACTCCATGGCGAAAAGGGTCTTACCGCAACCTGGCCCCCCGCACAGGAGCGTGGGGCGCCCCCTGGGCAGTCCCCCGTTGCTCAGTTCGTCAAAACCCCTGATCCCCGTCGGGCACTTGTCCAGGTGTTGCAGTTTCGCTTTTGGTTTTGTCATCATGACCCTCCTTTATTGGCTGGGCGATAACCCTGCCGCCATCAACCCTTCTGCTTCATATATTGATCTGGACATCCTGTTAACAGGGAAATCCTGATTTTGGCATTCGAAAAATCTTAGAAGGACATCATCCAATGGATGATGTTTCTTTTCTTAAAGGAAATCCTAAGAAAATCGGTTTATATAGACGGCTTCAGAATTGCTAGGCCTGTTCAAGACTCTAGAAAGGCATAAACAAAATGCTTGGATTGACGAAGGCTGCAGATAGAGGCATCTGCAAAAGCGCCCTACAAATATTCATATAACTGAAGAGTCGTCAAGTAAATAGATGCCCATTGGAAGCAAGACACACTCCAAATCAAAATCGAAGATTTGTACTTGAAATGGGGTATTCTCACGGGAAAAACAAAACCAGGATTTCAGGAAGAAAGGGGTGGTCTGAGCAGATTTTTCGACCAAAATCACATCAATCGCACGTTACACCTACAAACAAACGAAATCGATGCTTTTAAAATTTATCAAGTTTCGATGGCAATATGCAACGGCGACGCTCCGCGGTCAATGACGCGCTTCTGATAACGGAAGGGGCAGAGGTGGCAGCGCTTTCTGAAATAGGACGGGAGATGTTCAAGCTGCTAAAGCGGCAGTCGGGTCCCTCCGGCACGGTTCATCGAACTCTCCGGTCGTCGTCTGTCCCCGGCTCTGCATCTTTCTTTCCTGATGGAAGGGGTCCGGTGATCTCTTCGATGCTTTTCAACGCGTCATCGAGTTTTGCCTGGGCCTTTGCCGCCCGTTTTTTTGCTTCGTTGGCCTTTTCCTGCGCCTGAACGAGATCTTTCTGAGCCTTTTCGATCACTTTTTGCTCCGCCCCTGATGTTTTCATCTCTTCCAAGACGAGTGCTCGTTTTTCGGCTTCCTGTAAAGCCTCATGTGCCATGCCGGATACGTCTATGACCCGTTTCTTAGCCTTTTCCAACAAATCCATCGCCTGAACCCTTTCTTCTAGTGACCCTTCTTCGGGACCGGCTTCCAGATCGATATCCTCTGCGGCAAGCACGAGTGCGACGATTGGCAACCGCGCCAGAAGGTCCTCCTTCCCTCCGAAGGGACCGAACATCTCGTTCTGTCTCAACTTGAAGGGGATGAAGACCATGGCTGCATCGGTTGACATGGCACTTACCGTTTCTGCATCGGCTTTCTCTAGGACTTCGATGGATGCTTCGATGCGGATATCGGAAAGCATCTTCTTGAGAAGCGAGCCACCCTGGTCGGTACCAGACAGTTCGTCGGATTCTGCCACGGTTTTTTTAAGTGTGTTTGAGCCCTTCCGTGCCAGGTGGCCTGGTCTCCCGATTGCTAGCATCCTGATCTTCGCATCCTCCCAGTCAGGGGAGCGCTTCATGAGATAAGCGAAAAGCAGCATGAGGCGGCTTGTGGCATCACCAAACCACCATACATCGATCCTGCGGTCTTTCGCCTTCGTGGATCCAAGGGCGACCCACTCCTTCTCCTTCGAATCGAGAATCACGATGTTGCAGCCGAGCCTGAATGCTGTTCGGAGATAAAGACCCAACTGTCGCTCCCGGATTAGGAGGATGCCGTCCGCGAACTTGTCGAGCCAGTTCAGTACCACCGTATTCGCCCTCAATGGACCCACGCCGTATGATTGGATCAGGACTTGCACGGCATCACGCGCATCAGGAGCCACCAGGACGAGGGGGAAAGCTTTGAGCTTTTGTTCCCTGATGAAAGACCGGAGTTCCTTTTCGGCATTCTCTTTAACCTTAATCATACCCAGTCCGGAGCCTTCCTGTATTTTGACCACGGTCGTCATTCCGCTCCCGCCCTCCAGCCATGAGGAAAACCTCAGGAGCCGCTGTCGTCTTTTCGGATCATCGGAGAAAGCCAGTATCTGAGGCCTCCAGTCCCGGGGATGTACGGGTTCCGCTGCGGCGGCAATGAGGTGATCCCGAACCTGTTGAAGGCGATAGGACCTCTGGGAATCAGCCCAGCGGGCTGGTGCGTCTATACGCTTGATATACTCGTAGATGGCAAACAGGATTGCGCAGGCAATCAGGGCGGGCGTGACGTCGATGGCAACCATTGCAATCAGGCACCCGACTGCTCCCAGAAGGCTGAGCCTCATATCGTAGAACCGGAACGCGGGCCGAAAGGAAGGGCTCTTGGCGCGCGCCTCGTAATAGGTTGCATAGTTCAGCAGGCCGTAGGAAATAAGAAAAAACATGGACACGATAGGGGCAATCGCGTTCAGGTTTCCCAAAGCTACAGTGCCATAGGCAATGGCGAGGGAGATGAGAACTGCCCTGCGAGGGTTGTTGGCAGGACCGTGTCCCTTGGCAAATAAGTTGAGATAAGGGAAGATCTTGTCGCTTGCCATGGACTGGAGGATGCGTGGGGCACCCAGGAAGGATGCCATGGCCGAAGACAGCGTTGCCGCCACGACGCCCGCATCAACGAGAAGTCCGAACGATGCGATTCGCTTCATGGACGCATAGTCCTCAACGAGGACACCCCGCGGTGCGGCACCGGCGAAGAGGATGGCGGCAACGAAATAGACCACCATGGAGACGCCCACGGCCGCGAATGTCCCCAGGGGCAGGCTTTTCCCGGGGTCTTTGAGATCCCCGGACATGCTCACTCCCTGGGTAAAGCCGGTCACGGCTGGAAAGAAGATGGCAAAGAGGATCCAGAAATTCACCGGTACGCCGGGGCCTGATAGATTTGCTGACATTAGTTCCCGGTGGAATTGCGAGAACCCGCCGGCCATGAAGGAGAGTATGGCTGAAAACAAAATGGCCATGACCACGTACTGAAATCTGGTCGCCCAGTCTGCCCCGAGCCAAGCAAAGACGAAGAGAAAGGATATCGCCCCCGCGGCGATCACCTGTGCGTAAAGCCCCGACGTGATGCCGAAGATACCGGAGACGGCTTCCCCGAACCCGATGCAGTAAAAGGCCACTGAAACGGACTGGGCCAGAAACAGCACAATGCCGATTGCACCCCCGAACTCGATGCCGAGCGTTCGGGAGATGATGTAGTAGTAACCGCCGCCCTTGACCCTCATGTTTGTTGCGATTGCAGACAGTGAGAATGTAGTCAGCACCGAAATGGCGTTGGCGAGTGCGATGATGATAAGCGCCTTCATGAGGCCGGCATTGCCGACCACGAAACCCAGCCGCATGAAGAGGATGACGCCGAAGATCGTGAGAATGCTCGGCGTGAATACGCCGGGGAAGGTTCCCATCTTTCCCCGCGCATGCTGTTCAGGCGTAGTATTTTCCCCGGTGGTCATATCACTCCGAGTCATCCCTTCTCGAGAAGAAAATTAACTCCTGTGTGGCTCCCGCAAATCACCCTTGATCGTTGTCACCCCTTCATGTGTCCGACCGTTTCACACGAATTTCATGGTCTGATTCACGCACTTCATCTCCTTCAAGGACCGGTTTCATAAAGGTCGGTAGGTCAGTGATGGCTTATTGAAATGAAAGGTGGCATTTGAAATAAAAGCTGCCTGTGCTCGTAGCACGGCGGATGCCTTCGAATCTCATCTGTGGGCGGCGGTCCGGTCGATGGGTGGATTAGCCATCGCTGGTCGGGGTTCTCGTTTTTTCAATGCGATCATCTAACTCGCCGATATACGCTGCAAGTGTATTTCCTGATTCTTCTATCACGGAGCGAAGATTGCGGTCAAGCTGCTCGACTCTCGCAAACAGGTCCGTCTTGAATTTCTCGTTTAGATCCGCCTGCTTCAACATTTCTGCCTCCAGGAAATTGCGCAGTTCGGCCAAGCGAGAAGCTTCCCCTTTTTCAGCCCGTTCCCTATGGAACTGCAATTCACGCAAATGACGGCGGGATTCGAGGAGAGCTGAGGATTTCAGATAGGCCACGTATACGAGAAATAGGGCCGTTAGAATAACTAATAGCCCCACCATGAGCAATCCCAGCGGTATTTTAACAACGGTTACGCCAAGTGACAGATCGGTCGGCACCACGAAAACACTCCAGTTCAGCGCTACGAAAGAGACAATTGCGGATAAGACGATCAACAGCAATAGCGTGTGAAGTTTCATAGAGGGCTTCCTCCTGTTCCCGATGCCGGGAGACTAGAGAAATCATTCATTTTCCAACCGTAAGTTCACGAGTCAAAGGAGGGGCGCCGCAACCCGAACAGCGGCGCTTTGCGGCGTCCCCGTGATCACTTCTTCAGATTTGACGTTCGTTTGAACGGAATCTCGACAGCCAGTGTTCCGTGAGTTTGCCTGCTGATTCGCGACCACCCAGACCAAAGGCCAGCGCCACAGCGACGGCGATGGCGCCCAGCGTGAGGCCAAAGGCAAGGTTGACGATGTCATCGGCAATGCCCATGGCACGCAGGCCCAAGGCCAATACCAGCGCCAGGATCGCGAAACGCCCGATGCGGGCCAGACCCTTGGTCTTTGGGCCACTGCCACGATCGATCGCTTCATATGCAAGGTTTGCCAGCCAGAATCCAACAACAAGGATAATCGATCCCAGCAGCACATCACCGCCGAATCGGATAAAAGTACCGACAATGTCACCCACCTGCCTGAACCCAAGTTGATTGGCCGCTTCCACGGTGGCGAACAGCATGGCAAAGAACAGGGCTACGTAACCGACGAAAACCGATGCAGGGGTTTTGGCAAATGCATGCGTAAGTCCGGTGTGAGATGGCAGTTTATCGAAGCCCAGTGTGCTCAAAAAACTGGCCAAAAGGCGGGAGGCAAAGGAGGCAACCATCCAGGTGATGACCAGGATCAGGCCGGCTGCGATGATGTGGGGCACCGCATTCAAAATCATACCCAGCATGTCTGTGGCGGGTTTGGAGATAGCTTCGATCTTGAGTGCATCCAAGGCGGCGATAAGCGCCGGTAGGAATATGGCCAGAAAAACAATTAAACCGGCCACCCTGGACAGCTGCACAGATTCGGTCAGTCCGAAACGCTGACCGAGTTTGTCACTTCCAGCCGTGCGCAGCAGGTTGGTTGTGAGGTTGCGAAGTACGACGGCGACAATCCAGCCCACGCCGCCAATGACAAAGGCGGCCACTGCATTGGGCAGGATGTCGAGCACCTTGGCGATCATTTCGCGCAGCGGATCCAGAAGGCCCTCCATTTGCAGCGCACCCAGGATGGCGGGCACGAACAGCAGAATGATCAGCCAGAACAGCGCTTGGCTCAGGCTGGCGCTGACGGGAGCCATACCCGCATGTTCTGAAAGTTTTTCGTCCAGTGAGGTCCTGGAGAGCGCCTTGGTGACCGTTGCGCGCACCACGCTGGCGAGCAGCCACGCAGCCAAAGCCAGCAACAGACCGGCCAGAAGGCGCGGCGCGTATTCAAAGAGCTGGGTCAGCAGTGCTGAAAAGGGACCCGAGACCAGCGCCAGGTCGAACGTGTCGAAGATCGCCGTCAATGTAAAGAGCATCACAACCCAAAACATGGTCACGCCCGTGCCTTTTTCGATGTCTACTGTGTGACCTGTGAGCTTCGCGAAGCGCGTGTTCAAGCCCACGAAGCCCAATCCTCTGCGGACCCCGGCACGCACTGACACGGCGATTATCCATCCAAGAACCAATATGCCCAACGCTCCCAGCAGGGTTGGAATATGGCCTCCCAGTCCACTCTGTACGGCATTCCACATCGTTGTCGTGTCCAGATTCATTCCTTCTCCTCCTTTCATTTTAGTATTCCAACCACATGTCCATCGTGTGAACTTGCGGTTTCATTGCCCTCACGTTAGTTTATTTACTGGGCGTTCCGGCTAAACCCTAGGCAAGAAATGATAACGATCTATCGGAGCCAGAGATGTTCCGATTGACGGTTTTCCAAAAGTCTCAATCTCAACAGGTTAGCGTGTTAAAACGCCGACAGGTTCTTGCGGATCTTCGAGATAGAAATATTCGGTAAGCTTCTTTTCCGGTTATAAGCTACTGTTTCCCGTGTGCGATGCTTGACACAGGGTTTCATGAAGGCACGGTGCTAGCCTTCCCTTTCAAATTCCTGCGGTTATCGGTACCGTACTGCACGATCCTGTCGGGCAATTGTTCCATCGCCTGCGCCAAAAAGATCGTGATACTTCCAGAAATCAAGACTGTTCATTGTTTATCGATGTGAAAAGGCAGAACACATTCGCCGAATTCCACTACGTGTTTTTTAATGGCAGGCAGGATAAATACGACTCAGATAAGAGCAGGCAACAAAAAGGATAAAAGACTGATTCCCACCGATCAACACGTTCAGCAACGAAATAAATCGAGGAGCAAAGAGGATAAAGGTATTCTGATCGTCTCTTCGCCACTTATGGTTTTTGTGCCGGCTGCAAACCAGCAAGTTTCTAAATGCACCCGGTTGCCTGAGGGGTAGACAAACCAGAGGCCGACAGATCGTCGTCCCGAGAAGCATCTGTGTCGCTAGAGCAACAGGCTTAACGCGGCGAATGTCAGTGCATGTCAGTCGAGCAGTTCCTTCGGAATGTTGCCCCCGTTGTCGGCAATCTTCTTCAGCACGGTCTTGTGCAGCCACATGTTCATTTGTGCGGAGTCACCGAGCTTCTCGGGCGGGCACCCGAGTTCGACCGCAAGTTCTTTCCGCGCCGCAAAGCTGCTCTCGAGGCCCAATAGCTTCAGCAGGTCCACGATCGAGGTTTTCCAATTGAGCTTCTGGGTTTGCGAGGCCGCGAGTTTCTCCAGGTGCGCCACGACATCGACGATGGCGATTGGTGTCGGAGCCGGCGGTGCAGCAGATTCCGTCTGGGGTGCAGGGGCGACTTGTGGGGGCACTTCTATCTTGGCGGGACGGCTGAAACCGAGCTTCTCGAGGATCTTGTCAAACAGGCCCATGGCTTCTCCTTTCAATTCAATGTGAAATGATCAGAATTTGATCTCGTATAATTAAAACTTACAACTCGAGGGCTGGTATGTCAAGAAAAAGCGCTCACGGTGTTAATGCACTATGATTATGTCACCCCTTAACTGCACAGTTATTATGTCATCCCTTCCTGGGATTCTGATAGAACAGAGGCACGCTAAGGAGGTACTTCATGATACGTCTTCACCATGAAAGAGGTGACCCGATTCAGCGTTATTGACTCGTTGATGGACGGGAAGATGACCAATGGGAATGATGTGCGTTCGGCTGAAATAGCAGGTAACAAGCTTCAGGAAAGAGTCAATCGCCGTCACCTCTATTAATCCGAGTCTCTACTTGTCAAGAATTCGCTCTGAGACAAAACAGAGCTGTACAAATCTGAGTCAAAAAAATCGTCACCTTTGACTGCTCTTGGAAATGCGGTTATGATATATTGTCTTCATTCTTTTGTTAGGGGCAACCCTTCTCTTCACCCGTGACATGATTGGACTTAGAAAGGGAACCTGCCGGTGATTTCCAGAAAATTCATCTTGGCCTTGCTTATCCTTGCCCTTTTCCTCCCCGCGTCCAGCTGCGTGAAAACTTCCGGAGACGGGAAAAGCGAAAAAGTGGTCGTCTTCAAGCATGGGAAGATCGCGGGCGACCCTCAGCTTTTCAGACAGCTCCTGGACCGTTTCGAGGCGGAACATCCGGGAATCCAGGTGATAGACGAGACATTGCCGGCATCGACGGATGAGCAACACCAATTCTATGTGATAAACTTGGAAGGCAAAAGTTCTGATTTTGACGTTCTCAGCATGGATGTAATCTGGGTTCCTGAATTCGCACGAGCGGGCTGGCTAAGGGAGTTGAGCCATATTTTCCCTGCGGAGGATCGTGAGAAATTTTTCCCGGGACCGGTCCGGGCTGTAACCTGGAGTGAAGGCATCTATGCGATCCCCTGGTATATCGACGCCGGCCTTCTCTATTACCGGAAGGATTTGCTTGAGATGCACGGCTTGTTGCCGCCAAAGACCTGGCAGGAACTGGTGACCACGGCAAAAACGATTGCCAGCCGGGGAACGGATGTGTACGGGTATATCTGGCAGGGTAAGCAGTACGAGGGGCTTGTGTGCAACGTCCTTGAATATTTTTGGGGAAATGAAGGCGATGTAATACGTGAGGGCCGTTCGGTCATCAACAATCCATCGAACATCCATGCCCTGACGTTTATGTGCGATCTCATTCACCGGCACGGGGTGACCCCCCCTCTGGTCACGACAGTGATCGAAGAACCCACACGACACATCTTTGGGAGCGGCCGGGCCCTGTTCATGAGAAACTGGCCTTATGCTTGGAATGTTGTTCAGAGAGAAGGGTCGGCTGTAAAGGGAAATGTAGGAGTCTGTCCACTGCCCGCGTTTCCCGGACATGAGAGCGCATCTACATTGGGCGGCTGGCAGCTCGGGATCAACCGGTTTTCCCGAAATCCTTCCGGGGCGGAGAAGCTGGTCAGATTTCTAACGTCGCCGGAGGCACAAAAGGCTCTCGCCCTCTCGATCGGTTACAAACCGACTCGAAAATCTCTTTATCGGGATCGGGACCTTCAGCGGGAACAGCCTTTTATCACTGGACTCTACGAGATTTTTATGAAAGCAAGACCGAGACCGGTCACACCCTATTACATGATGATCACCCAGGTGATGCAGGCCGAATTCAGTGCAGCGCTCTCGGGAATCAAAACACCCGAATCCGCCCTGAATTCAGCACACAAGCAGGTCGAATACATTCTGCAGGCGGAAAAATGAGGAATGAAAGACAAGATAGTGGAATAGGGTTTGTCCTGCCGGCGCTGGTGCTGCTCTTCTCTGTAACCGTCTACCCTCTTTTCTACGTGGTTTACCTCAGCCTTCACAGAAAACTGCTCATCTTCGACATTTCAAGATTCATAGGATTCGACAACTACCTGTTCTTGATAAGGGACGATCGATTCTGGAATGCCTTGGGCAACACCGTCTATTTTACCGGTGCGTCGGTTATCTTGGAACTGTTCCTTGGCCTTTCCATCGCCCTTCTTCTGAACAGGTCTTTCCGTTTCAAGGGGCTGACCCGGGCCGCTGTCCTTATACCCTGGGCCATACCCACCGTCGTGTCCGCCCGCATGTGGGAGTGGATGTACAATACCGACTTCGGCATCCTGAATTACCTGGTGGGCGTGAAGGTTAACTGGCTGGGAAGTCCTGTCTGGGCCTTGAACGCCGCCGTCTTCATGGATGTCTGGAAGACAACGCCCTTCGTCGTCATCATGATGATGGCGGGACTCAAGGTGATTCCACAGGAGCTTTATCAGGCGGCTAGGATCGACGGTGCGGGAAGTTGGGCCTGCTTCAGGCGGATTACACTTCCCCTACTGAATCCGGTCATTCTGGTCGTCCTTATTTTCAGATCCCTCGACGCATTCAGGGTATTTGATGCCGTCTACGTACTCACCGGGGGCGGACCGGCCAACGCCTCGGAGACACTCTCCATTTATGCCTATAAGATCCTTTTCCAGACCCTTCAGTTCGGGTATGGTTCCGCTGTTTCCGTGGTTGTTTTTCTCTGTATTGGATTCATGAGTGTGTTTTATATTCAACTTTTAAGCAGGGGAATCCGGTCTTGAAGAGAGCAGGTTTTTACATGGGATTGGCCATCGTGGTTCTTTACTGCTTGGGACCGATTCTGTGGCAGTTCATCACCAGTATCAAGTCCGATGCAGAGATCACCGTAATCCCGCCACTCCTACCTGCTTCCCCGACCTCCGACCACTACCTTTCCATCTTCAAGAGTCATCCTTTTTTCAGGATCATCGCCAACAGTTTCATCGTGGCTACTTCAACGATGGTTTTGTCGCTTGCAATTGGCTCCCTGTGTGCTTTCGCCCTCGCCACATTAAGGGTGCGATTCGCGGTCCTGATACTCGCGTTTGTGCTTTCCGTTTCCATGTTTCCTCCTGTTGCAACTGTGAGCCCGCTCTACATCATCATACGCACCCTGGGTCTCCGCGACACTTGGTGGGCCCTGATCCTTACGTACACGACCTTCTCTCTTCCGCTCTCCATCTGGATCATGACAAACTTCTTCCGGGAAGTACCCGATGAGATCTACTGGGCGGCCCGGGTAGACGGGTGCACGAATTTTCAGGCGTTTTACAGAATTCTGCTGCCACTGGCAGCACCCGGAATGGCCACGACGGCCATCTTGGTATTCATATTTTCATGGAATGAATTTCTTTTTGCCCTGACCTTCACGTCCACTATTGCATCCAGAACGATCCCGGTTGGAATCGCTCTCTTTCCGGGCCTTCACGAAGTCCCCTGGGGAGATATTGCCGCGGCATCGATTGCGGTCACGGCCCCCCTTGTGATTCTCATATTCGTGTTTCAGCGAAGGATCGTCGAAGGGCTGACGGCGGGGGCCATTAAAGGGTAGGTCATGGCCGCGATACGATTTGACAAGGTGAAAAAAAAGTTCGGCGAGGTCGTTGTTGTCCGGGAGCTTGATCTGGAAATACACGACGGCGAATTTTTCACCTTCGTCGGACCGAGCGGCTGCGGTAAGTCGACGATTTTGCACATGATCGCAGGGCTGGAACACGTGACAGGTGGCATTATATATTTTGACGGGACCCCCGTGAATGATTTGTCCCCGAGGCAGAGGGATGTGGCCATGGTTTTCCAGAGTTATGCCCTCTACCCCCACATGCGTGTATATGAGAACATTGCATTTCCGCTCCGCATGAGCAAGACACATCCGGAGGAGATCGATCGGGAAGTCCGAAACACGGCGGAGCTTCTGGGTCTGCAGGAACTCCTCCATAGGAAACCGAAGGAACTCTCCGGTGGGCAGAGGCAGCGGGTGGCCCTCGGCAGAGCCATTATCCGGCGCCCAAGGGTTTTCCTCATGGACGAGCCGCTATCAAACCTCGATGCCAAACTGAGGCTCGAAACGAGGGGGGAGCTTAAAAAACTTCATCGGGAGCTCGGGATTACAACGGTTTATGTCACCCATGATCAGGCCGAGGCCATGAGCATTTCCGACCGGATCGCTGTTCTTCACGATGGGGAAATTCATCAGAGCGGAACACCGCTTGAAGTCTACAGGAATCCAGCAAATGTCTTCGTGGCCAGCTTTATCGGAAACGTCCCTATAAATCTTGTCCCTGTGACGCAGAAGAACCTTGACCCTGTTGAGATCGATTTCAATGGTGTAATCCTTACCCCATCACTGGATGAGAGACCAGAGGAATCTGCGCTGATGGCAGGGATCCGACCGGAAGATACAGACATCTCACGGATCAAAACCAAAGGCGCCCAGATCATCGAGGTTTTACTGACGGAACCGGCAGGGTCCTTTGTGCTGGTGGATTTTAGGTGGAAAGGCGTGACGATGAAGGGAACAGCCCGTACGGACACGGATCTGAAGTGCGGGGAGCTTGCCTTTATGACATTCCCCGGAGATAGGGTGCTGATCTTCGATACCCGAACGGGTAAAAAGTTATAAATGACATGAGTCATTATTTGTACATAAATTCATGTCGGATAGCGGCGGCCCGGGTTGTTTGGACGGGAAACAGGGTTTGATAAGGAGAAACGGCCGCGGTTCATGGTCATGCCGCAGACGTTTCTGCGGAAGAGTGCGGAAGTAAATCCCTCCTGTAAATGCGTGGTATGGGATAGTAGAGGTCTATTCTTGCTGGTGCGTGCCGTGGTTCAGAGGTCTTTCAGCAGTCTGTTTGCCGGCAGTTTTTCAATGGTGTCCCGGAAGGTTCCGATCGCTTCCGACAGGGTGGAAAATTCCGGCGTACGGGCGAAGGGTATGGTGTTGAGTCCCCTGAGTTCCATGGCGTCGATGACCTGTTGAATCGTCAGCGTCTGGATGTCGCGGGCCGGCTGGAACCCTCGCTCCCCGTCTTTATCGATGTCCGTGACGGAGAGGATATTACTCTGGGTCAGCTCGAAAAGGATTTCGTTGACGAGGCGGACCGGAATTTCAAGCTCCTGAGAAAGCTGCCGGGCGGTCAGCGGGGCCTCCCCCCGGGCGAAGTTCCGGACGACGCGCTGCGCGACCTGAAGGGAAAGCAGGGTCTTGAGACGGCGGCTGGTTTGAAGTGCGTCGGGCTCGAATTCATAGGTGTCCACGTTCTGGAGGGCAAAGGAGAATTCGGCGCCATACAATAGGATCAGCCAGCTCAGCTGAAGCCAGACAAGGAAGAGCGGCAAAGCGGCGAAACTGCCATAAATGGCGTTGTATTTCGCGACCCCGATCTGAAAGGTGATGTATACCCATTGTGCAACCTCAAAGATCGTGCCGGCAATGATACCAGCTACCAGGCCATTGATAAAGCGAACCTTCGTATTCGGCATGAAAATGTACAGAAAGGTAAACAGTCCCCACAGAAGGGTGTAAGGAAGCAGTTTCAGAAAAAACATGACGATCGAGCTAAATGCACTTAGGATTGTAAGCCGTTCCACGATTAGCGTCACCTGTGTGATGACGAGGACGGTTGCACTGCTGGAGAGAATGATGAGAACAGGGCAGACAAGCATCAGCGACAGGTAGTCACCGAATTTCCGGCCCAAGGAGCGCTGCTCTTTGATTCCCCAGATGTCATTCAGGGAACCTTCGATTTGTCCGAGCATCTTGATGACGGCCCAGAAAAGAACAATCAGGCCGACACCCGCAATCAGTCCCCCTTGGGTGTTCTCCAAGAGAGAGTGGGAAAAATGGATGATGTTGTCGAGGATTTCCTCTTGACCGGCCAGCTTGTCGCGCAACTGTGATTCGAGCATCTTCTCGAAGCCGAACCCCTTGGCGATTCCGAAGGCCATGGCGGCTACCGGCACGATGGAAATCAACGAGTAAAAGGTGAGCGCCGATGCCCTGAGCTGGCATTTGTCTTCGTCGAATCCACGGATTGAGAGGAGTAATACCCGCAAAAGTTTCAGAAAAAAGGATTTTGTCGGGGGGAGGTTTGTTCGTCGGATACGCCAGACATCGTGCTTGATGAAATCCACTGACTTTGGAATGACGTTACGGAGAGTCTTCATAACACATTTCCTAATGGTGTTTCGATATTCGAGATAGGTATCCAAGAAAAATCACTACAAGTATGTCCTTTATCTTGCAAGTATACAAATAACAATTTTGTGTCAATGGAATAACGACAATTAATACTGATTGAAAGATTGCATGTTTTTGTTTATCGACGGAATGTCGATTTCAGAAAGAAATCAATAGCCCAAGGCAAAAGAGGCAGGGCCATTTCTGACCCTGCCCTCTATTTCGCCGTGGTAAGGATGCAGTTTCAACCCTGGTTGGCGTGGATGGCCTTCGCTTGGTCAATATTGTCACGCTGATAATTGTCGGCCTAAATCCAGCTGTTTACAATTGTATCTGCGTGATTCGACTGCTTTTTCTTTCCAAATAGAGCGTTGAGGAAAAGTTCCTATAGCTGTACGTCCCGGGGAGTCATATCCACTCAAGGGATTGACCATATCGGCTAACCCCTTTTTTGAGTGATTTGACCATTTAAACGGTGTAACGATGGGTTCAAACCGCTTGTTTTGAAGCCAAGTAGATCGCCGGAGAGAACCTGTGGAGTATTTCTTAGCCTTTCGGCTTCCTCCCATCCGGCGGTGATTAAATCATATAATTTCTCAATTTTTTTATTCAGATGCTTATATTGAGTCACCGAGCGTTTCAAGATGCCCCACGTCATTGAATCTTTCAAAATAAAATTTACCGCCTGCGCAGTCGATTATTGTTTTTGAAGCAACGTCCACACAGGTACTCCTGAATTCTGAAAGACTTATATCGCGAATCTTACACAGAACCGCGGCAATCGTGAAGTTGTGAGAAACAACCAGGGCATTGCGGGTTTTATTCAAGATATACTCCATAACCGGCCAGGCTCTCCCCTGAAGTTCCGAAAGTGTCTCACCATGAGGCATTCTGACATGAGCAGGATCGATCATCCACTGCGTCAGGAAGTCTTTGTAATGATCTCTAAGTTCGTGAAAGTGCAGGCCTTCAAAATCACCCGGGTTCATTTCCATCAACCCATGTTCTATGTGAATTGAGGCTTCATGAAAATGGCCGACAATCCTTGCGGTTTCATAGGCCCGCTTCAGGGGGCTTGTATAAATGGCATTGATTCTTTCATCTTTGAGGGACAGCGCAAGTTTGTGAGCCTGTCTGACCCCCATTTCATTTAATGAAATATCACTGATGCCCTGGACTTTTTTTCCCCTGTTCCAGTCGGTCTGACCGTGTCTTATCAGGATCAACCTCACAATGCCTCTTCTCCGAAAGGGTTAAAAGATGTTCTGAAAAGCGAGGCCGTAAAAACCTACATCCGCTTCCATATCTATGTAGTCAAGCAGTAATTTCAGTGTTTTGCTCGGCTGCCTCACCCCCTTTTCGAGATAATAAACGTCATTGCGGGTAATCCCGATTCGTTCCCCGAATTCATCTTGGGAAAGCCCGAATCTGTCAAGCAGTTTCTTTATCTGTTGTGGACTCCAATCTTTCATAGATACATAATAGCTAAACTATGTTAGATATCATAACCCATCTTTTATGGACAATTCTCTCTGAATCCTGAAGCTTTGTATAATCTGTGGAACAAGAAAGAAATGAAAAAATTCAGCCTGGAGGCGCTCAGGACTGCTCTTGACTTTTTGGCCTATTAGACAAAATATTATGAAACCTTTGCTTCGTACAAAAGCAAATAACCGTGAAGGATAGTCTCCACCAAATACCCAACATAGTGTCCGTGTTTATACCTTCTCGGTGTTTTCGATAAAGCCAGACCATTCACAGGGTGGAATGCAAAAAAGCAGTCTTTATGATGGTACGATGGCCAAGCTGCCGAACAATGTTCATTAAATTTGTTCGGTCTTTCAGCTTTGGAAGAGGGGATCGAAATGAAAATTGCTTCCCAGGAATTGAAAAAAGCCAGGACACATCATGAATTCGAAGATCGCCTGAAAGTGCTTCAGGATGAAATTATCAAGGCTGAACGATGTTTTTATTCATTTTCAGCCATTCACGATTTTTTGAGCAAACACAAAGCGGAAGGGAATAAGAATCCACTTTATTGGAATACGGTAAAGGATGCTCTCCTGGGATATTTCTTCGTGACGATAGGAAGAATATTTGATGAAGATAAAAAATCGCAATCTGTTGTCTCCTTTGTAAGGTATTGCAAGGTTTATAATTCAATCTTTTCAAAAAAAAACTTGCAGGAACGGAAAAGATCCGAACTGGCGCCACCAGATCTGGAATCCTATATGGAAAGGATTCCCAATGTCACGGTCAGCAAGGATGATTTCGAGACGATAGAGACGGAAATTGCGGTCAAGAAGCTGGTGTATTATGATAAATATGAAAATATCCGTGACAAACTATTTGTTCAAGAAGAATTGAAAAAGGTCAGTCGAGAGGGCGATTTATATTCAGAAGCCTTTGTCAATGAGCTGGAGGAACTGTTGAATTTTCTGAATAAAATAACCCGGGTTTTTGGGGAACTCTATTTTCATGGGACAAAAATAGATTTAAAGAAGGTCAAATATGAAAGTTCAAAAACGACAATCGCCAGAGATGTGGGGGAGTTTTTGAAAAGACTATCAGTGAAAGTGGAGGTATGATCATTACAATCGCAGTTTCTCGACTTGATCACGTTTTCCTTCCCAGCAGAGCGTTGAGGTAAAGCTCTTACAGCTGCACGTCCGACGCCCGTACCATTTGTGACAACCAATGCCCTTATATCCGGTTATCTCTAAATTGTCGTTCCCGATTCAGTGGCATAGAAGGAACACCCTGTCGGGGTTCCTCTGTTTTCTTGCTATCGGCCTGTTTACCCTGCCCGCACCTGCATTTGCGGTGTCCGAGTCCGTAGAGGTCGTCGTAGAAGGAATCTCCGGAAAAGAGCTGGACAATGTCCGGGCTGCCCTGACCATCCCGCCCGCACTTATCCGGGACGGCAAAGTGGAGAAATTGTGGCTGGAGCGTTTTGAGCAACAGGCACCCGGGAAGGCGAAAGAGGCCCTGGAAGCCTTCGGGTATTACCGACCTGTCATTACCACTCACATGGACACTCTCGAGGAAGGGGTATACAAGCTTGTTGTTCGCGTGGATGTCGGTGAGCCTGTGCGCCTTACGAAGGCACAGGTTCAGGTAAGGGGTACGGGGGCCTCCGACGAAGTACTGGCAAAAGCGGCTTCGGGTTTTCCCCTGCGAACCGGGGACGTCCTGCGCCAGGATATTTATGAGAAGTTCAAGGGGGAACTCCAGTCGAAGGCACTGGAACAAGGTTACCTGGACGCGCAATTCTCGATCCACGTCATCCGCCTTAACGTGACCGAATCGGCGGCTGAAATCGACCTTGTTCTCGATACGGGTGAGCGCTATCGCTTCGGCGAAGTGCGCTTTTCGGGCGCTCCTCGTTACCCGGACCGGTTTCTGCGGACATTTCTCGATTTCAAACCCGGTGATGTCTTCTCATCAGAAAAGATATTGCAGACCCAACTCAATTTTGCCACTGCGCAACGCTTCAAATCGGTCATCGTACAGCCCGACAAGGCAGGAGCCACGGACTATGCGGTGCCGCTAAACGTGGATCTTGTACCGTCACCCCAGAAAGTCGTGAGAGTGGGGGTGGGCTACACCACGGACTACGGGCCGGGGTTTTCCGTGCGCTACGAGGACCTGAATGTGGCGGACAGCGCGCAGAAACTTGAAACGGAACTGAATTTGAGTCAGCGCCTTCAGGGGCTGGCAATGCGCTATATCTTCCCGGGCAGCACCGATTTCAGGAACAACACCAATAGCCGCCTGTCCGTGCAGAGAGAAGATACGTCCAGCTACACCACCAAATCGATTTCGGCGGAAATCGAGAGGACCAGGGGCTTCGGCAAGGATCGGCTCGGCTCAATTTATCTCCAGCTCCAGAAGGAAGATTCCACGGCCGGGGACGACACGACCAACACCTTTATCCTGATGCCGGGCATACGTTTTTCCGAGAGGCGTTACGACAGCCTGATACGACCGACCAAAGCGTTCGGCTACAAGCTCGAAGCGAGGGGCACCACGGAATCCTTCAACTCCGACGTCACATTTGGGCAGTTGCTCGGCAACGGAGACGCGCTTTTACCGCTCCCGGGTCGATTCTCTCTCAAGATGAGAGGGCAGGCGGGAACGACAGCCATTAACGGCAATTTCCTGGAAGTCCCCATTACGTATCGTTTTTTCACGGGCGGGGACAACAGCATACGGGGATATGCGTACCAGTCATTGGGCCCCAAAAATGACAAGGGCGAGGTCGTGGGGGGCAAGCACCTGCTGGTGGGGAGTATCGAACTGGAACGGGCCATCGGTGCGAACTGGGGTGTGGCGGTGTTCTACGATGCGGGAAACGCCTTTGACAATTTTGAGAGCCTGGATATCGCCCAGGGTACAGGCCTGGGCCTTCGCTACTACACGCCGGTGGGTCCCATACGTGTTGACATCGCCCGTCAACTGGGTGTGTCGGACCCGGGGTACAGATTCCATTTCACGGTGGGAGTGCAGTTTTGAAGAGACGCTCGATCATAGGCTGTTCCATCCTGTCGCTCGCTCTCACGGCGATGGCCGTTATCGTATGGCTTTTCTGCACCTCCGCCGGCACGCGCCTCGTTCTGGAAACCCTGTTCCGCTGGATGCCGGTGAGCGTTGAGGCGGAGCGCATTACGGGGAGGCTTGCAGACGGCCTTACCCTGGAGGGCGTCCGTGTAAAGTGGGAAAGCGGCGAAGCGCAGGTCGCCAACCTCCGCATGAGCTTGGAGCCCCTTTATCTGCTGGCCGGATCGGTGTCGATCGATGAGATGGAGATGCACCGTGTCTCCATCGTCGATAACAGCCCGGAGAGGGGTCCCCCTTATGATCTCGAGTGGCCTCGTGCCCCGCTCCTGCTCTCGGCTGTAAGAGGCCGCATAGGGGAATTTCATGTCAAAGATGCATCCTATCAGAAACCGGGCAAGCTTCCCGTGACGCTCCGGGAAGGGCGGGGCGAGGTGATCTGGGCCCGCGGGTCTAATCTGACGGTTCGGAATCTTGTCCTCCGACTTCAGGACGCGCAGGCAGAAGGCAGTGTTCAGGCGGGTTTTCTGTTTCCTTCCCTTCAAGCAAGCCTTTCTGTCGCGCTCGATAAGGCTGTCGCGAAATGTAACGCCTTTTCTCTGACAGCGGACCTCGCATCGGGCCAGGGGCCCGAGCAGGTTTCAGGACCGATACATCTTTCCGCTTCGTCGGGCACGGAAGTGATAGCCCGGCTGGAGGGCGAGATTGGGCTTACCCGGAAGGCCTTGCTGTTCCGGAACCTTCAGTTCAAGGATGACGAGAAGCGTACCATGGTGAACGTCGATGGCCAGGTGGATGTCTCTACAGCCGAGATTGTCACCGGCGCCGAATTCCGGGTCGAGATTCCGGAGGGGCTGTCGGCGCTTCTCCCGTTGGCACTTACGGGCACGCTTGAAATCAGAGGCAGCCCGGATCATTACACGGGAGATTTTACTTTAAAGAACGAGGGGGAGACGTGGAGGTCAGCCTTCCTGTCCGGCATTCTTTCCGGGAACCGTGAAAGTGTGCGGGTGACCGGCATGACGGGTCGGTTCCTTGAGGGCACGTTGAAGGGGGAACTAAGGGGATCCTGGGACAAAAGAGTGTCCGTGAAAGCGTCCCTGCAGGCCAGGAATCTCAATCCCGCCCTGATTGCACCGGAACTCGCTGGCCGGATCAACCTCAATGCAGAGGGTGCCGCCCATTGGCCGCAGTCAGGCTCTCTCGAGGCGAGGGTCAAGTGCGAACTCCTGGAGAGCCGCCTCCGCGACCGGGCTCTTACCGGCGTCCTCGATGCCCAACAGCATGCCGGTATAATCCGCCTGAACAGACTTTTCCTGAAGGGGGCCGGTTTTGAGATGCGAGCAGCCGGCGCCCTTGAGGAACGTTTGACCTGGGGAGTGCAGATCAGCGATCTTTCCGCACTCATGCCCGACAACAGGGGCCGGGCCTCAGCGTCCGGTTGGGTGCACCGGGACAGGGAACTGTTAGGCGGTGCGATGACCCTCCGGGGCAATGATCTCTTTGTTTCCGGCATGGGTGTCGCAGCCATAGCGGCGGATGCGGAGATGGCCAAAGGGGAACCCCGAAGCATTGACGGAAGAGCCAACCTGAAGGGCTTCACATACGGACCTGTAAAAATCAATAACGCACAAGTGAAGACTACGGGTCAGTTAGAGGACCACACGATATATGTCTTCATTGAGTCGCCCGGGGCCAGGGGAGAGGTTGCCCTGCGTGGCAGTTATGCAAAAGCTGTATGGAAAGGAACCCTGGAGACCCTGAAAGGAAGCGATGCCCTGGGTTCATGGGGCCTCGAGTCCCCGGTGTCTCTCCTGGTGTCCGCAAAAAAGATGAGCGTCAGTCCGGCACGAATCACCAGCACGAGCGAGGAGGCATTCGAAACCTCCATGGACTTGTCTCTCAACCCGGCGCGAGGTGCTCTCCTGGCGGAATGGCAGAGGGTGAATCTGGCACGGTTGTCCTTTTTCCTTCCGGACTGGCAGATAGGCGGTCAGACAGAGGGCCATCTGCGTGCGGATTTTCGCGGCAAGAACAGGACGACGATCTCTTCTTCGATGGGGCTTGAGGGAAGCCTTGCCCGTGGATCGTCTGTCATAAACGTGAAGGAGGCATCCGGAAAACTCGAATGGAACGAAGGCGGCCTCTTGTGGTTATCCCAGGCGGACTTCACCCGCGGCGGTCGATTGGTCATGCGGTTTACTTCTCCGGAGCCGGCCCGGCCCGGCCTGCCGGGCAGGGGCGATTTCCGTTTTTCCGCGGAAAACGTGGATGCAGCCCTTATCCAGCCCTGGTTCCCCCAAGCCCTTTCCATGACGGGAATCGTGTCGTGTACAGCTGAGGGGAAACTGCTTCCCGGTATGCACCTGGACGCCTCCGGTGAGTTAAAGGTCTCACAGGGCGTCTTTTCACTGCAGGAAAAAAAAGGGGTTGTTACCGCGCGGGCGGAAAGAGCGCAGCTTCGCTGGGCGTGGCGGGGTCAGACGTTGAGCGGTGATATCGATCTTCTGCTGACCAACCACGGCTTCATCAAGGCCGATTTCCGTTTCCCAATCGCGGCAAAGCTCCCCCTTCAGATCGAAGAGAAAGGACCTGTACAACTCACCGCTCGCGCCGATATGCAGGAGAGGGGACTCTTGAGCGCTATCTTTCCGGGGTTGATCCAGGAGAGCAGGGGTCATTTTCTTCTGAACGGTTCTGTGGACGGCATGTGGAAAACCCCGAAGGTCCACGGCACCATGCGGATCGATCAGGCGGGTGCCTATCTGCCTTCCACGGGTGTTCAACTGAGCGACGCCGAGATGGAAGCCCGATTCGAGGACCAGGTGGTATACATCACATCCTACGGGGTTCGCTCCGGTCCAGGAAGAATTGAAGGAAAGGGAACCCTCTGGATCAAGGACCGGGGAATTGATCGATTCGAGACGAGCCTCACCGGTGAGAGATTCCAGGCCGTGCGGCTCCCGGAGATGGAGATGCTGGCCAGTCCTCGTCTTGCCTTTGAGGGTTCGCCGAAAAAAGTTCAGGTTCGCGGCAGTGTCACCATACCGGAGCTTCTCATAAGGGGGAGCGGCACGGAGGCCGTGGCCAGACCGAGCAAGGATGTCGTGAGGGTCGACGAGAGCCTCGAAAAAGACAGCGGCAAATCTTTTCCTCTCGATATGCAAGTCCGGGTCATCCTGGGGGACCGAGCCTTCGTCAAGGCCGCGGGATTGGATGCGCGCCTGGAAGGCGACGTGTTGCTTACGGCCGAGACTTTGGACGCGATCAAGGCGAAGGGGGAAATCCGTCTCAGAGACGGTACTTACAGCACTACCGGGGTCCGCCTGGTCATCACCCGCGGGCGTGTTGTATTTGACGGCGGGCCGGCGGATCAGCCCAAGCTCGATGTGCTGGCCCTGCGCACGATCGAGGAACGGCCCGACCAGGCAGGGCAGTCCCTGGGCCGGTTCAAGGAAGTGAAAGCGGGCATCATCATCACGGGAACTCCGCTTGCGCCCCTGGTAAGGCTCTATTCAGAGCCGTCCATGCCCGATGCCGATATATTGGGCTATATCGTGGTGGGTAAACCCACGAGCGGTGATGAGGCAACATCAGCGCTTCTCGCGTCGGCTGCCGAGGCTCTTCTCTCGGGCGGCGGCTCCGAATCCACTTTAAGCAAGCTCAGGAGCCAGTTTGGCCCTGACACGGTGGATATTAAATCCGACAAAACAGGGAGTACAACCCAGTCGATTGTCACCGTGGGGAAATATCTGCAACCCAAGCTGTACGTGAGCTACGGCCGTTCCCTGTTCAACGAGGATTACTACATCACTCTGAGATACACGCTCTCAAAAAGGTGGGAAGTGGAGAGCAAGGCAGGAGCACAGACGGGGGCAAACATCTATTACAGGATCGAATTTGACTGATAGTGCTATATCATGAGAAAGAAATCCCTCCTATGCGTCCGGGTGCGATTTTCAACCTTGATCCGGGTTCCCAATCCAAGTGTTTCATAAAGCAAGACTTTTCGAACGGTATCATCAGCCTCGAGAAACAGGCGCTTAAAATTTCATCTTCTTGATTTGATTACGTTTTCTCTCAGAACAGAGTGTTGAGGTAAAGTTCTTACAGCTTTGTGTCTGACGAGAGCCACGACTGATCTTGATAGACATCTGTACGACTTTTGTTTTCCCTCTCTCTGAATCGTGCACACCCCCTTTCCGCCCCTATTGGACCAAGGTCCAGTGCGAGTAAGACCAAGGTCCAATTTCTTTCTGGCGCGATATGCTGTAAGAAATTGTCATGTCAGATTTCATGTTGATGCGATCAAATGAAGCATCAGGAAAAGGGAAGCAAATGAAAAGTTATAAGGTCCAGGATATCGGTGATGTTGGGGCCGTTCTCTATGGGATCGTGGTAAAATATGACAAGACCGGATTTGCCGAGGCCCGGATGGTTCCAACAGATCAGAAGGCTGCCCGTCACATTGTCGATGGCTTCTTGAATTATGTGAGAGGAAGGCATGAACAGAGCCATGTTCCATTTAACCGTTTAAGCCTTGTCTATGAAAGAGCCACGGGCGATCAGATCGGCTCATTCATTCTTGGCATGGGGAAGCCAATGGCAAAGCCTAAAAAGCCATCGTCCCGGAAGGCGGCAACGACCTATAAAAGACGCACCTCAACCAAAGCCGTGAAGAAAGCCCGGTAAGTGACCGTCAAAAAATAACCCTTTCCTTTTCAACCGCTCCTTCTGCCGGGGTGTACGATCTAGAAATTTGAAGATACTTTCTGAGGATAGAGGTATACCATGTTGGAGAATTGCCAGTATCTTGTCGGCAAAAAGGGCCTGATTGTCGGGATCGCAAACGAAGAGAGCATCGCCTACGGTTGTGCCGAGCGATTCAAGGCCCTCGGGGCCGCTCAGGCCATCACCTACCAGACCGAAAAAGCAAGACCCTTTGTTGAGCCCCTTGCAAAAGCACTGGCTGCCGAGATTTTCATGCCCCTCGATGTCCAGAAGCCAGATCAGATGGAGGCCCTCTTTCAGGCCATCCGCGACAAATGGGGACGGCTGGACTTTCTCGTCCATTCCATCGCCTACATGCCGAAGGAAGACCTGCAGGGCCGCGTCGTGGACTGCTCTCTGGAGGGGTTTCTCATGGCCATGGACATCTCCTGCTACTCCTTCATCAGGATGGCGAGGCTCGTCGAGCCGCTAATGAGCTCCGGCGGGTGCCTGCTTGCTATGAGCTACTATGGCGCAAACCAGGTGGTGAAAAATTACAACGCCATGGGCCCCGTCAAGGCCGCACTTGAAAGCTGCGTACGCTACCTTGCTGCCGAACTGGGGCCGAAAAGGGTCCGTGTCCATGCCCTCTCGCCGGGTCCCCTGAAAACGAGGGCCGCCTCGGGAATCGGAAAGTTCGATGAATTGCTGGAGCTGGCCGAAAGGAAATCTCCTCAGCACCGCCTCGTGACCACGGATGACGTGGGCGCCATCGCGGGCTTCCTCGTCAGCGATCACGCCGACGCCCTGACGGGGAACGTAACCTTCGTCGATGCGGGCTACCATATCATCGACTAGCGTAGACGGTCGACATCGTCCTTGCTCGTCAAGGTGTGCTTTTCGACGCTGCAATGGTTAGAGATTCCAGATAGAAAGTATGAATGATTACGGGATGTGTTAATCGGCTGAGGCGGAAAAAACGGGCAGGACGCCCTGCTCTTTCAAGCCCCTCAGGGTCAGAAGGGCCTCGCCCCTGGATATGAAACCGGAGGCCCTCAGGCGATACCAGAGAACGTTGCTAGAAGCAATCCGCAGTGTCGTCTCTACGGCCTTTCCCTGCAGCAGCGGATTTTTTCTCAGGTTCTTCATGGACCGCTGATCGCCGAAAGTGCCCAGGTGGATGGAGTATCTGCCGTCGGCCCTTTTTGAAAGGTCGACTCATTGACCGGATATGTCGATTCACCCCGTCATTGGGGATTCACGATCGCAAGGGTGACCGATAAGATTTGAAAATCAACATGACAGGAAGCAGTCTTCGTTGCAGGGGAGACCATGATTTTGCCGAATCACGGGTCTCATAATTTGAGGCCCCCAGATGACAACCCTGATTCCGTGGGTTAAACACCCATAAGGGCCGGGAGTTCCGCCAGGGATTTGATTTCCACATCCGGCTGCGACGGTAAACGCTCCCTGCGCTGTCCGAACCGGTTGACCCAGGCAACACGCAAGCCCGCATTGGCGGCACCAACGGCGTCCCAGGCGTTTGCAGAGAGGAAAACGATCTGCTTTGCCTGAAGATTCAGGCGGTCGGTGGCGAGCCTGTAGACTCGCGGGTCGGGCTTGTAAATGCCGACCTCTTCGACCGAGAGAATCCGGTCGATCAGATCCGTGAGGCCGCTGCTTTTCACAGCCGTTGCCAGCATGGTTGGCGTTCCGTTGGAGAGGATAACGAGTTCCAGGCCGCCTGACTTGAGCGTTTTCAGACTCCCCTTGACATCGGGGTAACAGTCCAGTTCGAGGTAGGTGTTGATGATGTCGTTCCGCAGGTTCTGGTCCGTGACGGCGAAGGCATCGAGGGCATAATCCAGGGCGTCCTGTGTGACCTGCCAGAAATCCGCGTGTTTTCCCATCAGGCTCCGGAGCCAGGTGTATTCAAGCTGTTTGTTCCGCCAGAGGGCGGACACCTGGTCCGCGACATTGCCGAGGCGTTCGCGATGCCGACCGGCGGCGGAATTGAAATCAAACAATGTCCCGTAGGCGTCGAATACGCAGGCCCTGATGTTCCGGGACAAAGGGTTTTGTGACATAATAATCCTCCTTCACTTCGCAGGGTGTTTAATTGATCCCGTCAACGATCTAAAAGCGTCACTAAAAACCGATCCATTGCACTCTATCCTCACGTCGGGGAGGCGCCTTGGGAGATTCATCGGGGTATCCGACGGGAATCAGGCACACGAGTTTTCTCCCCTCGACACCCATGAAGGCATTGATTGCTTTCTCTTTAAAGAACACGGCGGCATCCGCCCAGACGGCGCCGAGACCGGCTTCGTGGACTGCAAGAAGCAGGTTTTGGACGGCCAGCGAAACGCTGTAAGGGTCTTCCTTGCCATTCGGGAATTTTCCGCCGTACGCCAGGATCACGACAGGGGCGCCTCCCAATGTTTCAAGAAACAACTTCCCGGCCTCGATGACCTTCGGCTTGTCTTTAAAGTATTTTTCCAATGTCGGTTTGAAATCCTCGAAAGCGCTGCCGGTTATCTTCAGGAGTGCCTCTTTCTTGGCCCCCTGCAGGACGACAAACCGCCAATCCTGCATGTTCATTGCCGATGGCGCCCATTGAGCCAGTTCGAGGACCTTTTCGAGGGTCTCTTTTGGAACAGGATCGTTCTTGAATCTTCTTATGCTGCGCCTTCCCCTGATGGCTTCTGACATTTCCATTGGTATCCTCCTTATATATGGTTTGTGTTTCTATGGCGTTGACGATGCATCGCAACCTTTGTTCGATTGCCGCAGAGCGACATCGCGCACCACCGTCGGCGATGTGCAGGAGAGACATCCAAAAAAAGCATCCGGCAGCTTCCATTGGCGCACATCTTCAGACGCTGCTTCGTCTGGTCCCCCAAGAGCGTAATTGCATCACGAGCGATGGCAGCCAGGCAGGCTTTTAAAGGATCCATCGTCGCCCACAAAATACGATGCGATCTCCTATCCAGTTGCGGGACTGCAACAGTAAATCGCGCCGCTCTGTTTATGCGGTAAGCATCATCATGCCGCGGTGTCTGATTCGAAATGAGGGAAAGTATCATGTCGTGTATGGATTCCCGCAGAAGAAGGGCTTCTTTGAGATCTTCTTGCGAAAGATCTATGGGATCCGTCACAAGACCTGAAAGTCGAAGCCAGCCGGACAGCGCTCCGGGTGTCGCCAGGAGGTCTCGCGGATGCGATCCGCGATGCCTGACTGTAGCCACGTAGTTGAGTGAGAGGCTGCCGGTATCAAACCTGAAACGATTGTAGCGTTGATCAGTTTTCTTTAGTACCATAGTGTAACCATATATCAGGTTACATAAAATTGTCAATAAACTTCTATTACTATTGGTATTTTTCGATGAGCGGTATAAAGGGAGTTTAACCAATAGCGATGTTAATCGTATTATATTGATTTTATTTTGTTTTATATCAACATAGATGATTGAGGCAAAGCTCTGGCAACCGTAGGTGCCGGGGAGCAAGATGAAACCTGTCGGGTGGTCAATTCCCGGCTGAGGGTACATCCGCAAAGTGTAAAGTGAAGTCAACGTCGGGATTGTGGTTGACCGGCAGAAAGTATGAATGATTACGGGATGTGTTAATCGGCTGAGGCGGAAAAAACGGGCAGGACGCCCTGCTCTTTCAAGCCCCTCAGGGTCAGAAGGGCCTCGCCCCTGGATATGAAACCGGAGGCCCTCAGGCGATACCAGAGAACGTTGCTAGAAGCAATCCGCAGTGTCGTCTCTACGGCCTTTCCCTGCAGCAGCGGATTTTTTCTCAGGTTCTTCATGGACCGCTGATCGCCGAAAGTGCCCAGGTGGATGGAGTATCTTCCGTCGGCCTCAAGGCGGAGAAGCGTTTCTTCCGTGAGCGCGGGGATCTTTATCTGCTGCTCTACAAAAATCTGGTTCACATCTGTAATCTCCGGGTTGTTCTCGAGGAGGATGTCCAGGACCGTCGGGTTTGCGAGGCCGTAATACTGCTGTGCCACGAGTGACAGTGTCCAGCCCTTTTGAACGGTGATGACTTTCTCCGGTGCGGCTGCTGTCAGCGGCTCCTTATGCTGTTCCTTCGGCTGAGCCGGGATGGCCTTTTCGACGACGGCTGTCGGGGTTGGAGGTGCGATCCCCCGGTCCTGCTTCAAAACCGCAAGCGTCGCTATTCCCAGAACGCCTGCGAGCACAATGCCCAGGGCTGTATATAGAAAAGCGGGCCTGCGATAGCGGGGATCAACCTTCGGTCCGGGAGCGCTTTCGTGAACGGTTGTTTCTTTCGCCATCGCTCTATCGATGACACGGCGGTAAGCGTCGATAAGAACCTGCACGCGATGGAAAGCGATGCCTTTCGGCCTCAAATAACTCATTTCATAGATTGTTTCTTTTGCGATCGTCCCGTCGACAACCCTCCGGGAGGCGTTATATGTGTTCACCAGGGCGCGGTCGCAAAGGAGGTTGATGACCCGGGGGACCCCCTGTGAAAATTTCCAGATCAGGCGGACGGCGTCCGGCTCAAAAATTGTGAAACCGCTGCTTCCTGCGACCTTCAGACGATGCTCGATATACTCCTGGCATTCCTTCTCGTTGAGCGTGTCGATGCGGTAGCGGGTCGTGACGTTGCCCTTGAAGGACTGCAACTCGATGGCGTCCAGTTTGGGTTCAAGATCCAACTGACCGATCAGGAGTATCTGGATCAGTTTGGAGGAGGGGGATTCCCGGATGAAGAGCCGGAAAAGTTTCTCGATGACGTCGACTTTCAAATTCTGTCCCTCGTCGATCACAATCGCAACCGTCTCGTCCCGGGCCAGCCGCTCCCGCATGTAGAGCTGAAACTGGATGATGAGAGCCGTCAGATTCTCCCCCGCCTTCACGCCCAGTTCCAGCAGGATGTTACGGAGGAGATCCTCGAAGCCGACGGTCGTGTGAAATACGAAGGCCATTTTTATTTTTTCGCTGAGGTCTCTCAGGAGGGCATGGATAAGGGTTGTTTTCCCCGTACCGACATCGCCTGATACGACCGTAATCCCCTTCCTGTCCCTGATCCCGGCCATCATGGAGAACATGGCGCCCGCGTGGGTGGGCGTCATGTAGAGGAATCGGGGATCGGGGTTTATCGTGAAGGGCTCTTCTGAAAAACCGTAATATTCCTTGTACATGGGGAAATACCTGCCACAAATTTGCATTTAGATGATATTGTTCAGAATCACTTCTTGATTATATAAGACTTTTGGACCCGGGACAATGCCGGGATTTTGGCCGCGCGACCCCTTGCATTTTCCTGCCGGGCATGTATAATTATTACAGAAGAGTGAATGCCCGCCTGCCCTTGTGGTTCATCTCCGAATGAAAATCTGCGGTCCGCGCATCTTCTTTCGGTAATTTCCAGCTCGTTTTATTCCTCAGACAGTCGCTGGCTCATTGTCGGTTTATCCGGGCGGGCAAAATTGCCGCAACGGGCTAGAGGAGGTGTCGCCATGAAATTGAAATGCGTCGAATGCGGACGGTTCACGCTTAAGCTCAACGTCGACAACAAATGCGTTGAGTGCGCCAGGAAGGACGAAAAGGAATACGAATACGAATACATGAAGCGCTACGTCGTGAAACTCGACTTCCTCAACGAGAATTACACTCGGTAAGCTTCGGTAAACCGGTCCTGCCGCTATTCGTATATTTGTTTTTTGCACAGTATGCGGCCTTCTCAAAGGCTTAAAGGGAAATTGTTGGGCCATATCCCCTAAAACGACATAGGCGTCCCGAGGCGCCGGATAAATAAAGGGGTTAACCCTTTCGGTTAGCCCCTTTATTTATCCGGCACATTTGTCAAAATCAGAACCAGCCCTTTATCTTATCCAGTGTTTTCTTCATTTGCTCGGGAACCCCTGCGGGTTTTTCACCCGTCGGCTGCTCCTCCTGCTTTTTTCGGCTGTCCTTTACTTCCTCCTGCCCGAGCGGGAGCATGCCGGTGGACTTGTTCCTCAGTTTCACGGTCCAGATGTATTCGTGAGGTTTTGTGGAGTTCTTTGGTTTTGGCGGGTAAGCGATGTTCAGCTCATCACCGTAACCGATAAACTGCAGCATGGCTCCTTTAGCATCCTTGAAAATTCCCCTGGGGATCGAACAGCTCGTTACCGCTGGCCCCATAACCACTTTTTCCCTGATGAACCTGCTGACATCGGCCGGAGGGAGGTAGGTCATCAGGCCATATCCCGGTTCCTGCGCATCGCTCGATGACCAGATGATCGTCTCCCCGCTCTTTTCGTTATGGCCGATGGCCATTGCAAAATAGCCGATTGCCGTAGGGATCTGCTTCCACTGGAACGTGATGCTGTCCGTCAACCCCCCTTTCGTGGAGGTAAATTCTACAGGCGCCATGAAGTCATGTTTCTCACCGACGATGAATTTGATGTCAGGCGTATAATTGCCGTGAACGAAGTGGTCCCCCCGAAGTGAACCGCTTTGCGGCACATCCGTGTGGTCCTTTCTGTTAGGCCATTCGGCATAGGCCCATCCCGCCCTCATTGAGGGAGGGTGCTGCGCGGAACCGGTACGCCCCGACATGGCCTTGCCGAACTCGACCATGCTCATTTTCTCCGTATCCAGCACCCTTGGCTGGCCCGGGCGCACCGTCTCGCCGCATCCCCAGTATAAAAGCATGCGCATTTTCGGCTTTTCCATCTTTCCTTCCGCCCCTTCGCCGCGAACCGCCTTTTCACGCTCGGGTATCAGAAGAGGCAGGGTTTTCCCCATGTTGAGTCCCGCGGGTATGTCATGGTTCGCTTCCGGAGCCGCGGGAAGCGATTTTGGTGAATTAAGCTGGAGGAAGAGACTCCTCTTCGGTCCAATCCCCGCAACCTTTCCCATGATCATGCCCTGTATCCCCGACATCCCTTCCTGAGACATGCCCGGTATACTCGTATTCTGTGTCTCAACACTCATCCAGTACCGCGTCACGGGGTTCTTCTGCTCTTTTTCTGCCGACATTGCAATGGATGCTGAAAGAAGTATGATGGATGCTGTAACGGCGCAGCACGTCCGGGCCAGAGGATTCATGTTTTTTTTACCTCCAGTTAAAATTTAAAAAATCATAGCACGTTTTAGGACACTGCGGTAGGTAAAGTATAACCATTTGCTCTTACCGCCTGACGGAATGTTCGGTTTTTTAATGGGCGCGGGAAGTCATCGATATTGGTCGGAATATCAATACCGGGTTATTTACGGGGCTCTGAACCCCATCATGTTAATTCTATGGTGTTTCTTGTGCAAATAACGTTATTGAAATTTTATGTCCCGTGAGCTCGATTTCCGGCACGAAGTCCGTCAATGATGATACCTCTCTGGTTCAAGATAAGTTTTACGCTCTATGTAGCTGTCGTTGTGCTGGTCTATGCCAGGAAGTACAGCCTTGCGAACTTTCTGTGGTTTTCGGACATCGCCCTCCTTATCACTGTGCCCGCGCTGTGGCTGCAGAGCGGTTTTTTGGCAAGTATGGCGACCGTCGGGGTCCTTCTGCCGGAATTACTCTGGAACGCGGGCTTCTTAGGGCAGCTTCTGACGGGCAGGCGTATCACCGGCTTGACGGATTACATGTTCGATCGAAGCAAACCGCTTTACCTCAGGGCTCTTTCCCTGTTCCACGTTTTTCTGCCTGCACTGCTACTTTGGATGATCTATGTATTCGGTTATGCGCCGTCTGCCTGGATTGCGCAAACGCTTCTGGCCTGGGTGCTGCTCCCGTTGACGTATTTCTTCACCAGTCCCGATGAGAACGTGAACTGGGTGTTCGGGCCGGGCGGCAAACCGCAGAAACGAATACCGCCCCTGCTCTACCTGGGTCTCTTAATGCTCGGGTTTCCCCTGCTTGTCTATCTTCCCACACATTTTCTACTGCAATGGCTGTTCAACTGACAGGCAAACGCAGACAGACACTTTCCGCGGGGCACTTCATGACCCCCTTTCTCTGAGCAGGCCCTGCATCCCCGCGGCAAAGATCGCCTCGAAGGCTACTCTCCCCCCGGCAACCCTGTGGGTCGGGTTGAGGTGCGCCTTTATCAGGCGCAAGGATTCCGAGAATTGCAGAACATCTTTTTTCTTTGGATTCCGAACGCTTAGAACATCCTGCGGCCTGTGTGGGTGAAGTGGAAAAGCGTTCCAAACCATAAAGTGCTTCACACAGCACTCGCTCATTGCTGTGACCGGGTGCCTGGCTGAATTCTCAGCCGTTGCAACTCTTCCCTCAGCCACTGCGCGCTGGGCACGGGGCTCTGGCTCCCACACCTGATTTGATAGGTTTCTCCGCTGGCGCTGCTCTTCGTGGCGGCATTGGCTATGAACTCTTCGGCAGTTTCGGCCAAACCCCTTTCATGAAGGTAGGTATACTTCTTTTTCAGGTGAGACTGCGCTTCCGCGCCCGTGTACCAGGTTCCGTTGCGATAAAACTGACATTGAGACGTGCCAATCCTGGACAGCAGATACTCAATCTCCGCAGACCCATTTGGTGCAGATGAGTCTGCATGGGCGCTGCCCATGGCCACTGCAAGTGCCGCAAAAATTATGAGGAACTTTACTCTCATGCAGACCAGACAAAGGCTTGTCGTAAATCCCGCTTAAGCCTTGACCATCTCATAACCCTCGTCGAATGCCTTGAGGTTAATCGGCACCTGGTCCGGGCTCATGCGCAGGGCGAGGGCCTGCTTGAAATCGTCCCGGTCAAATGGCACGACGGCGAGCCCCGCCAGGGCGCCGAGCATGACAATGTTCGCGAGAATCGGATTCCCCAGAAAACGCGCCCGCTCGGTGGCATTGAGGAAAAGGAAAGTACGGACAATTCCTTTCACGGCCTCCTTGATTTCATCCACAGGGGGATAGTCGAGTTCCCCCGTGATGACCCCAGGGGGATGAATCGGCTGAGTGTTGGAGAGGATGACGGTATCGGGATTTCCATAGGCGACCATGACCCGGACGGCTTCCGCCGGTTCCAGCGACACGATGACATCCGCCATATTCCCCGGGATCTGGGGGCTGGCGACGGTTTTTCCGGATACACGGACGTGGCTCATCACGGAGCCGCCCCGCTGGGTCACCCCGAAGGTTTCGCCGATCGTGATCAAATATCCTTTGGAGGCCAGCACGCCTCCGAGGATGCGGGATGCGAGCACATTTCCCTGGCCGCCGACGCCTGTAATAATAATGTTGTAGGGATCTTTTGCCAGAGGGATGGCGGACATGGTCATCTGACCTCCTTTCTGACGATGGCCCCGGCGGGACAGATATCTGCGCAGACCCCGCAGGCGGTGCAGATGATGTCGTCGATCCGGCTGACTTTCTTCTCGCGGTCCCAGATGAGCCCCGGACAGCCGAAGATGCGCGTGCAGATGCGGTTGCAGCCGCAGTTCTCTCCCCGACAGCGGTCTTCGTCCACGGTGACCTCGTATTTTTTCTTGGATCGCCTCTCGGGGCTGAGCGCGCAGGCCTGCCTGAGGATCAGCACCTTGGCGCCCTCCGTGCTTTCCAGCAGACGGTTGAGCTTCTTCCGCGTCTTTTCCAGGTCGAAGGGATCGCTCACTTCCACCTTCGCCCCCATGGCCATGCATATTTTTTCCATGTCCAGCGCCGGCGCCGGGTCTCCCAGCACGTCCGTCGGCGACCCCGGGTGGGGCTGAAACCCCGTCATGGCCGTGCCACGGTTGTCCAGCAGGACGAGCGTGAAGGGGGATCGGTGATGGATGGCATTGGCCAGGGCGGGCATGGCAGCGTGGAAGAAGGTGGAATCCCCGCAGACCGCCACAACAGGCTGGTCCATGCCGAACTGCCTGAGCTTGCCGAATCCGCTCGCAAGGCCGCTTCCGGAGCCCATGGAATGGAGGGTCTTGTTGGTGCTGAAACCGGTGGGAAAGGCGGCCAGGGCGTAACAGCCGATGTCGCCGCAGACGAACCCGCTGCGATTATCCATCTGCAGGGCATTATTGATGGACCAGAAGGAAGCCCGGTGGGGGCAGCCCGGGCAGAACATGATCCCCCGGACCGGCGCATACCTCTCCGCCAGGCCCTTTAGCTTTTGCTTGAATGCCTGCGGGACCGAATGATAGGGCACATCGCAGAGACGGGAAAGCGCCGAAATGACGAGATCGGGATTGAGTTCCCCCACCGCGGGTAGGTGGCCCGATTTTTTGCCGTAGAACGTCGTGACGCCGATCTCTGACATGGCTTCCGCGGCAATCACCTTCACGTGGTCCTCCAGCGTGGGCGCCACCTCCTCGACGAAAAACACTTTTTTTGTCGAGGCCAGATGCTTCGTCAAAAGTTTGCGCGGTAGCGGCCATGTCGTGGCCAGCTTGAGAACGCCCACCCGCGGCCCCAATCCCAGAACATCGACTGCCTCCCGGCTGTAAAGCGAGCAGATGCTGCTCGTGATGATCAGCAGTTCCGGCTCGGGGGGTCCGGTGTAGGTGTTGAATCTGCAGGTTTCGAATATCTCCTCCGCCCGCTTCAGTTTCTCCTGCTGGCGGCCGTGATGGGCTTCCGGCCTGGCCGGGATCATGCTGATGACCGGCCCCGTATCCTGATCGAGCAGGGGGCCGTGGTACGCGAATTTCGCCCGGGCCGCCCTGCCGGGGAGCGGGGCGAAACGCACATTGCCGCTCGCATGGGAAAGGCGCGTCACGCTGCGGAGCATGAAGACGATGCCGATTTTCTCGGAGAGGTCGAAGGCCCAGGGGATGATGTCCTTGGTTTCCTGGAAGTCACCCGGTTCGACAAGCGGCATCTCCAGCAGCCTCGCGAAAAGTCTGGACTCTCCCTCGTTGACACTGGAGAGAGCGCCCGGGTCGTCGCAGGTCACCAGCAGCATGCCGCCCCGGGTGCCGGAGCTTGCCAGGTGCAGGAGAAAATCGGATGCCACGTTGACGCCGTTTTGCTTCATCACGCAAATGGAACGCAGGCCCGCGAAGGAGGCTGCCGCCGCCACTTCGGTGGCCACTTTTTCATTGGTGGACCATTCAACGTAGACATTGCGCTCCCTGGCCACTTTCGAAAACGCCTCGATGACTTCCGACGAGGGCGTGCCGGGATAGCCGGTGGCGACATTGACCCCCGCCTCAAGGGCACCCCGAACAATCGCCTCGTTTCCCATCAGGACGTGCTGAATATCTTTGCCCTCGTCAATCAAAAATGACATGGAGGTGTCTCCTTTCCATTATTTCAAAATCCTTTCGGTCGTCTCGGCGCTCAGCCGCAGGCAGGCCGTCCCCTCTTCGCCGTTGAGCTTCCCGGTCTCTCGGCAGCGGATGATGCAGCGCTTCTTCTTGTTGGCTGCGGCCCACATAAGGTGTTCCCGGTTTTCCTCCGGCAGTTCGTCCAGTTCCAGATATCCCAACCTCCGGGCCTCGCGGACGATCTCTTCCCCCCGCTCAGTGCGGATGATGAGCGTGTTCATGTCCGGCCGGCCTTCGAGGACGCCCACGGAAATATCGGCAAATTCGGCGGTCATGTCCGGGCAGAAATCGCAGGCCTCCGGGACGAAGGCCCGGATCTCGTCGAGGGGGTACACCCGCTTGCCTTCTTTGAGGTAAACCTCCAGCACTTCTGCCGGGGGAGGCGGGATGTCGATCTTGACGATCTCCTTCAGGGGTACCCGTTCCGCCAGGAAGGCCTCGAACCGCCGGAAATCGAGCGCCCAGGTGCAGAAAAGGCCGACCACCAGGGCCGTGGGGTCCTTGAAAGACGGGTCATCCATGGGGTTGCTGCGCATTTGGGCCACCGCCGCCGCCTGGCAGGGCGTGGCGACGACACCAAGGTCCCTGTATCCATCCGCGACGGCCTGGTTCAGGGCTGCGAGGGTGGGGGCGGCGGCGTACTTTGACAGGCTTCTGAGAAAGACATCGGCTGGCCGGGTGACCAGGGCTGGAACGGGCAGGAGGCCCTGCCGGCCCGTGAGGATCGCGCCCGAGATTCTTTTGTTTCGCAGGGCAAAATACATGAGGGCGGAAACCGTTCCGCCCGCCTGAAAGGCACGCTTTTTCACCCTGGCGCCTGCCCGGGAGACGTGAATGCTCCTGCAAACGCCCAGGGGACTTCCGTCGTAGGGCTTGTTAAAGAGAAACCGTGAAAGAGCGTCAGGATCCAGTTCGACCTTGGGGCAGTAAGCAAAACACCTCCCCTTCTCCAGGTTGCAGGGGAAAATCGCCGCCGTCTTCCCCCGGTAGGAATGAAAATAGGGGCACAGGTTGATGCAGGCGCCGCATCCGCAGCACAAGCCCGCCGATATGACGCTGTCGACGAGTTTAACGGCTCCAAAATGCTTCATAGCAAAACCTCTTTCGAGTGACCAGTGGGTCTTTGCCTCCGCTCGGTTTAATGAAACGCGGCTTTAAAATTTTCCAAGCAATACACCAAACACTCCTGTCCGGCAACGGAAAAGTATGCAAAGGGCTTGGACTCCGATGATGAAAGTTGGTAATATTAGTCCGCAATTCAGCATGTTCGATAAGAAAGGAGATTCCATGAAACGTGCGCAAATACTCCCGATGGCGCTGCTGTCTGTCTTGCTCGTACTCTTCGGGTGTGCCGGCAAAGGGCCCGTGGGCAAGGACGTGCCATCTGCTGCCAAGATGGAAACCCATCCCCAGGACGACAGGGCTCTTCTGTATGTCAACACCGATGCGCCGAAGAGGAGCTACTCAAAGTTCATTGTAGAGCCGGTCCAGATCTACCAGGGTGCGGACCACGGCTTCAGGGACATCTCAGTGGAAGACCGGCTAATGATGGCTGACTTCACCCGGCAGGAGATGATCCGTGTCCTAGGAGAGAGATACGCCATCGTGGACAAACCGGGGCCGGACACCATGCGAATCAAGCTCATCCTCGTGGGCCTCGAGACAACGAACACCGTGATGCGGGGTCTGACATACGGGAACCCGATGGGTCTTGCCATGAACCTCGGCAGGGGTGCCCTTGGAAAACAGGGAAACTTCATGGGCTCAATCACCATTGCGGGGGAATTCGAGGACTCTCAAACGGACACGGTGCTCGCCGCGTTCATGGGCAAGATTAGCCCCTTTGCCTTGTCTCCCTCGTTTTTACCATGGGATGCCGCCAAGGCCGGCGCAACCAAACTTGCGACGGACTTCAGGGACAGGATCGACAGCAGCTACAAACGCAAGAAATAGCCGTAGGGATTACGTCTTTTAAATCGCATTACGCAGAGAGGCAAAGTGTCAAGGCACTCACCGCAGGCTCTCAGACGAGAACCCAGACATCCTTTTCTTCTTGCCCGCGGGGGCATACTGTATTAAAGTGAAGACCGGTTAAGATACTATATTTACAACGGAATCGTTATCATATTGCCGGGAGCGGGTTTTGTGCCCCGGTTTTCAGGCCAAGGTGCAGGATATAAGCGGCAAAGACCTTCCCAGGTAACGGTGCTTCCGTGAGTCAAATGAACCCCGAAGATTTATCTGAGCGCGCTGCATCCGAAAAGCGCCTGGAGTTCGAAAAGTTCCTGGCCGATCTCTCCGCGAAGTTCGTCGCCCTTCCCCCCGAGCGAGTCGATGATGAAATACGCAGCGCCCTGCACACCATCCTGAGGCTCTTCCAGATCGACCGTTGCTCCCTGCTCCATCTTCTGCCCGGCAAGACGCAGTGGCTGATCACCCACAACGCCGATACAGCCGGTGAGTCGCCATACCCCATAGAGACCCCCTTACCCGTCTCGTTGTTTCCTTATTTGTCAAAAAAGCTGATGGAACAACGCGAAGCCGTTTCCTTCGCAAGGGTCGAGGATCTTCCGGAAGATGCCACCGGTGACAAGCGGGCTCTGGAAGCTTGGAAAGTCCAATCGGGCCTGTACATACCCATTGCGGCCCTGCGTTCCACGGCGGAGTACACCCTCGGCATCAGCTCGGCCGAAACCGGCCGTGCCTGCCCGGAGGAATATATCCCTCGGCTGCGCCTCCTGGGGGAACTCTTCGTGAACGCTCTGGAGCGAAGCATGGGGGAGAAGGCCCTGCGCGAGAGCGAGGCCGAACTCCGGGAGCGCCTGAAGTTTGAAAAATTCATGACCGATCTCTCGGCGAGGTTCGCCACCCTTTCCTCCGAGCAAGTCGATGACGAAATCCGGATGGCCCTGAAAGATGTTTTGGAATTTTTCCACATCGACCACTTTAATTTGCTTCGACGTCTTCCGGACAAGACCCATTTCATGGTTACCCACAACGCCGACGCCGATGATATTCCGCCGTTCCCGACAGGGATTCCCCGACCCGTTTCCCTTTACCCATGGACGGTCAAGAAACTTTCAGAAGATAACGAGGTCTTTGCCTTTGCACGGCCGGAGGAAATGCCGGAAGAGGCTGCCACCGACAGGCAGAACTTTGAGAAACATGGAATTCGATCCGGATCGTGGATTCCAATTGTGGCGCTAAGATCCTCCGAGTACAGCCTCAGTGTCTTTTCAGCCAGCAACGATCGAAACTGCCCGGAGGAATACATCCCGCGACTCCGCCTGCTCGGGGAACTCTTCGTGAACGCGCTGGAGCGAAGCAGGGGAGAACAGCTTCTCCGGGAGCAACTGGAGGAGATCGAGCGTCTGAAGCTCCAGTTGGAAAAGGAGAACATCTATCTTCGAGAAGAAATCAAAGCAGATCAGGGTTTCCAGAAGATCGTGGGAAGCAGCGACGGGCTCCAGTACGTCTCCTTCCGCGTGCAGCAGGTTGCCCCCACCGATGCGACCGTTCTTATCCTCGGGGAGACCGGCACGGGCAAGGGAATGGTGGCCCATGCCATCCACGAACTGAGTGCCCGCAAGAACAGGCCCATGATCACGGTGAACTGCGCCGCCCTGCCGGCCAACCTCATCGAGAGCGAGCTCTTCGGGCGCGAGAAAGGGGCCTTCACGGGGGCCCACGCCAAGCAGGTCGGCCGCTTCGAGGTTGCAAGCGGCGGGACGATCTTCCTCGACGAGATCGGCGAGATGCCACTGGAGCTCCAGGCGAAGCTCCTGCGTGTGCTGCAGGAGGGGGAGTTCGAAAGGCTCGGGAGTCCGCGGACCATCAAGGTGGACGTGAGAGTAGTCGCCTCGACCGCCCGCGACCTGAAGGCGGAGATCCGCAACAAACGGTTCCGGGAGGACCTTTTCTACCGCCTGAACGTCTTCCCCATCTCGATGCCGCCCCTGCGCATGCGGCGCGACGACATCCCTCAGCTCGTCCGTCATTTCGTCGACAAGTACGAGCGGAAGATCGGCAGGCAGATCAAGACCGTTCCGAAGGCCGTGATGAAATCCCTCCAGGAGTATTCCTGGCCCGGCAACGTGAGGGAACTGGAGCATGTGATCGAAAGGGCCGTGATCACCAGCACGAGGCCGGAGCTGCAGCTTGCAGACCGTCTCGAAGGCGAGGCGGTGGAAGCGAAGGAAGAGCCTCTCAAGGAACTTGCCGCGATGGAGCGGGAGCACATCCACAGAGTCCTGCAGAAAACCCGATGGAAGATCGACGGTCCGGGAGGCGCTGCCGCCCTTCTCAAACTGAACCCGAGCACCCTCCGGTTCCGGCTCAAGAAGCTCGGAATCAAGCGCCCCTGAAAGAACAAGCCCTCAACGATTGCGTCTCAATATATTGCGGATCCTCAACATGTTGAGAGCTTTTCAGCAGGTTCCGTCTGTCCCCCATCCATCATTCCATTAATCATATCAAGCGGTTTTAACTTTTTGACCCACCCTTTTCATCCTGGAACGCATCTTGGATTCCAACGAGGGCCATGAAGCTCACCGTCGAACTGAGAGCGAGGCCCGAGAAGACCCAGGAACTCCATCAGACCCTGCAGTCGCTTCTTCCCCCGATCCGCAGGGGAAAAGGGTGCCGAGACTGCCGGGTCTGGCGGGACGTGGAGGACACCGAGATCTTCTTCCTTGCCATCGACTGGGAGTCGCGCGCGAACCTCGAGCAGGCCCTGCGCTCCGGCAGCGGCGGCGCGTTCCTCGGGGCCGTCGATCTTTTGGCCGAAACGGCGCGGGTGCGGCTGGGAGAGGACTCCCCGTGGGAGGGGATCGAGAAACTGAAGAGAATGAGGAAAAAAACGTAAGCCCCAAGTGCAAGGATATTGACAGAAAAGGAGAGAGATCATGAAAGGAAAAGTCGCAAGAGTATTGGGCATCGCTCTGGGCGCGGCAACAGCCGCAGCGCCCTTCGGCCATGCGGCCGCGCAGGAGGTCCTGCCCAAACCGCCGACCCCCTTCAAAGGGCAGATCGGGCTGAGTGTGAAAGACTCGAAGTCAGATTTCCCCAAGCCGGTGCAGGCGCCCAAGGGGGCGCCCAACGTCGTCCTGATCATTCTCGATGATGTCGGATACGGCGCAGCGAGCACCTTCGGCGGCGCGATCAGCACGCCGACGCTTGACCGGCTCGCCCAAAACGGGCTGCGCTACACGCAGTTCCACACGACGTCGATCTCGTCCCCCACACGGGCGGCGCTCCTCACCGGACGCAATCACCACTCGGTGCATACCGCAAACATCATGGAGCTGGCGACCGGCTACCCCGGCTACGACAGCCTCATGGGGAAGGACACCGCCACCGTCGCCGAGATCCTTCGGCAGAAAGGCTGGAACACCGCTTGGTTCGGGAAGAACCACAACGTGCCCGACTGGCAGAACAGCCAGGCCGGTCCGTTCGATCTCTGGCCGACAGGCCTCGGGTTTGAAAAATTCTACGGCTTCATCGGGGCCGAGACCAGCCAGTGGCGGCCCGCCGTCTTCGACGGGACCAAGCCCATCGAGCCGTACCTGGGCAATCCCGATTACAACTTCGACTACGATATCGCGGACCAGGCCATCGAGTGGGTGCGCAGCCAGAAGGCCGCTGCGCCCGACAAGCCGTTCTTCCTCTACTATGCGCCGGGCGCGACGCACTCGCCGCACCAGCCGAAGAAGGAATGGATCGCCAAATACAAGGGGAAGTTCGACCATGGCTGGGACAAGCTTCGCGAGGAAACGCTGGCGCGGCAAAAGAAACTCGGCATCGTTCCGGCGAACACGAAGCTGACCGAACGAAGCCGGGGGATCCCGTCATGGGACTCCTTCAATGCCGAGCAGAAGCAGCTCTATGCCTACATGATGGAAATCTACGCCGGATACCTCTCCCAGACCGATTACAACGCGGGCCGGGTCCTCGAGGCGCTCGAAATGATGGGCCAGAGGGACAACACGCTCGTCATCTACATCTGCGGCGACAACGGCGCCAGCGGCGAGGGTATGCTCCAGGGGTCCTACAACGAACTGGCCATGATGAACATGATCATGGAAGACTACAAAGAGGTCCTGAGACAGAAGGACAACCTGGGCACGTGGAAGACGCACAACCACTATCCCGTCGGCTGGGCGCACGCCATGAACGCCCCGTTCCAATGGGTCAAGACCGTTGCCTCCCACTACGGCGGCACCGCCAACGGGATGGTCGTCTCGTGGCCGGCCCGCATCAAGGACAGGGGGGGCATCCGGCCGCAGTGGCACCACGTCATCGACATCGTCCCGACCTTGCTGGAGGTGAGCGGGGTCGAGCAGCCCTCCTCCGTGAGCGGGGTGGCGCAAAAGCCGATCGAGGGCGTGAGCATGGCTTACTCCTTCAACGATCCGAAGGTACCGTCCACCCACCATACCCAGTATTTCGAAATCTTCGGCCATCGCGCCCTCTATCACGACGGCTGGCTGGCCTGCACCACGCCTCCCTACGGGGGGACCTGGGAGGATCAGACCCAGTTCAAGCGGGTCGATGTGATCAACGGCTACAAGTGGGAGCTCTACAACGTCGCGGAGGATTTCAGCGAGGCCGTCAATGTTGCAGACAAGTACCCCGAGAAGCTTCACGACCTTCAGCTGCTTTTCTATGCCGAAGCAGCCAAATACAATGTGCTGCCGCTGGACGACAGCGGGACCGAGCGGCTGGACCCCGCCGTCCGCCCCAGCCTCACGCGCGGGCGGACCGATTTCACCTATTTCGGGCCGGTGAAGCGCATTCACGAGGGCGCGGCGCCGGACATTAAGAACAAATCCTTCCGCATCACCGCCGAGGTGGTCGTCCCGAAAGGCAATGCACAGGGTGTCCTGGTGACGCAGGGCGGACTGTCCGGCGGCTATGCGCTGGTGCTCGAGAAGGGCAAGACGGGTTTCTATTACAACATGGCGAACGTCGCCCATTACAGCATTCAGGCAAAGAATGCCCTGAAGCCGGGCAGGCACACGGTTGTCTTCGACTTCCAGTATGACGGAGGCGGCGTCGGCAAAGGCGGCACCGGCACGATCAGCGTGGACGGTACGCAGGTTGCCCGGGGGCGGATCGACCGGACCGTGCCCTTGCGCTTTTCCCTGGATGAGACCTTCGACGTGGGAGAGGACACGGGAACGCCCGTGAGCCTGAATTACGACGTACCGTTCAAATTCACAGGGCAGATCGAGAAGCTCGTCGTGAAACTGGGCGAGACGAAACTGAGCGCTGCCGATCATCAGAAAGTGAAAGACGCGGAGGCGAAACTCGCGGCGGATTGAGAAACAGCATTGCGTCTTCCGTGTACGCGCAAGACGGACGGCTTCAACATGGTGACAGGCCCGAAATCCGCTCGAATCGGGGAAGCGAAAGGAGGAAAATCATGAAAAGAAAAGTCTTACATGCAACCTTCAGCCTCGCACTGGGTGCGGCGACAGCCGCGGCACCCTTCGGCGGCATTGCAACCGCACAGGAGGTGCTCCCCAAGCCCGAAGCGCCGTTCAAGGGCAAGATCGGGCGAACCTACAAGGATTCACAGCCCGACAAGATCGCCGTCACGAAGGCGCCAGCTGGCGCACCGAACGTGCTCCTGATCCTGATCGACGACGTGGGCTACGGCGCCTGGGGCACCTTCGGTGGGCAGATCCCGACGCCCAACCTCGACCGGCTGGCAAAGACGGGCCTTCGCTACACACGGTTCCACACCACGGCGCTGAGTTCTCCCACCCGTGCGGCGCTTCTCACCGGGCGCAACCACCACTCGGTGGGGACGGGCGTGATCATGGAGATGGGGACGGCCTATCCCGGCTACAACGACCAGATCCCCAAGAGCGCGGCCCTGGTCTCCGAAATCCTGCGGCAGAACGGGTACACCACCGCATGGATCGGAAAGAACCACAACGTCCCCGACTGGGAGACGAACGTCGCCGGCCCATTCGACCGGTGGCCGATCCTGCAGGGCTTCGACCACTTCTATGGCTTTGTCGGCGCGGAAGCGAACCAGTGGGCACCGGCTCTTTACCGGGGCAACCACCTGGTGGAGATGGAAATTCCGAAGGGCAAGGAAGGGCATTACACGCTCAACGACGCCCTGGCCGACGAGACCATCAAGCTCATCTATCAGCAGAAATCGCTGACACCGGACCGGCCCTTTTTCGTCTACTATGCGCCCGGTGCGACCCATGCTCCCCATCACGTGCCCAGGGAGTGGCTGGACAAGTTCAAGGGGAAGTTCAACCAGGGCTGGGACAAGTATCGCGAGGAGACCTACCAGCGCCAGCTCAAACTGGGTGTGATCCCGCCCGACACGAAACTCACGCCCCGGCCCAGGGAGATTCCCGCCTATGACTCTCTGAGCCCCGAAAGGAAGCGTATCGCCGCGCGGCTGATGGAGGCCTTTGCGGCGTATACCGCGCAGACGGACTATGAGATCGGCCGGATTCTCGATGCCCTGGAGCAGGTCGGCCAGCTGAACAACACGCTTGTCATCTGCATCATCGGCGACAACGGCGGGTCGCTGGAGGGCTCCCTCGACGGCTGCTTCAACGAATACGCGCCCATCGGAGGCTTCACGGAAGACCCTGCTTACGTGCTGAAGCGTCTCGACGCGATCGGCGGACCGAAGGCCTACAACCTCTACCCTGTGGGCTGGGCCTGGGCCACGAACACACCCTTCCAGTGGGGCAAACAGGTGGCGTCGCACCTGGGCGGCACGCGCAATCCGCTCGTGATCGCGTGGCCTGACCGCATCAAGGACAGGGGCGGCATGCGCTCCCAGTTCCATCACGTCATCGACATAGCGCCCACCATCCTCGCGGCTGCCGGGATCCCGGAACCCGTCGAGGTCAACGGCGTTAGACAGAAGCCCATGGAGGGCGTGAGCATGGTCTACACCTTCGGTGATCCAAATGCCGACGGCACACGAAGGGTGCAGTACTTCGAGCTGCTGGGCAACCGGGCGATCTACAAGGACGGCTGGATGGCTTCCGTCCGTCACGGCCGCCTTCCCTGGGTGATGGGGATCGGCTCGAGCAAGAGTTTCGATGAGGACACCTGGGAGCTCTATGACCTCCGGCGGGACTTCAGCCAATATGACGACGTGGCAGGGAAATACCCCGAAAAGCTGAAGGAGCTCCAGGACGTGTTCTGGGCCGAGGCGGAGAAGTACCAGGTGCTCCCCCTGGATGATCGACTGACGGAGCGCATGGACCCGTCCAACCGTCCCAGTCTGATTGCCGGGCGGGCCGTCTTCACCTACTTCCCCGGCACGCGCATACCCGACACATCAGCCGCCCCAACCCAGAACCGCTCGCATACGGTCACTGCCTATCTGGACATCCCCAAAGGTGGAGCCGACGGTGTGCTGGTAGCGGCAGGCGGGGTAGCAGGAGGGTTCTCCTTCTATGTCAAGAATGGAAAACCCGTGTATGAATACAACCTCGTTGGCGTCAAGCGCACAAAGATCGCAGGCACGAAACCCCTGGCGCCGGGGAAAAACGTCGTCCGTATGGAGTTTCGATACGACGGCGGAGGCCTGGGCAAGGGCGCCACGGTGGCGCTTTTCGTGAACGACAGGAAGGCCGGACAGGGGCGCCTCGACACCACGCAATGGGTGGGAAAGTACTCTTCGGACGAGACCTTCGACATCGGCCAGGACTCCGGAACACCGGCGAGTGAGGCATACAGAGCGCCCAACCGGTTTGCCGGCACGATCGAAAAGGTCGTCATCGACACCCAGCCGGCAGACCTGACCGCGGTCGACCGGCAGAAACTGCGCGCGGCAGCCCTCGCGGTGGAATAGAGGCCTTAGCATCCTCTTTCCCGTTGAAAATCCTCCCCCCTTTGAGTAAAAAAGGTAGCGGGAGGAGAGTCCCGGAAACCTGCTTGAACTTCAACATCAAGTTTGTGAGGGCTCATTTAAAAAACCTGACCAGACCGGCAATAAAATGTTAAAAGCGATTTACGGCATATCTGATAGTAAAAGAGAGGAAGGAGGGTATCCGATGAAAAGGTCAGTATGGATCAGCCTTTTATGCACCTTCATAATGGCGACCCTTGCTGTCGGCGGTCAGGCCTGGGCCGGGGGGATCATGCTCTACCAGTTCGGCTCGAACGACGTTGGATATGCCGCGGCGGGGTACGCCGCCCGCGCGCAGGACGCCTCGACGGTGTTCACCAACCCCGCCGGGATGAGCCGCCTCGATAAATCCCAGGTCCTGGGCGGCCTGCAGGTTCTTTACGGTGATGTGAAATTCAGCTCCGACTCAAGAACGACTCCTTCCGGTGATGACGGCGGTATTGCTATAGGCTGGATGCCCGCGGGGAGTGCCTTCGTGGTCCACAAGCTGAATCAGGACTGGAGCATCGGCTTCGGCGTCCTTTCCTACTTCGGCTTGGCCGAGGACTACGGGGACAACTGGGTGGGCCGGTATTACGTTCAGAATTCGACCCTGATTGGACTGACACTCACGCCGGCCGTAAGCTACAGGGTAAACAACTGGCTCTATCTCGGCGCGGGACTCAACATGATGTACGGCTATCTGGATACCGAGACCGCGGTCAATAATGTTCTCGATGCACTGCCCGACGGAAAGCTGAAATACGATGACAGCGAGTGGGGCTACGGCGGTAACTTCGGGATCCTGGTGGAGCCGAGGCCGGGGACGCGCTTCGGGCTCACCTACCTGACGGAAGTGAAGCTCGACTTTGGTGCCAAGCCCGATTTTAGCGGTCTGGGCCCCGGTTTGACGGTTTTGCTGGGGGGGCTCGCGACGAGAAACCTGGATCTCAGCATGACCGTACCCCAGATGGTGATGTTCAGCGCTTATCATGAATTGAATGCGAAGTGGGCTGTCCTAGGCAACGTGGGCTGGCAGGACTGGTCCCGCTTCGGCAAGGTTGACGTGAGCGTTAGCCCCACGAGCCTGACGGTGGACAACGACTACAATGATACCTGGCACGTTGCCCTGGGGGCCCAGTACCGACACTCGCCCGCATGGACGTTTACCGGCGGCGTCGCCTACGACAGCTCCGCTGTCGACGACGATAAGCGCACTGTGAGCGTTCCGATGGGGGAGGTCTGGGGTTTTGCCTTGGGGGCCCAGTATGCCATCAACCCGAACCTGACGCTGGGGGCGGCCTACGAGCTCGCTTGGCTGGGCGACATGTCCGTCGACCAGAGGCGCGGTCCCCTGGCGGGCAGAGTGGTAGGCGAATACAACGACGCGATTATGCACTTCTTCGCGCTCAATCTGAAGTGGTCCTATTGAGCCCGCAATTCAGCCAGACGAAACCGCAAGAAATACCGGTGGACAAGGGTTAAATGATTACAGGGGATTAGTGCGAACATTATGCCCGAGGGCAATACATCGAAGTTGAAACTTGGTAGTGCTTTATAGTAAAGTCCGCTGAGTGTGGGATGCAAAAGACTATGAAGAAAGGAGAGAATTTATGAAAAGGGTGATGGGATGTCTGCTGGTGGTTGGATTGGTTTTTCTTTTTGCGGGGAGTGCGCTGGCCCAGGAGGGACTGGTCCAGACCGTGGCGGAAGGCTGCAAAGCGGAAATTCAGACCTATTGCAAGGGTGTGACTCCCGGTGAGGGACGGGTCCTGGCCTGCCTATATGCCTATCAGGACAAGCTCTCGGGCCGCTGTGAGTATGCACTCTACGACGCCTCCGTACAACTCGAACGGGTGGTCAATGCGCTGACTTACGTGGCCAACGAATGCCGCGGCGACCTGCAGGCCTACTGCTCGAACGTCAAACCGGGGGAAGGACGTATCCTCGACTGCCTCGATAAAAACAAGGCGAAGGTGAGCGCCCGCTGTAAACAGGCCCAGAAAGATGTGGGGCTGACGAAGTAAGGTGGTGCCTCCCGGTTTTCGGAAGGAGTATCGAATCTGCACAGGAAGGCATAACGTCATGGCGCCGGTGAAGGTCACCGGCGCCATGACGATTTTCGATGTTTGTACCGGCGGGATGCAGTTTGGGCGAAACCGCGATGTTTGCGCTGCTCATGGCGCCGTTACGCGAAAATGAAACAGGCAGAAAAACCTGTTCTTCACCCACCATGGATTTGAAAAAGTCTACAGCCTGATGATTAAAAGACACTTGGCAGGATTAGTCCTGGTTTTACTTTCGGCCCTCATGGCGCTGACGGGCGCATTCGCCGCCGAGAAGGCGGCACCTGCCCCGGCGATGAAAGACATGATGCAGGCCGAGGCTACCTATGATGATCCTCTGGGTCGCAGTACACCGCAGGGCACCGTCATCGGTTTCCTGAAAGCCATGCAGCGCGAGGACTACGAGCGTGCCCTCGATTACCTCAACACTCGCCAGACGGGAAAGCGCGCCCAGGAACTGGCTGTCGAGCTGAATCATGTTCTCAACGAGGGGTTGTCAACCGTCACAACCTCGATCAGCAGCAAACCCGAAGGAAGTCTCCAGGATGAGCTGCCCGTCCATCGCGAACTGGTGGGGGTCGTCAGGACCAAAAAGGGGGAGCACAAGATCCTGCTCGAGCGCATCCTGAAGGAAAACAACCCTCCTGTCTGGCTTTTCTCCTCGGAAACCCTGAAGCTCGTGCCGCAGATCTATGAGGAGATCGACATCCCCTGGATCGAGCACTACCTGCCTGCGACGCTCACGGAAAAACGTGTAGCCGGTTACCCGATGTACCGTGTAGTCCTTTCCTTCCTGATGATTCCGCTGGCTTTTTTAGTCGGCTGGCTTGTCATCCGTGTTCTCTTTTCATTACTTCACGAGCCCCTTAACCGTCGACTCGATGAAGAGGTGGTGAGGAAACTCGGTCAAACGAGGAAACCCCTCATTCTCCTGATCGCCTCTGCTGCGGTTTACTTCCTCGCCATGAGCGCGGTGTCTCTGCTCGGACGGCTTTTCTGGACCTTCATGGCCTCGACGATGGCCGTCGTGGCCCTGATGTGGCTCGCCATCTATGTAATCGACGTCGGAGCGCAGATAATCGAGAAACGCAGACCCGAGGCGGCCAACGCGGTCATCCGCCTCACGGCGACGCTGCTGAAAGCCTTGGCCGTCATTATAGGGCTTTTCGTCATTTTCTATTACTTTGCCGGGATCAACCTCACAGCCGTTGTGGCCGGCCTCGGCGTCGGTGGCATCGCCGTGGCATTCGCCGCGCAGAAGACGATCGAAAACTTCTTCGGCGGGGTCTTCCTCATCTGGGACAAGCCGATCCGCCTGGGTGACTACTGCAAGGCCGGCGAGTATGAGGGAACCGTAGAGCACATCGGTCTGCGTTCCACGCAAATTCGCACGCTCAACCGCACCGTCGTGTCAATTCCCAACGGCCAGCTATCCGCGGTCAGTATCGAGAACTTTGCAATGCGCGACCGGTTCCTCTTCAGGCACACCCTGAACCTGCGCTACGAGACCGCGGCTGAACAGCTCCGCTACCTCTTGGTCGGGATCCGCGAGCTTCTCTTCGAGCATCCGCGCGTGGACTCCACCACGGCACGTGTCCGCTTCGTCGCTTTCGGAGCGTCCTCGCTCGATGTAGAGATCTTCGCCCATGTTATCGAAACCACTTTTGATGCGTTTCTTGCCGTACAGGAAGATTTGCTGCTGAGGATCATAGACGTTGTCGAGTCAAGCGGCAGCGGATTCGCCTTCCCTTCCCGGACCATTTATATGGCCAAAGACGGGGGGCTTGACGCGGAAAAGAGCCGCTCGGCCGCCGATGCCGTGCGGCACTGGAGGGATCAGGGCGAGTTGCCATTCCCGAATCATGCGCCGGCCAGAATTTCTCAGCTCGACAATACGCTGGAGTACCCGCCAAAGGGTTCCGCGTTGGGCGATAGAAAAGACAGAACCGATTAACAGTTTGATTACAAACATCGATCATGGAGGGAAATATCATGAAAAAAGCATTCAGAGTGATCCTGTCTGTGGTAATCGGGTTGGCCGTGGCGGCATCGACCGGATTTGCGGAGGACATCAAGTATTCCGGGTTTCTTGGTAATCCGTCCGTCTATAGCCTGATGAAACCCGGGCCGGAAGGCGGGGTGAAGCTGCGCTGGATGAAGGAGGGGGTGGATCCCAAGAAATACGAAAAGTTCATGGTGGACAGCGTCATCTTCTTCCTATCCGATCAGGCCGAATACAAGGGCATCGATCCCCAGGAGATGAAGGAGCTGTGCGATGAATTCAACAAGGCGCTCGTAGCGGCCTTTAAAGACAAGTACCCGATCGTGGCCGACCCCGGTCCGAACGTTATGCGGATCCGCATCGCCATCACGGAAATCAAGCCGAGCAGGCCGGGTGTCAGCACCGTCACCTCGATCGTTCCCGTCGGCTTGGGCGTAAGCCTAGTCAAGAAGGGTGCAACGGGGGGTTGGGCCGGAAGCGGCGAGACGGGCATAGAGATGATGGCCCTCGACAGCGTGACCGATGAGATACTCGTCCTCGCGGTGGACCAGAGGAAGGCCGAGTTCGAGCAGAGATTTTCGAAATGGGGCTCGGCCACAGACGCCTTCAAGTTCTGGTCGGAAAAGACCGTGGCATACATCGATTATGTCAAGAGCGTCAAACGCGAAACGAAGAAGTAGGTTTGTTTTGTGTACATGTCGTTGGGAATTGACCAATTTGCTGAGACCGGAAATGCGTAATTTATGGCCGTGTTTTAAATGCGTGTGGAATACATGGACAGGTGAAAAAATATGAATATTATTGAAGCGATTAACAAAAGAAAAAGCATCAGGGGATTCAAGCCCGATCCGGTATCAAAGGAGGTATTGAGCAAAGTTCTCGAGGCAGCCTGCAGAGCGCCCTCGGCGATGAACACGCAACCATGGGAATTTATCGTCGTGACGGGTGATGTTCTGAACAGGTTGAGGGTCGCCATCGTCGATCGGTTAAACAAAAAAGAGCCGATGCACCCTGACCATGAAGCGGTAAGCTGGTCCAATGACAGCGTTTACAGAAACCGCCAGGTGGAATTGGCCAAAAAAATTTTTGATCTCATGGATATCCAAAGGGAAGACAAAAAGAAGAGAGCGGCTTGGCTGGAGAGGGGTTTCCGTTTCTTCGACGCACCCGCCGCCATTATCCTCCTGACGGACAGGTCACTGAGCGATGTTGGACCCCTGCTTGATCTCGGGGCGGCCCTGCAGAATATCTGCCTGTCGGCGCTCCACTTCGGGCTTGGCACCTGCATCGAAGATCAAGGTGTACTATACCCCAAGATCTTGAGAGAAATTCTGGAAATACCTGAAAACAAGAAGATTATCATTGCCGTTGCCATCGGGTACCCTGACGGGGATTTCCCTGCGAATGCCTTATCGAGCGGTCGGGAACCCATCGATAAAAATACGCGCTGGATAGGATTCTGACGGCCAATGGATGAAACCCCAGGTTCGTAGAATGTGGGAGTTGTAATGACTGGCGGGAGGGGTCTTCGTTGATCACGAGTACAAAGCAAACCAGTGGAATAGCATCTTGTTTCATCGTATTATTCCTGATCTTCGGGTCTCGGGGCTTCAGCTTCGCCCAATTGCAGCCTCAAGTTGATCTATCCAAAAAGAACGTCCTGATTCTGCATTCCTTCGGTTACGCCCAGCCCGCCTACAAGATTATCGACGCGAGTCTTCAGGAAGCCTTTGTCTGGAGCGGTCTTGATTTCAACAACCTTTACTTCGAGTTCCTGGACCTGGCGCGCAACTCCGGCCAGGAATATCGCGATGAAGCGGCCGAAATATTCCGCAAGAAATTCAAGGACCGCAAACTGGATCTGGTGCTCACCCTGCACCAGGAGGCTCTCCAGTTCCTGTTGAAAGAGGGCCGCGATGTCTACCCGGAAGGTCCGATCATTTCCGTTCTTGGCGACGCTGATTTTTTTGAGTATTCCGACCCGAAACGTCCCCTTGTTCACCTGCCCTTCACCATCGATGTCATCGCAACGGCGAGAGAAATGTTCCGTCTCCAACCCGATACCAGAAGGATTCTGGTCATCGCTGGAAGCAGCGCCCTCGACCGGCGATTTGATGCTCTCGTGATGACCCGGCTCAGGGTATGGAAACCGGAGCTGAATGTGGAGTCCATGCCTCCCCTTTCGATGGATGAAATTTTGAAGAAGGTCGCCAGCCTGCCGACAGGAACGGCCATTTTATATACGACGGTTTACGCCGACAGTACCGGAAAGACCTACATGCCTACCGATGCCGCGAGGATGATTTGCGCAAGAGCCAATGCCCCTGTCTTTGGCATGTTTGAAACCCTGTTGGGGAATAACGGCATTGTCGGGGGTATTATCCTGGACCATCGTGTCGAAGGGCAAAGGGCGGTGCGGATCGCCATGGATATCCTTCAGGGTAACCTTCCCAACGATCCCTTTACGGTTCACCAAGCGCCCCTCATACCCATGTTCGACTGGCAGCAGCTCAAGCGATGGGGTTTCGACGACGCCAAACTGCCGCCGGGCAGCATCGTCCTAAACAAGCCCGTATCGTTATGGGATCAGCACAAGATTGCCATTCTCGGCGTTCTGGCCTTCATTCTTTTGGAAAGCGTTCTGATCATCTTTCTGTTTATTCAGATTCACCGAAAGAAAATCGCCGAGCAGTCCCTGAAGAAGGCGGAAGAAAAGTACCGAAGCATTTTTGAAGGCGCCCTGGAAGGTATTTTCGAGTCGACGCCCGAAGGGAGACTCCTGACGGCCAATGCCGCCCTTTCCCGAATGCTGGGCTATGACTCGCCGGAAGAATTAACCTCATCGATCAGGGATCTCGGGAAGGAGATATGGCTCAACGATCGCGAACGGGCCGAGCATATTCAAAGGCTGGAAAAAGAGGGGATTATTCTGAACTATGAGTGCCAGTTCCAGCGACGTGATGAATCACCTATATGGGTCTCATTGAACACCAGGCGTATAGCCGGGCCGGATGGACAAACGCTTTTCTACTCGGGGTTCATGGAAGACATCACGGAGAGAAAAAGGGCAGAGGGCGCGCTGGAAGAACGTCTTCGCTTCGAGCGCCTGCTGTCGGATATCTCGGCCCGATTCGTCAACATTTCACCTGAGCAGGTCGATGGAGAAATCGAGAACGCCCTGAGAATGGTCCTTGAGTTTTTCCAGGTCGACCGCTGTGCGCTGCTTCAGATATTGCCGGACAAGACTTTCTGGAGGATCACCCATGCCACCGCAGCAGAGGATACACCGTCGGTTCCCGTGGGGATGCAACTTTCTGTAACAGAGACCAACCCATGGTCATACGACAAGCTCATCCTCAAACGCGAGGTGCTGAATCTTTCGAACCTTGATGATCTGCCTGCCGAGGCGAACGTAGACAAGCAAACCTGGATTGTATGGGGTATCCGATCCAACTTGAACATACCCATCATCGTCGACAGGCCCGTTAGCTATATTTTCGCCATCAATACGATCAAACGCGAACGTGTCTGGCCGGGAGAAATCATTCCCAGGTTGCGTCTTCTTGGTGAAATCCTCGTGAATACCCTGCGGCGCAAACAGACTGAGGAGGCGAACCGGGAATCGGAGGCGAAATACCGCAGCCTCTATGACAGCATGATGGACGGCTACGTGCTGGTCGGTGTGGACGGGAAAATCCTCAGTTACAACGAAGCCTACCGGGAGATGACGGGCTATTCATCGGACGAATTGCTCAAGCTTACCTACAGCGACATCACACCGGAGAAGTGGCACGCCGTCGAGAAGGAGATCATCGACGAGCAGGTTCTGACCCGTGGGTACTCCGAGGTATATGAAAAGGAATACAGGAAGAAAGACGGTACCGTATTGCACGTGGAACTTCGAACCTTTCTTCTCAGGGATGAAAGGGGCAATAACGTCGGGATATGGGCGATCATCCGTGACATCACAGGCCGGAAACAGATGGAATCGGAAGCCCGGAGGCTCAAGGACGACCTTGCCCATGTCACACGGGTATCGACGCTGGGAGGACTCACGGGCGCCCTGGCCCATGAAATCAATCAACCCCTGGCCGCGATCCTGAGCAATGCACAGGCGGCACAGCGTTTCCTTTCGCAGGACAACCCCGACATGAAGGAGATCAGAGAGATCCTGGGGGACATCATCCGAGACAACAACCGGGCTGCGGAGGTGATACGGAAAATCCGGTCCCTTTTGAAAAAGGAAGAAACCCGTTACGAGACCCTTAGTCTTAACGACGTCATCGAAGAAATTATAAACGTCATCCGCAACGATACCGCACTCACAGCAGTGTCGATCGAAAGAGAATTCGACCCTTCGCTTCCGGCCATATGGGGTGACCGAATTCAACTGCAGCAGGTCATCCTGAACCTGGTTATGAATGCAGCAGAGGCCATGAGGGATGTAAGCCCCGATCTTCAAAGACTCATCGTCAAAACAACGAGACAGGATGATGGGTTCGCCAAAGTGTCCGTCAGGGACTTCGGACTCGGTATTCAAGTGGATGTACCTCAAAAACTTTTCCATGCTTTTTACACGACCAAATCCGGGGGTATGGGCATGGGTCTTGCCATCAGTCAGGATATCATCAAGGCCCACAGAGGCGTCATCTGGGGTGAGAACAACACGGACACAGGGGCCACCTTTTCGTTCACGGTGCCCTTCGACAAAGGGGAGAGATCATGACGGATACCAAGCCTATCGTATTTATTATCGACGATGATTCTTCCATACGACGTTCGCTGGAGAGGCTGGTAAAGTCCGTAGGCCTCAAGGCAAAATCATTTGATTCCGCCGCGCAGTTTCTGCAATCCGGTCATCGGGAGGAAACGGGATGCCTGATTCTGGATGTCCGGATGCCTGAAATCAGCGGCCTAGCCCTGCAGGAGAAATTGTCCAAAGCAGGGATTCTTTTACCCATTATATTCATTTCCGGCCACGGCACGGTCCCCATGAGCGTGCGCGCCATGAAAGCCGGCGCGGTGGATTTCCTTCAGAAGCCCTTCGACGAACAGGAACTGCTCGATGCCGTCTACAGGGCCGTCGATCGATGCACGCAGGCAAAGGCGCAGCGGGAAGAATTGAAAGAAATTCAGGTGCGGATCCGCTCCCTGACACCGAAGGAATATGAGGTCCTGGCCTGTGTCATCACGGGCATGCAGAACAAGAACATCGCCGACAGGCTCTCGACGGCGGAAAAAACCATCAAGGTCCATCGGGCGTCGGTCATGAAGAAAATGGGCGCCCAATCTGTCGCCGATCTCGTCCGGATGGCCGAAAAGGCCGGTATCCAGCCCCTCCAAACGAAGTAACAGAGTATCCTCCCTTCTAAATGGCATATTTTCACTCCTGGTCCATGATGGACCAAGGTCCAGTACGGGTAGGACCAAGGTCCAATTCCCCTTCAACATGAAACAATGTATGGAATTCCAAAAAGCGAGGGGATTTCCCCGGCCGCGGTCAATCCCGGATGCAGCTTCTCGCAGCGGTCAACACCTTTGGACAACATGCCGTAATCATGTCTATCCGAGCGTTCGCGCCGTTCTTCCGGCCAAGACGACATGACCACCGGTCCGGTCATTGGCGAGAAAACACAAGGAGGCATTCATGAATGTTCAACACAAGGAAACCGGGGTATCCCGCCGAAGCCTGTTGAAAATGTCTGCGGCTGTCCTGGCGGGCGGAGCCGCGGCGGGCGCCATGGGCGCCTATGCCGCTGCGGCGCCTGCGGCAGGCAAAGCTCCCACCGCACCCCCCTTGCCCTGGAAGTGGGTCAAGCTCGATCCCCTGGAGGCAGGCAGGAGGGCCTACCGCTATTACCCGACCAAGGGCGGCTGCGGCTCCGCCTCCTATCTGGCGTTCCTCAGTCTGCTGAAGGAAAAGGTCGGCTATCCCTACACGACGCTGCCGGACATGATGATGATCCACGCCGGGTCCGGTTACGGGGGGCATGGGACCCTCTGCGGCGCCTTGGGCGGCACGTCCCTCATCATCAACCTCGTAACCTACGACCCGAAGAACCAGATTTTCAAGCAGATGATTGATCGGCTGTTCTGGTGGTATGCGGAGCAGGACTTCCCGACCAGCCGCTTCGATGACATCTCACCGATGCCCGGGCAGGTCAAAGCCAGGGCGATGTCGCCGCTGTGCCACACTTCGGTTTCGAAGTGGACCCTGACGGCCGGCGCCGAGGTGACCTCCAAACAGAAGATCGAACGCTGCGCCAAGGTGGCCGGCGAGGTCGTCTACATCACGACAAGGGCGCTCAATGAATACTTCGACGGGAAATGGACCCCTCCAGTCTGGAGGCCGTCAAAGCAGATCGAGCATTGCCTCCAGTGTCACGGCCCGGAAAACTTTGAGCAGACCACGAGCGGCATGAATAACCAGCAGGGCCACATGGAATGCCTGATGTGCCACGTGGACCATGTAAAAGGGGTTTCAAAAAAATAATCGTGCGGCATCGACGGCACTGAACCCGGTCTCGCACGAAACAGCCGGTGATCCGCTGATGAGCAGCACCAGGCGGCTGTGCTCTGGTCGAGTGTGCTCGACGGATCATAAGCGCGAAAGGAGACGGATCATGAAAGTCATCATCGTTGGCGGAGTGGCCGGCGGTGCGTCCTGTGCGGCGCGCCTGCGCAGGCTGGACGAAAAGGCGGAAATCATCATGGTGGAACGCGGGCCCTATGTTTCCTATGCTAATTGCGGACTGCCCTATCACATCGGCGACGTGATCCCGAAAGAGTCGAGCCTCTTGGTTGCCAGTGAAAACACCTTCCGCTCCCAGTTTGCAATCGACGTGAGAACCCGTTGCGAGGCTGTTAGGATCTCGCCGGACAAGAAGACCGTGGACCTGCGCAATGTAGAGACGGGCGCCGTGACGACCGAGTCCTACGACAAGCTGGTCCTGTCCCCCGGGGCCGTCACATTCCGTCCGCCCCTGCCCGGCATCGACCTCCCGGGGATCTTCGAGGTCAGGACCGTGCCTGACGCGAGGGTGATCCGCGAGTGGATCGAGCGAGGGTCGTTATTCCTCGCAGGGATGTACAAGTACTCGGGATACCAGGCCGTGAGGCCCAAGACGCGTGCGGTGGTCATCGGGGGCGGGTTCATAGGCCTCGAGACGGCGGAGAACCTCGTTCATCGAGGCTTCGACGTGACCCTCGTCGAGATGCTCGACCAGGTCCTGGCGCCGCTCGATCAGGAATTCGCGCGTATCGTCGAGGGGTACGTGGAACGGCATGGGATGCGCCTCGCGCTCAACGACGGGGTGGCCGGGTTCAAACAGGCCGCAAACGGCGCCATAGACGTGGAGACGAAATCCGGCAAGACCTACCCGGCGGATATCGTTATCCTCTCTCTCGGCGTGCGACCGGACACCGCGCTGGCAAAGGCGGCGGGCCTCGCGATCGGGGAGCGCGGGGGGATCCGCGTCGATGACCAGATGCGCACGAGCAACCCGGATATCTTCGCTGTCGGCGACGCCGTCGAGGTGAAGGACTTCGTCACCGGCCAGTGGAGCCTGATCGCCCTTGCCGGGCCGGCAAACCGGCAGGGCCGGATCGCGGCCGATGTCATCGCCGGGCGGGATTCCCGCTTCCGCGGCACCCAGGGCACCTCGATCATCGGTCTCTTCGGCGCTACGGTGGCCTGGACGGGTGCCAGCGAGAAGACGCTCAAGCGGATCGGCGACAGCGATTACGAGAAGATCTACCTCTACCCGAATTCCCACGCGGGGTACTACCCCGGCGCGAGGCCGATCGCCATGAAAGTCCTCTTCCGGAAGTCCGGCGGGCGCCTCCTCGGCGCGCAGGCGCTCGGCGAGGACAACGTAGACAAGCGCATCAGTGCGCTCGCCATGGCAATCCAGATGGGCGCGACGATCTACGACCTCGAGGAGGCGGAGCTGTGCTACGCCCCTCAGTTCGGCAGCGCGAAGGACCCCGTCAACTTCGCCGGGATGATCGCGGGCGGTGTCCTGCGCGGCGACATGCCGATTCGTCACTGGGATTCCGGCGGGGACGGGTTTCTCCTCGACGTGCGCGAACCCGTGGAACTGGCCGTGGAGCAGGTGCCGGGGGCGGTCAACATCCCACTGGGGCAGCTCCGGGGGCGTCTCGGCGACCTCCCCCGCGACCGGGAGATCCTGGTCATCTGCCGCTCCGGCCAGCGCGCCTACTACGCGATGCGAATGTTGCTGCAGAAAGGGTTCAACGCGCGAAACCTATCCGGGGGCATGCTGTCGCGGTACCACGCGCTCCTGCTGGAGAATTGAAAAAAGGGCAACTGAGCGGCTGCGGATGGAAAGATGCCGCTAGCACGTGATCCGCGGTGGCGATATATCGCGGCAGGGAGATCGGCAGTGAGCGGTCCGGGCACGGAAAAAAGGAATTGGAAGGAAAAAATATTCCACGAGGTGACCGAGTACTGGATCAACGTCATCTATTTGACCCTCGTGTTCGCCGCTTTCACGCAGTACCGGCGATTCGTTCTTGCCGCCCACGACATCACCTACACGAATTACTGGGTGGCCGTGATCGAAGCTCTGATTCTAGCCAAAGTCATCATGATCGGAGCGGTGTTCCGCCTGGGTCGCGGCCTTGAAGACAAGCCCCTGATTTTCCCAACCTTTTACAAGACGGTCATCTTCACGATCTTTGTTGGAGCTTTTACCCTCATCGAGAATGCGGTCAAGGGTCTCTGGAAAGGGATCGGGCTCATGGGGGGCTCACTGCGTTTTTCGAAAAAGGCACCCATGAACTGCTAGCCAATTCGCTGGTCGTGTTCGCGTCTTTTATACCTTTCTTTGCATTCAAGGAGTTGCAACGGGTGTACGGAGTGGACAAGATCAGGGCACTCTTTTTCTGGAGAAGGACGCCGGAATCGGTTGATGTGGGGGAGAGGGAGGCCATGTAAAACCGCCGTGGCGCACCGTGAATCGGAATACAACGTAACACCGAGAGGCGGCTATATCAGGGACCTGTCAGATATCGGACAACAATCAAATAAGAAGGAGTAACGAATGGCTACCATGACAATCAAAGGGAAGAAAATGAAGTCGGTGGAAGTGGACTGGAAAGAGTTTTACTACACCAAGCCAATTTGAAGGAGGATCTCATCATGAAAAAGACATTGCGTTGCTGTCTTGTAGTGTTCGCCATACTGATTGCTTACACGAATACCTATGCGGCACCGACAGACGAAGAGAAGAAGGTGTTTGCGGAGCTTTCCGCACTCATTCCGAAGGACCGTATCGTGACCGTTGATGCCCTATACAAGACGTGGCAGGAGGTCCAGGATAAGAAGAGCAAGGCCGTTATTCTCGACGTCCGCACCTACGAGGAATTCGATAATGGGCACCTTCTTGGATCGAACAACATCGACTCGGGCCATCCCTATATGGTGCCAACGACCTGGCCGGACGCGAATACGGAGATTTGGGTGTTCTGTCGGACCAAGCATCGAGCAACGTACTTCAGTTCCTTCCTGTACCGTTATGGTTACAAGAACGTGTACGTTGTCGATGGCGGCTTCGCTGCATGGGCGGAGAAAGGATACCCTCTTTACAGCAATTATCTCGGCGAAATCAAAGTCGTTAAATACAACAAGGATCTCAAGGAGGAGTACCAGGTACGCCAACGCTGAGGGGATTTTCACATGTCCGGCGTCCGATGTTCAGACATGCTCCACCGGGCGTCGTTGTGCGAGGAGCGAGCAGACGTCAAACCATGGCGCAACGGCAGGCATCGGCCCAGCAGAGCGCGGGCCGGCAGGATTACCTGAAGGCACGGGGCGCCTGCCTGAAGGTTAAGGGCTACTCGGTGAAATAGGAACCAACTCGAAAAGAAGAACGTAAAGGAAACCCAGTTCGAGGCATGCGAAAGGGAGTAAAGATAATCATGAAACCGAGAGTTGCGATCGCCTGTCAGGGAGGAGGCAGCCAGACGGCCTTCACGGCCGGCGTGCTGAAAGCCCTGTTCGAGAACAGGATTCACGACCGCTTCAACATCGTCAGCTTGAGTGGTACTTCAGGGGGAGCCATTTGCGCCTTTCTCATCTGGTACGCCCTGAGAAAAGGCGATGATTGCGTCTGGAAACGGCTGGTTGACTTCTGGGAGGACAATACCGCCCAGACCCCTCAAGAGCGTTTTTTTAACGACTCGGTCATCAAGGCGCTGGAAATGGCCAGCAAGGGATTGATTCCCCAGTTCAGTTTGAGCCCTTATTCCTCTCTGGTCAAAGCCTGGTTTTCCGGTGCCACACGGAGCTTGCGGCGTCGCTATTGCGACTTCAATGAACTTCTGGAAGCCCACATTGATTTTTCGGAGGTAGCGGCATGGGGTGCCCGGCCGGAGCCGCCGGTCCTGATCATCGGCGCCTGCAACATCCTCAGCGGACGACTGCATAAATTCAGCTCCTATCGGGAACCGATGAGAATCGAACACCTCCTCGCCTCTGCCTGCGTCCCCAGTATCTTCCCGGCCGTGACCCTTGAAACGATGGCCTATTGGGACGGTCTTTTTTCCGACAACCCGCCCATCGAGGATATGCTCAAGCGACATTCGGTCGGCATTAAGAATATTGCCGAGGAAATCTGGGTCATCAAGATCAACCCGACGACGTGTGAAAAGATTCCCACGGCACCGTCGGAGATTGCCGACCGCCGCAATGAACTGGAAGGGAATGTATCTCTGTTTCAGAGCCTTCGCGAAGTCGATAATCTCAACCTGATGTTTTCGCGGGAGGCGTTCAGGAAAGAATTCCTCGACGAAGTGGACATCAAAGAACCCATCAGAATCCCTAAATTGTTTCCGGAAGATCCGGACCAACCGTACCACATTCCCATGATCGACATGTCCGAGGAGTTGGCAAGAAGCCTGACCTATGAAAGCAAATTGGATCGCTCTCCGGAGAACATCAGTCGGCTCATTCTGGATGGCGAGAAACAGGGACAGAAGTTCATCGAAGCCAGACTCAGGCAAATGCGATGATGCCTGATCAAATCCGGGGATCGCCCAGCCATGTCCCGGTCTTTGAATATTGAATGATCCATAAACGATATGCACCGCTGCCCGGCTGGACCAAAGTCCAGTTCAGATAGGACCAAGGTCCCATTTACCAACGGATTGGAATGATGTACGAATCCTTCCATGAAACGAAACATCCGTCAGGAGGGAAGCAAATGAAAAGTTATAAAGTCGAGAGTCTCGAAGATGTAGGGGCCGTTCTCTACGGCATAGTGGTGAGATATGACAAGACCGGCTTTGCCGAAGCTCGTCTGGTTCCAAAGGACCTGAAGGCCGCCCGCCACATTGTCGATGGGTTCCTCAATTATGTCAGAGGCCGACATGAACGGCGAAAGATTCTTTTCAACCGCCTCAGCCTCGTATTTGAGAGAGGCCGGGGTGATCAGATCGGGTCGTTCATCCTCGGCATGGGGAAGCCACCGGTCAGGAGTAAAAAGCCTTCACCCCGGAAAGCGGCGTCGAAATAGAAGGAGCTCCCTGCACAGGCAGCAAAGTCGGCGCGGATGCTTTGGCCAGGCCCTTCCAGATGGCTAAAGCACCGGAATGTTGCATGAGACTGACTCTCTTCCGGAGAAGGTGACCGTGTCGAATCATGAAACGCACGGTCATTTCTAACCCCGCCTTTCGATGATTCCCATCTGCGATGTAAAGGGGCACTGCATGAAGAAGAAGATATGGAGATGGTCTGTGGTCCCGCTGTTTCTTGTCATGGCGGCAGGATGCGCACACTGGCCCGAAACGCCGCGGCTTGAGCAGGTCGGCGCACCCGGCTACCGCCCCGTTGTGAACCGCCCCGGCCAGTCCGACGATTGGATGGTGTTTCTCGCCATCTCCGGCGGCGGCATCCGTGCAGCGGCGCTTGGCTACGGCGTCCTCGAGGAACTGCGCCGCACCGAGATAACGGTGAATGGCGTCAAACACCGCCTCCTCGACGAGGTGGACATGATCTCGGCGGTCTCGGGCGGCACGTTCCCCGCCACGTATTACGCCCTCCGCGGCGAGAATACGTTCGAGGAGTTCGAGGAGCGGGTGCTGTCGCGCAACTTCGAGATGGAGCTGGCGAAACGCATCCTCCTGAACCCGGTCAACTGGTTCCGGCTCCCGTCCGGGACCTTCGGAAAGTCGGATCTCTTCGCCGAGCTCTACGACGAGACGGTTTTCGACCATGCGACCTTCGGCGACCTGCAGAAGGCCAACGGGCCCTACATGATCATCAACGGCACCGATGTCACCAGCGGCGCCCGGTTCAGCTTTACGCAGGACCAGTTCGATGCGATCTGCGGCGATCTGTCACGGGTGACACTGGGGCGTGCCGTCGCCACCTCGACGGCGCTGCCGCCGCTGCTCACGCCGATCACATTCGAGAACCGCGGTGGAACCTGCGGCAGAATGGCGCCGGCCTGGCAGGCCGCTGCCGGCGAGTCCGAGACGCCGGGCCGGGCCCTGCACCGCGCCCTTGCGCTGCAGGCGTATGAGGACCCGGCTCGCCCCTACGTTCACGCCTTCGATGGCGGTCTCTCGGAGAATCTCGGCCTGAGCGAGGTGATCAGGGCTTTCGAAATTATGAAGGTCGACCCGGGTGAAACGGTACTGCCCGGGCTTCGCCGGGCCCGAAAGCTGGTGGTCATCGCCGTGAATGCGCTGCGCTTCCCCGAGGTGGACTGGGACCGCTCTCCTACGCCTCCGGACAAAGACATACTGACGGACCAGATGTGGTCGATCCCGGTCGATCGGATCACCCTCGATGCGGTGGAGCAGGTGAACGAGAAACTGGCCGCCTGGCAGACCGGCGGTCCGGACCGGCGCGCATATTTCGCGCTCGTCACCTTCGACAACCTGAAGGACCCGGCCGAACGCCTCTATTTCAAGCAGGTGAAGACCAGACTGACACTGCCCAGTGAGCAGGTGGACCGGCTGCGCGAGGTTGGCGGCAGGCTCCTTCGCGAGGCACCCACCTTCAAGAGGCTGCTCGCTGACCTTCAAAAGGAAGGAAAGTAGCGCGCGAGGGATGTTGGGATGATCCTGCTCAAGATCTCGGAGGGATCTTCGTGACGGGCAACCTGCTGGACTAAAGTCCAGTGCGACTAGGACCAAGGTCCAATTTACCTTCAGCATCGGATGGTGTATCAAAACATCATTGAAAGGCTTGCCGTCAAGGGAGGTGCTAACATGAACAAGATTGTAGCCTTTTTGCTCTCTATTCTTTTCGCCCTTTCAGTCATGAGTTGTGCCACGAACGGGGACCGCGATCAATGGTACATAGATCAACATCCCGGTTACAAGTTGCCTGCGCCGGGATCCTACGAGATGCCATAACGTCTTCACGACGGAAGAAGGGGACAATAAAATGAAAAAGATTGAGATTCTCTTGCTTTCGGTCCTTTGCGCAATTTTTATCATGGGTTGTGCCACGACAGTGGACAGACACCAATCGTTCTGCGAACAATCTGATATTTTCTCAATACCCCCTGCGGGGTACGATTCGGGTTGGCGTCCAGCCTTAACGGCAGAACGCGCGGCATCGCATTGATTAAATAAAAGAACGCGGTGGTCGCTAGCCCTTGAAACTTTACCTTCCTCTCTTTCCGGTTTAGTTACTTTAAAACTGTAAATAGGAGGTACCATGAAAAAGATATTATCGATACTGAGTAAAAACGGAAAATTTATAGGTTCTATCGATCTTAAATGGTTCAAAAAAATGGGATATTTGCTTCGTGCAACTGACGGTAGCATCGTCATAGACGAGTTCATACCGAATACGGATATGCAACTGGTTATCGATCGTGCAGTTGATGAGGTTCTCCATCAAGGCATCATGTCATTTGCCTTTGCCGAATCGCAACATGATCCAGAGATAACTGTCAGGATGTGGGTGCGGAAATTGAATATTAAGCAGGAAGGTATATGCATATGGTTGCAGATTCAACTTCACGAACATGAAAAACCTGCTGCAGAAGAATATCAAAATTTCAGATTGTATCGTTATGATTCAGACGCAAAAAAATTTTCTATTACCAAAGAAAATATGACGGAGGATGATGTCGCTAAGTGGAAGCCCCTAAATTAGAATGGTTCGTGGTGCGCTGATAGAAGGCAGTCAAGGGGGTACCGAACGTGGAACAGTCATTGGTGATCGGTTGTGGGGGGCCTGCCTCTTAAGGGTGAGTGAGAATACCAGGGCCGGTTCTGAAAGTTGATCCTTAAACCTTTCTTTGACATGCCGATCCTGACGCCCCGCTGTATTGCCTGATAGGCTCAAAAAAAATAGATTTGGAGAGTCTGATAGCCGACCGAAAACCTTCTTTATGTATAGTTCTTCTGGCGCTGACGTTGCTTCTCACCTCCCGCCCATCGACGACAATCAGCGATACCTGGAAGGACCGTCAGTTCCAAGGGGTCGCTTTCAAGAAGATCATGGTTACCGGCTTCACGAAGCGGCCTGACATCCGCCAGCGCGGAGAAGGCGAGTTCGCCGGCCAGCTTCCATTCCTTACCTTCTGATCCCCCTCATTTTGCCACTTTGACCCATACTGGACTTAAGTCCAGTATGGCTAGGACCAAGGTCCAATTTACCTTCAGCATCAGAAGATGTATGTAATCTCAAAAGGATAAAAGATTTTTCACAGGATTTTTCAGGCGGCATAATCAATCGTACCCCGTCGATTGGAGGACTTCAATGAACATAGCCGTATTCAGCGCCACGCGCTATGACCGCGATTACCTGGACGCAGCCAATGCCGGCTCGGGTCACCGGATGACCTATTTCGATGTGCCGCTGGAGAGGGAAACGGTATCGCTTGCACACGCGCATGATGCCGTATGCATCTTCGTCAATGACAAGGCTGACGCAGACGTCATGGAAATGCTCTCGCACGGAGGAACTCGTCTTGTTGCCCTGCGTTGCACCGGCTTCAATAACGTCGATCTGAAGGCAGCAGCGCGTTTCGGGCTCAAGGTCGTGCGTGTCGTTACTTACTCACCGTACTCGGTCGCCGAACATGCCGTAGCCCTCCTCCTAGCGATCAACCGCAAGATTCACAGGGCATACAACCGAACCCGTGATTCGAACTTCGCCCTCGACGGACTGATGGGCTTCGATCTGTACGGCAAGACGGTCGCCGTGGTCGGCACCGGCAAGATCGGGCGTGTGTTTGGCCGCATCATGCTGGGGTTCGGCTGCGAGGTGATCGGCTACGACAAGTACCCTTCAACCGAGTTTGAGGCCCTTGGCGCCCGCTATGCACGGCCGGGCGAAATCGGCGTCAGGGCCGATATGATCTCTCTGCACTGCCCACTGACACCGGAAACGCATCACATTATCAACGCGGACACACTGTCCCGCGCCAAGCGCGGCGCCATTCTGGTTAATACCAGCCGTGGTGGGCTGGTCGACACCGAAGCGGCGATCGAGGCCCTGAAAAGCGGTCAACTCGGTGGCCTGGCAATCGACGTCTATGAGCAGGAGGCGGATCTCTTCTTTCGTGATCTGTCTAACGAAATCATTTCCGACGACGTTTTTCAGCGTCTCCTGTCATTTCCGAATGTCATTGTCACCGGACATCAGGCCTTTTTCACCCATGAAGCGATTACGACCATCTGTGAAACCACGATTAGCAGTATCAATGAATTCGTCGCCGGGCGGCCGCTGTCCAATGAAATCAAGGCAGAAGCCCCCTGACAACGCTGTTGCCGTGAGTAATAGATTGCTTTTTCCTTTAAGCGTTAATGCTATCAAACTATCATCTTCGATCTTATGAACACTGTATTTTCCTCTTTATTATCCATGCTGGACCAAAGTCCAGTGTGTGTAAAACCAAGGTCCAATTTACCAACGGATTGGAATGATGTACGAATCATCACATAAAACGAAATATCCGTCAGGAGGGAAGCAAATGAAAAGTTACAAAGTCGAGGGTCTCGAAGATGTAGGGGCCGTTCTCTATGGCATTGTGGTGAGATATGACAAAACCGGATTTGCAGAGGCCAGGATGATTCCAAAGGATCTGAAAGCTGCCCGTCACATTGTCGATGGTTTCCTGAATTATGTGAGGGGCCGACATGAACGGCGAAAAATTCCATTCAACCGTCTCAGCCTCGTATTTGAGAGAGGCCGTGGTGATCAGGTCGGGTCGTTCATCCTTGGCATGGGGAAGCCGCCGGCCAAGAGTAAAAAGCCTTCGCCTCGGAAGACGGCATCGAAATAGAGAAAGCTCACTGCACAGGCGGCATAGTCGGCGAGGATATTTCGCACGAACCCTTTTCGACAGCTCAATATGAAATCATGGGAGAAGGTTGTCTTTACTCACAATGAACCGCAGAGTCATTTCTGACCCTGCGGTTCGATCTTTTCCGCCTGCGATGTAAGAGGGGACTGCATGAAGAAGAAGGTATGGAGGTGGTTTGTGGTCCCGCTGTTTCTTGTCATAGCGGCAGGCTGCGCCCACTGGCCTGACACACCGCGGCTTGAGCAGGTCGGCGCATCCGGCTACCGCCCCGCCCTGAACAGCCCCGGCCAGTCGGATGACCTGATGGTAATTCTCGCCATGTCCGGCGGCCTGCCGTTATTCTGCCCGTATGAATCATCAGGCTGGCGCAGCCGCCGTCTGCCTTTATAATACCGGCGGAGATCCGGGCCATCGACGGGAAGATCCGTTTAACGATTTTAACGAAAGGGCAGGTGTGTCATGACCGCTGAGCACGATCGCCTCGAGGAAGCGCGGACCCAGAACGTGCCCTGGAAGAAGTGGGGGCCCTATCTCTCCGAGCGTCAGTGGGGTACGGTACGCGAGGATTACAGCGAAACGGGGGATGCTTGGAACTTCTTCACCCACGACCACGCCCGTTCCCGGGCTTACCGATGGGGCGAAGATGGTCTTGCCGGGTTCTCCGATGACGGGCAGCGGCTGTGCTTCGCCCTGGCGCTGTGGAACGGCAAGGACCCGATCCTCAAGGAGCGCCTCTTCGGGCTCACGAACAGCGAGGGGAACCACGGCGAGGACGTCAAGGAGTACTACTTCTACCTCGACTCGACACCGACCCACTCCTACATGAAGTACCTCTACAAGTATCCCCAGGCGGCGTACCCCTATGCCGACCTCGTGGAGACGAACCGGCGGCGCAGCCGTGACGAGATGGAATACGAACTCCTCGACACGGGTGTCTTCAACGAAGATCGCTACTTTGACGTCTTCGTGGAATATGCGAAGGCAGGCCCGGATGACATCCTGGTGAAGATCACCGCGGCCAACCGGGGGCCGGAGGCCGCCGAGTTGCATGTGCTGCCGACCCTGTGGTTCCGAAACGACTGGGCGACATGGGTGGCCAGACCTTCCGAGAAGCCTGTGCTCAAGGAGATTAGGGGGCCGTCGGGTACAAAGATGATCGAGGCAGCGCATCCGCAACTGGAGACGCACTATCTGTACTGCGATAGCGATGCAACGCTTCTCTTTACCGAGAACGAAACGAACCATGCAAAGCTCGGCCTCGAGTACCCGGACGCAGGCTCTTATCTCAAGGACGGCATCAACGACTGCGTGGTCCATGGACAAGAGAACGCGGTGAACCCTGCGAAGACGGGAACGAAGGCGTCGGCCCACTACCGGGTGAATGTCGGTCCGGGCCAATCGGCCGTGATCCGCCTGCGGCTTTCAGACACTTTTCCTGAAAAGGAGAAACCCTTCGGCAAGAATTTTGATGAAATCTTCTCGGCGAGGCGCCGTGAAGCCGATGAATTTTACCAGTCCGTGACTCCCCCATCGGTTTCCCCGGATGCGGCCAATGTGATGCGCCAGGCCATCGCCGGCATGCTCTGGAGCAAGCAATACTACTATCTCGATGCCGATCAGTGGCTGGAGGAACACCGCGCACACCCCCTCCATCGCGGCAGCCGCACCTTCCGGAACCGGGAGTGGTTCCACATGGTAAACGAGGACATCATCTCGATGCCCGACAAGTGGGAGTACCCCTGGTATGCCGCCTGGGACCTTGCCTTCCACACGCTCCCCATCTCGATCGTGGACCCGGACTTCGCCAAGGAGCAGATGGAGCTGATGCTCCGCGGGGTCTACCTGCATCCCAGCGGCCAGATCCCGGCCTACGAGTGGAACTTCAGCGACGTGAACCCGCCGGTCCACGCCTGGGCGACCCTGTTCCTGCACCGCACCGAGCAGGCCCTGCGGGGCGAGACGGACCTCGACTTCCTCAAGTCGGCCTTCCACAAGCTCATCCTGAACTTCACCTGGTGGGTGAACCGCAAGGACCGTTTCGGCAAGAACGTCTTCGAGGGCGGCTTCCTGGGCCTCGACAACATCGGGGTCTTCGACCGGAGCGCCCCCCTGCCCACCGGGGGCTACCTGGAGCAGGCCGACGGCACGGCGTGGATGGCCCTCTTCACCCAGAACATGCTCGAGATCGCGACGGAGCTTGCCGCCCACGACCGCATCTACGAAGACATGGCCTTCAAGTTCGTGGAGCATTTTCTTTATATCGCCGCGGCCATGAACCAGCCCGGACAGGACGGCATGTGGGACGAGGAGGACGGTTTCTACTACGACCTGCTGCGTCTCCCCGACGGGACGGCAACGCGCCTCAAGGTGCGCTCCATGGTGGGGCTTCTGCCCCTTTGCGCCACGACGGTGGTAGAGAAATGGCAGCGCGAACGTAATCCGCGGGCAACGATGGCGTTTCAGTCTCGCTTGCGGCAGATGCCGGAACTCCTGGCGTCCATCCACCCCGCGGGCCCGGGTCATCTTGGGGTGGCCGAGAGGGGGATCATTGCCTTGGTCAACCGGGAGCGGCTTCGCCGGATCCTATCGAAGATGCTCGACGAGGAAGAGTTCCTGAGCCCTTACGGCATCCGCTCGCTCTCAAAATTCCATGAGCGACACCCCTACATTTTTTACACGGGCGGCCAGGAGCACCGGGTGGACTACCTGCCGGCGGAGTCGAATACCGGCATGTTCGGCGGCAACTCCAACTGGAGGGGTCCGATCTGGATGCCGGTGAATGTTCTGATCATCCGGGCACTTCTTTCCTACTATCTCTACTATGGAGAAAATTTCAAGATCGAGTGCCCGACCGGTTCAGGCAGAGTGATGAACCTCTTCGAGGTCGCCAAGGAGATAGCCAATCGTCTGACCCGCATATTCCTGCGGGATGAGCAGGGAAGACGTCCCGTTTATGGAGGAGCGGGGAAATTCCAGGCCGATCTTTACTGGCGAGACCATATCCTGTTTTACGAGTACTTTCACGGCGACAATGGCGCGGGGCTCGGCGCGAGCCATCAGACGGGCTGGACGGGGCTTGTAGCAAAGCTCATCCAGCTCTTTGGCTTGCTCGATCCCCAAAAGGCCCTCGAGATTGGCAAGGCTGCGGCATTCAATGGTCGATCGACATGAGAGGGAAAACCGAACAGGACATCCTTATTTTGGCAAACTGCAGTTCAGAAAGGAGTTATCAGAAATGACCCTCCCGGCCATGGCAAGCGAGTCTCATCTCTATTTTGAAAGAGGCGGGCCTTCGTACAGGCTCATGCAGAGGATCGGCGTGATCAAAGAGGAGCCTTCCATTGGCCGGAGGATCATCATTTTCCTGGGCCTGACATGGCTCCCGCTGCTCGTTCTTTCCTTCCTCGAGGGGATTGCCCTGGGTCCATCGCCGGAGCAGTCATTCCTGCTGGATTTCTCGACCTATGCCAGGTTCTTTATAGGATTCCCGATGATTATCATCGCAGAGGTCATGATCGGGCCCCGGCTGACGATTGCCGGTCTCCACTTTGTCAATTCCGGCCTGGTCAGGGAAGAGGACTACCCCGCATACGATTCGGCCGTTGAAAAGGTCGAATCCCGCAGAGAAGCCCGGCTGCCGGAGCTGATCATTCTGGGCATCGCCGTTTTCGGAGCCTGGTCCATGACCGCGGCCATGTATGCGGGACACGAGAAAAGCTGGCACATCATCCAGACAAGCGAAGGCATCCGGCTGTCGCTGGCCGGGTTCTGGTACCTCCTGGTGGCCGTGCCCCTCCTGCAGTTCATGTTCTTCCGGTGGATCTGGCGGCTGATCATCTGGACAGGGTTTCTGCTGGACATGTCCCGGTTGGACCTCCGGGTATCCGTGACACATCCCGATCAGGCGGCAGGACTCGCTTTCCTGGGCCCGGCCCAGGTCTCATTCGGCTTGCTTGCCTTCGGCCTCAGCAGCATCCTCAGCGCAAGCGCGGCGTTTCTCATCGTTTTCAAGGGTGCCGACATAGAGACCTTCAAGATCCCCTTCATCGTGTATCTCGTTCTCATCAACCTTGTCTTTCTCGGCCCTCTTCTGGTCTTTTTCCCCCTGCTGGCAAGAACGCGCAGGCAGGGACTTCGCGAGTTCAGTGCCCTGGTGAACCGGTATGATCAATCTTTCGTTGACAAATGGATCAGGGGCAAGGCGCCGGCGGATGAACCGCTTCTCGGAACCGGTGATATTCAGTCGCTGGCCGACCTGGGGAACAGCTTCATATTTGCCCGCCAGATGAAACCGATTCCCTTTAGCTTGCAGACGATCATCCAGATGTCCGTGATCGCTGCGGCGCCGATGCTTCCCCTGCTTCCGCTGGTCATGCCCATCGCCGACATCCTGAAAATACTTGGCAAGGCACTGCTGTAGCATGTTGGACCAAAGTCCAGTAAGGCTAGGACCAAGGTCCAATTTACCTCCGGCATTGGAAGATGTATGTAATTCAAAAAAAGAGATAATTTTCTGTATAACCGGCATTACCGCATCCGGAGTTTCAACCGAGGGGAGAAAGGTCAATCCATGGTTCCGACGGCAGACACCGTTTACGTTGTGGACGATGATTCGTCTGTGTGCAACGCCGTGCGACGGCTGCTCAGGTCCACTCAATACCGTGTTCATATCTTCGGCTCAGCCGAGGAGTTTCGCCGGGCGGATTTCAGAAGCTGTCCGGGTTGTTTGCTCCTCGATATCAGGCTTCCGGGAATAAGCGGGTTTGAACTTCAACAAGAACTGCTTGCCTCGGGGGTTCGAATGCCCGTGATCTTCATAACCGGTCATGACCGTGCCGGAATGGAGGAACAGGCGATAAAGCTGGGCGCCACGGCATACCTGCGGAAGCCCTTTGACGAAGAGGCCCTGCTTGGTGCTGTTCGCCTTGCCTTGAAATCTCTATCAAACAGAAAGACGCCCGAGATCGAAAGCGGCGGGTAGAGTGTTTTGACTGAATTTCTCATGAGTCGGGAAGGAAAGGGCATGTGCCCTGCCTTCCCGACCCCCTCCCGACCGGGGGAAAAATCAAGAGGGCCTTTTAGAAGCAGTCAAAAAGAGAATCAACATAAAAAATACGCCGAAAGGAGGTTATTCATGATCAAAAAGTTGGCAGCATGCCTTGTTTGCGTTGTTTTCCTAGTCGGCTGCGGGTCCTACTACAAGGTGGCAGATCCCGCCTCGAAGAATATCTACTACACGGAAAGTATTGAGCAGATGGGCAGCGGGGCCATCAAGTTCAAGGATGCCAGAACGGGGAGTGAGGTGATTCTCCAGTCTTCGGAAGTCAAGGAAATCGAATCGAAGGAATTCCAGGAAGCGACAAAGCCACAGGAGAAAAAGTAGAAAAATAAAAGGCCAGAAAACCCTTAAGGAGGAAAAAAATGAAGAAGAGATTATCTGCCGTCATCGTGTTTTGTGTTCTTTTCCTGTTCATCGTTCCCGTCTGCGCCCAGGACAAGCCCGCTGACACCAATCAGCTGGTGAGGGAGAAAATTCAGGCCGACAAGAAGCTTTTGATCGCGGAGAACATGCAGCTCACCGAGTTGGAGGCCAAGGCGTTCTGGCCTGTTTACGAAAGCTACCAGAAGGAGCAGGGTAAAATCGTGGACCGTGCCAAGATACTGATCGACGACTATGCGAAGAACTATAAGACCATGACCGACGCCACGGCGAAGAAATTGCTCGATGACTCGATCGCGATTGAGAATGACCGGCTCAAGCTGAAGAAGGACTACCTGCCTAAGTTCCGCAAGGTCCTGTCGGAGAAAAAGGTGGCCCGCTATTATCAGCTGGAAAACAAGGTCTTCGCGGTGGTGAGCTACGAGCTGGCGCAGGTCATTCCCCTTGTAAAGTAGGGTCCGCGAGGGGGTTGTCCCCGGACTCGGGTGGTTACAGGGCGGGGAGACTCTGCCCTGCAACCCTCGAACGGAACTTTCACAAGACGGGTTTCGGGCATAAAGTCTTCGGGCCCTGGTCCGAGATTCAGGAGAGTGAAAAATGAAATATGCAAAATTATGCATGGTGATGTGGGTTGTTTTCGCTGTCGCCCTGTCGGGGATGTTCCTCACCGGCACAGCCTGTGCGCAGGCATCGAAGAAAGCACAGCAACAGCAAGAGGTTCGGAAGATGGCCGGTGAAACGCTGAACCGTCTTTACAAGGTTCAGCCCAGGGCGAAGCAGGCCGTGGAGAATGCAGCCGGCTATGCCGTCTTCAGCAACTTCGGCATGAAGATTTTCTTTGCCGGCGGCGGCAGTGGCGGCGGAATGGCCGTGGACAACAAGACCAGGAATGAGACCTTCATGAAAATGGTCGAGGTCCAGGCCGGCCTGGGCCTCGGGGTCAAGAAGTTCCGGGTGGTATTTGTCTTTGATACACAGAAGGCCCTGAATGACTTTGTGAATTCCGGCTGGGAATTCGGCGGGCAGACCACCGCCGCGGCCAAGGCCGGTGACCAGGGAGCCGCACTGTCCGGCGCCGTCTCCGTCGCACCCGGTGTCTGGATGTACCAACTCACCGACACGGGCCTCGCCGCGGAAATCACGGGGAAGGGGACCAAGTACTACAAGGACAGCAACCTGAATTAAGAAATGGGGAGTACGATGGACCTGCTTAAAGCGCTGCTTGAACAAAGCCCAATCATGGCGCTCTTTCTTGCGATTGCCGTGGGCTACGCCCTGGGGGAAATCAACATCAAGGGGCTTTCGTTTGGTGTCGGTGCCGTCCTGTTCGTGGGGCTTGCCATCGGCGCCTTCGCCCCCAAATCGGTTCCGCCCCCACTCCTGGGTTCGCTGGGACTCGTCATGTTTCTTTATGGGATCGGCCTCCAGTACGGCAAGCAGTTCTTTGCCGGCCTGACGGGGCCCGCCGGGCGTAAAGCCAACCTGCTCACGATTATCAGCATCCTGGCTTCGCTCGGGACTGCCGTCCTGATTGTAAGGGTATTCCACATCAAGCTTGACTATGTGGCCGGCCTTTTTTCAGGCGCCTTGACCTGCACCCCCGCGCTGCAAGCCGCTCTAGAGATCGCGGGGAACAATGATCCGGCTGTGGGATACAGTGTCGCCTATCCCTTCGGGATCATCGTCTCCATTCTCGGAATCTACGTGGCCGGACTCGTTTTCAAGCCCAAGGTCGAAATACCGTCCAAAAAGAGCCTAGAACTCGTGGAACTGATCATCCGGAACCCCACGGTGATCGGCAAGCGGCTAGAGGACATCGAGACCATGCTGCCCTCCGAGATCGAGGTGGCTGCGGTCCGACGGCAACATGTAACACAAATTGCCAGTCTGGACACGGTCCTGGAAGCCGGCGATTCGGTGCTGGTGGTCGGTAAAAACGAGGAGGCTGTCGCGAAGGCAAAAGACCTGCTCGGGATAATGGGACCGCAGAACATTCTTCATGATCGCGAGAATTTCGAGTATATCCGGGTTTATGCATCGAAGCGCGGTGTCGTGGGCTCCCGTCTTTCGGATCTGGACATGCCGGCCGAGGTGCCCTGCCGGATCGTGAATATCCGGAGAGGCGATGCTCACATCGTTCCGGAGCCGGATCTCATCCTGGAATTCGGGGACCATGTCGGACTCTTTGCCGAGCTGAAACATGAAGCTGTGCTTCGCTCCTACTTCGGGGACTCCATCAAGGGCACAACGGAATTCAGCTACATCTCCGTAGGGATCGGGATGGTGCTCGGCGTCATTCTCGGCTTGATCCCGGTAACGGTCCCCGGTATCGGCAAACTGAGCCTGGGGATTGCCGCGGGCCCCCTGATCGTTTCGCTCATCCTGGGGAAACTCGGGCGGACGGGAGGGATCGTGTGGACGATGCCTGTGACGGCAAACGTCACGCTTCGCAACTTCGGTCTCACCATCTTTCTCGCCCAGGTGGGCATCAGTTCAGGCAAGAGCCTCATGGCCAGCATCGGGGATATCGGGATCCTTTTTGTCTGCGCGGCCGCGCTCATCATCCTTGTCCTGGTCGTTATCATCTTCGTGGTCGGGTACAAGATCATGAAGATTCCCTTCGATGATATCCTGGGGATTCTTGCCGGGGCTGTCGGGAACCCCGCCATCCTGGCCTATGGCGTGAAAACCGTCCCGACGGAGCGACCCGATATCAATTATGCGATGATTTTTCCCGTCGGGTTGATTTTGAAAGTCATCTTTATAAGCCTGATGATGAAGCTTTAAAAGTGATTGCCAGTATAGAAAAAACAGGAACAGAGAGGAAAGAAGATGGAAAAGAAAGGCTTGTGGCAACACGTGTTGGTAGGGCTTCTTGCGATTTGCCTGGCCGCACCGGCTTCGCTTTTCGCGCAGGGGACACCGGCAAAGACCTTCAAGCAGGAAGAGCTCGACCAGCTGCTGGCGCCCATCGCGCTTTACCCCGATGACCTCCTGACCCAGGTCCTCATGGCTTCCACCTACCCCCTCGAGGTCGTTCAGGCGGAGCGATGGATGAAAAAAAACAAGAGCCTGAAAGGGGATGCCCTGAAGACAGCTCTGGGAAAAGAGCCCTGGGACAACAGTGTGAAAGCGCTCGTGCCGTTCCCGGAGGTCCTTACCATGATGAGCGAGAAGCTCGACTGGACCCAGAAACTCGGCGATGCGTTCCTGGCGCAGCAGAAGGACGTCATGGATACGATCCAGAAGCTGCGAAAGAAGGCAGCCGAGGCAGGAAACCTGAAAAGCACGAAAGAGCAGGAGGTGAAGAAGGACGGCGATACCATCATCATTCAGGCCACCAACCCGCAGGTGGTCTATGTCCCCGTTTACGACCCGGTGGTGGTTTACGGCTCATGGTGGTACCCGGCATACCCGCCCTATCCGGTTTATGTGTACCCGCCGGGGGCCGTCATGTTTACCTTCGCGGTGGGTGTCGCGATCGGTTCGGGCTGGCACGGGTGGGGATGCTACCCGGACTGGCACGGGGGAGACATCAATATCGACAGAGACATCAATATCGATAGGCCTGACAGACCGGACAGACCTGACAGGCCGGGCAGACCGGAGACGAGACCTTCCGGCAGCGGGGGCAAGGCGGACAAGTGGAAACACAACCCGGATCACCGGCAGGGGGTCGCCTACCGCGACCAGGCCACTCGCGACAAGTACTCGCCCACCAATCGTGCCGCCGTGGACAACCGGAAGGACTACCGGGGGTATGACAAGGCGGGTGCAGGTGCGGCCGACCGAACTGGAAGCAGGCAGCCGGCACAGGTGCAGGACAGAACTGCCGACCGATCGGGTCCCTCGGACAGGGGACGGGACAATGCCCTGGGCGGGATGGACCGCGGGGGACAGGCGAGCAGGGACAGCGCTAGGGGTAGCCAGAGCATGTCTTCGGCGAGATCCCACGGCGGAGGATCCACCCGGTCCATGGGCGGAGGCGCTCGCGGCGGCGGCGGAAGGGGAGGCCGCCGTTAGGACGAGGCGGGTAAAGGTTCCCATGCGTCATGATTGACAAATCATCGTTGGAGGAAAGATTCATGTTTTCATATCATATAAGACACGCGTCATCACGGTTCCTGCTGATCGGTGTGCTTGTCCTGGCCGTTTTCATCCTGCTGCAGGGGACGACCCTGGCGACCAAACCAAAACATAAGAGCTTCGAGTCGCCGGAGGCAGCCGCTGAATCCCTCGTTAAGGCCCTTCGAGACAACGATGAGAAGAGTCTTCTCGATCTGTTCGGACCCGGCGGTAAATCCCTGGTTATGTCGGGGGATGCCGTGGACGACCGGGAACGCAGGGAAAAATTCGTACGGCTCTATGAGGAAAAGAACCGCCTGGAGAGGGCGGGCGACAAGAAGGTCGTTCTCCACGTGGGGAACAGTGACTGGCCCTTTGCCATCCCGATCGTGAAGACGGCTGAGGGTTGGCGCTTCGACACAAAGCAGGGCAAAGAAGAAATCATCAATCGCCGCATCGGGGAAAATGAACTCGGGGCCATCCAGACCTGCCTGGCCATAGTGGATGCGCAGCGGGATTATGCAAGCATAGACCGGGACGGTGACGATCTGCTGGAATACGCCCAGAAGTTCGAGAGCACCCAGGGCAAAAAAGACGGACTGTACTGGCAGGTGGCGCCGGGTGAAGCGCTGAGTCCCCTGGGCCCGCTTGTCGCACAGGCCCAGAGCGAAGGCTACAGGAAGGGGAAGAACCCCACACCCTATAACGGCTACTATTTCCGAATCCTGACGGCCCAGGGAAAAAGTGCCAAGGGCGGTGCATACAGTTACATTGTAAACAGGAAGATGATCGGCGGATTTGCGGTCGTGGCTTACCCCGCAGTCTACGCCTCGTCCGGTGTAAAGACATTCATCGTGAATCATGAGGGGATTGTTTATGAGAAGGACCTGGGACCCGGAACGACTAAGCTGGCAAAGAAAATAAAGGTCTTCAACCCCGACGACACCTGGGAGAAGGCGGAATAGGCGGGTTTGCCCCGTCATGTAATTAAATGAAACGACAACGTTAAGGAGAACAGGCTATGGAGAAGAAAGTGTGGAGATGGCTTGTGGTCCTGCTGTTTATTGCCGTAGCGGCAGGCTGCGCGACGAAGAAGGCATATACGCCCGTGGACGTGTCGTCGAACGCGAAG
>DAIMEJ010000013.1:0-83513 GCA_036725345.1 Syntrophales bacterium
ACAGCCTTCGCGTCTATCTGGACGCCGTCCTCGAGGGCCGCTTCGAGGACGCCTACGCGTATCTTTCATCCGGCGAGAGAGTCGCCCGGAGCCGCGCGGATTACCTGGCGATGAGGGCCGATGAGGGGTCTGTGGTGGCGCGGCTCCTGACGAGAAACGCCTCGTACCGGATTGCGGAGGTCGTCGTCACGGGCGACCGGGCCCGGTGCGATGTGGAAGTGACGATCCCCGATTTCAAAAAGGTCCTGAGCGAAATCGACGGGGAGTCTCTGACGGGCAGATTTACGGGAAGCAACATGGAAAACCTCTCCCTCGTGAGACGGAAGCTCGGGCACCTCGACGCAAAGTACAGAAGGGAAGGCATGCCCGTGAACACGGTCGTCGAATCCTTCTGGCTCGTGAAGGAAAAAGACGGCTGGCGGGTGTCCCTCAAGGGCGAGGGAACCGCGGGGGGAAGGCGGGCGGAGACAGATCGTTAGAAGAAACCCTGTCGGGGGCGAACCTTTCGAGCCGCCGCGCCGATCGAGGAGGGAGAACCTATCGAGACCGTTTTCTACAGGGAGCTTCTGCTTTTCCTGGCCGGTGTGTCGCTCTTCCTCTTCGGGATGCTGCGGCTGAGCGAAGAGGTTCAGCGCTATTTCAGCGGGACCCGCCTGCGGAATTATTTCAAGTTCGCCGTGGAGAGGCCTTTCTTCGGCCTTTTGACCGGTGTCGCCGCCACGGTTCTTTTCCAGAGCAGCACGGCCACATCCGTCCTCGTCGTGGGCATGGTCAGTGCCGGGCTCATGAGTTTCTACCGGTCACTCGGCATCATTCTCGGCGCCGACATCGGCACGACGCTCACCGTCCAACTGGTCGTCTGGAAGGTCACGGACGTCTCCCCTCTCTTCGTCATTGTCGGCGGGATGCTGTGGTTTACGGCGAAGGAAAAATGGAAAGCCGTCGGTGAGGGCATCTTTTACTTCGGCCTCATTTTTTTCGGGTTGAGCATTGTCTCACACGCCGCGTCGCCGCTCAGGGATCATCCGGCCGTGGCCGAACTGTTCAGACAGAGCCAGAATCCCCTCCTTGGCATTCTGGCCGGTCTTGTCTTCGCTTCCGTCATCCACTCCTCGGCCATTCCGATCAGCATCCTCGTGATCCTGGCACAGCAGAATCTCATGACGCTCGAGAACGCCCTGCCGATCGTTTTCGGGGCCAATATGGGCACGGCCGTCACGGCCCTGATTGCGGGTCTCGTGGCGAATGTCAACGGCAAGCGGAGCGCCCTCTCGCATTTTCTCTTTAAATTTTTCGGTACGGCGATCTGCCTGGGCATCCTGCCGCTTCTCACCTCGCTCATCGAAAACCTGTCGTCCGCCGTGGCGCAGCAGATCGCCCTGGGCCACCTCCTTTTCAATGTCGTCATCGTCGTCGTTTTCATCTTCCTGCTGAAGCCGTTCTCTTTTCTGATCGAGCGCCTCATCCCCGGCAGGGCGGAGCAGCTTCCCATCTGGCCCGAGTATCTGGACGAGCGCAGCCTGGCGGAACCGGAAAAGGCCCTCGAGTGCGTGAGGAAGGAGATGCACAGGGATCTCGTGATCGTGGGAAGCATGTTCGCGAAGGGGCTCGGGCTCCTGAAGGATTACCGGGAAGGGGCGAGGAAAGACATCGTTTACGTTGAACTCGTGGTCGATAACATCAGGAGGGAGATATCGGACTACCTCTGCAAGATCTCCGGGAATGACCTGTCTCCCGCTCTTGCCCGTAAGTTCTTCGATTATTCCGGCATGGCCGACGATATCGAACGAAGCGCCAATCACGTCATGGTCATCGCCAATCTCGCCCGGCAGAAACACGCCAGCCGCGCCGAGTTCACCCGCTGGGCCTCCGCGGAGCTCGATGAGATCTGCAATCTCGTCACGGCGAACATGGAAGATGTCATCTCCCTGGTGATCGCCCACGATCCGCAAAAAGTTTCGAAGATCATGGAGCGGGAAGACCGGGTCGATTTCCTGGTCAAGGAAGCGAGAAACAGGCACCTCGAGCGTTTCCACAAGGGGATCTGCCAGGCCGAAGCGGGTCCGATCTTCGTGGAGATCCTGATCCACGTCGAGCGGATCTGCGACCACTGCGTGAACATCGCCGAGTATGTCCAGGAAATCAACGAATAGGAGGGAGGATCCCGCATCACCGGCCACCTTTTAATTCTGCACCACCGATCCGCATCCCCTGAAAGGGACAAATTCCTTGACAAAGAGTCCAGCCGCATTTAATAAATAATTAATGAGATTTAGTCGGAAAAACCGTGGTGTTGCCGGTTCGCTCGCCGCCGTCGCGGTAATTCGAGCAACCTTCGGGCTTCGTTCCCGGTGCTGTACCGGGGAGGGGTTGGTCGTTAAATAATGCCGGAGGCATTGATCGCATGGTGTTGCTCACGTTTCTGACGACCCTTTTCAGCAGGCCATACCCGGCTGATGGGCACGGGAGGCTCAAGGTCCACGGGGAGGATGACTTTTTTCTCCATGTCCTGAGTTATGTCTATGCCGCCGTCATCGCGGCCTCAAGGTTCTATTCCCGGCTGCGATGGATGACCGCGACGTCATGGATGACCCTTTTCATGTCATGGGGACAGATGCAAGACGGCCGACGTCTTGCCGTGGGGAAAGCGGTCATATTTGAATTCGATCTGGAAGGACGCCTGACGTACGCCTCGCCTTCAGCGGAATGCGTCACCGGGCGGAAACCGGCGGCGATTATCGGGCGCTTTTTTCATTCCTTTCTGCCGGATGCGGAGGTTCCCAGGGCGACCCAGGCGTTCATCAACGTCATGATGGGCCGTCGTGTAGGGGATCTGAGACTCGAAATGTTGACGAAAGACGGGTTTTCCGTTCCCGTTTCGGCCCGCTTGCTGCCTCTTTTCAGGGACAGGGAGGTTGTCGGTGTACGCGGATTTTTCGCGGATCTGCGCCAATCGGGGAACCCCGAGAAGGTTTATGAAGCCCTGGCGAAGAGTTCGCTGGCCGGTGTTTATATCGTCCAGGACGGCAAATTGAAGCTCGTCAACCCCCACTTCATGAGATGCACGGGATACACGGAAAGCGATCTCGTCAATGTCGACCCGCTCAGCCTGGTCCATCCCGAGGACCGGGAGATGGTCAGCCGCAGGGCGGTCATGATGTTGAAAGGCAAGCGAACGGAACCCTACGAATTCAGACTGCTGACCCGCGATGGAACCATCAAGCGGGTCAAGGAGGTCGTGACATCGGTGTGGTACCGGGGGCGGCGGTCTGTGCTCGGAAATTACATCATAGCTGATCCGCAGTGACGTATCCATCGTTTCTGAATTTCTGTCCTGTCCTTTTGTGTTAATCAGATACACGTATCCGGTCGCACCATCACAACAACGGATCAGGGGCTCCTTGAACTTCTCGCGGCAGAGGTGTCTGAGCGATGAAAGTGCTCATGCTGGGCTGGGAATTTCCGCCCCACATCAGTGGCGGGTTGGGGACGGCATGCTTCGGAATGACGAAGGCCCTCGTCAGCCGTGATGTGGAGGTCCTTTTCGTTTTGCCCCGTTTCCGGGGGGGGCGGGAGGAAAGCCACGTCCGGCTTTTCGCGGCAAGCGAGGTGCCCGTGCCGACCGGATATTTCGAGGAGGAGACATTTTTCAAGGGGCTCGATGTCCGGGTGGTGGACGCCATGCTGAGGCCCTACATGACAGGCGGGGAGTATGAGACCTACCTGCAGTGGTTCACCGAGAAGCGGGAGCGCTTCGGGTACCTGGAGCTGACGGGGGATTACGGCCGGGATCTCGTGACGGAGGTGATGAGGTACGCCGTGGCGGTTTCGGTACTTGCGGCGACTGAAACCTTCGATGTGATTCACGCCCATGACTGGCTGACGGTTTTTGCGGCCCTGCACGCAAGGCGGCTGAGCGGTAAACCGGTCATCTTTCATGTCCACTCCCTGGAATACGACAGGAGCGGCGAGTCCGTCGACCCCCGCATACACGACATTGAACGCCTCGGCATGGAGGAGGCCGATCACATCATCGCCGTGAGCTCCTACACGAAGGAGAGGATGGTCAGCCGGTACAGCGTTCATCCGGACAGGGTATCCGTCGTGCACAACGCGATCTCGAGACGGGAGGCGGCCGAGCGCTTTCATGCCGGGAAACCGCCCGGTGAGAAAACGGTCCTCTTTCTGGGGAGGGTGACCTATCAAAAGGGGCCGGAATATTTTCTTGAAGCGGCGGAAAAGCTCATCCGGTCGATTCCCTCCATCAGGTTCGTAATGGCCGGCTCCGGCGATCTTCTCCCGCGGATCATGGAAAAAGCGGAGACCCTCGGAATCATAGACCACTTTCGTTTCACCGGCTTTCTGCGGGGTGAGGAGGTCGAGAAAATGTACGCGGCGAGCGATCTCTACGTGATGCCGAGCGTGTCGGAACCTTTCGGCATCTCCCCGCTGGAGGCCCTGGCCTTCGACGTGCCGGTGATCATATCGAAGCAGTCCGGCGTCGCGGAGATCCTCCGACACGCCCTGAAGGTCGATTTCTGGGACGTGGAGGAGCTGGCGAACAAGATTCACGCCGTTCTGGCTTACAGGGGTCTTCCGGCGGAGCTTCTGGAGCGGTGCCGCGAGGAGATGATCGAGGTTACCTGGGAGAACGCCGCCACGCGCATCCTGGAAGTCTACCGCAAGGCATTAAAGACAGTGGTAAGTGGCTAGTGATGAGTGGATAGCAGCAGTTGTCCATTGTGGGAAAGACCAAAGGGACCAAACAGACGAATTAGACCAAAGAGACCAGATAGACTAAACGGACCAGAAAGACCAGACAGACCTCGTTCCGGAGGAACGAAATGCCTTTCGTCACGCTGTCCTTTGAACTTCATCAGCCACCCCGGCTCCGGCGTTACACTTTCTTTGACATTGGTCAGAGTCACAGCTACGAGGATCCGGACAGCGGCCGGCTGAGGGCGGAAAGGCTTTTGGAGAAATGCTGCCTGCCGGCAAATGCCGTCATTCAGGACCTGATACGTGAATACGGCGGCGCGTTCAAGGTGTCTTACGGGATTTCCGGGCTTTTTCTGGAACAGCTTGGAAAATCGCGCCGGAAGATCGTCGACAGTTTCCGGAGGCTTGCCGACACGGGTTGCGTGGAATTCCTGGGGGGCACCTATCACCACTCGCTGGCCTTTCTCCACGCGAAGATGGAATTCGCGGATCAGGTATGTCTGCAGCGCGAGCTGATCGAGGACCTCTTCGGTGAAGCGCCCCTTTCCTTCATGAATGCGGGCCTCATCTACAGCGACGATCTCGCGAGGGCCCTCGAGCGGCTGGGGTTTCACGCCGTGTTTTCGGAAGGGGCGGAGAGGGTCCTCGGTGGGCGAAGCCCGCATGCCCTTTACCGTCCGAAAGGGTGCAGGCGGATAGGGCTGCTGCCCAGAAACGACCGACTGTCCGACGACATCTCCTTTCGGTTCTCCGACAGAACGTGGCCGGAATACCCCCTGACGGCGGAGAAATACGCGGGCTGGGTTCACCGGGTCAAGGGGGAGGATGCCGTTGTCAACATCATCGTGGACTACGGGACGTTTGGTGCGCACCAGTGGGCTGAAACGGGCATTTTCGAGTTTTTAAAAGCCCTCCCGCGGGAGATTTTGAAAAACCCGGACTTTCGGTTTTCCACGCCGGCGGAGATCGTGAGGAAGGTGAAGCCCGCGAGGGAGTTGAGCCTGCCGGGATTCACGTCCTGGATGGGCGACGAAAAAAACCTCGAGGCCTGGTGCGGGAACCATTTGCAGGAGGACGCCCTGAGAGTCCTTTACGGGCTGTCCCGCAGGGTGCGGCTGAAAAAAGACAAGCGGCTCATGAAGACGTGGCGGATGCTCCAGGCATCCGATCATTTCTATTACATGGGTGACGGGCCTCGGGAGGGGGGGAACGTCGAACAGACTTTGAATCCCTACCCGTCCCCCTACGACGCCTACATCAACTTCATGAACATCCTGACGGATTATTCCAACACCCTGAAGCCGGGATCCCCTGCGAACAGGAAAAAGGGCAGGGCTCACGCGGCACGAAAAAAAGGATCACGGAGGTCCCAAAAATGACATTGCTCGGGAAAAAAGCGCTTATACTCGTCGACAACCTCTATCAGGAACTGGAGTTCTGGTATCCTCTGCTCCGTCTGCGGGAGGAAGGGGCCGCCGTGCTGGTCATCGGTGCGAAGAAAGGGGAAACCTACACGAGCAAGCTGGGGTATCCCGTTCAATCGGACCTGGCCGCCGGCGACATCAAGCAGATGGACTTTGACGCCCTTGTCATCCCGGGCGGCTACGCCCCGGACATCATGCGGCGTTACCCCGAGATGGTGGACCTCGTCCGGAGGGCACACGAAGCCGGCAAGGTCATAGCCGCGATCTGCCACGCCGTCTGGATGCTTGCGTCGGCGGAAATCATCCGGGACAGGAAGGTGACCTGCTTTTTCTCCATCAGAGATGATGTGGTTCATGCGGGGGGTCTATACCGTGACGCGGAGGTGGTTGTGGACGGGAACATCATCACCTCCCGCATCCCCGACGACCTGCCCGCTTTTCTCAGGGCCATCATTGACGCGTTGCGCAGCTGAGATTGCCCGGACGCAATTTCCGAAGCGTCTCTCTACCGCGGCCCCCCTGAAAATGCCTCGAACGGTCGATAAAGAAGGCGGCATGAAAGAGAAGATTCCGGAGTAACGGTTACAGGAACTGAAGAAAAAAATCGACGGCAAAGAGCCCGTTTATATTGTGGATGTGAGGCGCCGGCGGGACGAAAACCGGGTCCGCGGCGCCGTTATTTATGACCCCGATGCCGCAGGCGGAAAAATTCGACCTCCCCGTCCCGGAGGATCGCCCCGCTGTAACGTACTGGTCGTGACATGAGGAGCATATCAGTGCCCCGGCGTCACGAAAACTTATCCGGCTCGGTTACACAGACGTCAGGACGCTTCCCGGGGGTACGAAGCCTTGAAGTAGGAAGGCTATCCCATTGAAAAAATTGGGGTTTAATAGGGTTTCCCGGATTTCTTGTCTTCAAAAATCCGTTCAGCGGCCGGTTCAGGGAAGGGAATTATGTCGGCCGTAACAGCCGTTAAAATACGTTTCTGTCATGCTCTGTGACATGCCGGATGAAAAAGCCGTCATATTCGGCCGTGATTCGGGCGATTGAATCCCTCCTTGTTGTACTGGCTCGAAGTGGCGGTAAAGCCGCGATGGACGGAGCTTTCCGGCGAATTAATTTGCCTTGATTTCGGGTATTAACGATGATATGAAAATCCGAAGAAGCGAGGAGGGTTTCCGTAAGTTCAGGCGTCTCACCCGGTGATCCGAAACGGGTCGCCGACTTCGAAATCGCCCTGCCACGGGTGAGACGTGAAGCAGTCCATACCCCCCCGAAATAAGTTCAGCGGATTTGTTTCGTCCGTGATGTAGCCGGTCTTTGTGAATTTTCCGAGCCACCATGTCATGGAACGGCCATGAAACTTCAGGGTGTCCGATCACAAGAAAACCGGGTTGTTTTTCCCGGAGCCGCGCGGGCCTTCCCTCATCCCTTATACTCCCTGATGTCTACCTTCTGTCGGATTGACCGGTTGCTGACAGATTCCCGTCAAGAAAGTTTCAACCCCTATAAAGGTTACACGAACAAGCTGGACGGGGCACCCCTGTCGTGACCTTTTTTCAGAAGACCCCCGTCAGGCACGCTTTGTTTCTTACCTGGAGTCACTGATCGAAAATCTTAAATCATGGAAAGGAGGTGAGCTTCCCCGGGTTTGTCGAATGCGGGGATTCCAGTCGTCAAAGGATCGTTTCATCTCTGGAAGAGCGCGGGGTGATCGCCGCTCGAATGGCGGTCGAAATGTTTCATCATTTCCTAAGGAGGGAAAAATATGAGCAAGGCTTTCAAAGGTTACGTCAAGAACAAGTATAGTCGGCCTGCTCCGCTGAAGGGTATCCGCGTCCTGGAGGTCTGCACGCTCCTCTTCGGGCCGGCGGGTCCTTCCTTTCTCGCCGAGATGGGAGCCGAGGTGATCAAGATCGAGCTTCCGCCCCTCGGGGATGTGACCCGTTCCCTGAACCCCTTCGGCTGGCTCTACAAAGAGCAGGGGCCGATGTTCATGCACATCAACCCGTCAAAATACTACATGGCCCTCGATCTTCACAAGGAAGAGGCCCAGAAGATCTTCCACGAACTCGCGGCCAAATCCGACATCCTCGAGTTCAACATGAGGCCCGCGGTGGTCAAGCGCTGGAACATCGACTACGAAACCATCAAGAAGATCAACCCGGGGATCATCTACATCGAGAAAAACGGCTTCGGCCAGTGGGGACAGTACGCCGAAGAAGACCGGCCCTCGAACGACGGTGCGGCGCAGGCCCTCTCGGGCTACGCCTGGATTTCCAGTTTCCCGGGCCGTCCGCCCCTCAAGCAGAGCATCTGGATCTGCGACGTCTACGGAGCCATGATGGGCGAGGTCGCCGTTCTCGCGGCCCTGCACCACCGCAGGAAGACCGGGAAGGGACAGTACATCGAGATGTCCCAGACGGAGAACGTCATGCGGGCCATGGGGTGGGTCTGGCCCTACCAGCAGATGACTGGCAAGGGCGCGGAACCCGCGGGCAACCGCGATCTTTGCATCTGCCCGGCCGACACCTTCCTCACAAAGGATGATCGCTTCTGCGCTATCGCGGCACCGGCGCCGGATGAGTTCAAGGGCCTCTGCACGGCAATGGGGCAGCCGGCTCTCGCTGCCGACAAGCGTTTCAAGGATCACACCGTGAGGCTTCAGGACGCCAACGCCATGGCCCTTCTCAGGATCATCGCCGACTGGGCCAGGACGAAAACGGCCGCCGAGATTGAAAAGCTCGGTCTCAAACACGGCTTCGCCGCACAGCGTCTCCACAGCGGAAAGGACATGAACGAGGATCCTCATCGCCGCGAGCGCGAATCCGTCAAGATGATCGACGACCCGCTCTACGGCTACTATCCTGATCACGAGTTCCCCGTCATGATGTCCAAGAGCCCCCCGAAGAACAATTGGACCGTGAGGCCCGTGGGGTTTGACAACGATTTCATTCTGGCGAAGATCCTCGGGAGGAGCGAAGCCCAGATCGCCCAGTGCTACGAAAAAGGGATCGTCGGAAAGTGGAAGGACATGCAGGGTCGGAGGCCGCCTCCTGACTGGGATAAAACATCCGGCGCTATCTTAAGGAGGTGATGAGCTATGGCAGACTACAAGAGAGCAAAATGGGCGGAATGGGCGGATCACATCCGATCCCTGGATGATCCGACGAAGAACTATGAAAAACCGGAAGCGCTGGACGACCTCGTGGTTCTGGATGTCAGTTCCCGGAGCATGGCGGGCTGCTATTGCTCGTCGCTCCTGGCGGAGCTCGGGGCTGAGACGATTCGCGTAGAACCACCGGGGGGCGACTTTGTCAGGACCTACTCGCCCCACGGCATCATGAAGGACGGCACCGGGCTTGCCTACCTGCAGGAAGGACGGAACAAGTATCACGTGACGCTCAACCTGGAGAAGAAGGAGGGTCGCGACATGCTGCTGGCCCTCGCGGGGCAGGCGGATGTCCTCATCGAGACCTACCCGACGGGGATGATGGAAAAGTGGAAGCTCGGCTATGAGGATCTAAGCGCTGCCAACCCGAGGCTGATTTATTGCTCCCTCACGGGCTTCGGCCAGTTCGGTCCGGAAAGCAAGAGACAGCAGTTCGATTACGACAATATCGGCCAGGCGCGGTCCGGCGTGCAGTACGGCACAGGCGAGGTCCTTCCGGAAGGAAAGACCTACAAGGATATGCCCTATGCCGTTCCCACAAAGGCGGGTCCCTGGATTGCCTGGTCCGTTTCCGGTACCTTCGGCGCCATGGGCATTCTGGCGGCCCTTCACTACCGGGAAGTGACGGGCGAGGGGCAGCACGTCGATGTCGCGACCCCGGAGGCTTACGAGAGGCTCCACGACTACGCCCTCCACTGGTACTACGACCAGAAGGTGACGAATGAGCGTTTCGGCAGCCTGGATACAGCGCTGTGGCTTTACGGGTTCTTCCCGACGAAGGACGGCGGTGTCTTTTTAGGCGGGCTCCGTCTCGAGATGTGGAAGGCCTTCGTGGACATCATCGGGAAATACGACGAGTGGAAGGCCGAAGAATGGACGACCCTGGCGCCCTTCATGAAAAAGGACTGGCAGCTCAAGTACCAGGCCATGATCGATACGGAAACGTCGAAATACACGAGCGAGGAGCTGGCGCAGAAAGCCGTGGAGTACGCGAAGAGCGGCCGTCTTGCACCCATCACGACGGTTATTGCGCCCATCGTTTCGCCCTGGGACGCGATGCATGACAAGAACTGGATCGACCGGGGGATGTTCACGGTGGTGAAAGACCCCGTTTACGGGGATGTCGTCTGCGCCCAGGCACAGTGGAAGGCGACGGAAACACCGCCTAGGACGAAGTGGATCTGCCGTCCCGTCGGGTACGACAACGGCCATGTCTACCTGAAGTACTTCGGCTACGGTCCCAAGAAGCTCAAGGAGCTTGAGAAGAAGAAGATCATTTAACCATCGGGTTCTGAGTTGACACATCGGTCCGGGATGACAGCCGGGGAGGGGCGAAACGACCCTTCCCGGCTTGCCCGATTGTTTTGCGCACCTGGGGCAACGATCACGAAATTCATTTAATATTAATTATTTGCAATCATATTATCCGTCGTGATTTCAAGCATAAGTTACACCAGGAACAAGCAGCCTTTTGACGCGATACCTTTAGCCTGACACTTTGTGTCACAAGCGATACAAACGAAATAGACGAGAACAATTCAAAGCTCGAAACTTTTAACTCAAAATTGCCGAAGGTTTTACCCTTAGCCATAAGTCATAAGCCATAAGCCATAAGCCATAAGCCTTTAGCCTGGCCTTTCATGCCATAGACTTAGACAGACGAAAAAAACGAAATAAACGAAAAGAACGAAACAACAAAATAGAGGAGGAAAGTATGGAGATCAAAAAGATATGCGTATTGGGTGCGGGATTGATGGGAAACGGCATCACGCAGGTGTGCGCTCAGGCCGGTTACCAGGTGGCGATGAGAGACATCGAACAGAGATTTATTGACGGTGGTTTCAACAACATCAAGAAAAACCTGGCCCGCGAAGTTGAGAAGGGCAAGAGGACCCAGGCCGACATGGACGCCGTCCTGGGCCGGATCAAGCCCACGCTCGATCTCAAGGCCGCAGCCGCCGACGCCGACCTGGTCGTCGAGGTTGTCATCGAGGTGATGGATGTGAAAAAGAAAGTCTACGCGGAGCTGGAGCAGATCTGCAAGCCCGAATGCTACTTCTTCACGAACACCTCGGGCCTCAGCATCACCGAGCTTGCCGCGGTGACCAAGCGCCCCCAGAAATTCATCGGCACGCACTTCTTCAACCCCGTCCCCGTCATGCGTCTCCTGGAGATCATCAAGGGCTACGAGACTTCCGAGGAGACATTAAAGGTGGCCATGGAGTGGGGGAAGAAAATCGGCAAGGAAGTCATCGTGGTGACCGAGGCCCCGGCATTCTGTGTAAACAGGATTCTCGTTCCGATGCTGAATGAGGCTTTTTTTGTACTCGGTGAGGGGCTGGCAACGGCCGAAGACATCGACAAGGGCATGGTCCTGGGCTGCAACCACCCCATCGGGCCGCTGGCGCTGTCGGATCTCGTCGGCAATGAGACACTCCTTCGAGTCCAGGAAGGCCTCCACAAGGAACTGGGCGACAAGTACAGGCCCGCGCCGCTTCTCGTAAAGCTCGTGAGAGCCGGCCGCTACGGCCGCAAGACCGGCAAGGGTGTTTACGATTACACGAAAAAATAGGGTATCGGTTAAAGGGTACCGGGTATAGGCTGAAAACCTCTTCCTGACTCTCTTCCCCTGGACCCTTGACCCTGTCCCCTGAACCCTGCGAAGCGCCCGGCGCTTTGCGCCATGGAGGAAGAACTATGAAAGAAGTTGTTATCGTTTCTGCCTGCCGGACGGCCATCGGGTCCTTCGGGGGCTCTCTTAAAGACCTGCATGTTTACAAAATCGGAAGCGCGGCTATGAAAGAAGCCATCAAGCGGGCCGGAATATCGCCCGAACTGATCAATGATGTCCGCTTCGGCTGCTGCCTCGAGCCCTACAATGCGCTCAATATTGCCCGTGTGGCCGCCATCGACGCCGGCGTCCCGATTACGTCCACCGCCGTCACGATCAACCGTGTCTGCATCTCCGGAATGGAAGCCGTCATCTCCGGGATGGCCATGATCCAGGCGGGTCTCGTGGATATCATTCTCGCTGGCGGCATGGAGCACATGTCCGGTGTCGCCTACGCGGTGCCCACGGCTCGCTGGGGCTGCAGGCTCCAGAACCAGAGCTTCGATGACATGATGATCGAGGCTCTCTACTGCGGGTCCCGTCTGCAGCCGGGTCTGGAAAAAGGACCCGCGAAGGAAGGGCCCATTGTGGACATGTTCAGGGGGAAGCCCTATATCATGGGCCACACGACGGAACTCATCGCGCAGATACACAACATCAGCCGTCAGGAGATGGACGAGGTGGCGCTGAGAAGCCACAACAACGCCGAACGGGCGACGAAGGAAGGTGATTTCAAGGCGGAGATCGTCCCGATCGAGATTCCCCAGAAGAAGGGGAAACCCCCGATCGTCTTTGACAAAGACGAGCACTTCATCCCCGGCCTCACCATGGAAAGACTCGCTGCGCTTCCGCCGGCCTTCATCCCGAAGGTCGGGAAGGTCACGGCCGGGAATTCCTCGGGGATCAACGACGGTGCGGCGGCCATGATCATCATGTCGGCCGAGAAGGCAAAGGAACTGGGTCTGAAGCCCATTGCCAGGTTCCGGGCCGTCGGTTACGGCGGCGTCCACCCGTCGGTAATGGGCCTGGGGCCGACTCCGGCTGTAAAAGATCTTTTAAAACGATCGGGATTCAAGCTTTCGGACTTCGAGCTCATAGAAGTGAACGAAGCCTTCGCGGGCCAGTACATCGGTGTCGAGAAGGAGCTGGGTCTCAACCGCGAGATCACCAATGTGAACGGTTCGGGCTGCGGTCTGGGTCACCCCGTCGGTGCAACGGGTTGCCGGATCATGGTGACACTGATCAACGCCATGAAGAAACGCGGTAAGAAGCTCGGGCTCGCGACCCTATGCGGCGGCGGTGGCGTGTCCATGGCGACGGCCCTCGAAATAATCTAAGCCGATAAGCAATGGAGGGTAATCACTGGCAGGGCAATGCGTTGCTCTGAAATAACATGCGGGAGGGGATGCATTGTCCTGCCACAACAAAACAGGGGGGATACGATATGTCAGTGAGCTGGAAAACTCTGAACGATGCGGAAAAAGTAAAGTTCAATGCGTTAACGCCCGAAAACATCGAGTTCCTGCTGACGCGTTACAACAAGGTCAACCGGTGGGTCATCGCCGACATGATCCGGAGGAGCGCCTATCATTACCCCGACAAGAAGGCCCTCATTTTCCAGGACAAGACCCTCACGTACACGCAGCTGGAGCAGGAGTGCAACCGCACGGCCAATGCCCTCCTGGACCTCGGGATCAAGAAGTACGACCGTGTGGCCATCCTGGCGCACAACACGATCCACCACGTCCTGACCTGGCTCGGCTGCTGCAAGGCCGGCGCGGTCTACCTCGCCGTCAACTACCTGCTCCGGGGTCCGGATATCGCGTACTGCATCAATCACTCCGAAAGCAAGGTCTTCATCGTGGAGGACTCGCTCTACGACCTGGTGAAGGATGTTCTCAAGGACATGCCGACGGTCAAGACCCTCATCTGGTCCAACCAGGGGGCGGGGAAACCGGCCGTCGACAACCGCTTCAAGGATTTCGACGCCTGGATCAAGGCCTATCCCGACACGGAGCCCGACACGGTCCTCCGCATTGAGGACCCCGTCCAGATGACCTACACGAGCGGGACGGAGTCGCTCCCCAAGGGGGTCATCATCAACAACCAGGCGCTGATGGCCCAGTACATGGGGGCCATCATCGACGGGGGTTACAGCGACGACGATGTCCAGGTCAACGCCCTTCCCATCTATCACTGCGCCCAGCGCGACGTCTTCCTGAACCCGCTGTTCTGGCTGGGGGGCACGAACATCCTCATCGCGCCCGACCTGGGCCAGATCCTCAAAAGCATCGAGCAGTACAAGGCCACCATGTTCTTCGCCCCGCCCACGGTCTGGATCGGCTTGCTGCGGCACCCCGACTTCGACAAGCGCGACATCAAGAGCCTGAAGAAGTGCTACTACGGCGCCTCGATCATGCCCGTCGAGATCCTGAAGGAAATGCTGCAGAGGCTTCCCGGGGCGGGGATCTGGAACTACTACGGCCAGACGGAACTGGCGCCCTACCACACCGTTCTGAAGGCGAAGGACGCTATGAAAAAGCTCGGCTCGGCCGGCATGGGCGGGCTCAACATGGAGACGAGGCTCGAGGATGACAACTATGTCCCCATCGCAAAGCCCGGCATCCCGGGGGAGATCTGCGCGAAGGGTCCTCACGCCATGATGCTCTACTTCAAGGATCCGGAAAAGACGGAGCTCGCCATGAAGGGCGGCTGGTTCCATTCCGGTGACATCGGCATCATGGACGACGACCGATACATCGAAGTCGCCGACCGCAAGAAGGACATGGTGAAAACGGGGGGCGAGAACGTGGCCACCCGGGAGGTCGAGGAGGCGATCTACAAGGACAGCAGGGTGCAGGAGGTCGCCGTCATCGGCGTCCCCCATCCCAAGTGGGTCGAGGCGGTGACGGCCGTCATCGTCCCGAAGAAAGACATGAAAATCACCGCGGAAGAGATCATGGAGCACTGCCGCAAGGAACTGGCGGCTTTCAAGGTTCCCAAGGGGGTCGTTTTCGTAAACGCCCTCCCAAAAACGCCGACGGGAAAGATCCTGAAGCGCGACATGAGGGTGACCTACAAGAGCATGTTCGAGAAAGGCTGATGGCCCTCTGGGCGGGTGCGGGCTTAGGCCCAACGGCCCGCGAAGTCGCTAAAAGAGCCGGAACGGCTTTCCCCCGCTCCCCGTAACGTGGACGGGGGAAGGCCCGTTTCCCGGGAGATCCGACGATGGTCGATGTTCTTCTTGTCAATCCGCGCTTCAACGGCCGGTCGGAACTCCCCCCGCTGGGGCTCCTGGCCCTCGCTTCCGTTCTTTTAAAAGAGGATATCGGTATCGAGGTCATCGATCTCGATCTGGGCACTGCCGATGCGGCAGAGCGTGTTCTTTCTGAGAGCTTGACCCGTAAACCGAGGGTCCTGGGCGTTTCCGCCATGACGGACAGTTTTCAGTCTGCCCTGGAAATCTGCCGGAGGGCGAAGGCGGCAGATCCCGCCGTTTTGACCGTCATGGGCGGGGTCCACGCCACGGTTTTACACGACACCCTGCTGAGGGATCATGACGTCATAGACGCCGTCGTGCGGGGCGAAGGGGAGATCGCTTTTCCGGAACTTGTCAAAAGATTTCTCGGCGGACGTGATTTGGGCGGGATAGAAGGCGTCACGTTCCGCCGGGAGGGTGTAATCGTCTGCGGAAAGGATCGCGATCTCATCCGGGATCTGGACGCCCTGCCGGTTCCCGCTCACCATCTCGTTGAAAATGGGTCTTACACGACGAGGAATATCTCGTCTAGCAGGGGCTGCGCCCGCCAATGCGCTTTCTGTTCCATCCGAGCCCTCTACCGGTCGCGGGTCAGGGCGAGGGGCGTGGAGAGCGTTGTCTCCGAGATAGAAACCCTCATCGGACTCGGCGCGAAAAGGATCCTCTTCACCGACGACAACTTCACCTTCAGCCTGCCCCGCGTGAGGGATATCTGCAACGGGATTCTGGAGGGCGGCTTCCACAAGGAGGTCGAGTTTTTCGCTGAGGGGAGAGTCGATGATATCTGCCGGAACCCCATCATAGCGGGCGTTATGAGTAATGCGGGGTTCCGGGGTCTTTATGTCGGCGCCGAGTCGGGATCGGAGGAAATCCTGCGGTACTATCGCAAGGACATCTCGCCTGATGACTTGCTGAGGGCCGTTTCCATGTGCGTGGAGCAGAACCTGACCCCCGTTGTGAATTTTATCCTCTATGGTCCCATGGACACGGCGGACACCATCCGGCAGACCGCCGCCCTTGCGAGAAAGGTCTTCGAAATGGGTGCCGAGATTGCCTACGCGGAGGCAATCATCCCGTATGTCGGGACGCCGCTCCAGGAGTGGCTCGAGCGGGACGGCAAATTCCGCCGCGCCGGGGACGTCTATTATTTTGACTCCTACCGGGGGATGAATATCGACTCGGTGCTTCGTCTCACGTCGCTCTCGAGAAGACTCGCCCGATTCGTCTACAGGGGCGATCCGCTCTTCGGGATGAGGCGGGTGTATTATGAGATGGGCTTTTTAGGGGAGCTCTTGGAGCGTCTTTTCCCGCCCGCATTTGAGGATGTGCTGCAGAAACTGCGGGGGGAGGGTATTCATAGCGATGAGGCCGAGGAACTGCGGGTTGAAGTGATGAGGGTAGTTGGCGGTTCGTGATTGGCAGGCGCTAAAGGGTCTATATCTCTGGCCCCCCGGGCCGTAAATCGGGTATCGGGTAACGGGTCTAGGGTGATAAAAAAACAGTAATAAGCGACAAGAGAGTTAATGTTTCGTTAGAAAGATAAATTCATTCAAAATTCAAAATTGCCGATGGCACTTCTCGCCATTGGCCATCGGGGTTTTCATGATCAAAGAGATAATCATTGACGGAACACAGATTGCCTGCTGGGTGAACGACGGGGGATTCTTCGAGGGGCGTAAATACCTCGTTTTCATCCACGGCTCCGGCGGGGAGCACACCCTCTGGGTAAACCAGTATAAAAACCTGCAGGGTGATTTCAACATCGCCGCAGTCAACCTCCCCGGCCACGGCCTGTCGGGAGGGAAGGGGGAGAAGGACGTGATGACCTACGTCGAGTGGGTCAAGAAGATGATTAGCGGCCTCGGCATCACAAGGCCGCCTGTTCTAATCGGCCATTCCCTCGGGGCGGCCATCAGCCTCACTTTCGCCATTCATTACGGTTATCTCCTCTCCGCGATCGTTCCCGTCGGCGGCGGGGTCACCATGCCGGTCAATCCGGCGCTTCTCGGTCAACTCAAAACGGATCCGGACAACGTCTATGCCATGATCATCAAGTTCGCCATTGCAAAAGGCCATCGGGATCGTGTCGGTCCCGTCATCCTGGATGGGCTCAAGAAGGGTGATCCGGCCATTCTCCACGACGACCTCTACGCCTGTGACAAGCTGGACGTGACGGAGACCGTCAGGAGGATCAACATACCCGTCCTTGCCATATGCGGGGATAATGACAAGATGACGCCCCCCGCGCTTTCGCGCTACATAGCGGACAATGTGCCCGGCGGGAGGCTTGCGCTGATTCCCGGCGCCGGACATTTCGTCATGAATGAGGAAGCCGGGGCATTCAATAAAGTATTAAAAGAATTTATCATTTCATTACAATGATATAGGATGACAACTTTATTTATTACTTTAAACATTGTTTAATGCCTCTAACCCGGCAATTCATGTCATAGACCGAATAGACAGAACGACGGAACAGACCGAACAGACCCGATGGACGAGAAGATCAGAAGTTCAGAAGTCAAGAAGCTATGCAAATAACCCTTAGCCCCCAGCCTAGAGCCTGAGAGCCTGACACTTTGCGAAATGACATAGATGGACTTAGACAGACTTAGATAGACCCAGACGGACAAGAAAGAAAGTACAACAGATAGGCACTCCGACCGTTGCCCCATACCGGAAACCCGAAACTTTTTCTTAAAGGAGGAGGGAAATTATGCCAGGGAAAACATTTCAACCCGGGGAGTGGTATCAATATCCGCTGCTCATCAAGAAACTGCTCGTCACACCGCTTGCGTATGCCCCCGGTCAGGAGATTGTTTATCGCGACAAGCTCCGGATGACATACCGGGATCTCTACGAGCGGATCAGGAGGCTGGCAAGAGGACTCGAAAAACTGGGGGTCAAAAAAGGCGACACGATCTGCGTCTTTGACTACGACAGCAACCGTTACCTGGAGTGCTTCTTCGCAATCCCCATGATGGGCGCGGTATTGCACACCATGAACTGGCGTCTTTCTCCCGAGCAGATCCTCTACACGATGAATCACGCCGAGGACGATGTCGTGATCATTCACACTGATTTCCTCCCCATTCTCGAGGCGATCAAGGACAAGCTCACGACGGTGAAGAGGTTCATTGTCGTCACAGACGACGGCAAGGTGCCGGAGACAAAGATAAAGTTCGATTTTGAGTATGAACAAATGCTCAAAGGGGCCGCTCCCGATTTCGAATTCGAGGATTTCGACGAGAACACAAAGGCCACGACGTTCTACACGACGGGGACGACGGGGCTTCCCAAGGGGGTGTATTTCTCCCACCGCCAGCTCGTTCTGCACACCCTGAGCACGGCCGTCGCCTTCGGGTGCATCGAGTCGGTAGGAAGGTTCCGTACCAACGACATCTACATGCCCCTGACCCCCATGTTCCACGCTCACGCCTGGGGGATTCCTTACATCGCGACCCTCTACGGCGTGAAACAGGTGTATCCGGGAAGGTACGAGCCGGAGATGCTCCTGAAGCTGATTCTCGGGGAAAAGGTCACGTTCTCGCACTGCGTGCCGACCATCCTTCACATGCTTGTGTCGAGCCCCGTCGCCAAGAAAGTCGATCTTTCAAAGTGGAAGGTGGTCATCGGCGGCGCGGCGCTGACGAGAGGGCTCGCCAAGGCGGCGATGGATCTCGGCATCCAGGTCTTCTCGGGTTTCGGCATGTCCGAGACCTGCCCGGTCATGACACTCGCCAACCTCAAGCCGCACATGCTGGAGTGGGAAAAGGACAGGGTGCTCGAGACCGTGATCAAAACGGGGTTCCCCATACCGCTTATCGAGTTGGAGGTCGTGGACCCGTCCGGGAAGCCGATGCCCCACGACGGCAAAACGACAGGTGAAGTCGTAATGAGGTGCCCCTGGCTCACCCAGGGCTATTTCAAGGACCCGGACAGGACGAGGGAACTCTGGCAGCATGGCTGGCTTCACGGCGGGGACATCGGCCACATCGACCCCGAGGGCTATCTGCAGATCACGGACCGCCTGAAGGACGTGATCAAGACGGGAGGTGAGTGGATTTCATCCCTCGAGCTGGAGAGCCTGGTCAGTCAGCACCCGGCCGTCTCGGAGGCGGCAGCCATCGGTGTGCCGGATACCAAGTGGGGTGAGCGGCCCATGATCGTGGTTGTGCTCAAACCCGACTTCAAAGGCAAGGTGTCGCCCGAAGACATCAAGGCTTTCCTGCAGAAGGCCGTTGATGAGGGCAGGATTCCCAAGTACGGGCTTCCCGACAAGTACGCTATTGTGGACGCGATCCCAAAGACGAGCGTGGGCAAGATCAACAAGATCGCCCTGCGGGATCAGTACGGTAAGTGAACTGGTATCACAAATCTGAGTTTTGAGTGCGGCATTAAAGTAGAAGGCTTCCGGTATCCGGTATCCGGTGCAAGATTCAGGCTGGCGGACCGAAAGACCTTAATGATTGATTAACCCATTAACTGGTAGTACAGGCCTTCGGGCCATACCCGCGCAGCGGGATAAACCATCATTAAATACTGTCTGACGACTCAGACATTTAAGGAGGATGACAATGGATTTTAATTTGACAGAAGAGATGAAGATGTTGAGGGACATGGCATACAAGTTTGCCCTGCAGGAGATTGTCCCGGTTGCCCGTGAGTGCGATCTCGAAGAAAAATATACACCGGAGATCCGCAAGAAAGCAGCGGCGAACGGTCTTGTAGGCGCCTGGCTTCCGGAACAGTACGGAGGGGCCGGTGTGGGATTCTTGGGAAATGCGATCATCTCCGAGGAGCTTTCACGGGCATGCATGGGTATCGGTTTGAACATCTATGCGGCATCCTTCGGCTGCGAGGCCGTATACTTTTTCGGGACGGAAGATCAGAAGAAGAAATACATACCGCCTGTATGCCGGGGAGAGCAGGTGAGTGCCGGTGCTTTCACTGAGCCAAACGCGGGGACGGATGTCGCCGGTTACAAGACCAGGGCCGTCAGAGACGGAAAAGACTTCGTCATCAACGGGCAGAAGATGTTCATCACGAACGGGACTGTCTGTAACTGGATGGTGGTCCAGGCCATCACGAAGCCGGAGGAGAAGAAGCACAACAGCTTCAGCCAGATCGTCGTGCCTGCAGATGCCAAGGGCATTACCCGAAACAAAATACACGGGAAGATGGGGATTCGGGCCAGTGACACGGCTGAAATCGCGCTGGAGGACGTGAGGGTCCCTCAGGAAAATCTGATTGGCAAAGACGGCAGGGGCTTCCACCAGCTCATGCACTTCTTCGATGTGACCCGCATCATGGTTGCGGGCCAGGCCTTGGGTCTATCAGTGGCCTGCCTGGAAACGGCCGTCAAGTACTCCAAGGAGAGGACGGCTTTCGGGGCGCCCCTTGCGAGCTACCAGATGACCATGTCAAAGTTCACCGAGATGGCGATCCGCATCGAGGCCCTGAGGGGGCTCATCTACAAGTCCGCCTGGCTGGTGGACGTGGGAAAACCGGACTACACGCTTGCTGCCATGGCGAAATTCTACGGCGGGCAGACAGCCGTCTTCTGCGCCAACGCGGCGGTGGAGATCCACGGCGGCTACGGTTACATCGAGGAGTACGACGTCCAGAAATGGTATCGCGACGCCAAGATCCTCGAACTTTACGAGGGCACGAAGGAAGCCGAAATCATGACCATCGGCCGCTACCTGGCATCGAAGTAACCTTGCGGAGAGGTTGCAGGCAATCACTGTGAATAGTGAGGTGCGGGCCTCCGGCACGCGGTGGCTGGAGGCCCAATCACTTCAGCGGCGATAACTCACAACTGAGACAGGAGCGTGCCGATGGCTTTGGAAAATGTCATTTACGAGAAAAAGGGTGCCGTGGCGTACGTCCGATTGAACCGGCCAAAGAGCTTCAACGCGATTGACGCCGGCTTCGTGAGAGATTTCACCAGGGCGATGGAGGTGTGTTCCGATGATGACAGTGTCAGGGCTGTAGTCATTACCGGCGAGGGCAAAGCGTTTTGCGGAGGCGGTGACATCGCCGTTTTCAAAAGCTACTTCGATAAAGACAGGGCGGAGCCCTTCCGGGAGATCCTCAAGGGTCTGAACCCGGGCATCCTTGCGCTCCGGAGGATGGGGAAACCGGTCATCGCGGCGGTCAATGGGGCCGCCGGAGGCGCGGGCATGAGCATTGTCGCGGCCTGTGATTTCAGAATATGCGCGGCTTCGGTGCGTTTCCGCACGGGTTACCCGCAGATCGGCATGGTCGGCGACGCAGGGTGGACCCTGTTTGTCCCGCTTCTCGTTGGTTTCGGAAAGGCCATGGAACTCATGCTCCTCGATCCGGTGTTCGACGCGAAGCAGGCTTATGAAATGGGTTTGGTCAATATGGTTGTGGAGGACGACAAATTCGTGGCCACTGTTTCCGAGATGGCGGAAAAGTTCGCCGGTGGTCCAACAAAATCCTATGCGATCATCAAGGCAAACCTGAACGCCGCAATGGAGGGACTTCTTGAGCAACAACTCGAGCTCGAGCGCATGGGCATGTTCAACGCCGCGAAAACCGAGGACTACGTCGAAGGCGTCAACGCCTTCCTCGAAAAACGCAAAGCGAAATTCGCCGGCAAATGAGTGCTACTCATTTGCCCACTAGAAGTTTTGAGTATGAAGTTTTGAGTTTGACAAAATACTTAAACTCAAAATTCAAAATTGAAGCAACTAAAGTTGCTTCCCGGTGAGGAATAGGTTATTTGCAGCTCGCCCCACTCGCGTGTTGGGCACCCCGGTCATAATTCATAATTGGAGCAGGCTTAAGCCTGCTCCCTTGAGGTAAGAATGCCTTACAGAACAATTACCGCGGAAGTGAAAGAGGGGCGGATCGGTTTTGTGACTCTGAACCGCCCCGACAGAAAGAACGCCATTTCCATCGAGATGCGAAAGGCCCTTTCCGACCTTCTGAGGGGCTGGAGGGAAGACCCGGGTATCGGTGTGGTGATCTTTACCGGCGCCGGCGATACCTTCAGCGCGGGATTCGATCTCGGTGAGTTTAAAAACCCCGCGCTTCTCGCCGAGATTTTCGAGACCTCGGCGCGCTATCACAGGGACCTGTGGTATTTCCCCAAGCCCACCATTGCCGCCGTGAACGGGCCGGCACTGGCTGGAGGGTTCGATTTCGTGAAGCTCTGCGATCTACGGATCTGCTCCCCTGGGGCCCTATTTGGTCACCCGGAGGTCAAGTTCGGCATCCCGCCCCTGTGGACGCCGCTCCGGTGGATTGTGGGGGAGGGAATGGCAAGGGATCTCTGCTTCACTGGCAGGCGCATCAACGGCGCGGAAGCCCACCGCATCGGTCTCGTGAGCGAGGTGGTTGCTGCGGAACGTCTGGTGGAAAGGGCCATGGAGATTGCGGGGCTCATGCTCGAGGCCCCCGTGGCGGCACTCAGGCAGGGCAAAGAATTCATGCTGAACTGCCAGAGCCGAGATTTCGAGTCATCCTTCAGCGTGGAGCACGATGTCGTCTTCCAGGAGTTCCTTTTGAAAAAAGCCGCCGAAGCCCTTGGGAAGAAATAATGACAAGTGGCTGGTGGGCTTGCCGTTATCATTGTGACAGGAACGTCAGCGATACGCCCGTGCTGCCTTTACCCTTCGCTTTTTTCCCAACCCATCATTTGAAGCTCTTCAAATTTCATGCTCCTCCCCGGTCATAAGACAATCTGTTATTCTATTTAGTATACGCCCGGAACTGCGATTGTTGTTTTGCACCGGGTTGGCGATAACTCTGTAGCGAGACTGTGAATTTGATATTGGCACGAATGCTGTTTGACAATTGGAGGATAATTTTGTATTCCGGCAACGGAGGTTTCGAGGGATGCCGCTGAATATAGCCGTCTGTATAAAACAAGTTCCTGACCCCGAGCAGTTCGACCGCATCACCATGGATCCTGGCACGGGCTCGATCATTCGTTCCGGTATTGCGGCCGTCACGAATCTGCTTGACCGGCATGCCCTGGAAGAAGCTCTGCGCATCAGGGAAAAGTACGGCGGGAGTGTAACCATTCTGACCATGGGGCCGCCACAGGCCAGAAAATGCCTCGAGGAGGCCCTGGCGACAGGTGCGGACAGAGGCGTGCTTCTCTGCGACCCGTCATTTGCAGGAGCGGACACGCTGGCGACGGCCCGCGTCCTCGCAGCCGGGATTCGAACCCTGGACGGCTGTGATCTCGTTCTCTGCGGTAATGAATCCGTAGACGGTTCAACGGGGCAACTGCCCGCGCAGCTGGCTTATTTTCTTGGCCTGCCCCATGTGAACTATGTGCGGAAAATTCACTGGATGGACGAACGGAGGGTTGTGATCGAGCGAAGCACGGAGGGGGGCTATCTCAAGGTGGATCTCCGCCTGCCGGCGGTGATGGCCGTTCTGAGGAGGATCAACAACTACCGGCTTCCGACCGTCATGGGTATCATGGATGCGGCCGGCAAACCGATTGTGGAGCACGGTTGCGCGGTCTGCGAGGGGGCGGGCCTTTCCTGGGAGGAAATCGGAGGAAAAGGCTCTCCGACAAAGGTGGCGGGGGTCTTCGAGCCGGCGAACAGAAGAAACGTTCAGATGATTGAGGGGGAGCCGCAGGAGATCGCGAAAAAGTTGGTTCGAAAGCTCCACGAGCTTGATGCGATCTAGTGCTTGAGGAGGAGTGCAGTCCTTGACGGATATAACGATCTGGGCGGAAAAGGGAGATGATGGACTGCGGGATGTATCCCTCGAGGTCCTGCAGAAAGCCCTGGACCTGTCGCCGCTTTATGAGGGCAGGGTCTCGGCCGTTTTGATCGGTGAAAATTGCGGTGCCCTTGCCGAGGAGCTGGTGGAATACGGTGCATCCAGGGTCTTTGCCGTGGAAGATTCCCGGCTTCGTCTTTATCAGAGCGAAGCCTACGCGAAAGTCCTGACCGGCGTCCTCGAGGAAATCAAGCCGGAAATTGTCCTCATCGGCGGCACAACCATCGGAATGGATCTGGCCCCCGCGGTTGCGGCACGACTCCGTACGGGACTGACAGCGCACTGCGTCGATCTCCACGTTGAAAAGATCGACGGCCGGGATCAGCTGGTTCAGATTGTTCCCGGTTGGGGGGGGAACATGATGATCCGCATCATCTGCCCGGAGCATCGGCCCCAGATGGTGACGGTCCGACCGGGGGTCATGGAAAAGGGAAAACGGGATCCCCGAAAAAAGGGGGAGATCTTTTTTGTCAAGCCCGAGCTCAGCGAAGATGATTTTCGGGCCCGGTCGATGGAGTATGTTCGGGAGCAACAGGGGGAAGGCTCGCTGGAGGATGCGGACATCATCGTCTCCGGCGGTTTCGGTCTTTACTCCGCGGGGGGATTTGGGCTTGTCAGGGAGCTCGCCGAAGCCGTCGGAGGTGAAGTGGCCGGAACGCGACCGGCCTTCGACGAAGGGTGGATCCCCGAAATCGCGATGATCGGACAGAGCGGGAAGACGGTCAGGCCGAAACTCTTTATCAGCCTGGGTGCCTCAGGGGCTGTGCATTATACGACAGGATTTCAGAAATCACGTGTCATTGTGGCGGTCGATAAAAATCCAAAAGCACCCATTTTTAGTGTTGCGGACCTGGGTGTTGTGGGGGATCTGAAAAGGATCGTCCCCGCCCTCATTGAAGCACTGCAAAAGGGCAGGTCGTCGTAAATTCCCATTAAACACGTCTATGAATCCCTGATTTTCTATTGACTTCAGGATTAAGGCAGCCTGAATCGCATTAAAGGGAGATATTGCTGGCCGTGGTGATGTGACTGACAATACGGACGGCGAGTTCAATTTTCTCGATCCGGTTTTTTTATTCTCAGCAGGACGGCGAGCATTACGCCGAGGGAAGGCCATGGGAGGTATTGCCGTGACGGACGTGGCGCCTGTCACAGGGGAGCTTCTCCCCCCGTAGGGTACAGCCCTGGATATAGGAAGGACATTTTTTACGAAGAATCAAGATGTTTTGATTTTACAAAGATGGCCTGGATGGATGCACGTCAGGGCGGTCCTCGCAATCGGTTCTCTGCAGGAGTAAAAATGGACCCATAAAGGGTTAGAGATTTTAAAAATATAAAAAACGGGATGCAAGGAGGTTTGTAAAGATGCGAGGCTTTTTTGATCCGGAATCCGTTGCGATGATAGGGGCACCCAGAAACACGGGCCCGGGTACCTACAATGGTATCGAAATGATCCTCCGGTACGGCTACAAGGGACGCCTTTATCCGGTAAACCCGAAGGCTGATCAAATCTGCGGCCTCAAGGCCTACCCCTCCATCACCGAGGTACCGGAAGCAGTCGAGCTTGCGATCATTTCGGTAGGGAGGGATCGTGTCATCGAGGAATTGAAAGGGTGCATTAAGTCCGGAATCCGCCGTGTGATCATCGTCAGCCAGGGTTTTTCCGACGCGGATGAGCATGGTCGTGTACTGCAGGGGGAGATTTCAAAACTCGCCCGTGAAAACGGCGTCAGGGTGACAGGGCCAAATACCCTGGGTGTTGTCAACAACTACCGTAATTTCGCAACCTCCTTCGTCGATCTGGCCAAGTCGGATAAGGTGCCCCCCGTGTCGCTCGTGGCCCAGACGGGCGTTCTGCAGGTGGCAACGGAGGTCTTTTCCTACCAGACCTGGGGAAAGGCCCTTGACATCGGCAATGCCTGCGATGTGGATTTTGTCGATGCCCTGGAGTATTTCGGTGACGATCCCGAGACCCGGGTGATCGTGCTTCATATGGAGGGGGTCCTACGGGGCCGGGATTTTTTGGAAAAGGCTTCACAGGTCACTTTGAAGAAACCGGTCATCGTGTATAAAACCGGAAGAAGCAAAGCCGGGGCCATGGCGGCCATGTCGCACACGGGTTCCCTGGTGGGCGAAGACGAGATCAACGATGCGGCCTTCAGCCGCGCAGGCATTATTCGTGTGAAAAACGCTTCCGACCTGAGAGACGCTATTCATGCCCTGGTGCGGTTGGATGACATGGTGGGACCCCGGCTGGGGGTGCTGACGCCCACGGGGGCGGGCGGCATCATGGCCACGGATGCTTCTGAGGATTTCGGCCTGACCATCACGGAACCGCCGGAAGGTCTTGCGGACAAGCTGAAGAAGGGGCTTCCGGACTGGATACAGATCGGAAACCCCCTTGACATATGGCCCATAGGCATGATCGGGGCCGGCATCGCTCCGACTTACAAAATCGCCCTCGGGGAACTGCTGAAATCTCCCAAGATCGACGGTATTCTCGCAATGGCCTTCAACCCGGACTCTCCCCTCCACAGGGATATCGACATCGTCGACGCGGTCAGGACTGTCCTGCGGGAAACAGGGATCCGCAAACCCATATCCATGTGGATCTACGGAATGGGCGTGTCAAAGAATGCAGAACGATTGGAAGCGATCGATTCCGTTGCCTGTTTTCCAACCGTCGAGCAGGCCGTGCAGGCGTTGTCCTTCTGTTACCGCTATCATCAGATCCGGCAGAGGGAAATTCCGTCTCAGCGTGCTTTTCCCTGCGATCGTGACAGGGTCGCCCGGCTGCTGAGCAAGGGAAGGGAGCGCAAGGTCCTGCTGGGGGAGGACGCCCTTGCCCTTCTCGACGCTTTTAACATCCCCGTGGTCCGGGGGGGGATCGCCCGGTCATGGAAGGACATTGAAGAAGCGGCCGGGACGCTTGCCTATCCCCTGGTCCTGAAACTCTCCGGTGAGGCATTTCTGCACAAGAGCGAATGGGGCGGTGTGGTGACGGGCCTTCGCAACAAAAAGGAACTCCGGGACGCCTATCAAAAAATGAAGGATAACGTTTCCCGGCGGGATCCGAAGGTGAAGATCGGCTTCCAGTTACAGGAGCAGGCGTCGGGGAAAGAACTCCTCATGGGATTGAAACGTGATCCTCAATTCGGCCACATTATTGCCTGCGGCCTTGGAGGCATTTACACAGAGGTCTTCAAAGACGTCAGCCGCGAGCTGGTGCCCGTCAGCAGGAAGGTGGCTGAAAAGATGCTCTCCTCGCTGAAGATTTACCCGCTTCTGAAGGGCGTCCGCGGAGAGGCCGGTGTGGACCTGGAGGGGCTTTTGGATAATCTGGAAAGACTCTCCTTCCTTGCCGCGGAAGTTCCGGATATCACGGAACTGGACATCAACCCTTTGATGGCGGATGTGACCGGCTGTAAAGCCGTGGATGCACGCATCCTCTGGTAAGGGGCGGGGGTTCTATGGATCAATGAAAGGTGAGGCTGCTGCGCGTTGAAAAAAAGCGGCCTGCACCAGGACCGACTCCCCCCTTATTGAAAGACTGCCAAGTGAAAAGTCGCACTGACTTTTGCTCAGACACGAACAACCCAGGGTCGTGAGCCGAAGGCGGCTTTGTGTGCCCGTGATATTTCAGGTCTCATGACGAGTTTGCGGGGCGCAGCGTAAATATTCGTATTGGTCGTTCTTTAAAAAAAGCGGGGTATCGGACTCAGAGATGAAAAAAGATCACTATTTGCAGAAACTTTTTTATCCGCGCACGGTGACCATTGTCGGGGCGGGAGATAATCCCTTGTCCGTCAACGGCCGAAGCCTCATGTTCATGTTGCGCCACAAGAGCACGGCGCGGATATACCCCGTCAACCCGAACCGCGACAGCGTCCAGGGAATTCCCTGCTACCGGCGGATAACGGATCTTCCCGAAGTCCCCGACGTGGCGGTGATTGTCGTGGGCAAAGCCCTTGTGCTGTCGGCCCTTGAAGAGCTGGGACAACGGGGATGTCCTTTCGCCATCGTCAACACCTCCGGTTACGCGGAAACCGGGGCCCGGGGGGTGAAAGACCAGGACGACCTGGTCCGGACAGCGAGTCGTTACGGGATGAGGCTTATGGGTCCCAATTGTCTCGGGCTCATCAACCTTCTCTCCCCCGTCATCCTGTCCTGGTGCGCGACACTCGAAAGAGAGCCCGGCGACCTTCTGCCGGGGGATGTTGCCATGATCTCGCAGAGCGGCGCCATGCTGGGATCCATCTGGGACCGCGCGATGGGTCTGGGATTGGGCTATTGCCACCTCCTGTCTTCGGGGAATGAGGCCGATTTGAGGATGGCCGATTTTATGGATTATTTCGCACAGGATGACCACACGCGGGTTGTAACGGGCTTCGTCGAAGCCTTGCGGGACCCGGAAAAATTCCTGGGTGCTGTGGATCGGGCCCATGCCAACGGGAAATCTGTTGTCCTCTACAAGGTGGGAAGAACCGCTGCGGGAAAACGTGCGGCGGTATCTCACACCGGGTCCCTGACCGGTTCGGATGACACCTTTGATGCCATCTGCCGCGCCCACGGCATCGTCCGGGCAGACACGCTGGATGCTCTGATGACCACGGCCATGGCACTGCGCGCGCAGCCGCCCGCCCGGGGCGGTCGATTGGGCATCTTTTGCTGTTCGGGGGGCGCGGCAGGCCTGATGGCCGATCAAATGCGGGGGAAAGGCCTTTCCGTGGCGCCGGTCAGCCCCGAATTCGAGCGGGATATGACGGAGATTACCGATTTTCAGCCCCCGCATAACCCGCTGGATATCATCAAAGGCCCCCTCAAGTCCTACGATGTAATCAGGGAGGCCATGAAACGATTTGCCCGCGAGGAGAGCTTCGAACAGATCATCATCCTGATGACCACCATGTATCTGCAGAAGGTTGCGCCGAAGCTGATGCTGGAAGGTCTCCGGGGTGGCCCTGAAAAACCGGTCCTGGCCTGCTGGCTCGGCGACAAGGTGGTCGAGAAGCCCAGCAGGGAGTTGATAGAAGGCGGGGTCGTAACCTATCATGATGTCGATTCCTGCCTTGACGCCGCGAGGGCTCTCTCCATTGTCGGCCGTCACCGCCAGCGCCTTGAAAGAACGCTGCAACATGCAGAACTGCCTCGCGATGCGCGGAAACGGGCACTGGCGATCATCGAGAGTTGTGAGGGACGTCTGGACGAAGTCTCTTCGAAGGCTATCCTGTCCCTCTATGGGTTCCCCATCCCCCGAGGAAAGGTTGCCCGGACATTGGACGAGGCTCGCGATATTGCAGGTCAACTCGGCTTTCCGGTCGTCGTGAAGGGGATATCTCCCGAGCTCATCCACAAAACGGAGGCGGGGGTCGTCTATACGGGCATCGGTAATGAAAAAGACCTTGCGGAAGCCTTTGGCCGGGTCAACGGGATCATCGCGTCAACGGCCACTCCCCGGGGCGTTCTCATCGAGGAGATGCTTCCACAACCCGTAGCGGAGTTGATTATGGGATGCGCCTTTGAAGAGCCCTGTTTTCAGAAAATCATATTTGGTCTCGGGGGCATCTGGGTGGAGGCGCTGGAAGACGTGAGCATTCGTCTGGCGCCGATCGTGAGAGAAGATGCGGAAGAGATGATATCTGAAATCCGCGGAAAGAAACTGCTGGAAGGAATGCGCGGAAAGCCTCCGGCGGATAAGGAAGCCCTGGTGTCGGCCTTGATATCCCTGTCCACCCTGATGACGGACCTTCGCGACCAGATCCGTGAAATCGATGTGAACCCTCTCATGGTCTTCCAGAAAGGCGCTGTGGCCGTGGATGCCATCCTGACACTGAGATCCGGGTGAAAAAACCGGTTAACGACTTTCATCCCGCCCCGGTTTCGAAAATGAATTCCGGGCACGCACCCCGGGTCGAGGTATGAGATCCTTGAAATAAAGATCGCACGAGATCCACCACATCGGCCAAGATACGGGATCACGGGCCATCACCGCCGCTAACGATCTCTGGGAAGGGAGCATTGCCGTCAAGGCGGATCTCCCCGCCCCTGCCGTCCCTTCGGAACTGGACGACATCGTCAGCATCATTTACACGTCGGGTACCACGGAACGCCCGACGGGGGGGCAACCCAGGATCGCCAATTTCAAAGTCCCGAGAAAAGTGGAGTTCGTAAGCTCCCTGCCTCAGGGACCCACAGGGAAGATTCTCAAGCGTGAGCTCAGGGCCATGATGAAAGATCAAAAATCCTGATCGTGAATGAATTGCATGCCATATCAAAACGCCGGTCCAGAGGACCGGCGTTTTGCTGTCTTCAGGTCATGGGGCGCCATCCTGCAGTGCGAAACCATTGCGGGACTCGCACCGGCTTCCGGAGTCTTTCACGAGATGACTTTCGCCGGCCGGATGGTAAGGGCCAGCAAGAAGGATCCGACGAGCAGGCCGGCGGAGACCAGGTAAGCCATATGGTATGTGCCGGTTTTATCGACAGCGAAGCCGGCCAATATGGGTCCCAGGATGCCGGCGAATCCCCAGGCAAGGAACAGCAGACCATAATTGCCCCCGAAATTCTTCATGCCAAAAAAATCGGCCGTGACCAGTGGAAACAACGCAAAGAAGGTGCCGTAACAAAGGCCGGTCGTCATTGCCCCCAGAGCTAAAGATGTGGGGGTTACGTAATGCACGAAAAAGACCAGGTTAACGGCCTGCAGGAGAAAAACGCAAAGGAGAATGCTCAGACGGCCATAAAGGTCCGACAGGAAACCCGCAACCAGCCTCCCGCTCGTGTTCAACAGGGCGAAGAAAATGACAAGATAGTATCCGTTTTCCCAGTGGGCCTGCGTCTTGGCGATGGCTGCAATATGACCGATGATCAATAATCCCGCCGAGGCTGCAAAGAAGTACATGAACCACAACTTGTAAAACAAAGCGATTCTTATCATTTCACGCCAATGTACCTCACGGTGAAGATGTCCCTCTGCAACAACCGGTCGCGTAGATAAACCAAGTTTTGTCTTTGGATGATAACCGTGGGGAGGGTTGCTTAAGAACTGGGCCAGCATCATGATGATGAGAAAGGCTCCCGTCCCCAGAAATAAAAATGTCTTGGGAATGCCATAATGGCCAATCAACCAGTTGGCAATGGGTGAGATATAAACGGTGGCCAATCCAATACCGCTGACCACAATGCCGGTCGCAAACCCCTTTTTTTCGGGCGGGAACCATTTGATGCTGGCGGGTATCGTTGTGGAATAGCACAGGCCGTTGCCGATACCCGTTATTCCGTATGCGATAGTCATGAGCAGCGGAGTGCTGGTAAAACTGCAGGAGATCAAACCCGTTGCCATAAAGATGCCGCCTGTGTTGGCTACGAGCCTCGGGCCCAATTTGTCCTGCATTCTCCCGGCGAAGACCATTGCAAGGGCAAAGATCGCCGTATAGATGGTCAAGGGCAAAGATGCTTCCACATTGGTCCATTGCCAGTCAGACACCAATGCTTTCTTGATCACACTCCAGGAATAAGTGACACCCATGGTCATGTTGATTCCTGTCGCTGCCCCCAACACCATCCAGGGTCGCCATGGCGGTATTCTTTCATTTCGCTGCATAGAATCGCAGATCCAGGAAGCGTTAGCCTGTTTTTTTTCAAAGTTCCACCTGCAGAGAATACGTCCCTCGCAGGGGTTTCCACGTGTAAGAGTAACCGAGGGTGTTCAGTAGCCTCGGGATCGCCTCATTCGAGAAATCAATGGCCGCTTCGACCCGGCGGATGCCGTTTTTCCTTGCGGCTTCAAAGAGCCTTCGGACCATTTCTTTCCCCACCCCCATGCCCTGCCAGTCATCTCTCACGGCCACGCCAAACTCCGTACCCCCCGTGTCGTCGTCGCGGTGGTAGCGGGATACGGCGATGATATGATCCTCCCCCCTCTCGACGAGCGTCGCCACGATGGCGAAGTCCGAAACATAATTGACCAGTGTGAAATGGTCGAGCAGATGGGGGTCAAGTTCCCGGAGAAGTCCCAGAAAGCGCAGGCGGATGGAACGGTCCGAGAGCCTGTGAAACAGACCGACAAGAAGTCTCCGATCCGTCGGCTTAACCGGCCGAAGAAAGACCTGTCTGCCGTTTCCTGCCGTATACCATCCCTCAAGTCCCGCCGGGTAACCTGGGGGGAGATTTTCACCGGATTCGGTGGCCATGCTTTTTGTCTGGGGGAGCTTCATTCAGCCCTGTTAAAATAATACAAAAAAGCCCGCCGGTTCAACACAGGCGGGCTTTCCTGCCTTTGTCGTCATTTTGACTCAAGTTCTTATCCACGAACCCCATGTCTGATTCCTGCCGCTATGCGGCACGACCCAGACAGACTTAGACGGACCCAGAAAGACCCAGATAGACAGTATTACTTCAGGGCGCTCAGGATGTCCCGCGCGATGATCAGCCTCTGGATCTGGTTCGTCCCCTCGTAAATCGAGGTGATGCGCACGTCGCGGGCGTAACGTTCGACGGGGTACTCGGTCGTGTAGCCGTAACCACCCAATATCTGGATCGCGTTATAGCAGGCCCTCTCGGCCGCTTCGGTGGCATAATACTTCGCCATGGAGGCTTCCCTTCCGAAGTACTTGCCCGTCTCTTTCTTGTAAGAGGCGTTCATGAGAAGAAGCCTTGCTGCTTCCAGTTCCGTGTAGGACTCGGCGATCATCCACTGTATGGCCTGAAAATTCGTGATCGGCTGCTCGAACTGGACACGGTTGATGGCATACCTTGTCGCGTAGTCCATGGCGGCAAGCCCGCAACCGAGACCAAGCGATCCGATGCCGATTCTGCCGCCCGCGAGCTCGCCCGCCGCCGTGCGGAACCCGTCGTTGAGCTTTCCCATCAGGGCGTTCTTGGGGACGCGGCAGTCCTCGAAGACGAGCTCGTTTGTGATCGAAGCGTGCTGACCCATCTTGTGCTCCGCACGTCCCACCGTGAGGCCTTTCGTCCCGTTTTCAATGAGAAAGGTACTGATATTCTTGCCTTTCTTGCCCTTCGGGTCCGTAACCGCCCAGGTGACGAAAACGCCGGCATATTCCGCGCTGGTAATGAACAGTTTGTTGCCGTTGATCACGTAGTGATCGCCGTCGGCGATGGCCGTTGTTCTCATCCCCGCGGGATCCGAACCGGCACCGGTTTCGGTCAATGCGAAACCGCCGGCATAGTATTCACCGGAACATAGCTTCGGGATGTATTTTCTTTTCTGTTCTTCCGTGCCCACGGCCTGGATCACCTCTGCCACCATGTTCGTCACCGACATGGTTACGGCCGTAGAAGCGCAGGCCCTCGCTATCTCCGTGACCGCCAGACTGAAGGCGATGACACCCGCTTCCGATCCCCCGTATTCGGAACGCACGTTGATTCCCATCATGCCGAGATCAGCCAGTCTTTTTAGATTCTTGAGGAAAGTCTCCCGGTCGCCCTGCTGATCAAGTTTCGCAGCCACCGGCTCGAGTACCGTCTGGGCAAAATTCCTTGCGGTATCCTGTATGATTTTTTGTTCTTCTTTTAGATCCAAATTCATTTTGTGCTTCCCCCTTGTTTTAATATGTTTTTAAAACTCGAATTCAGCCGGCGGCTGAATAAAATTTTCAGCAATACCCGAAATCGACAATCCAACCCGTTGATAAAAGCAGGATAAAAATGCAGGAAACCGGTGTTTCTATATATCGTATCCATTCAAAAATCAAGGCCAATTCAAGGGTCGTGTTCAAAAAATAAAAATGTATATCTCACGGAGATTAAACGGGAATGTAGACTGATCGCGACGGCCTATGAAGGCCATCGGCCCTTCGCCGAAATCCTGACAAGATGAAAGGGTCAGAGAGGCAGACGGCGGCGTGATGACGGACGAATGTTCACGCCTCGCAGGTATCGATATCAATCAGAATAAAGAAATACCCGGCTCTCAAAGTGAGTGTGTACTTGCAGCCGATGCTGTTGAAAATTTTGGTGACGGCCTCATTGGTGGGATCCATCATGCCATCGAACTGGTGGATGTTGTTTTCCCTCGCGATGTCGACGATCTTGGCCGCGATCTTTGTTCCGAGCCCCAGACCCTGCCAGTCGTCCCGAACGACAAAGGCTATCTCCGTGTTATCCGTATGGATGTTGTAATGATAGCGAAAGACGGAGATGATATGCTCTTCACCTTCCTCCTCAATGGTCGCGGCGAGGGCGAAATCGGATTTATAGTTCATCAGCGTAAAGCGGTCGAGCCACTCCTCGGGAAGCTGCCTGACGCGATGCAGAAAGCGTCGGTAGATGGTTTGCGGTGATAAACGGTTGAAAAGCTCGATGAGAAGGCGGCGATCGGAGGGTTTGATTGGCCTCAAGAGCACCGTGCGGCCGTTCTTGAGCGTTATCCATTCCACGTATTCGTATGGGTAATCGTCGGGCAAGCCGACATTTGCAACGGATTCCATGGCCTCGTCGATAAAGTGAATTTATGTATAAATATAAATAAAACATGACAAAAAATACAGAATTATTTATGCTGAGCGCGGGTCGATGCCGCACGGTTCGCAACGAAAAAACTTGACATTGAAAATTCCCTGAATTTATATGATTGCCGAAATGAGAAGGGGAACGATGGACGACCATAAAAAGTTCGACTGGATTGAGCAGATGGACCGGAAGCTTCTCGATGCTTTCGTCGATAACCCGTACGAATGTCCCATCGTCATTGATCGAGACGGCATCATTCGATTCATGAGCCGCTTCAACAAGGAGCTCTACGGCGTGTCACCCGAGGAAGCCGTCGGGAAGTACATAACGGATGTCAATAAAAAAAGCAAAATGCAGGAAACCCTCGTCAACGGCATGCCTTCGATCGGGGAAACGCACCTGGTCGGCAATCGGTATCAGATCCTGGCCCGAATACCCATCCGCGATGAGAAGGGGAACATCATCGGTGTCCTGGGGAAGCGGATCTTTCATCGCACGGATAAAATCAAAGAACTATACCGGAAGATCGAACTTCTCGAGAAACAGTTGAAATATTACCGCGATGAGGTGCATACGATCAAAAGCGGGGGATACAGATTTGCCAAAATCGTAGGCAGCTCAGTGGCCATCAATAGCCTCGTTAAACTATCCCTGCAGGCCTCGGGAAGTGATGCGCCGATTCTCATCACAGGCGAGTCGGGAACGGGAAAAGACGCCTGTGCATTTTTTATTCATGAACACAGCAAAAGAGCGACGGGTCCTTTCATCCGGGTCAACTGCGGGGCTATTCCCCGCGAACTCATCGAAAGCGAACTGTTCGGGTACGAAGGGGGGGCTTTCACGGGAGCGAAGAAACAGGGTAAGATGGGGAAATTCGAACTGTCCCACGGCGGAACGATATTTCTGGACGAAATCGGTGAGATGCCTCTCGACATGCAGGTAAAACTTCTGCGTGTGCTACAGGATTACGAGATAGACCGCGTGGGGGGGACGCGGCCGATAAAGGTGAATTTTCGGCTGATCACGGCCACGAACAAGGAGCTGTCGGATCAAGTGGAAAAGGGTGCTTTCAGGATGGATCTTTTCTACCGCATCAACATATTTCACATCCATACGCCGAGCCTTCGGGATATCCGGGAGGACATTCCGGCGATCGCTGAATATATCATCCATCAGCTCCGGGACAAGATCACACAGGGTCCGTCTCGAATTTCCAGTGAGGCTCTGACCCTCATGAAGGCCTATCACTGGCCTGGGAATGTTAGAGAACTTCGAAATGTTATCGAGCGGGCCATGTTTACATCCGAGAGTGCGGAAATAAGGGTTGAAGACCTCCCGAGCAGGATCCGTGAGTTACCGAGAACACGCAAAGATATTTCAGAAGTCGGGGTACATCTCAGGAAAGCGCTTCAAGAAGCTGAGAAGAAAATCATCAAAGACGCCCTCCGTCAGACCAGCGGAAACAAGGTGAAGGCAGCTGACCTGCTGGGCATTCACAGAACGGTTCTTTACTACAAGATCAAGCAGCTCCATATCACCTAGTAAAAACTGCCGTTTCCTTCCTCCTGAAAGCCTTTAACAGCTTCTGCGAAAGCGACTTTTTCACAACACATAACCCGTCGTATAGAAACACGAATTCCTTTGAATTTTTTATTGAGATGTAGTAATAAGCACCTTGAGGCAGATTTGTATAACATTTGAAACATGTATTGATCGTTGTTCATATTCCCACTATCCTATTTTTTAATCAAAGCCCTTCCTTTAAAACGATTTTTTCAGGATATTTAAATTAGAATGTCTAAAAAATGAGACGTGTAAAGGCGTGTAACGGGAGAACAATTTAATAAAACACAGTAATATCAATTACTTATAAAAAATTTTTCTTGGTCTATTCCTTGCTAAACTTATTTGATGGAGTAGTCTCGGGGAGTAGTCCGAAAAGGGGCGGATATGGAACTGAAAATATGGCCGTTTGTTAAATAAAATCAATTTGTTCAATATATTATGAGCATCAAATAAAGAGACTAAACAAAGTCAGGTCATGGACCCCCTTGAAGTAAGAGGAGAAAGGAGCGCAAAGTGGACTTTGAATTGACGACAGAACAGGCCATGTTCAAGGACATGGCTAAGGAATTCGGCACAAGAGAGGTCCAGCCTTACGTGAAGCAATGGGACCGCGATGGCAAGATGCCCCACGAGGTGTTCGAGAAACTCGGTGCGCAGGGCCTCCTTGGCATCAAGGCGCCCGCGGAGTACGGCGGGCTTGACCTTGACTGGATGACTCTGGGGCTGGTGACGGAACAGCTGGCGTACTTCGATTTCTCCTTGGGGACGGGTTCAATGTCCCGGACTTCTCTGGGAATCCTGCCGTTGCTCGGCGGCACGGAAGAACAGAAGAAAAAATATCTTCCTGGTATGGTCCAGGGTAAATTGACACATTGTTTCGGAACGGTTGAGCCCGACGCGGGATCCGATGCGACAGCGATAAAAACGACAGCGGTGCTCGAAGGTGACGAGTGGATTATCAATGGGAACAAAACATGGATCACGAATGCGAACATCTGCAATTTTGCCATGGTGGTCTGTCAGACCGACAAGAACAAGGGGACGAAGGGTCTGGCTGTGATCATTGTGGATTGGGGGACGCCCGGTTTCACCCGCGCCCCGATCGAGCACAAGATGGCCTTTCGTCATCACGATCACGGACAGCTTTTTTTCCGAGACTGCCGTGTTCCCCGATCGAATCAGCTAGGCGGATTCGGCATGAAGGCTGCCTTTTCCAATGTGGAACACACCCGCTTTGGCATCGCCTGTGCGGCTGTCGGGGCGATCCAGGCCTGTCTTGACTGCAGTATCAAGTACTGTCAGGAGAGGGTCCAGTTCAAGAAACCCATCGGCAGTTTTCAGCTAGTTCAGGAGAAGATTGCCAACATGGTGATCGATCTTGAGGCATCTCGCTGGCTGGCATACCGTCTGGCTTACATGAAGGATAAAAATCTTAACGTGGTCAAGGAATCGTCCATAGCCAAGTATCACAATATGGAAGCTGTTCGGAGATCTGCCATGGCGGCGGTGGAACTGCACGGTGCCTATGGGTTGAGTGATGAGTATCCCGTGGAGCGGATATACCGGGACTGCATGGCTCCTATCATATATGGGGGGACGGCGCATGTTCATAAAATGGTTTTGGGTCGTATCATGCTGGGTATCGATGCCGTGGCGAGATAGTCGGGTTTAGTAAACTGTTATCAGGCATTCCAATGTCCATGCGATGGGGAATGTAGGTTCAGGTAAGGATAGGTAGGGATGGAAAATTTTGATGCCATCGTGGTGGGTGCGGGTCCGGCCGGATGCGCGGCGGCCTACACCATGGCGAAAGCGGGTCTCAACATCCTCGTCCTCGAGCGTGGAAAATATGCAGGGGCCAAGAATATGTGGGGGGGAGCCCTTTTCGGATCAGCCATGAACGAGGTTTTCCCCGAATTCTGGAAAGAGGCGCCCGTCGAGCGATCGGTCAGCCGCCATGCCATTTCCTTTCTCACGAAAGATGCCTCTCTTTCCATCGATTTCAAAAATGCCCACCGCGACTCGTCATCCTGCCCGGGTTTTATCATCCTCCGGGCCAAGTTTGATCAGTGGTTGGCCGGTCAGGTCGAGAAAGCCGGGGCCATCATCGCCTCGGGTCTCGAAGTGGATGATTTCATCCGCGAAGGTCAGGCTATCCGGGGCGTGAAGGTTGCCGGGGAGGAATTTCCGGCAAACCTGGTCATCCTGGCGGATGGGGCCAACTCCCTGCTCGCCGCCAAGACGGGCCTGCGCGGTGAATTCAAGGCACAGGACCTGAAACAGGGGGTCAAAGAGGTTCTCCGACTTCCGAGAGAGGTGATTGAGGACCGGTTCAATCTGAAGGGCACCGACGGGGCCGTCATGGAGTTCGTGGGTCACTGCACCCTGGGATTGCCCGGAGGCGGTTTTATCTATACGAACCTGGACAGCCTCTCCGTCGGCGTGGTCGTCCAGCTGAGCGCGCTCCTCGAAAAACGCCTGAAGGCATCGGATCTCATCGAGGGATTCAAGGCCCACCCGTTCATTCAGAACCTGATCCGGGGAGGTGAACTGCTGGAATACTCGGCGCACCTGATCCCGGTGTCGGGCGTCAGCATGATGCCGCGGCTCTACGGGGACGGCATCATGATAACGGGCGATGCCGCCGCCATGGTCCTGGGCACGGGTCTCATCCTGGAGGGCGCGAATTTCGCCGTTGCGGCCGGAGTGGCGGCCGGGAACGCGGCCATCCGGGCCCGTGAGAAAAAAGATTATTCGCCGGCCGTCCTTCAGTCTTATGAGCAGGCCCTGAAGGATACCTTTGTCATCAAGGATTTGAACACATTCCGTGAAGCGCCTCATTTTCTCGAAAACCGGAGGATTTACAACGACTATCCGGAGTGGGCCTGCGACCTGATGTCACGGATCTTCTGCAGCGACGGCAAACCCAGGAAAAACACATTCCAGGTCGTCCGGGAATCCATGAAAGGGCGCTTCACCGTCATGCAGCTCCTTTCGGATTTCCTGCGGGCGAGGAGGGCGATGTGAAGGTAGAAGACAAGCTGGCCTTGAACAAGTTCGAAGTAGACAGGGATGTTCACATCCGCGTGGATGAAAAGATATGCGACCGGTGCGAGCCGAAGTCCTGCCTCTACGCCTGTCCCGCCGAGTGCTACGTCATCCGGGACGGTCATGTGACCTTCTCCTATGAAGGGTGCCTCGAGTGCGGAAGCTGTCGGTTTTCCTGTGACCGGGGCGCGATTACCTGGGTCAATCCCCGGGGAGGTTTTGGTATTTGCTATCAGTACGGCTAAAGGAGGAGAGATGGATATCATAGTCTTTGTCAAACCGGTTCTGGATCCCGATATGCCGCCGGCGAAGTTTTCGGTTGACGGCAAGACGAACCGGGTGATTCCACCGGAAGGGATGCCCCTCGTCATCAGCCCCTACGATGCCCTTGCCGTGGAAGCGGCCCTGAAAATCAAGGAAGCGGCGAAAGGCGCTAAGATCACGGCGGTAACAATGGCCGGACCCTTTGCCGTGGAGGTGCTGAGGAAAGCCGTGGCCATGGGTGCCGATGAAGCTGTACAGATCAATGACCCGGCCTTCGAGGACTCCGATGCCTTTTCCACTGCTTTGATCCTGGCCGCAGCGGTCAAAAAAATCGGTAAATGCGATATCATCCTCTGCGGCAGGCAGGCGGCCGACTGGGACAACGGTGTCGTTGGCTCGGTCATCGCGGAGTATCTCGGTTTCCCGTCCGTCATCAGGGCCAAGGGTATTTCGGTTGCGGACGGAAAGCTCAAGGTCGAGCGCGTCATCACGAACGGCTTCGAAATCTTCGAAGTCGGGCTGCCGGCCGTGGTGACCCTGAGCAGTGAAATGGGCCAGGCGCGGATACCGACCGGCTGGGGCATCATCAACGCCGCGAAGAAGCAGATCCAGAAGTGGTCGGCTGCCGATCTCGGGGTGGATGCCGCCGGGGTTGGGAAAGCGGCTGCGCGCAACCAGCTGGTCAAGCTCTATACCTTTTCCCCCAGCCGGACCTGCGAGATGGTCACGGGCAAGGACGAAAAGGAAGCGGCGGAAAAATTGGCCGAAAAAATCATGGACATCAAGCCTTGAGGGGAGACGACATGGCTGATAACAGACATATTCTGGTCATAGGGGAAGTTGAAAAGGAAAAACTCACCTCCACCAGCAGGGAGCTTCTCGGGGGTGCACACCGGCTGGCAGCACAGATGGGCGGCACGGTGAACCTTTTGTTGATGGGTCCGGCGGTAGCGGCGGCCGAGGAAGGCATCCATTACGGTGCCGACAAGGTCTACACGTCCAAGGACGCGATGCTTTCGGAGTCGAACAGCGATGCGTGCACTATCATGATTGATGCGCTCTGCAGGAAGATCCAGCCCGTGCTCTGCCTATTCGGGCAGTCGGACCTCGGCAGGGATGCGGCGCCTCGGCTGGCTGCAAAGCTCAATGCCGGTTTGTGCATGGATTGTGTCGAGGTCACCTTCGATGCCGGAAACAACCGGATATTGCAGACGCGCCCCGTTTTCGGGGGAAAGGCCATGGCGGTCATGGCAACGACCGGGGATCGGTTACAGATCAACACCGTCAGGGCAAAGGCCATCGCACCGGAGGAACCAAAAGCGGATCGGAAGGGAGAAGTCATTCCCGTTACGGATGCCGTGGATGCCTCGCTTGTCAAGGTGAAGCTCGTTGAAGCGAAAAAGATTGAAACCGAAGGGGTGAAACTCGAGGATGCCAAGATTATCGTGGCCGGCGGCGGCGGTCTGGGCGGACCTGAGGGTTTCGAGATGATCGCGCAGCTGGCAAAACTCATGGGAGGCGTCGTGGGGGCCACGCGGGTTCCCGTGGATGAGAACTGGGTTCCCCTGAGTATGGAGATCGGCCAGACGGGAAAGATCGTGAGCCCTGATCTGTATATCGCCATCGGTATTTCAGGCGCGGCCCAGCATGTCACGGGCATTGTCAATTCAAAGAAGATCGTGGCCATCAACAGGGATCCCGATGCCAACATCTTCAGGATGGCCGATGTCGGACTGGTTGCCGATTACAAGGTGGCCGTCCCGATCCTTATCGAAAAGATGAAAGCCGGCCGTTGAGGCTTTGGATGGAGTCCGCCTGGGGTGTGCAGGGGCCCCTGGGGTGAGACGAATATGCGCTACAAAAGCTGGATCTGGTTAAATCCCGGCAACGGGGCAAGATTAAGTCAATAATTCTAAGCTGACGACAAGGAGGTAGAACATGGCTGAGAAGAAACGTTACGGCGCGCTGGAGATGGACCCGGAGCAGAAAAAACGTCTGGACAAGACCATCGTCAGGAAACCCTTTCACACAGTTGATCCGGAAATCAAGGAGATGATTCTCGCCAAGAGGAAGGGAATGCCCAGGATCATCGATATCCACACCCATCCCTATACCAAGATTGGCTGGAGGAGTCTGGGCAAGTTTCGCATGCACCTGGAGAAGTATCTGTACAAGAGGGCGGACATCACGCCTGAGCAGATCACAGCGATGGCGCCCACCGAGGAAGAATGGGTGCAGCCCTTCCGGGAACTGGGCGTGGCGGTCATGCCCTGCGGGTGGGCAGCCGAGACCACCATGGCCCCCGGGGATCCGCTTTACCGGGACAACACGAACGACGATATCGCGGCCATGAGGGATAAGTTTCCCGATGTGTGCATTACAGGCTGGGGCTCCGTGGATCCCTGGAAAGGCTGGAAGGCCCTCGAGGAGGTCATCCGGTGCCACAAGGAGTTGAAGCTCATCGGGATCAAGTTCCAGCAGGTGGGGCAGGCCTTCCACGTCAATGACAAGCGGTTCTACCCCCTCTGGGATCTCTGCCAGGAGCTCGGGATGCCCATCCAGCTCCACACGGGTTTCACCGGGCTCGCCAGCGGGGCACCGGGCGGCCTCGGAACGAAGATCAAGTATACCATGCAGTTGATTCCCGACATCGACGACATCTCGGCGGATTTCCCGAACCTGAAGATCATCATGCTCCACATCTCCGACGGGCGTGATGAAGACGCGGTGCTGCTCTGCCGCCACAAGGGGAATATCTACCGCGAGCTTTCAGGCATCTGGCCGGAATACATCGAGCACAATTGCCCGCACACCTGGTTCGAGCTCAACCGGCGGCAGCGTGACAAGTACATGTTCGGTTCGGAAATGAACCTCTTCCCCCTCGACGGGATCCTGTATCAGCATCATCAGCTGGAATACCGCGAGGGCATCCTCGAAGGGATGTTCTGGCGCAATCCCATCCGTATCCTCGGGGAAGAGATGGAGAGATGCGGCATCAACCTGAAGGAGTGGAGAGTCAACCTCACGGAAGTGTAAATGTCTTGAAGTGGTGGGTTCCGCCGGGTTTCATACCCGTGCGGCGAAGGAGATCCCCTTTCAATGAAAGATCCCGTAAAAGAACTGGACCGCATCGAAGGAGAGGTGCGGTCCGGTAACTCCAAGGCCATCGAAGAGCAGCACCGTAGGGGAAGGCTCACGGCACGGGAGCGGATCGATCTTTTCTTCGATCCGGGGAGTTTCGTCGAAATCGCCATGTTTGCGCAGCATCAGTGCCACGACTTCGGCATGGAAAACAGGCGCCCCTATGGCGACGGTGTGATCACGGGTTACGGCACGGTGGAAGGCCGGCGGGTCTTTGCCTATGCCCAGGACTTCACCGTCCTGGGCGGGACCGTCGGTTTCACGACGGCGACGAAGATTGCACATGCCATGAGACTGGCGCTCACGTCCCGCTCCCCGATGGTCGGTTTCGTGGACACGGCGGGCGGGAGGATTCAGGAAGGAAGCGGAACCTACAGCCTCATGTTTTATGAGCATATCATCAGTTCCGGGGTGATTCCCCAGATCTCCTGCATCCTGGGGGCCTGCGCGGGCGGGGGGTGTTATTCCCCGGCCCTGACGGACTTCATCTTCATGGTGGACGGAATCAGCGAAATGTATATCACCGGGCCCCGCGTGATCAAGGAAGTCACGAATCAGGATGTCACGGGTCCGGAACTCGGGGGTCCGAAAGTTCACAGCGAGATATCCGGTGTGGCCGATTTCGTTGCCGGCGATGAAAAAGAATGCATGGCCCAGGTGAGGAAGCTCCTGGGTTTTCTTCCCTCGAACCGGGACGAGCAAGCGCCCGTACTGAAACCGGCGGATGATCCCTGCAGGAGCTGCCCGGAGCTGGACAGCATTGTGCCGGACTCGCCGAGGAAGCCCTTCGACATGCTGCGGGTCATAAGGGCGTTGGTCGATGGGGGTGACTTCTTCGAGGTCAAGGAGCGGTTCGCGCGCAACATGATCACGGGCTTTGCCCGGATCGGCGGCTATCCTGTCGGCATCGTCGCCAACCAGTCCAGGGTTCTCGCGGGGGCCATTGACAGCGACGCCTCCGACAAGGCCGCCCGTTTCTACAGGGTCTGCGACTGCTTCAACGTCCCGATCATCACGCTGGCGGACGTGCCGGGCTATCTCCCGGGGATCCGGCAGGAGCACATGGGGATCATTCGCCACGGGGCCAAGATGCTCTACGGGTACGTGGAGGCGGAGGTTCCGAAGATCCTTCTCGTTGTGCGGAAAGCCTACGGCGGCTCCTGGGCCGCCATGGGCTCCAAGACGATGGGGGCGGACCTGGTGTTCGCCTGGCCCACGGCGGAAATGGCGATTATGGGCGCTGAAGGGGCGGCGGAGATCCTTTACAAAAGGGAAATCGAAGGAGCGGAAGACAAGGCGGCGATGCGGAAGCAGAAAATCGACGAATACCGGGAAAAATTCAGCTCTCCCTATCATTACGCGGGAAAGATGGTCGTCGATTTTCTGATCAAACCGCGGGACACCAGGGCGCATCTTTTCAGGGCCCTGGAGGTTTTCAAACATAAAAAGAAGAGTAACGTCGACCGGGGACATGGAAACATTCCCCTTTAGGCGGGTCAACAACGACAAAAAGGTCAAAGGAGGGTCGTATGGTCAAGGGCGTGGATCACATCGGGATAGCGGTTCAGAACATCGACGAGACGTTGAAGCTGCTCAAAGCGGCCTTCGGCGCCGAGGAAGTGAAAAGGACGGAATATCCCCAACTACAGCAGATTTCTTCCACCGTCAACCTGAAAGGAACCTACTTCGAGCTCATGCAGGCCACGGGGCCGGACGGCGCCATCGGGAAATTCATGCAGGTCAACAAAATGGGCGGTCTTCATCACATTTCTATCATGTGCGACAAGCTGGAAACCCTCGTGGACACTCTGGAAAAGGACGGGCTGAAGATTATCGGGAAGATGTATGATGGGCCGGACAGGGTGGCCTTTATCCATCCGAAGAGCGCGCAGGGCCTGCTCCTGGAATTGACCGATACAGGGTCCCGGAAAAAGTAATCAATCTGCATCAAGGTTCATCCTGACGGCTGGAGCCGGCTTCCCGTCTCTCGGGTGGCGGGGCGCGGGTTTTCAGAGGACAGGGTGATCCCGGCAGTCATCAAAGGAGGAATCAGATGAAATTAAAAGATAAGGCGGCGATTGTTACGGGTGCCGGTCAGGGGATTGGAAGAGCCATTGCCCTGAAGATGGCCAGTGAGGGCGCGAAAATCTGTGTGGCCGATTTGAATCCGGAGACGGCCAAAAAGGTGGCAGAGGAGATCAAGGGGATGGGCGGTAAAGCCATCGCCGTGCAGGTGGACATCACCAGTCTCGAGCAGGTCAAGAAGACGGTGGAAAAGACCATCGCCGAACTCGGATGCGTCGATATCCTGGTCAATAACGTCGGCTGGGACAAGATGGAGCTTTTCATCCAGAGCGAGCCCGCAACATGGGACAAGGTCCTCAACATCAATTTCAAGGGCCCGGTCAACTTCTTCAAGGCCGTTCTTCCGCACATGATCGAACGGAAGTACGGGAAGATCGTCAGCATCGCCTCCGACGCCGGACGGGTGGGATCGAGCGGCGAGGCGGTTTATTCGGGAGCCAAGGGAGGCATCATTTCCTTCTCGAAAACCGTTGCGAGGGAAGTGGCACGATACGGGATCAACGTGAATGTCGTGTCACCCGGTCCGACGGATACGCCTTTCTTCGCCCAGGTCGCCGGCGACAACCCGGCCATCGCCGAGGGCCTCAAAAAAGCCATACCGCTGCGTCGTCTCGCGCAGCCTGAGGACATCGCGGGGGCCGTGGCATTTTTCGCGTCCGATGATGCGGGATACATCACCGGCCAGGTTCTGAGTGTCAGCGGCGGCCTGAACATGGTTTGATCTCTTTGACTCAACGCTGCACGGGATGAAAAGGAGGAGTGATGAATTTCAGTTTTACGGATGAACAGTTGGCCCTGCGTGACATGGTCCGGAAGTTTGCGGAGAAGGAGCTGAAGCCCTACTACACGAAGTGGGATCGCGAAAAAAAGTATCCCCGTCATCTCCACAAAAAGATGGGTGAACTTGGCCTCATCGGCATGTCCACGCCCGTGGAGAAAGGCGGTATGGGCGCGCCCCATGTTTCCGAGGGAATCGTCTGCGAGGAGGCTTCCCGGGGTGACTGCGCCCTGACGATGTCTGTGTCTGTTGTGGGACATCTTTGCGGCGCCATTGTTTCACAGGGGAGCGAGAAGATACGCAAGGAATTTCTGGAGCCGTTTATCGCCGGCGACCTCATTCCCGCTTTTGCGATCACCGAGCCCGGCTCGGGCACCGATGCCGTGGCCATGAAGTCCACGGCGGTCAAAAAGGGGGCGTCCTACATCCTGAACGGCGAGAAGGCCGGCATCACGGCGATGATGGACGCCGATTTCGCGATGGTCTTCGCGAAAACGGACCCCGCGGCCGGGGCGAGAGGAGTGAGTTGCTTCGTCGTGCCGACGAAATATCCCGGCGTGACGCTATCGGCCTATGAGGACATGGGGGTGCGCTCCGTCGCGCGGGGGTCCATCTTCATGGAAGACGTGGAAATCCCCAAGGATTATCTCATCGGAAAAGAAGGAACGGGGTTCGTCATGGGCATGCAGGGTTTCGACGTCAGCAGGATCCTGCTGGCCCTCGAGGCGATCGCCCCGGCCATGCTTTCGCTGGAAGAGACGATCGAGTACACCAAGCAGAGGCACGCTTTCGGAAGACCGATCGCGACATTCGAAGGGGTGTCCTTCCCGCTCGTCGAGCACGTAAGCCTTCTCGAGGCCGTCCGTTTGCTCTGCTACAAGGGACTCTGGCTGCGTGATCAGGGGCAGTCCTCCTCGGCGGTCGCGGGGATGGTGAAGTGGATGGCGCCGAGATTTTCCACCAATGCCATCAGGGATTGTCTCGTTCTTCACGGGCATCCCGGCTATACGAATGAATTTCCACTGGAACAGCGCTTGCGGGATGTGCTGGCGATAGAGATTGCCGACGGGACATCCCAGGTATCGAAACTGGTCGCTTTGCGCGAGCTCTTCGGGCGCGATTATCTGCCCTATAATTACAGGAACAAATGAACGCTCTTTGTTCATGAAAAAAGAAAAGAAGGAGGTGAATGTGTCAACAGCGGTCAATGGGGGTTTCTCTAATTTCAACTTAGGGGTGTTAAACAACAGACACTTCTCAAGCAAAGGAGGAAGAGACCATGGGGAAAAACGTCGATTATTCAATTTTTAAAGAAGTGTGGGACAAGGAATACACCGTTACGAGGCAGCTCTACCGGAATTGCCTCATAGAGCCTGACAAGGTCGCCATCATTGACCCCTTCCGTAAAAAGGAATTGACCTTCAGGCAATGGAACGAGGAAGCCAACCAGTTCGCCAATGCCCTTCTTGATGCCGGTTTGACGACCCATGACTCCATCATGGGCGATCTGTTCAACACCTACGAGTGGTTTATTCTGCACATGGGTAGCGCCAAGGCCAGGTGCAAGTTCTACTCCATGAATTTCATGCTCCCCGAGGGCCAGGTCAGCAGGCTGATGGATGAAAGTGAAGTGGCCGTCTTCATCTACGACGCGGGGCTGAAGGACATGGCCGTCAAGGCCATCGCGATGCGCAAGGTCAAGCCCAAGATCTGTGTTATGTGCGGTCCGGGGGAGGTCCCCAACGGGCATGTGAGCTACGAGCAATTCATCGCCGGGAAATCGAAGGAGTCCCCCAAAACGGAGAAGGATGTTTCGTGGCTGGACCCGATCCTCGGGCTCTACACGTCGGGGACGACGGGGCTTCCCAAGGGTTTTACCCTGAACCACGGGATCATCTTCTTCGACAACATGATGAATGCGGCTCTGCACACAGCCGATAGTCGGAGCGTCAGCCTCGCCACGAACCCCCTCTTCCACCGCGGCGGAAACACGACGGGTGTGCTTCCCGTACTTCACGTCGGCGGCACGGTCGTCATCATGAGATCATTTGATGACAACCTTGCCCTCGATTACATCGAGAAATACAAAGTCAGCCACATGGTGAGCGCCCCGGTGATCTACGAGAGGATGTGCCAGGCGCAGGAAAAGAAGCCGAGGGACGTGAGCAGCCTGAAAGCCGTCGTCTCCATGGGTTCCCCTCTTGAGAGGGAATCCTGCATGCGGTTAATGAAGATCCTCTGCCGCGGTGTTTACGACGGCTACGGGACGGCCGATCAGCATTGGGTCACAATGTCAAAGCCCTGGCACCTGCCGGAGAGGGCGGGAACGATCGGGCGCGCCATTACGGAAGACATCGTCAAGGTCGTGAGGATCGACCTCGGCCGTCGCGGCGACCCGAACAACCCGGAGGACGATTGCCCCAAAGACGGGAAGACGGAAGGCGAAATCGCGCTGAGGACGATGCACGGCTGCTACGGCTACATCAACAGGCCGGAAGACGAGGCGAAGGGCCTTCTCTTCAGGGGCTGGCAGCTTCCCGGTGACACGGCCGTGTGGGACAAGGATGGTTTCATAACCATCCGGGGCAGGATGGACGACATGATCATCACCGGAGCCGAGAATGTCCATCCGGTCGTCGTCGAGGACGCCCTGAAAGACCATCCGGGGGTCATCGACACCTTTGTGACGGGTGCGCCGAGCAAGGAGTGGGGCGAGACCATCGTCGCCTACGTGGCCCTGAAGGATCCGAAGGTGACGGCTAAGGACCTGGACGAGTTCTGCAAGACTCACCCGAGGCTTGCGAGGTACCAGCGCCCCAAACATTACAAGTTCGTCGAGGCGAAGGAACTTCCCTTCAACCCCGCGGGTAAGAAACTTCACTACGTGATCAAGGAACGCGCGAAGAAAGATTTCGCCAATCTGCCGTAGGGGTCTTTCTTTTTGAACCGTTTCGGGACTCAGCAGGGTACTCACCCCGCTGAGTCCCGGGAAAATCGTGTAACGCGTTTGCGGAAAATAGATTGCTGGGGAGGAAAGAGGGACATCATGGCTATTGAGAGCAACGTCACGAAAAAACAGATAGAGGAATACACGCAGCTGGGTTTCTGGGACAAGTGGACTTTCTGCGATTATATAGAGCGATGGGCGAAGGCCTTTCCGGACAAGGAAGCTCTCATCGACGCGAAAAACCGGCTGACCTGGTCGCAGTACAAGACCATGATGGACCGGGTGGCCCTCAACTTCCTGGAAATGGGGATTAAGAGGGACAGCCTGGTCGTAACCCAGATCCCGAACTGCGTAGAAGCCATTGTCATCGAAATGGCCCTCGCAAGGATCGGCGCCTGCGTGGTTCCCCTGGCCATGCAGTGGCGTGAGCACGAGTTGAACTATGTGCTGCGTCAGACGGAAGCACCTGCCGTCATCGTCGCGAAGGAATACGCAAAATTCAACTACGTGGACATGATGAAGGGGCTCAAAAAAAGTCACGCCCACCTCAAACACATCATCGTCATGGGCGACGACGCGCCGGAGGGCACCGTCTCCTTCAAAAAAATGTGGGACAACAAGCTCGAGAAAAAATACGAGGCGAAATACCTGGATGAGAACTGTAAGATCAACGCCAATGACGTTCTGACCATGTGCTACACCTCGGGGACGGAAGCGGACCCTAAAGGCTGTCCCAGGACGCACAATCACTGGAAGGTTTTCGAGCGCTCCGCCTTTCTGCACCACCTCACGGAAAACGTGCACGACAAGGTCGTGATGGCCCTTCCCTGGATCAACCTTTTCGGCCAGAGCGTGGGCATTCTCTCAATGGCGATGGCTGGGGGCACGCTTATCCTGCTGGACGGCTTCAACCCGGCCGTCATGGCGCAGACAATCCACAAGGAGAAAGCGACGCTCTATGCAGGCGTTCCGGCCATGCACGTGGCCCTGCTCAACTACGCGGACCTGGACAAGTATGACTTGAGTTCTCTCCGCGTGGTGGCCAGCGGCGGCGCGCCCTGTCCCACGGCCGTCATCAGGCAGCTCATGTCGAAATTCGGGTGCCTGGTCTGGAACGGCTTCGGCTCCAATGAAGGGCACCTCAACGTGACGGAAGTGGGCATGGATCCGGAACTCGTGTCAACGACCATCGGCCTGCCGCAGCTCTACAGCCACACGAAGATTGTCGACGAAAAAGGGCAGCCGCTCGGACCGGGGAAAATCGGCGAGTATTGCCAGAGAGCGCCCTTCATCATCGCGGGTTACTACAAGCGGCCCGAACTGAATGCCGCCAAGTGGGACAAGGACGGTTATTACCATACCGGTGATGCCTGTTTTCTCGACGAGAACGGTTTTTACCACTTTGCGACACGCCTGAAAGACATCATCATCCGCGGCGGGATGAACATCAGCGCCGAGGAGGTCGAGTTCATCCTGTACAAGCATCCCAAGGTCGTCAATGCCGCGGTTGTTGCCATGCCGGACGCCACCCTGGGCGAGAAATGCTGCGCCTATCTGGAGTTGAAACCGGGTGAATCCGTCACCCTTCAGGACGTGCAGGCCTTCATGGAAAAAGAAAAGGTCGCGAAGTACAAGTGGCCGGAGAGAGTCGAGGTGATTCCTCAGTTTCCAAGGACGCCAACAGGGAAAGTCCTCAAATACAAACTGAGGGAAGACATCGCGGTCAAGATCGGCGGTAAAGGCAAGGCTTAACTGCAATACCTAACTGCAGTACCTAACTGCAATACCCCCCTTGTTAGTGTGTTTCTCTTTCGCCTCGCGGCAGGGGGTGGCGCCCCTGCCGCGAGAAAACCGGCGGACGTGAAATGATCGGGGGTGGAAAGGAGTGAGCCGTCGTGTTTGAGTTCACGAAAGAACAGGAAATGCTGCGGGCCATGGTTCGCGAATTCGCGGAAAAGGAACTCGCTCCCAGAGCCCTGGATATAGACAAAAAAGGCGAATTTCCCGCGGATCTCTTCAAGAAAATTGCAGGCCTCGGTCTGCTCGGCATATCGACGCCAAAAGAACTGGGCGGATCTGAAATGGGCCATCTTGCTGCGACCATAGCGACCGAGGAAGTGGCAAGGGTTTATCCGTCGGCCGCCTTTTTCCTGGAGGTGGGGACGGGGCCGCTCTATGCCCTCGCCAACTTCGGATCGGCTGATCAGAAGAAAAAATATATTCCCCCGGTCATCAGCGGTGCAAAGAGGATGTGTATCGCCGCCACGGAGCCTTCCGGCGGTTCCGACCTAACCACGATGCAGACCGAAGCAGTTGCCGCCGGCGATAGTTATGTCATCAACGGGCGAAAAGTTTACATCACCAGCGGCGGGGCATCGGATTACTGCCTTCTGCTGGCCAAGACGGGCGAGCGGGCAAGTTTCTTCGTGGTCGAAAAAGGCACACCCGGGTTCATTGTCGGGAGAAGACAGGACCAGATGGGCCTGAAGGGGGTGGATGTCAGTGAACTCGTATTCACCGACTGCAAAGTCCCGAAGGATGCCGTGATCGGCAAGGAAGGGGCGGGATTCCCGATTGCCATCACCACGTTCACGGTCGCCAGGCCGTCCATCGGGGCCCTCGGGTTGGGTATCGCCAGGGGCGCTTTCGATATCGCACTCAGGTACGCCAAGGAACGGGTCCTCTATGGAAAGCCGATAGCGAGGCTGCAGGCCGTGCAATTCATGCTGGCCGAGATGGACACGGAAATCGATGCGGCACGATGGCTCGTCTACCAGCCCTGCGCGATCCTGGACCGCGGAGGGACACCGCGCGACATCGTCAAATCCTCCGCCCGGTCGAAAGCCGCAGGTGCGGAAGTGGCCCTCAGCGTCGTGAGGAAAGCGATCGAGATCCTGGGCGGTTATGGAGTGAGTCCCGAATATCATCTGGCGCGGCTCATGAACGATGCCATGGAACTTTTCCCGGCCACAGGCACCAATCAGATCATGAAGATCATACAGGCGGGGGAAATACTGAAATAACCTGCAGTCTGATCGATTTGAAAAGAAGAGGCCGTTAGTGGCCATGCGAATGGGCAGGACGGCGTTGATATGGGTTCGAGCGGTTCAGCATTTCAAGGAGGTGAAACATGGATGTAAAGAAGATCATGGTCGTGGGGTCCGGGACGATGGGCGCCGGGATCGTCCAGGTGGCAGCACAGGCGGGTTATGATGTTGTGATGAAGCTGCACCGGAACATGGAGCGCGGCATGAAAATCATCAACGGAAGCCTGGACAGTCAGGTCAAGAAGGAAAGGATTACGGCGGACGACAAGAGTAAAATTCTTTCGCGGATCAAACTGACAACCGCCTGGGAAGATGCCGCAGGTGTGGATTTTGTCATCGAGTCCATCGCCGAGAACTTCGACGCGAAGAAAGAAGCGTTTGAAAAACTGGACACGATCTGCCGCCCAGAGGTGGTTTTCGCCACGAACACGTCATCGATCCCCATCACGAGACTGGCGACGGCCGTGAAACGCCCCCAGAACTTTATCGGGACCCACTTCTTCAATCCCGTGCCGGCCATGCGGCTTGTGGAGATTGTCCGGGGCCTGAAAACCTCAATGGAGACGGTGCTCCTAGCCGAAAAAGTCATTCACTCGATGAAAAAGGAAACGGTGCGAGTGAAGGATGTCCCGGGATTTCTCGTCAACCGCATCAACCAGGCCCTCCGGAACGAAGCGTACAACTGTCTCATGGAGGGTGTGGCGAGTGTCGAGGACATCGACAAGGCGGCCCGGCTCGCCCTCGGCCATCCCATGGGGCCTTTCGAAGTCGCCGATCTGGTCGGGCTCGATATCGGGCTCGAGGTGCTGAGGGGACTCTTCAACAGCTACAAGGACATCAAGTGGCGGCCGAGCATGCTCCTGGAGCAGCTCGTCGAAAGCGGCGACCTGGGGAAGAAGACGGGCAAGGGGTGGTACGACTACGCCTCCGGAGAGAAGAAACCCCGAGGCGACGTGAAGTTCTGATAACGGGAGAGAACATCCATGGGTTACACCACGCTTCTCCTCGAGAGGAACGGAAAAGCCGGCGTCGGCATCATCCGGTTGAACCGGCCCGAAGTCCGAAATGCAATCAACGTCGTCATGCGGCAGGAGCTTCTGCGGGCGTTGGCCGAGTTTGACGCCGACGGTGCGGTCCGGGCCATCATCGTCACGGGCGGCGACAAGGTGTTCGCGGCCGGGGCCGATATTGCGGCGATGGTTGAACAGACGGCACTGGAGCAGTTCGATCGGGTCTCGCTCTGGGATGTCACCTGCCGGATGGAGCAATCGAGAAAGCCGATCATCGCGGCGGTGGCGGGTTTCTGTCTCGGCGGGGGCTGCGAGCTGGCCATGGGGTGCGATGTCAGGGTTGCGGCGGCCGGGGCGCAATTCGGCCAACCCGAGATCAATATCGGTATCATCCCGGGCGGCGGTGGCACTGTTCGCCTCGCGAGGCTGGTCGGCCTGGGCAAGGCCAAGGAACTGGTCCTGACCGGCAGGTTGATCACGGCGGAGGAAGCCCTCCGGATCAACCTCGTGAACAGGGTGGTTCCCGACGACCGTCTCATGGAGGAAGCCATGGAGATGGCTCGCCTGATGACCCGGCACAGCTCCGTGGCCCTGGGGGTCGCGAAGTACGCCGTCCAGAACGCCGTCGACGCGGATCTTCAAACGGGCCGCGCGATCGAAAATGCCTGTTTCTCCCTGGTCTTTGCCAGCGAAGACCGGACCGAGGGCATGAAGGCGTTCCTGGAGAAACGAAAACCGCAATACAAAGGCAAATAGTCCAGAAGGTCAACACGAAGGAGGATATACCATGAGTAGAGTTGCAGTGGTCGGAGTAGGACAAACAAAATTTGTGCGCTCCTATCCGGGGTCCATCCGGGAGATGGTCTTCGAGGCGTTCAAGGAGGCCATGGCGGATGCGCAGATGACGGTCAAGGACATTGACGCCACGATCGTCTGCTCGGCGCCGGAGTATGATAAGCAGCGATCACCGTCGGGCGTGCTCGCGGAGTATCTGGGGCTGAACCCCCAGCCGACATTTTATACGGAGTCCCTGTGTTCGTCGAGCACCACCGGTCTGAGGCTGGCCTATTCGCTCGTCAAGGCCGGTCTTCACGACACGGTCATGGTCCTCGGTTTTCAGAAGATGTCGGAGATCAGCGCGGCGGAGTCACAGGAGCGGATGGGCCGGGGCACCGACATCCAGTGGGAAGCGCCATTCGGCACGATGATGCCGGCATACTATGCCATGTTTGCCCGGGGGCATATGGCGAAGTACGGGACGACGCCCGATGACCTGGCCCTTGTGCGGATCAAGTCGTCGACCTACGGCGTATTCAATGACAAGGCCATGCTGAGAAAGCAGATGACCCCGGATGTTTTCAAGGACCCCGCGAGCCCCATGACGGGTATCCTGTCGAGTCCCCTCCGGGTGGGAGACTGCTGCTCCAACGCCGACGGGGCGTCCTGCATCATCGTGGCGGGTGAAAAAAGGGCGAAAAGCATGTCGAAAAGACCCGTCTGGATCCTCGGCCTCGGGTCCGCGACGGCCTCTGTGAACATGGCGGGCCGCGAGCTCTTTTACTCCCTGCCGGCGGCCACGGAAGCCGCGAACCAGGCCTACAAGATGGCGGGGGTCAAACCCAAGGACATCAACGTGGCGGAAGTCCACGACTGCTTCACGATCGCGGAGATTATGGCCTATGAGAGCCTCGGCTTCGCGAAACCCGGCGAAGGCCCCGCGCTGGTCCGTTCGAAAGAAACCTACAAGGAAGGCAGCATCCCCGTAAACGTCGACGGAGGTCTGCTGTCGAAAGGGCATCCCGTCGGGGCGACAGGCGGGTCCCAGGTTCGGACCATCGTACTGCAGCTGAGAGGGGAAGCCGGGGACATGCAGGTCAAGAACCCGGCATTAGGGCTGGTCCACAATGTCGGCGGTGTGGGTCTTTACGCCAATGTCAGCATCTTAGGGAGAGAATAGCCATGTCAAAGAAAGCTACAGCAGACACTCGATTTTCGAAATTCGGAACGATCAGTTTTACGGCGACAACCCGTATCAATGATTTTGTCGACTACCTGGAAAAGGGAAAGGTGGTGGGGACGAAGTGCAAGAAATGCGGGCAGCGTTACTTCCCGCCCCGGGCCGACTGTTTCCATGATCTGACCAGCGACATGGAGTGGTTCGAGGTGACCCCCGGCGGAAAACTGCTCACGTTTTCCACCCTGAAATTTGCGCCCGCGGGTTTTGACAAGGAACTTCCCTACACGATCGCCGTTCTGGATTTCGGTGATTACAAGGTTTTCGGCCGTGTCGACAGCGCCATCCCTGAGGACAAGCTCTCCGTGGGGATGCCCATGAAGGTCGCCGTCAACAAACTGCCGAACGACCATATCAACTATTATTTTACAGCGGCTTAGGGTCGACGCGGCTCGAAGAAGTCCCGGCCGTCGTCAGGGTCTTTCGGGCAATGCCATGCCGGTTCTAGTGTTTGTGAACGCTGATGGCCGTCGAACGTGGGGTGTGTCGTCTATGCGACACGTCGAGGGTGACGCTTCCGCATGACCTGCGGGAACCATTCGAATAAGGAGAGTTGGAGATGGATTTTAAACTGTCAGAAGAACTGGAAATGCTGCGGACGATGGCCCGCGATTTTGCCAGTGAGAAAATCGCTCCCAATGCCGACAAATGGGACGAGGAGCATTATTTCCCCTATGAAGAAGCCGTTAAGCCGATGGGGGAACTCGGCTTTTTCGGCACCGTGCTTCCGGAAGAGTACGGCGGAAACAGCATGGGCTGGATGGCGGCGATGATCCTTTCCGAGGAAATCGCACGGGCCTCGAGTTCCCTCAGGGTTCAGGTCAACATGCAGGGACTGGGTTGTGCCTTCACGATCTTCCGCTACGGTACGGAGGCCGCGAAGAAAAAATACATCCGGAAGCTGGTCAGCGCGGAGTACCTCGGCGGTTTCGCGATCACCGAGTTCAATGCCGGTTCCGATGTAATGTCCATGCGATCGGCGGCAGAAGACAAAGGGGATCACTGGCTATTGAACGGCTCCAAGACCTGGATCTCAAACGCGAGTATTGCCGATGCGCTCATTTACTATGCCTATACGGACCGCTCGAAGGGCACCAAGGGGCTGTCGGCCTTCGTCCTTGAACCCAAGAATTTTAACGGGATTTCGACGACGGATCTGGACAAGTTAGGCAACCGTTCTTCCCCGACGGGTGAAATTTACCTCGAAAACACAAAGATACCCAAGGAGAATCTCCTGGGTCAGCCCGGTGACGGTGCAAAGATCGTCTTCGGGTCCCTGAACCAGACGCGCCTTTCCGCTGCCGCCGGGGGTGTCGGGGTCGCGCAGGCCTGTCTGGATGCGGTTCTCAAGTATGCCAATGAGCGCGTGCAGTTCGGCAAGCCCATCGGGCAGTTCCAGATGATCCAGGACATGATTGCCCAGATGCTGGCCGATATCGAGGGCGCGAGGCTCATGGTCTACAAGGCGGCCTGGCAGAAGGACCAGGGAAATTTGAACAACACCTATGAGGTGGCTCTGGCCAAGTACATGGCCGGGGAGGCGGCGACAAGGTGCAGCAACTTTGCCATGCGGATTCTGGGAGCCTACGGGTATTCCACGGAATATCCCGTGGCCCGCTATTACCGAGATGCTCCCACGTATTCCATGGTCGAGGGGTCGGCAAACGTCTGCAAGTTTATCGTCGCGCTGGATCAACTCGGCACCCGGAAGACCGGCAAGTAAGAAAGAGAGAAGAAGGGTCTGGGAAACGGAGCAGGGTATTGATGACCTGATGCGGATTGTTGTGAATGTCGTGATTCTAGCAGAGAGGAATGAAGCATGAGACAGTATTTTGAAAAGATGGATGACCTTGGTAAGCCTTTCAAAATAGACCAGTTTGATAAGATGAATGGAAATGCCAAACAGGTCGAAGAGGCGATGCAGGAAATCGAGCGGGAAATTGAAAGGGTGAAGAATGCGGGGATTCCCGCCGAGACCGTCCGCAAGCGCGGGCAGATGACGGTATGGGACCGGATCGAATATCTCGTGGATCCCGGGCATTTCTACCCCCTCCACACGCTGTACAACCCGATGGAGAATGAGGAGGGGATGACGGGTGTCATCGACGGGCTGGCTCGCATTCAGGGGAAGTGGTGTGTCCTCATCGGTTTCGACAACAAGGTCATGGCGGGCGCCTGGATAGCCGGGCAGGCGGAAAACAACCTCCGGGTTACGGACCTGGCCAAAATTCTCCACGTACCGTTGGTGTGGCTGGTGAATTGTTCCGGTGTGAAGTTGCCCGAGCAGGAAAAAGTTTACGCGAACCGTCGCGGCAACGGGACCTGCTTTTTCAGGCACGCGGAACTGGAGCAGCTCGGCGTGCCCATCCTGGCGGGTGTTTATGGAACCAACCCGGCCGGCGGGGGTTACCAGGCCATCAGCCCCACCATCATGTTGGCTCACAAGGATGCCAACATGGCTGTCGGGGGCGGCGGTATCGTCAGCGGCATGAGCCCGAAGGGCTTTTTTGACGAGGAGGGGGCCGAGCAGATCATCAATGCCACGAGGCACTTCAAGGAGGTCCCCCCGGGGAGCGTGAAAATTCACCATGATGTCACCGGCTTCTTCCGGGCAGTTTACGAGAAGGAGACGCAGGTCCTCGATGCCCTCAAGGAGTACATGCTGAACCTGCCCTCCTACAGCCCCAAGTTCTTCCGGGTTGCCCAGCCCGCACCGCCCAGGTACGCCCCGTCGGAGCTGAAGTATATGATCCCCATGGACCAGAAGGCGGTGTACGATTTCGACAGCGTGCTCGCCCGGCTCGTGGACAATTCGGAACACCTTGAATTCAGATCGAAGTACGGCCCCGAGATTTACACGGGTCTCGTCAAGGTGGACGGATACCTGGTGGGGGTCATTGGGAACCGCCTGGGTCTGCTGGGGAGATACCCGGAATACACGGCAGATTACTACGGGATCGGCGGCAAGATTTACCGGCAAGGGTTGATCAAGATGAACGAGTTCGTCACTCAGTGCGGACGCGACCGGATCCCCATCATCTGGTTCCAGGACACCTCAGGCATCGACGTGGGCGATACGGCGGAGAAGGCGGAACTCCTGGCGCTGGGACAGTCACTCATCTATTCCATCGAGTCAACGCCGGTGCCGATGATGCTCATCGTGCTGAGGAAAGGAACCGCCGCCGCCCATTACATCATGGGAGGACCCACGGCGAACAACCACACGGCCTTTACTCTCGGGACAGCGGCCACTGAAATTTACGTCATGCACGGTGAAACAGCGGCGGTCGCATCCTACGCCAGGCGGCTCGTAAAGGAAAAAGATGCAGGGAAGCCGCTCGGCCCGGTGATTGACAAAATGAACGAGCTTGCCCGGCATTACGTGAGAAAATCCCGCCCGGGCTATTGCGCATACACGGGTTTCGTCGATGAAGTCGTTCGGTTCGAGGACATGCGAAAGTACATGTGCGCCTTCGCGAACTGCGCCTACCAGAATCCCGGGTCGATCTGTCCTCAGCATCACATGATGTTGCCCAGAATGATACGGTCGCAGGTCGTGCATGGCCTGGAGAGGCCGAAGGCCGTGAAGCCGGCGCAGGCCAAAACGGCGGAACAGAAATAGAACGGAATAATTAGCTTTTGCCGGGCCGCGGCACGCGGTACCGTATCTACCTCCTTCGCATGAAGCAGGCCCGGCAATCGCTTTTACCAGTAGGCCACATTAGTTGGGGCGGGGTATATCTCGATTGGATGCGCTTGTCCGCCCCAAAAACAGGTTAAAGAGCGGCGTTTGTAGACTCCCTCCAGCCGCTCTTTAACCTGTATTAATATCGGGGACTACTCCTGAACACTGCTCTCGTCGCGCCGGGATCAGTGCTAATCGACGTGGGGACTGTTGCTGCTGCGTTACCGGGGTGTCTCTGTGTTTGTCTGGTCTAAACGGCCGGTCAGCGAACGGACCGGCATTGTCCTTTCCGCCGAGTCTCGTAACAGGTAGCGCTTCATCAGGCTGCGTAATTCCAGAACCAACGGCAAGGTCGAGCGGGTCATCAAGACGCTGATGGAAATGTGGCACGAAAAGACCCCGTTTGACCCCTCGCTGTATCGCATGACGGAATGGAAACAGTTCCTCAGTTAATATAACGGCGACCGCTTTCAGAAAGGGAAAGAAACTTAACTCTGGAAGAGAGGTTGCTCAAACGCGTTCATCCGATGTACGGCACACAACGGTCGATTTTCTTACAATTCAATGATCGCATCCTCAGACGGATTGTTGCGATTCTGAAAAGGCTTGACAAAATGGAAAGGATAAAATATTTCGTATACAAGACATAATAACAGAATATGCATTACGAAAACTGCCTGCATTTCCTGATTGCCAAAGTCAATCAAAGAATAAACGGGATTTTCAAATCCAGGCTGCAGCGTTTTGGGCTGACGCCGGTACAGAGTGCCGTTCTGGCGGTCCTTTATGAGGAAGAGGGGCTTTCCGCGGGAGAAATCGGAATGCGCCTGGTACTTGATAGTGCAACCATTTCAGGCATTTTGGACAGAATGGAAAAGGATAATTGGATCATCAAGAAAATTTCTCCTAACGATGGAAGGTTGCTTGAAATCTCATTGACGGAGAAAGCTCTCAAGGTCAGGGAGGAGATGTGGTCAGAAATTGAAGCATGTCATCAAGAAGCCCTGCGACCACTCAAAATTGAGGAGAGAATTCTTCTTGAACGTTTCCTGAAAGACCTGAGATAAGGAGAAAATTTTGCTTATTATCTTGTATGCAAGATAATAAGCCTCATGTTGAAGCTACAAAAATTCATTGAAGTAAATAAAGGGGATAATGATGCGAACGAGAATGACTGAGATGTTTGGCGTGAAGTATCCGATCATGCTGGCCGGGATGGCGTATGTCAGTTTGCCGAAGCTGGTGGCGGCCGTGTCGGAAGCCGGCGGGCTGGGCACTTTTAATTGTGCGGCGAACACCCCCCAGGAGATGAAAGCGATCATCCGGGAAATTCGGTCTCTCACCGATAAACCCTTTGCCATGAATTTCACTCTCTTGCTCCCCAATGCCCGGGAAAATGCGGAGGTGGCACTGGCGGAAAAAGTCCCGATTTTGAATTACGCCCTGGGGAAAGCGGACTGGATGATCAAGGCCGCCCACGAGTATGGCGGGAAAGTCATTGCCACAGTGGCTACGGAGCGGCATGCGCTCAAGGCCGCGGGGGACGGAGCGGATGCTATTTGCGTACCCGGTCACGAGGCGGCCGCGCACGGAGCGGAGGTTACGACGCTGGTGCTGACCCAGATTCTTGCCCGGCGGGTCAAAATCCCCATCATCGCAGCGGGTGGTTTTTGCGATGGCAGGGGGCTGGCAGCGGCCCTGGCACTGGGTGCCGACGGCATATCTATGGGTACGAGGTTCGTGCTGACCAAGGAGTGCCAGGTCCACGAGACCGTAAAAAAAGCGATTATGGCGGCCTCGGAAAACGACACGCTCTGTTCGGACAAGATTGACGGCATGCCGGGCAGATGGCTTAAGACGAAAGCGACGATGGAGATGGCCGAAGGGAAGCTTAACTTTGTGGAAGCCATATCGAGTGCGATGAAAGTGAAGAAAGAACTTGATGTTCCTATATACAAATTGCTGGTCAGCGGCCTGAAACAGAAAGACAGGGGTGTGGCTGACCTGGCCCGGCAGGCTTTGAACGTGGTGGGAATCAAGGTGGCGGCGGAGACAGGCAATCTTGAAGAGGGTTTTTTCCCCGTCGGGCAGATCATAGGCAACATGAACGACGAACCCACCTGCAAGGAGCTGATCGAGAAGATTGTGACGGAAGCGAAAGAGGCCATCGAGGATGCAAGAAGGCAATGCATGTCGTAATGCCTGATTCACTGTAAGCGGCGTGGTGGTCTGAAGGTACATAAGCCCTCCGAACTGTGCTCCAGGGGGATCATTCTGCGGTGATAGCCTGAAAGGGAAGCCTCAAGATAAATTCATGCATGGAGAAGAGACTATTGACTGTTTTACGGGAGATATCCGGTATGGCCGGAGGGTATGTTTGATGGCATCAAACTGAACAACGAATGAAAGGAGAGGGTTTATGAAAAAAGGAGTTATGGTGTTTATTGCCGCAGCGTTTTTTGCCGGTCTCATTCTCTGCGTTCCGTTGGCGCCCGCATGGTCGGCTGATCCCATCGTTGTGGGAATTCCGACGGCACTGAATTCGGATTACGGCCGCGATTCCGTCAATGCGGTAAAGTTGGCCGTAAAGGAGATCAACGACAAGGGAGGTGTCAATGTCGGCGGACAGAAACGACCCATCAAACTGATCATTTCGGATACGAGGGACATGGAACCGACAACGCCGGCCCACGATGCCCTCATGGCGGTGGAGAAGATGATCCTTCAGGATAAACCCCATGCCATCCTCGTCGGTTTTGCCCGGTCCGAGGTCTTCATGGCCGGCATGGAGCTCATCGCCAAGCACAAAATCCCCTATCTCGGATCCTACGCGCAGACCCACATGTTCCAGCAGCAGTTCGCCAAGGATCCGGAAAAGTACAAATATATCTTCCGCGTCTGTGGTTACAACGTCATAGCCGCAAAGGCAGCCACGGATGCCATCGATGTCCTGAGAAAGGAACATGGCTTGAAGCGGGCTTTTTTCATCACCCAGGACACCCTGCTGAGCAAAGGCTTCGTCGGGGTCCTGAAGAAACACTGTGAAAATACCGGATGGCAGACCGTGGGTACGGAAAACATTGCCAGCGACGCCGCGGACTTCTCGGCGGTCCTCTCGAAGGTCAAATCGTCGAAGGCCCAGATTACGGTTGTGTTCTGGGATGTGGCGCAGGGGGGGACCATCATGCTTAAGCAGTGGACGTCCATGAAGGTACCCTCTCTCATGGTGGGCTTTGTCATCGGTGCCTGCTCACCCCGGGGGTGGGATTTCATGGGCAAGAACATCAATTACATCATTCAGACGGAGGCGCCTATCGGCTCCGGCATTCCACTGAAAAAGCTTCCCAAGACCCGCGCTTTTGTTGAAAAATTCAACAAGGCTTACGGAAAGCCTCACGGACAATGGTTGACCTCGGCATCCTACGAATCCGTCTATATCCTTGCCGGCGCGATTGAACGGGCCGGGTCCCTTGACCCCGCGAAGCTTGTGAAAGAAATCGAGAAGACCGATTACGCGGGGGTTATCGGGAGGATCAGGTTTGACAAGAACCATCAGGTGGTCTACGGAGACGACCCGAAGGAGACCGCCGTATGCCTCGCCTATCAATGGCTCAATGGGAAGATGGTTCCCATCTATCCGCCCGCCGTTGCCGAGGGTAAAGTCGTTCTGCCTCCCTGGATGAAATAGACTGCAGTGGTCGCGGAGGGGGGGTCACCCCCCCCCGTGATGTTACCGGTGTAGGCAGGTCCATCTGAGCTGAATCGGAAGGGTGCAAGAAAATGTCTATTTTCATCTACGGCCTGACCCAGAGCGTGACCCTGATGCTCTACGGCTATGGATTCAGCCTGGTCTACGGCATCAGCGGCATTGCGAACTTCGCCCACGGTGGCTTTTACGTGCTTGGCGGTTACATCACCTGGTGCATCATCAACCTCCTGGGCTTATCCCAGTTCACGTCGGCGGTCCTGACGGTTCTCATCATGGGGTTTCTCGGGTTTGTCTTCTACTGGGGCATTCTGCTTCGCATCAGGGGGATCATTCTCTCCGAACTGGTCATCACTTTTGTCGCGGGCATCGCGATCCTGGAATTCCTGAACTGGAAGGGCCTCTACGGTTTCTATTACAATCTTCTGCCCTTCGTCGAGGGGGATATCACGGTCGGCGAGGTGTCGGTGGATTACCAGCGGCTCATTGTTCTCTGCTCGGGCGCTGTTCTTGCGGGGCTCATGTGGTTGTTTGTTCACCACACGAAGATCGGGTTGTCGTTCCGGGGCATTGCCCAGGAGGAGCGGACGGCCCTCTCCCTGGGGATCGAATCGGATTGGGTCGGGTCGCTCAGCATGGCGCTGGGTTCGGCCCTGGCTGCCGTCGCGGCCATCCTGATTTTGCCGCTCGGTGTCCTTGAGGCCAACGTGGGTTATGAGGTCCTCATTTATGCCGTCACCGTGGCGATCGTGGGCGGCCTGGAAAGCACCCCGGGCATGGTCCTGGCCAGTTTCATCATCGGCTTCGGGCAGATCCTGGTGGCGGAATTCATCGGGTCCTCCTGGATGATCATCGTTCCCCTGGCAACCATCGTTGTGATACTGGCACTTCGGCCCTCTGGCCTCTTCGGAAAATTCAAGGAACTCGAGGAAAGGGTGTAAATGGACAAATCTGAAAAGACTCAATTCCGCCGCGAACGGCTGGATCGGGGGATCAAGGCGAGGACGGACACCATCTATGCCATCGCCTCGTTCAGAGACATGCTGTATCTGATTCTGCCCCGGGTGCTTCCGCTGGTGCTGATGGTTGTCCTTCCTCTTCTGCTGGGCGAGTACTGGAGGAAAGTCGTCTGCTATGCGGCGGTCTACGGGCTTCTGGCATTGAGTTGGGATTTTCTCGGGGCCATCGGTCTTTTTTCCCTCGGACAGGCCCTGTTTTTTGGTGTCGGGGCGTACATGGCGGGCGCTCTCAATCTGTATTTCGAATGGCCGATCTACTATACCCTGCCTGCCGCCACACTGGGCGGCGCATTGTTCTGCACGCTTCTCCTGACCCCCGTCATTCGGTTGAAGGGGGTCTACTTCGCCATGGTGACCATCGTGATCCCCATCCTTTTTTCCCGCACCATTGTAGCCGGGGGTATCTTCGGTGGGACGCACGGGATTGTCAACCTGACACCCTTCAAGAGCGACCTGCTTGCGGAGTATCTCATCCTTTTTGCGCTGATCGGTTGTCTTTTCGCTTTTCGCAGGGTGATCGGGGAGGATTACGGGCTTGTCATGCATGCCATCCGAGACGACGACCGGGCCGTGATGAGCGCGGGAATCAACATCTACTGGAGGAAGGTACAGGCCCTTTTCGTCGCTTCGGCGGTGGGCTGCCTGGCAGGCGCATTCATGTGCCATAATTACCAGTTTGTCGGACCGAGCGCCTTTTCACTGGATTATTCGCTGCTGCCCCTCGCCGCCGCGGCGCTTGGGGGGCCGGGCACCTTTGTCGGGGCCGTTCTGGGAAGCGCAATCCTTATACCCCTATCGGAGGCCCTTCGGGATTTCGGAGGACTACGGATGGTCTTTTACTGCCTGATCCTTATCGCCAGTATGATCTTGCTCCCCGAGGGAATTTTTCACTATATAGCCAGAAAATATCATCAGTTCGAGAGAACGGTGAAAATATAGGAAAAAAGCGATGCAGGACGAAGTGATTCTCCAGGTTGAAAATCTGCACAAGAGCTTCGGCGGGGTCAAGGCCACGGTCGACGTCAGTTTCCAACTCCGGAGGGGGGAATTCATCGGCATCATTGGCCCCAACGGGTCGGGGAAAACAACGCTGATCAACCTCATCACCGGTTTCGTGAAACCCGATGCAGGCCGAGTCCTCTTCAAGGGCAGAGCCATCACGGGCAAGATGCCTTACACAATAGCCGGACTCGGCGTCGCGCGGACCTTTCAGATGGTGCACATGTTTTACAACCTTCCCGCCTTCAAAAACATTATCATCCCCCTCTGCTCCCCCAGGGTCAAGACCTTGAAGGGCGGCAGGTACGGGGAACGTGACGATATCGCCATCGAAATCCTGGATGAATACGGGTTTGAACGGGACTCCTTCATTCCGTACAGGATGGTGGGCAGTCTCCCACACGGATACCTGAAGCGGCTCGACCTTGCACGGGCGATGTCATTGCGGCCGGAGGTTCTCCTTCTGGACGAGCTGTTTTCCGGGATGTCCATGTCCGAGGTTGCGGCAACCCTCCCCATGCTCGAGAAGTTGAGCGCCCAGGGCCTGAGCATGATCATGGTGGAACACAGGCTCAGGGAGCTCTTTCGTGTGGTCTCGCGGGTGATCGTTCTCAATTTCGGCGCCAAGATCGCCGAGGGACTGCCGGAAGAGGTCATGAAAGACGCATCGGTCATGGCGGCCTATCTGGGAAGTGAATCCCAATACGACTGCCTTGAAATGGTCCCCTCCCACGGAGCGCCGCCGCCGGAGGAGCAGCCCGAGACCCGGCCCGAAGCCGAAAAGATTCTGGAAGTGAAAAAATTGACCGTCTTCTTCGAGAATGCCCTCGCCGCAAACGACATCAGTCTCGAGGTTGCAGAGGGGGAGATCGTCGGCATCCTCGGTTCCAACAGCGCCGGCAAGACCACCCTGATGAATGCCGTATCGGGCCTGATCCTCGATCAGAAAAAGAAGGAGGACCGCCGGGGCGGGGAGCGGATCGAGGTACGCGGTGAAATCATCTTCAGAGGGGAAAACATTACCTATCTCAAACCGAGCGACCGGGTCAAGAAAGGAATGGTGCTCTGCCGTGAGCGGCACCCCATCTTCCGGGACAGCACCGTTTTGGAGAATCTCAGAATAGCCGGAAAATTGCGGAAACGGTTGGAAGTCAAGGAAAGCATCGCCGTTGTTTTCGAGATCTTCCCCCATTTGCTCACATTGAAAAAACGCAAGGCCGGTCTCCTGAGCGGCGGGGAGCAACAGATGCTTGCTATTGGTATGGCCCTGGTGACGCGTCCGAGCCTCCTGCTTCTGGACGAACCGCTTCTCGGCCTGAGCCCCCTCCTGCAGTCAGAGGTCACAAAGGCGCTGAAAACAATCAGCGGCAGGGGTGTCACCATCCTGGTGACGGAGCAATTTGCCAGACCTCTCATTCCGATCATCGACCGGGGGTACGTGATCGAAAACGGCATCATTGTCATGGGCGGCACGGGCCGGGAGCTTGCGGACAATCCCGATGTCAGGGCATCCTATCTGGGCGTGTAGCAAAGAAGAGTGAGATCGATCATGGAATCGGAAAAACTGGAAAATACCGTCTACGGGTGCTTCGCCGGTCAGGTCCGCAGAAACCCTCAGAAAACGGCGATGATCTACCTGGGCGGGAGATACAGTTACGAAAAGATCCACGAGATGGTCCTGAGGTTCGCGGCGGCACTGCATGCAAAGGGCGTGGTCGAGGGAGATCGAGTGATTCTGTACATGCACAACCTTCCCCAGACGCTTATCGCCTATATTGCCCTGCATCGTCTGAATGCGATTCCAGTTCCCGTGGCCCCGATCTATACCGCCTATGACCTGAAGTATTTTGTGAAGGACCTGCAGGTCGAGACGATCATCTGCATGGACAGCAACCTCGCCTATGCCGCAGAGGTCCTCCCCGAAACCGGGTTAAAACGGGTCATCGTGACGAACATCATCGATCTGGTCCCCTGGTGGAAAAAGGTTTTCGCCCACAGCTTTCAGCTGGTCCCCAAGGGGAAAATCCCCGCCGGAGGGGAATATTTTTCTTTTTTATCATTGCTGAAGAGAGGACAGCCGGTTCATCTTCCACCCTTTGAACCGAAAGGGGGAGACCAGACGGCTCTGATTCTTTATACCGGCGGAACCACCGGGGAACCAAAAGGGGTGCCGCTGTCCGTCGGCCTCTTGATCGCCCAGCTACGAGAATGGCGGAAATACAGTGAGCCTCTTATCCCGCCGGGGGGGATGATCACGGCGCAGGCGGCCCCGCTCTATCACGTCATCGGCCAGATGGACGGCCTCACACCGTTGCTGATTGACGGAGGATCGCTCATTCTTTTCCCCAGGGTTGACCTGGATTCCTTCATGGATCAGGTGCAGCGGTACAGGGCGACAAACATGTATGCCGTCCCGGCTTTTTATCGCATGATTCTCGAACACGATCGCCTCGACAATTATGACCTCCGCTCTCTTAAATACTGCGGCTGCGGGGGTGATGTCCTGCCGAAGGCGGTGGCGGAATGGTGGCAGGCTAAATTCAACACCTGCCTCTACCAGGGATACGGGACGACGGAGTCCTGCGGGGCCATATCGGCCTCCTATGTGAGGGATGGCCTTCCGCCCGAAGGCAGCATCGGTAAGGTTGTGGAGATCAACAGGATCCGCCTTGTGGACCCTGGGACGCTGGAACCCGTGCCCCCCGGCGAGCCGGGGGACCTCCTGGTGACGGCGCAATACGGAACGAAACAATACTGGGAAAAGCCCGAGGAGACAGCCGGTTCTTTTTTGAAGATGGACTCCGAGGTCTGGTACAGGACGCGCGACGTGATCCGGATGGATGATCAGGGCTGGCTCTACTTTGTGGACCGTACGGCGGATATCATTAAACACAAGGGCTACCGGATTGCCGCTGCCGAGATTGAAAAGGTTCTCCAGGAACACCCGGCCGTCATCGCCTCGTGCGTCATCGGTGTGCCCGACGAGAAAGTGGGCGAACGAATCAAAGCCTTCGTGGTCGTCAAGGAAGATGTCAAGGGTATAAGCGCGACGGAGATGAAGACCTGGTGTCGTGACCGGCTGGCCGCTTACAAGGTCCCCCATTACATCGAATTCCGTGATATGCTGCCCAAGTCAAAGGTCGGCAAGATGCTCAGGCGCGAGATGCGGCAGGAAGAGTTGAAAAAACGCTAAATGATGCGGTTTTTCGGAAGGCGCCGGCCATGGCAAAGTCGGCCCTCTGTGAAGAACACAATGGCATGAGAGGAGGAAAAACGTGGGACAGTCGTTTATCGAATTGAGCGTGGAAGATCATATTGCGACAATGTCGTTGAACAGGCCGGAAAGCCTGAACGCAATCAGTCTCGCCTTTGCGGCCGAGATTGCGAAAACCATGAGGGAGCTGAACCATCTCGAAGATGTTCGGGTCGTCATCCTCAGGAGCAATGCCAAGGGGTTTTGCGCCGGCATGGATCTCAGGGATTTCATGTCCCAGGGCCTTGTCGGTGGCGGTGCGAAGAAATCCTTTTACTTTTACGACACGTTACATGCCCTTTTTGACTGCTGCAACGTCCTGGAGGAGTGCCGCAAGCCGGTGATTGCCGCCATCCACGGGGTCTGCGTCGGCGCGGGCCTTGATATGATCTCGGCCTGCGACATCCGGCTCTGCACGGAGGATGCGTCGTTCTCCCTGCGTGAGGCGGCCATCGGTTTTGTGGCTGACATGGGCGTTCTCCAGCGCCTTCCCCATATCGTCGGTCAGGGCTTCACGAGGGAAATGGCCTATACAGCCCGCTTTTATTCTGCCCGGGAGGTTGAACGAATGGGGCTCGTGAATGCCGTGTACCCGGATAAAGAGGTCCTCTTCGCGGAGGCGCGGAAACTGGCCGGACAGATTGCCGCAAACGCGCCCCTGGCCGTCATGGGGACGAAGGAAGTGCTCAACTTCAGCCGCACGGCGTCCATCACGGACGGGATGTTCAAAGCGATCGAGAAGAACGCCGCGTTTCTCACATCGAAGGACGTCCAGGAGGCCGCAACGGCTTTCATGGAAAGACGCAAACCGAACTTCAAAGGCGAGTAAAGGCGGGGTAAATCGCTGCGAAGACTGGCATGACGGAGCTCTTCGGCATCGGATATCCCGTCCTGTTGCCGGGGATGAACTGGGTCAGCGTTTCGAAGCTGGTGGCGGCCGTGTCGGAAGCCGGCGGGCTGGGCACTTTTAATTGTGCGGCGAACACCCCCCAGGAGATGAAAGCGATCATCCGGGAAATTCGGTCTCTCACCGATAAACCCTTTGCCATGAATTTCACTCTCTTGCTCCCCAATGCCCGGGAAAATGCGGAGGTGGCACTGGCGGAAAAAGTCCCGATTTTGAATTACGCCCTGGGGAAAGCGGACTGGATGATCAAGGCCGCCCACGAGTATGGCGGGAAAGTCATTGCCACAGTGGCTACGGAGCGGCATGCGCTCAAGGCCGCGGGGGACGGAGCGGATGCTATTTGCGTACCCGGTCACGAGGCGGCCGCGCACGGAGCGGAGGTTACGACGCTGGTGCTGACCCAGATTCTTGCCCGGCGGGTCAAAATCCCCATCATCGCAGCGGGTGGTTTTTGCGATGGCAGGGGGCTGGCAGCGGCCCTGGCACTGGGTGCCGACGGCATATCTATGGGTACGAGGTTCGTGCTGACCAAGGAGTGCCAGGTCCACGAGACCGTAAAAAAAGCGATTATGGCGGCCTCGGAAAACGACACGCTCTGTTCGGACAAGATTGACGGCATGCCGGGCAGATGGCTTAAGACGAAAGCGACGATGGAGATGGCCGAAGGGAAGCTTAACTTTGTGGAAGCCATATCGAGTGCGATGAAAGTGAAGAAAGAACTTGATGTTCCTATATACAAATTGCTGGTCAGCGGCCTGAAACAGAAAGACAGGGGTGTGGCTGACCTGGCCCGGCAGGCTTTGAACGTGGTGGGAATCAAGGTGGCGGCGGAGACAGGCAATCTTGAAGAGGGTTTTTTCCCCGTCGGGCAGATCATAGGCAACATGAACGACGAACCCACCTGCAAGGAACTGATCGAGCGGATGGTGGCCGAGGCAAAGGCGGCCATCGAGGACGCAAGGAATAAATGCATGTCATAAATTGTCTTTGTTAAGTGATTCACGGTCCGGGGTAAGCTTTGATGATCTGATATTTACGGCCGTGAAAAAGGTGGCCTGCCGAGTTGTTGGCCATACCCCTCCTGTTCATCTGAGGTATCTTAACAACCCCTCGCTGGCCCGCAGGGGGGCGATGCTGTTAATTCAAATTTCGTCCAGGACCGCCATGAACCATGATTGAGTTTGGATAAAGCGGCATGCCGGGGACTGTGAAAGCCGCGACAATCCATTTCAGCGATTTTTAAACTCTCCTTTTTTCCCATCCCTCTGGAATCCCCTCAAGGCTTTTCCGAACAGGATATAAGACGACAATACATTTTTTTCCTGTGTCGACAAACCATCCTTTGCGTCTGACGGCTGAGCCGTAACCTTCTCACGCCCTTGCTCCAGCACGCCGCGGTCGGCGAGAATATGCCGGACTTCCGATTGAGCCAACATGTATCCCTCCTCGAGGGCCATTTGCTGTTTGCTGATGAAGTCGAAAAAGGAAAAACTGTAGGTCATCAAGAGAACGATCCAGATGAACATCAACGAGATCACTGCCAGATTTTTCAACAATGATCTGTGGTCCTTCTCTTTACAGCCGATCATGCACTGTAGAATATGTTCCATCTCACCCCTCCTTGAGTCAGGTCAGCATGACAGCAACGCAAGCCGTTATGACGGTTGTACAAAGATAAGCTGGAGTGGTTCAGATAACTGCGGCGTGAGGTCTTGAAATGTAGTGAAAAGAATGGTGCCGGCATCGTATTGGCAACCCTGCTGCCATGTCCAGGATCATCGCTGGGTTTAGGCCAGAAGCTTTGCGTCCCCGCCTTTCGGCGGGTTTGCCTTTTTCAAACGAAAACTATCGCGAATTATATCGTCTAAATCTCTAAAAACTTTAGATAAAAAACATTTTTGAATCTGACTTTACCTCGCCGGACTGCCCCAGGGTGGAGGTCCCTTTCCGGGAGTGCCCCACGGTGCGCCGATTCCTTCCGGTGCCTTCTTCCCGGGCGGGGCATTGAAGACTTTTCTGTCGCTTTTCGGAATGCCCGTGGAAATGAAATGCTTCGAACGGTGCGCCCCGATTCCCGGGTAGGTTTTACCGTGAAATCTCGCCACGGGATCAATCCGGAATGTCCGGTGGCTCCCGACGTCATTGAAATGGTTCGAGACGAACTTAACTTGTTTTCGCACGACCTTGTGCCTGTGAAAATCGTTCAGAACGAAAAACCCGGGGTACCAGAAACCCCGGCACCAGAACGGATAGGGGACCCAGGCATAGAGATAATAGTAGTCAGGCGGCGGATTGTAGTAGGTGACGACCGGCGGCCCTGCGTCGGCATAATAGCCGTTTATGGCTGAGGGGTTGGGGTAACTCTCAGTGTCTGACGGCTCGGGACGGTAAGAGGTGTCACCCGTGTACGGAAGAACGGACAAGCCGAAGGCAGCGGTAACGGCATTGAACCTCTGCAGGGCTTCCTGGCTTCCCAGCGACAGTCTCCCGGCATCTGCGGCATCGACGACGGCTGCCTGCAACTCACCCACAATGTCGGGCGTTACAGGGTAGTCGGCGATCCAGCCGTTTCGAGGGGCGATACCGGCGTCTCCGAGTCGACTTTCGGCCTCGATCTCGTCCCGCGTCGACCCCATGTCAAGTGCCGGCAGCAGTTCAACGGCAAAGTCCCCTTCGCGAACGAGCGGCGCCTCTACCGGCGGCGGGCCCTGTGCCTGAAGAAGCGCCGGCAGAAAAAGCAGGAATACGAAGGCCGCGTGCGAACAGACGACCCTGAAACGGCGTCCTTTCATGTTGCCCCGCCTTTTAAACACGCATCGTGACCCGGGATTCGCAAAAAATCCCGGTGTCGGCTACGGCCCATCCGCCTCGATATTGTCACTGCCTTTCTTGCTCTTGCCGCGAAGCCCGCTGACTTTCTCCTTGATTTTTCGGGGACCAATCAGAAAGAAGGTCGCCGTACCGGCGCCGACGGCGGCAAGCGACGCAAGCGTCCATAAACCGACTTTGCTCTTCTTGTTTATCTTCATGTGCAACCTCCTCTATTGGAATTTCGGGTGTTCAGGATGATTTGTGCGCTTCATTCAGATTTCAAAAATCGTCCTCACCGGCGCGGCCGGCATGGCCAGGGCGTCGCGAAGACAAGAAAAGTGATCGTGAGCGACAGGTTTTCAGGTTCAGTATGCAAAAAGTTGTCAATAAAAAAATCGGTAAATACCCCATTTGACACTTCTGAATTTCTTAGCCGCCTAATACTTTAGCTGATAATCGTTTAAGTGTTCATTCCAGTGTTATTTCCCGCGAAATGACAGGTAAAAAAAGAGGTGTACGGCCGGGGCGGAATGGGTGCTGAAATCCCCGACTAAATGCGGTCTTGACAAAATACCACGATATATTTAGAAGCACGTTGCGGGCGGATTTGCGGGTTTTTCAGCCCGTCTTTATGCGCCGCGTTGTGGATTGAAACGGGAAGTGAGGCGCGGGCAGGCACGCCGCCCGCGGTTTTGCCCCTGGAGACTGAGGGGATTCCGCGGCCTTTATGATGCGGCGGCGGCTCCCGGGGCCTCCGGAAGAACGAAAAAAAGAAAAGGAGGGAACCATCGTGAAAGGCATCAACCTGGCGAGTTGTCTTGAGAATTCAGTGCATGCCCACCCGGGCAGGGTGGCCCTGATCATGGAGGAGGATCAGTGGACGTTCAGGGAACTCGACGCCGAGGCCAACCGGGTCGCAAACGGCCTCGCGGATCTGGGCGTGGAAAAGGAGGACAGGGTGTCGCTCTTTCTTCCCAACTGCGCGGAGTTCCTGTTCTGGTATTTCGGGGCCTTGAAAATGGGGGCCATCGTCAACCCGATCAACACGATGCTCAAGGAGCGCGAGCTGGAATACGTCATCCGGGACTGCACCCCGAAGGTCCTTGTCACCGCGGAGGAGCTGGCGGCGGTCCCCCGCCACGTCTGCGGGCTCCCGGGGATCGGGGTCAAGAAAATGATCGTGGTCCGCGGCAAGGACACCGACGGGATGGTTGCCCATGAGACGTGGGTGAAGCGGTATCCCAAGACCTTCGACGCGATGGCCGTGGAACAGGACGATCTCGCCGCCGTTCTCTACACTTCCGGGACGACGGGGCAGCCGAAAGGCGTCATGCTGACCCACCTGAACCTCTGGACCAACGCCCGGCATTGCGCCGACTGGGCGGAGACGACGTACAACGACCTCTCCGTCTGCTCCCTTCCGCTCTTCCATTCCTACGCCCTCACGCACGTGGTGGGCGAACTCTTCATCGAAGGCGGGGCGGTGGCCTGGCTGAAGCGCTTCGAGCCGACGGCCTTCCTGGATGCCATGGCCCGCCATCGGGCGACGGCGTGCCACTGCGTGGCCACGATGTACTACGCCCTGGTGAACCATCCCGCCGTGGACGACTACGCTAGCAAAATCCGCCTGCGGTACTGCGTCACCGGGGCGGCGGTGACCCCCGAGCCGATCCTCAAGGCGTGGAACGCGAAGTTCACGCCCATGAGCGAAGGGTACGGCCTGACGGAGGCGGCGCCCGTGGTCTTCATGAACCCGCTTCCCGGAAAGGGCGTGCAGAAGGTCATGTCCTGCGGGGTCCCCATCGTCCCGGAAATCAAGGTCGGGGCCGTGAGGGACGACGGAAAGCCCGTGGCCGTCGGGGAAGTGGGGGAGCTCATCATCCAGGGGCCGAACGTGATGAAGGGCTACTGGAACAAGCCGGAGGCGACGGCCAAGAGCCTCAGGGACGGCTGGCTCTACACGGGGGACATGGTCAGCTTCGACGAGGACGGCTACTATTACATCCGGGACCGCAAGAACGACATGATCAACCGCGCGGCCTTCAACATCTACCCGAAGGAGCTCGAGGACGTCCTCTACACCCACCCGGCCGTTGCCGAGGTCCAGGTGGTCGGCATCCCCGACCTGGTGAAGGGGGAGGAGGTCGTCGCCTGCCTGGCCCTGAAGCCTGGGAACAAGACCACCGAGGAGGATGTCATCCAGTTCTGCCGGAAGAACATGGCCGCCTATAAGGTCCCGAAGTACGTCCGCTTCTTCGATGCCCTTCCGAAGACGGTTACGGGAAAGCTCGAGAAGATGACGTTGCGGAAGATCCTCCTGGAGGAGGCGGCACGGAAAGGGTAGGGGGTTGTTTACTGACTTAAGGTGCGCTGAAAAGTGCGCGGCCGCGGATTTTCTTCATGAAGGACGGTCATGAATCTTTTTGACAGGGACATCATGCTCGAGGATCTGGGAAATTCCCGCTTTGCCGGGGTGATCTCGGATAACTGGTCGGTGAACGGCAACCCCAACGGGGGGTATCTCATGGCGATGATTGCCGGCGCGATGCTCCGGAAGAGCGACAAGAGGGAGACCCCCACGGTTACCGCGAATTATCTCTCCCGGTGTGTCCCCGGCGAGGTGGAGATCCGCGTTTCGGAAATCGCCCGTTCACGGCAGTTCACCCGTTTCGAGGCGCGCCTCTCGCAGACGGGGGAGGAAAAGATCAGGGCCCTCGGCACGTTCGCTGCGGGGAACAACGGCTGTGGGATCGAACGGTATGAAACGAGGGCTCCGGAACTTGCCCCGGTCGGGGAATGCGTGCGGATACCCGATATGCCGAAATACACCCTTTTTCAACAGCTCGACCTCCGGCTCGACCCCGCCTGCGCCGGCTGGCTTACGGGAAGACTGGCGGATGTGTCGCTGAACAGGGGCTATCTCAGTTTTCGTGACGGGCGCTCCGTGGATCTCCTCTCGCTTTTTCTGATCATCGATGCCATGCCGCCCGCGGCCCTGGCCACGCAGGGCATGACGTCATGGGTCCCGACGGTGGAGCTTTCCGTGAACGTCAGGAACCTGCCGCGGACCGATCGGCTCCGTTGCAGTCTCAGGACCCGCTTCATCACCTGCGGGCTCCTAGAGGCGGACGGCGAAGTCTGGGACGATGAGGGCAGACTTGCGGCGATCTCGCGCCAGATTGCCCAGTTCAGGAAAGAATGAGCATTTTGATGATCATCCGCAAAGAGCTGGGGTCAGGCTTTGATAATTTGATATTAAACGTTGACCGGCGGGAAAAAGGGGCCTGTCCCCTTTTAGTTTAAAACTGACTCACGGGCAGGTCGGGCCACGGATTTCAAGGTGTCTCCCGGGTGCGTCCGGTTTGGCTGTGATCCGCGCGACGGCACCTTCATTTAAAACGCACGCCGGCCCCGTTGACGGCGGGCCGTCGATGACACGCCGCGCCACGCAGACGTAGACCTCCCCGCCGCTTTTATCCACGAATAGAAGACCCCAGTGTGTCTCCCCCAGGCAATCGGGGCCCTTCCACGTGTTTCCGGATTCGGCCCCGGACCCGAAAGGGTATACCCGCTCCCACTCATGGGGCGCCAGGTCCTTCATGTGGGCCGCCGTCGCCCCCGACCGGACGAACTTCTTCAGGTTCCTTTCGACATCGCGCCGGGCCCTGTTTGACGGCTCATTGACGACGCTCAACCAGGCGGCAACCAGGCCAACCAGAAAGAGGGCAAAGAAGGTAATGAATATCTTTTTCCCTGTCAGTTTCACGACGCAAGAATACCTCTATGGTTTGTATCGGCGTGGGGTCAGGCTTTGATAATTTGATATTTGAACAATCATTACCCGAAGAGTATTTTCACCTCCAGGGCATATCTTCGGAAAAGCGATGTCGCCGCTTCACTTTCGCCCGCCCTCGAATTAAAGATTTCGGCAAGAGAGCGGTAATACCACTCCTGGTCGTCCTTCGGGCGCCTGAAGCGGCCCCAGACGGACTCTCCGTCTTTCTCGACGTCCTCGATGATGCTCTTCACGTTGTCCAGTTTGTCGGCGCAGGAGAGAATGAGCACGTCCATCGGCGCCGTCTTCAAGTAGTCGATGGTGTGGTTCTTGCGGTTCTCCCAGGTGTCGGACTTGTCAGGCTCTGAGGCTGCCGCCACGAGCGACGCGACTTTGTCCCCGAACTCTTCCCTGATTTCTCCGGATGTCACAGGAGTGTCCTCCGTTGTGTCGTGAAGGATGCCTGCAACGACGACCTCCTCCGGGCAACCGTACTCGATGAGGATCTTCGCGACGTTCAGGGGGTGAATGAGGTAGGGTATCCGGGTGCCCTTGCGGTAGTGATCCCTGTGCGCCCTGGCGGCGAATTCTATTGCGCGGAATATCATCGTCTCTCCTCTATTCCTTAAATCAAAGCCCAATTGAAATGATATCTTCTTAAAGGTTTGCCGGCAATCTTTACTTTACTAATACATTTTATTCATTATACTAAAATATATTGTCCGTTGCTTCTTCACTTGGCCTGAAACCCCATCCACGCCATTTTGTTCCCACCATGTTACGGTCTCAAGAGGTGGCATATGAAAAATAGAAAGAGCGAAATCAGTCTCAAGAAACCCGAGACCCCGATCGATCCGCTGGAAGGGCCAAAGCTTGCCCTGGCAGGCCAGATCGTGACTATGGATCCGGCCCGGCGTATCCTGAAAAAGGGCACAATCTTCATCGAAAAAGGCGGAATCGCAGCCGTGCGGCTCGAGGGGGAGCCATCCCCGGACGGGTTCGAGGCCGTCCCCGTGGTGGATACGCAGGGCACCATCTTTCCGGGACTCATCGAACTGCACAATCACCTGAGTTACGACATCCTCCAGCTCTGGGACGTACCGAAGAAGTACGGCAACCGGGGCCAGTGGGCGGGAATCCCTGAATACCAGCAGCTCATCAGCGGGCCCATGAAGCTCATCGGGACGATTCCCGGCCTGATGCCCGCCGTCGTACGCTTCGTGGAGTGCAAGTGCCTGCTGGGCGGCGTGACGACCAGCCAGGGCATCGAACTTTACAGCAACAGGGGGGCACGGCGGTTCTACCGGGGCATCGTGCGCAATGTCGAACAGACGGACGACCCCGGTCTGCCTGAAGCAGGGACACGGATCCCGGACGTGGAGGCAAACGACGCGGAGAAATTCCTTGCGCGCCTCGGGCAGAAAAAATGTTTTTTGCTGCATCTGGCCGAGGGCATAGACGCGGCCGCGCGCCGCCACTTTTTGAGCCTGGAGTTCAGACCCGGCGAATGGGCCGTCGCCGAGTCCCTGGCGGGCATCCACTGCACGGCCCTGAACAAATTGGATTATGACATCATGAAAGACAAGGGGGCCTCCATGGTATGGTCTCCTTTCAGCAACCTTCTCCTCTACGGGGGAACGGCGGAAGTGATCGCTGCCAAGGAAGCGGGTATACGGATCGGGCTGGGCTCCGACTGGTCTCCCTCAGGCAGCAAGAATCTGCTGGGCGAACTCAAGGTCGCCCACCTGTTCAGCAGGGAGCACGGGGGGATTTTCAGCGATGAGGAAATCGTCGCGCTGGCGACAAACAACGCGGCCGCCATCCTCCAATGGCAGGATCGCCTCGGGTCCATCGAGGAGGGCAAACGGGCCGATTTTCTCGTGATTGAAGGGACCCCGCCAGATCCCTGCGCGGCCCTGATCAGGGCCGCCGAACACTCGATTCAGCTGGTCATGATCAACGGTGTCGCGCGGTACGGAACCCCCGAGATCATGAATCAGCTCGGCGCGACGGGCGAAAAACTGACCGTGGGAGGGAAAAAGAAAGTTCTCTACCTGGTGCAGAAAACCGCGGACCCCGCCGTCGCGCCCATTTCCCTGAAACAGGCAAAGGCAAAACTACGCAAGGCGTTGAAGGATCTCCCGAACCTCAAGCCTCCCCCCGCGGTTCCCGCCGGCCGCGCGGGGTTTGAAGCGCCGCTGCAATGGTTCCTGGCGCTGGACGAACTCGCCCCGACGGGCATGGATGTGCGCCCCCACTTGCCGATGGGCGGGCAACCCACCATGACCGATGCCAGGGGGCCGGATGTGAAAAAAGCCCCTGTGGAGCTCAAGCCGCTTAAACTCGATGCCATGACGGTGGCCGATGACGCTGATTTCCTCACTCGGGTGGCGACGGCAAAGAATCTGCCTGATTACATCAAGCAGGGGCTGCCGCTGTTGTATGCGTAATCGAATAAACGTCGCTTCAACCGCAAAAGTGGACAAGGAGTCGACATGAACCCCTACTGGAAAAACAGGGGATTCCCCTGGGAATACGACCCCGGACCGCCGGGCAACCTTCGCTGGGCGGAGCTGTTTTCACAGACACCCAATTACCGGGCTTTCGGGAAGACCGTGCTCGGCAGGGAGGTCTTTCGATGGCAGTTCGGCCCCGTGTTCTACCGCGGCCGCCTGCAGGAGCAGGCCGTCAAAGTGCTCGTTGTAGGTCAGGACGGCGCACAGGATGAATCCCTGGCTCACCGGTCTTTTACCGGGGGCACAGGCGCAAGGATGCAGTATTTCCTGGACTACATCGGGATCACCGAGTCCTATCTTTTTCTTAACACGTTCATCTATCCCATTGCCGGTCAATATAACGAAGGTATGGCGTCGCTGGCCCAGGACCCCCAGTACCCCATCGTGAAGCATCGCCACGACCTTTTCAACTATGTCCTCGATGTCAATGACGTTCACCTGGTTGTCGCCGTGGGCAACGCGGCGAAGGAGAGTGTCGTCAACTGGGTGCGGTCCAGGGGCGGCTCGTGTTCTCAGGGAGCCGCCGATGTCAGCCTGTGCACCGGTTCCGCGCTGGGCCCTGACACGAAGATCGTCGGGGTCATGCACCCTGGCGCGGCAGGGCAGGGTGGTTCTTCGGCAGCGATTCTCGCCGATTTCAAAAAAGCACTGGCAAAGATCAAAGCCTGGATGGACGCGGATCCGGCCTGGCTGCCGCCTGACGCCGCGGGGAGCCGGAAGTTCGATCAACCCTACAAGTACCGAAGCGCCCCCATCCCCTTACGTGATTTTACTTACGGGGTCGCTCTTCGCCTCGGCCGGGGCGGCACATCGAGCAACCGGACAGACAGACAGCGTTCCATCCAGATATATTCGGCTGCGGGGGCATACAACAACAGGGGCGACAAATTGAAATACGGCGACACCGCGGAAGGAAGCCGGGAAGGTTATTCGGAAGATCCGGGCGATGTCCCCTACGAACCGCCGAAGATTGAATTTGCGGAATTTGACAAAGGACCGGGGGCCGGATTCGCGCGCCTCATGATGGGGGGCGAGCCCGGGCTGGAATGGCCGGACTTCACAGTGCTGGGCGCAACGGCCCACCCGTCCTTCGGGACGGGTCCGATTTACCGCGGCCGGCCTGACGGGGCCAACGTCCTCATTCTGGCCGACCAGCAGGACCACGATGACCTGTTCACGGGGCGCGCGCTCACGGGGGAGAGCGGCCAGCGGGTGCAGCCCTTTCTGAAGAGCATCGGGATCCTGAGGTCCTACGTCGTGCTCCGAATCCTGCCCGTCGACACCCTCGATCTCAGCACCAGCAAGGTTTCCGCAATCGTGAATCACCCGCAGACGAAAAAAGTTTACCAGGCCATTGTCGACAAAATCAGGGGAGAGAACCCGGACCTCAAGCTGATTCTGTCCTTTGGCAGACATGCAAAAAGTCTTTCGCAGGGCCTGTCTCTGGGTGGCCTGACGGTTATTCGACTCAAGGCCTGGCAGGAACAAGGGGCGCTACAGGACTGGCAGGAAGGGCTTTCCGCCATCAGACAGCTTGATTACAAAAAGGACGTGGCCAATCCTTCCTTCGCCTGTGATGGGCAGAGGGGACAGATCCCCCGCTTCGACCTGCCATACGGAACTCTCCGCTGGCAGGGAAGCTCCGGCGACCGTGCCCGACGCCCCTTGGATCGGTCAACCAATCGTCCCTCTGCTGACTATTACAAGATCTTCGTGCCGGATTGGGTGTTTCGACTCAAGCCGATGCCTCTTTGAAAGGGGGAGCCAGCAACGTTTTCGGTCTTGAGAAATTGCCGGCGGCGATCGCCCGGCGAGCGGGCCGCCCCGTGCATCGATAAAGCGGTATGGGTTTGGAAACCCCGCTTACAACGGATGGTCAAGCACAATCCTTGAAGGGAGGACGCCATGAAGAAACAAAAAGCGATCAAGAGGCGGACCTGCGGCGCAATGGCGGCGCATCATCGGCTCCTGGAACTCGACCCGAATTTTCGAATGAGACAGGTGCAGCTCGAAAATGCGACAGCCCTGAGGATGTCACTGGGCGTCAGGGCCCTGCGCAAAGCCGTGCCGGTCACAATCCCGGTCGTCGTTCACGTGGTTTACAAGACAGCGGCGGAAAACATTTCGACGGCCCAGATCAAAAGCCAGATCAAGGTTCTCAACAGGGATTATCGCGCCAAAAATACCGATAAATCCAAGGTTCCCGCCGTCTGGAAAGGACTCGTGGCCGACGCGGGCGTTCAGTTCGCCCTGGCGTCAAAGGACCCGAAGGGCAAACCGACGACAGGCATCACGCGGACGAAGACGACCCGGGCGTCCTTCGACATCGATGATTCCGTGAAGTCCTCGGCCACGGGAGGCGTGAATGCCTGGCCCGCAGACCGGTACCTCAATATCTGGGTGTGCACCCTGGCGAACGGCATACTGGGGTACGCGCAGTTCCCCGGCGGACCCAAGAAAACGGACGGGGTCGTCATCCTGAACACGGCCTTCGGCACCGCAGGGTCAGCCGCCGCCCCCTTCAACCGGGGAAGGACGGCGACGCACGAAGTAGGCCACTGGCTCAACCTGCGCCACATCTGGGCGGATACGGAGGACTGCAGCGGGACGGATTTTGTCGCCGATACGCCGAACGCGGCGGGACCGAACTACGGGAAACCGAAATTCCCCCATGTGACCTGCAATAACGGGCCGAATGGCGACATGTTCATGAACTACATGGATTACGTTGACGATGCCGCGATGTTCATGTTCACCACCCAGCAGGTGGTGCGGATGCAGGCGGTCATGAGCGGTCCGCGAAAGAAGATTGGCAGATCATAAGGCACCATCGGAGACAGCGTAGCGGTGAAGAAGAGCATACGCGGAAATGCACTGCACCGGCATTGGGTGCATTCGCACGAGGAAGACACCGAAACCGAAAGGGTCTATCGACCCGCTTCTTTCGCGTTCCCCCGCTCCCGGGGCAGGTCCGCCATGGCATTGAAACCGGACGGCGGCCTTGTCGAGACCGGGATCGGGCCGGCCGACGGCCCTAAGGAGAGCCGGGGAACCTGGAAGCTGGAAAATGACGACATTCTCTCCATTTACGAAACAGGGAAGGCGAAGCCGAAGCGCAGGATGAAAATAGTATCCCTGGATAAGGAGAAACTGGTCATTAAAAAATGAACTTCAGGGAACAGCCGGAGAAAAATCTCTTCGGAGGTTCAACTCTTGACGCCTTCCGTATAATCAACGAATTTTCAATCAATATAATACCTTGTGCTGCTTGATCTCCGGGGCCGCAGAGAGACGCCGGAGATTTTTTTGTACTCCCGGACGGGAAGGGAGCCGTTTTTTTCAGGGTATCCAAATAGAACGGCGGGCGAGCCCAATTGCTTTTCAGTACTTAATTATATAATATTTGACAATATTGAATAAATATATATAATTTTAACGCTATGGAGAAGCTGTACACAGTAGAAGAAACTAGACAGGCCCTGAAAATTTCGCGTGGCACGCTTTACGCTTTAATAAAGGGAAAAAAGATAAAACCCGTGAAGCTGGGAGGCCGCACGCTTTTCACTGAAACGGAATTGGCAAATTTTATCGAGAGGTTAAAAAAAGTCGCAAGCGAGCCGATATAATTATAGCGGGCAGTCCATACGGATGAAACTATGGCAAGAAAACACACGGCGATAATTCTGGGAATCCTGTTGATGGGCAGTATCGTGGTGATCCCGGAAACGGCGGGATTGTCTAAAAAGCCGAAGTCCCCGGTCCCGCACAAGCGCGCCGCTGTCGTCGCGAAGAATCAACGGGCCCCCCGGCTCCTCCTGCACTCTTCCTGCGTGCTGGTTGAGGACCAGCTGTCCGGCGAATTCCTCGTTCAGAAAAATGCGATGGCCGTCGTGCCCATTGCGTCCATCACCAAGATCATGACAGCCATGGTGCTGCTGGATGCCGGGCTGGATCTCCACGAGTTAATCACGATCGAACGTGAAGACGTGGACACACTGCGTCACAGCCAGTCTCGCCTGCCGGTGGGAACGCGGCTGACACGCCGGGAAGCCCTGCTGCTGGCTTTGATGGCTTCCGAAAACCGGGCGGCAAACGCCCTGGGTCGCACTTATCCGGGCGGCCGGGACATCCTCGTTATCGACATGAACGCGAAAGCCCGTTCACTGGGGCTCACGGATACCTTCTTTGTGGATCCCGCGGGACTGGGCGGCGGCAACGTCTCCTCCGCCGTAGAACTGGCACGGATGATGGAAGTCGCTTACGAATACCCGTTGATCCGGGAATTCACCACCTGCAAGGAGGCCGTGATACAGTCGGGCCGCCGCAAGATGGCCTTCCACAACACCAATCACCTGGTCCGGAGCTCCCGCTGGAAGATCGGCCTCTCCAAGACGGGTTTCATCGACGAGGCGGGCCGATGCCTGGTCATGCAGGCTCACGTGGGCGGGCGCCCTGTCCTGATTGTCCTTCTGGATGCGCAGGGCAAGTTCGCCCGCTTCGGCGACGCCAACCGGATCAGGCAGTGGATGGAGGGTCCCCCGCCGTCACGGAAAACGCGGAGAGCCTGACCGGGCCTCCAGGCGTGACACCCTGAAATATGTCATTGATTTTTCCCGCGCAGTCATATAACTTAATTACTGATTCTGCAGCAACACTTCCGCCTCATCACCTGTTGCTCCGCTTCCAGTTGCGCTGAATTCGCAACGGTCAAATTTTAAAGAGGCAAGTTAATCACGGAGGAGTTTATCCGGGCTTATCGTTTGAAGTAGGGCTGTCGTGACAGGAGTATCGTTCCAGTGCACCAGGTGATGCCCTAGCGATTGACATTTCTGACCCGCTTCAATCCTTTGAGGAGGGCGCCATGGCCGGCCAATGAAACCCCGCTGCTCAAAAGCATGTGGGGTTTTGTATTTCAAGCCGCCTGGATGACAGTACCGGCTTAACGCCGCCAGAACTCCCGGTGCGCCATAGACAAAAGAGAAAGGAGGGTGTCCATGAGGGGAAAAGAAAAGGAAGTAACTGAAACGTCGGAAGCTGAAATCGCGGTCCACTGGGGGGAAGAGCAATTCTTCTATCCGTCGACACAGTTTATCGCCCAGGCCAACCTGACCGACCCGCAGGTTTTCGAGCGGTTCGGCCTTGAGAATTTCCCCAATTGTTTCAAGGAATATGCCGATCTCCTGACGTGGTACGAATACTGGCACACGACGCTGGACACCAGTGACGCCCCGTGCTGGAAGTGGTTTGTCGGCGGCAAGATCAACGCGAGTTACAACTGCATCGACAGGCATCTGGCAAAGAATAAGAACAAGACAGCCATTCACTTCGTCCCGGAGCTCGAGGATGAAAAAGTCGAGCACATCACCTACCAGGAACTCTATGTCCGGGTGAATGAGTTCGCGGCGGTCCTGAAGGACTTCTGCGGACTGAAGGCCGGGGACACCGTCACGCTCCACATGCCCATGGTGGCCGAACTGCCGATCACGATGCTTGCCTGCGCAAGACTCGGTATCATACACTCGCAGGTCTTCGGCGGTTTCAGCGGCAAGGCCTGTTCGGAAAGGATCGTTGACTCGGGCAGTCGTGTCCTCATCACCATGGACGCCTATTACAGGGGTGGGCAGCTCATTGACCACAAGGAAAAGGCCGATACGGCCGTTGCGGAAGCAGCCGCGGATAAACAGAAGGTGGATAAAGTCCTCGTATGGCAGCGTTATCCCGGCAAGTATTCCGCGCAGACACCGATGGTTGAAGGCCGCGATTTCTTTATCAATGACCTGCTCAAAAAATATTACGGGGCAAGGATTGACCCTGTGAAGATGCCCGCGGAAGCGCCGCTCTTTCTCATGTACACCAGCGGGACGACCGGGCGACCCAAGGGTGCGCAGCACAGCACAGGCGGCTACCTGGCCTATGTGGCCGGCACATCCAAATACGTCCAGGACATTCATCCCGAAGATGTTTACTGGTGCCTGGCCGACATCGGATGGATCACCGGCCATTCCTACATCGTGTACGGCCCCCTGGCCATATGCGCATCCTCTGTTATTTACGAAGGCATTCCGAATTATCCGGACGCGGGCAGGCCCTGGAGGATTGCACAGGAACTGGATGTCAACATCTTCCACACTGCGCCGACGGCCATCCGTGCCCTGAGAAAGCTCGGCCCCGATGAACCGCAGAAATACACTTATCACTTCAAGCACATGACCACGGTCGGAGAGCCCATCGAGCCCGAGGTGTGGAAGTGGTACTATTACACCGTCGGCAAGGGGGAGGCTGCCATCTGCGATACCTGGTGGCAGACGGAAAACGGCGGGTTTCTCTGCAGTACCGTGCCCGCCCTTCAACCGATGAAGCCGGGCAGCGCGGGCCCGGGCGTACCGGGCATTCACCCTATCGTTTATGACAATGACGGAAACGTCGTCCCTCCCGGCGCCGGAAAAGCAGGGAACATCTGCATACAGAACCCGTGGCCCGGCAGCTTTCAGACCATCTGGCGCGACCG
>DAIMEJ010000014.1:0-78542 GCA_036725345.1 Syntrophales bacterium
TCACTTCTTTGTGAAAGCGCTCCAGGGCTACATCAACGCTGACATCGATTTCCCTTGCTGTGGCGGCATACAAGTTTTGTGCAGAAAGAATGGCTAAGATCATCATCACGACTCCAGCGAGAATAATCCTCCGTGTAGCCTGTTTTCTCATTTCCTGTCTCCTTTCTTATTAGGTGGTTCTGATTTATAGTCTGTATTGGATGTTTCATTAGAGGTCCAAACAGCATAATTTGATGGGGACGAAGAATGTGCTGATCTTGTCCTCCTACTTTCCCTTACCACGTTCTGCACCCATTCCTTTTTCGCGTGCTGGAGACTCAGGACGTGGTTTATCCCTATATTGCTGTTGCCTCTGAGGTTGATGTTTTTGCTGCATCTGAGGTTGTCTTGGTTGCTCTTGTCTCTGTTGTCTTTGAAATTGCTGATGCTGTTGTACTTCCGGTCTGGAATAGTACATCCCCTGTCTCTGCTTTCTCAATACCTGTTGTTGTCTCTGTGGTTTGGCTCGATATTACCTTCGGCTTTTCTTGACCCAACTGTCCCCGATCTTTTCGTATACCTTCTTGACAGCTGCCCAAGCGACCCGGCGGGCCGTCTCCTCCTGGGAGGTGCCCTTTCTCCTCTTCGCGGGGTCTGAATATGCTTCCCAGGCGTGGTTGAATGCGTCCTTATAGATTTCCCTTGCATGGTCCGGCAGATTATTTTTCACTGGCTCGGGCAATTCGGCGATTGTTCTGTACGGCATGACTCCATCTCCTTTTACTAATTTCTCTGATTCATGTCTTTTACCTGGAAAGACACAATCGGCTTCCCACACTTAAGGATTAATGCCTACCCCAAGAATGTAGGCGGATCACTCCACTCTGTCATTTTCCAGGACATTTACTTGGTTTGCCGTCAGCCCATCCTGACTCTCCAAGGCTTCCACGCACACTTTCGATCCTGCTTGAATTAAACTCGGGTCTAATCCCTTGACGACGGTCTTGAGAAACAATACATTTTCCCCGTCGTCGGTTTGGATGAACCCAGCCCCTAGTGTCCTGTTGAACCATCTTACAATACCTTTTGACACAGCCCGAACCTCCGAAATGATAGACACTGATTAGATTGAATTACCTCATCCGCCAGTAGGAGGGGGAAGCTGATGAGATGATGAAGAAGATATTAAATGACATTGTATGGTTTCGAATGGAATTATCTATCCGGCATAGGCAGATTTTATCATTCTAAAAACCTTAGTTAGATATATTCCTGATTTTACAAGAGAGAAAAAAGTTGCGGTTTTTTGATTAGTTCCGATTGAAATATTGCATAGGCAGGCTGCATTAGGAAAACTACATTACAGGAAGGAAGGGGTGGTCTGACCAGAATTTTTGGCCAATAGCACATCAAGCGCACGTTACACCTACAAAGTATGGAGATAAATCAACGGCAAGGAATAACGATTTCTATTTGAATGAGAGAATAACGCCAAGGTCATCGGGGCTGTTGGGCAACAGTCAAGACCTTTGCCGCCGTTTGAGACCCCACCTGCAAATCACGAGTCACTGTGAATGACTTACGGAGACTCCTGGGTGATATCGAATTAAGTCTTGACTCCTGATATTATTTGGTTTAGAAATGCCCCGCCGTGATCGAAGCACGGTTTGGGAAACAACCCGCCGCGATTTGACCACCATTCTTAGCCGTCCTTCGAGTTCATCCTTGAGAACATTCGAGAATGTGCTCGTGGCGGCCACGCCGGATCACATCCGATCGGGAAAAATTAAACTCGGCCTCGGCAAGCGTTTGGCGATCAAGCGCAGGTAAGTGCGGTTGTCAGGAAAAACGACCGCCTGATCTGAATTCATTATGAATTCTTTTAAGAAAGGTTGAACAGCGAACAATGTACATTTCTATCATAGGAACCATGGCATCGGGCAAGACCACCCTTTTCAAGGCGCTCTCGGGTATCAACGGCAATAGCAACGGTGGCAGCAACGGTCAACCCACGGCCAGCATCGAGGTGCCCGATGAACGGATAGATGCTCTGACGAAGATTTTCAATCCTAAAAAAGCAACATACTCGCACATAGAAGTATCCGACACCGTCGCGATCCGCGAAGGGAGAGTGAAGAACGAGACGCTGGACGCGAAGTCCCTCCAGCAGATCCGTCGAAGCGATGCCGTTCTGCTGATCCTGCGCCATTTCGATAACGGACATCAGGCGGACCCCGTGGGCGACTTCCGGCGAGTACAGAGCGAGTTCATTCTGGCAGACATGGTTCAGGTCGAAGGCCGTCTCGCGCGCCTTCGCAAGCTCAACGCGATCAAGCCCAACGTGCAGCTCCAGCAGGAGCAAGCCTTGCTTGAGCAGTGCCTTGCGCACCTCGAGTCCGAAAAGCCCCTTGCCACATTGAGCCTTTCCTGCGAGGACGACAAAAAACTCCGTGGTTTTCTCTTTCTGTCCCGCAAGCCGATGATGATCGTCATCAACTGCGTCGAGGAGAGATTGGCTGACACGGAGAACATCGCTTCGCAGTTGAGAAAAAGGCTTCCCGGTCACATCCCGGTGCTGGCCGCCTGTGGCCAGTTGGAGGCCGAGCTTGCCACGATGTCGCCTGAAGAGCAGCAGCAGTTCATGGCCGAATATGGAATCGAGGAATCCTTGCGCGGCCGGATCATCCGTCTAGCCTATGAGACGCTGGGGCTCATCTCCTTCCTGACCGTCGGGGAGGATGAGTGCCGTGCCTGGCCCATCCGCAAGGGGGTGAGTGCGCAGGAGGCCGCCGCGACCATTCATACTGATCTGTCGCAGAAGTTCATTCGGGCCGAAACCGTCTCCTATGAGGACTTTATCCGGTTGAATGGCTTTTCGGGCTGCAGGAAGGCGGGTGTCTGGCGGCTGGAGGGAAAGACATACGTCGTCAAGGACGGAGACATCATATCGATCCGGGCGAGCAATTAAGACCAGGACCTTCCCCAGTGGGCACAGAAAAGGGCACAGAGGGTCAGGTCTATTTTCTTGACATGATGCTTTGCTGAGCTGATGTCCATTTCTGTCAACAGACAGGACTTGCTGAGAAAAGAATAAACAGGGACACATCTGAAAATTCAATATTGGCCGGGTTCGAGTCCGCGAGGGCGCACCAGTAAAATCAGGGGGTTATCCTAAAATGGATAACTCCTTTTATTGTTTTGGCTAAGTGGTGGCTAACGAGGGGGACTATGTCTTTCACCTACACATTTCATACATTGCGTTCCGTCCAAAATGAACATTAACGACAGAAATGATGTAAAAGGCGGGAATATAAATGTCTGCTTTTATGTGCTAAAGTAATTGCAGTCTTTTTCGTAAAAATATCTATCTTCCATTTTTTGTTCCAACAGGGGATGTCTGTACCCATTAATTCTTTCGCTTGGCTTCAATTTGTTGTTTCAACAATTTTATTATGGGTCCGTCTGAACGCCAAGGCCAACAGGAGTTCTCTACCATCCTAATTATATCCAATTTTGACATAAGGGGACCTTGTTGTATGTAAGCAATTTGTCCCTGTATGGTTGAAGTAGCCATTTGTGTTAAAAGCTCAACTATATGTGTGCACCCTTTACTCCCCCCAATCAGCGCCTTTATCTTTGACGTAAATCCACGTGTAATTCTCAATCCCTTGATAAGGTTCATGCTGTTAATTATTTCCCTGCAATGGTCATCTGGAACAACAGGCATTTTTACATGCAGGTCTTCAATATCAAGGGTTTTCTTATTAACCAGCAGATATACTGTCATATGATGCATTAATCCAGGCTGTCTTCTTTCGCCTGTTTCCAAATGGTATTCCTGAAATCTATGGTCTTTAAGATAACCATCAACGGCTAATCTCTGTTCATCGTATTCGTAAGTATTTATCTCGACTGTTCTCGTGTGATATTTCTTACCTTTCGGTTTTCCGAATAGACTCATTTCACTTTTCCCCCTACGCCTCATGTTTTATGACAGAGAAATATAGAAGACTCGGTACCTCGGTGCAAGCTCAAACTATAAAATTACCATTGGAAGAAGATACAGTAGCCGGGGATAGTCAGAGAAGCAACACGAGAGGGAAGATTCTCGATCGGATGCATGCGTAAGCATTTGTAGCTAATCGATAGGAAAGCAGGGTCTGTTGGCTCTGCCTTTTATTTTTAGCGATTATAGATTGTAATCTTATGTTTTTTGACAGAGTCCTATTTTGAGGAGTACAGGAAGTAGTGCTGGCGATGGAGCGCAGTGGAATTGCCAGTCCGAGTTGATGCGGTTGTTAGAGCAACTTTAGATACGGTTAGTAATTGATAACGATATAACTGATCGCATTTTCGTCCGCCTTAAGTACCTTTAAACGAAAATCCTTTACAAGGATGGTGTCTGATTCTGAAAGATCAAACGTCAGGCTTTCTTGTTGTTCCGGAATGGCGATGCCCGCGCGAAACACCCGGGAGGTCAGTTTGATTGTCGACCCCGAACTTCCCTGGTAGATCAGTTCCGTTCTTTTGTAATCATCTGAGTATTTGGTTCCAATGGTCTCCCAGCCGTCAGGGGAGTTTAAAACTCCAACCCATCTCCTTTTTATTTCGATGTTTCCATCCTCGCGTATCAACATGGGGGTACCGACTTCAGCCGTGGCCTGCTTTCCTATTTCGTGAGATCGATACGTCTTGGTTTCAAGGGCCGTTGAAGCACAGCCGGAAAAAAGTGTTGCCAAAGCGCCAATAAATACAAGCCGTAGCCATATGTTGATGCGATTAACCGTTTTACATCTACTCATAACCATGTCTTTCTCCTCCGTTAACTTGCCATTCTGTTATTTTCCCCCTTTTTTCACCATTTCAGGAGGGTATGCGACAAACTCTGACGTCCCCATCCTTATATAAAACGGCAATGGTTTTAGTGCCCCTTCGATGGCCCCGGCCCTTGTCACGGCCTTATTCATCCATATCCAGAACACGCCGGTCACTTTTTCGTTTTGCACCTGATTTTCCCACACAACCTTGCCAAGCGACTTGGAAAACAATGTCGTTTTCAACACCACCTTCCTGACATCGAGTAAAACCGGGACAAATGCCTGCTCATCGATTACTTCGATTAACAACAGCAACTCCGTTTCATTGCCATACAACGTGGAACCTTCTTGGCTATTTTTTACAAGGTCTTGAACCGTGCCGGTGAAACGCACAGCGGGATCAACTGGAGCGTAATACCCTTTATCTTCGAGAAACCACCTTGCGCCGGCGCGCAAGTCGCGATCTAGGACAGCGTAATCTTTCTCGTCCATATCGGATTTTCCGATCTGCACTGGTAATATTCCAACCCGTAAATCTGTCCGGTTCGCTTCCTGTTTTTGAGCCTCCTTCAAGACTTGTACTGCCAAGCCGCTGACATATTCGGCGCCGATATTCACCCCGCGGTATTCGCCATGATAGATACCAATAACGGCGTTGGCGCCTATGCCCATGGCCGGCTCTTTCAGCCCTTCAACCATATCTTTTGGAGGCGTGCTTTGGTAATTCAAATCACGTACCGCACCCAATCCTCCCCTTTTATAAGTCATAACCTTGCCCAAGACAGTGTATGGCGTGCCAATGGGTTCACCGTATTCATAAAAGGAGATATCTTGGGATCTGATTGCTGTCGGGGATCCCTGGGCTGTCTGTATGGAATAAGTTCGTATCGGGAACATTGATCCGCAGCCATAGAGCGATAAAAGTCCGATTACTATCAATATTATTAATACTCTCCTTGGGCTGTTCATTTTTTGTTCTCCTTCGCATTGCTCTAACAATTGATATACCCGCCGGGTTTTTTCCGATTATTTGCTTATCCTCTTACACTGTCCGTTCATGAATGAAAAGTTAAAATATCCTTTAAAATCAAATTCAAATTAACTTTTGTCACAGGTAATATGTGGTAATAAAGACTAAAAGCCCGGCGGGTAATTTATGGTAAATTTGTCCAGTGTATAGAAAACCGGAATTAACGAGTACCATTTGAAACAGTGCATATCATTTAAAAATACAAATGCTCTCTTACAGGAGGGAAGGGGTGGTCTGACCAGAATTTTTGGCCAATAGCACATCAAGCGCACGTTACACCTACAAGCCCACACATCACCAAGATGAACCGATGTGGATATTTATGTTTGAAATAAACAGAAAGGCAGGGCCACTCCCGACCCCAAGAGGGAAGCTGATTGTCCGCTTGAATAAGATTGGCTCGACAGCCGGGTCAGCGCCCGCTCTTTCGCAGGTAGACCTCGCGTGCCATCACCGCTGTGTCCGGGAACTCGCTGAACACACCGTCCACACCCAGCCGGAAGAACTGCAGGTACTCGACCTGCGGATCACCCCGATAGTCGGAAGCCAGACGCCTATTCTCATTGCGGAACGTGAAAACGTGCACAAATAACCCTCGCTTGTGGGCTTCGGCCACAAGTTTCGTCGGCGGTTGCGTCTCGGCGTCTCGCAGGTCCGCCTTGCTATCACCGTTGACATCGACGAGTTTTCCGGCCGCATCGATGGAGCCCTTCACCGGCACGATGTAAGGTTTCCAGACGCCGATGCCATCTGCATAGGTCCTGATCTCGGCCAGGCCCGCCGGCGTTACCATGTCGGCAAAGAGGCGGTCGTCGCCGGATTTGCGCCAGTCATAGGGACGGTCAAAGGGGATCGCATAGGTGATCTTGCCCGTCTTCAAGTCGATGTCATCGCCGTCGACGAGCTGCACCATAAGCGTCTTCAACCCCTTGCCGCGCATCTCTTTCAGGCTGCCCGGCTCGAAGCTCTGCACGAACACGGGTGCGGACCGGCTGTTCCACCCCGCGGCGTTGAGCGCGGCGATCAGCTTGTCCTCCAGCGGGAGGCCCAGATCGCGGTGGTAGCTGGGGTTCTTGGTCTCAGGGTAGATGATGACCGTGCGGCCGAGTTTCGCACTCTGAGCTTTGGCCAGGTCGATAATCTCCTGCAGCGTCGCGATCCTGAACTTGCCGTTGTTTTCTTGGGGACGCTCGGGGTCCGTGATTATGGCCCCCAGTGTCTTGATCTCCGCCAGGGTGAAGTCGTGGGCAAACCAGCCTGCTTGCTTCTCGCCATCCACCGGCCAATCCACACGCTTGCGGCCAGCGAATTCGGGCCTGGAAGCCACATCGGTGCTGGTGGCGAGGTTCGGGTCATGGCGTGCGATCAACACTCCGTCCTTTGTTGAGAGGAGGTCGGGCTCGATCACATCGGCGCCCTGATCGATCGCCAGCTGATAAGCCTCGAGCGTGTGCTCGGGCAGATAGCCCGACGCGCCGCGATGCCCGATGATCACCGGCGGCTTGCCGTCAAGTGTCGGCAAGGCTTTTTCGTCGCAAGCGGTGGTGGCGGCACCGGTCATCGCAAAAGCACTAGCCAAGCCAGCCGTGGAGAACACGGTCATCAGTGTAAGATACAGCACACAAAACAGCGCTGCCGAGACGAACATTCCCGAACAACGGGGCACGGTGTCCTCCTGTTAGGTGCAAGAATATGATATTTTATAAAGGACCCATAACTTTATTTGAGAGTGTAACATACATCTTTTACAAAATAAGGGAAATGAAGAGTACAGGAAGGAGTCCATATCGGGTTTGACGCCAAATGCCAGGTCAAGCTCCTTACAGGGTTCTTGACTGGTTTTCGGGGTCTGGCTATGATTTGGAAGTTACGCGAAGGAGAGATGAGCGGAATAGTGAGATATGTGCCGAACGGGATGGGGCCTCCTGAATGCTCTTGCCGTGCTTCAAGTCTGCCCGGCAACAAAAAGGACTCAAGATTTCATTGATTTAGCCGATAGTGTTTACGAGAAAGGAGCATTGGGCAAAAAGAGCGGAATCCAGGTCAAAATTGTCTATTATTGCGATGATGTAGTTGGGTTTTCCAAGAGAGCCTGATCAGGGCAAACCACGCCGAAAGGGTGGGGCGCAAAGCCGCTGGCCTAAGTCCGTCACGGCGGAGAGGGCGGCAGGGTTGCCGGGCGAGCAAGAACCTCTGCATAAGGGACTCGAATTGCACGCCCTGGAAGCGATGTGGAGGTTGTGACATGAGTGGAGCGGAGGATTATTCTACAGATTGGAGGTACACCTATCTGAGCAGCAGCGCGGGCCGGCAGACGGCCAAGAAAGATATATCCATCGTGGGGGTCATAGCGGACCTCCTCTTTATCTCAGGTTTGATCTTCCTGGGATACGAGATCTTCTTCTGGGTCCGACACGGGGAGTGGCTTGGATACCCCTGCACGATCATGCTCGATGCCGTGCCTCGAGGGCTTCTTGCCGCACTCGAAAACTACCCGACGCTGCAGAGCATTGTTATCGGGGGTCTCACAAGGCTCGATTTCTCGGTGGTCCTTGTGGTCTCGGGGTATCTTCTGGGTCGAAAATTCGGAGACCTCCTGTAACCTTCGGAAACGAAAAAGGGCGGGGCTTCAGGGCCCCGCCCTTTTTTTAAGATTTCTCCCCGTCTAACCCTTCGTCGTGCAGAAGGCCGCCTTGTCGAAGAAAACCGCGATTCGCCTGTCCAGCTCGAGAGCCATGTAAATATCGAGTGTCTTCAGCCTGTGGGCTTCGACATCCAGAAACACTTCGGCGACGTCTGCCTTTTCCGTGGCTTTACCGCGACAAGAGGGTTGTCTCCAGCCTTCCGCTATTTATCGCTGTAGAAAATGGCGTTGGGGTTGATGTGGACGTCCTTCACACAGGACAGGCAGTAATAAGCGGGAATGACCGTCCCGCAACCTGAACCGATGAGGTCGAAGACGGCGCATTGTTCACAGAGGGGTGTTTCACAGCCTACGCATTTGACAAATTCGGTGCGTTTCCCACAGGTTCCGCAAAGCTTCTTATCGTCGGCCATGCACGGATCTCCATATCCTTACCCCCCGTGTAGAAAAGACTCCTTCAAATAGAATGAAAAAGGCTCTTTGTCAACCCAAAATTCCGCGTCTCCGGAATTTGTCATGATATTAACAATAAAAACGAGAATGTGAGAAGCCCGGGGGGCTTTTGCTGATTTCAGCGACTTGATTTGCCTGGCGGGTTTCCCCGTCCTGTGGTATAGAAAACGCCGGAATCACGGCATATTCCGAGAATAAAATATGAAGGAGGGGTCGCCATGTCAGCGCTGGAGGGTATCAAGGTTCTCGATCTTTCAAATTATGTCCCGGGTGCGCTCTGCACGATGATTCTCGGGGATTTCGGAGCCGATGTCATCAAGGTGGAGCCGGCAGAGCCCTTTCCCGCCGAGGACATGGGGTATTCGTCGAAAGGGGAGGAAAAAAGAAAGAAGGCAGCCTACTTCACCCTGAACCGCAACAAGAGGAGCATCGGGATCAACCTGAGGTCGGAAGAAGGTCAGAAGATTTTTTATCGCATGGTCAAGGAGGCGGATGTCGTCATCGAAGGCTACCGGCCGGGTGTCGTGCAGCGGCTCAAGATCGACTATGACACGGTCAAGGCGGTCAACCCCCGCATCATTTACTGTTCGCTGAGCGGTTACGGTCAGGACGGACCCTATCGGCTTTACCCCGGTCATGACATCAATTACATCTCCCATGCGGGCGTCCTCGGCCTCCTCGGGCCCAGGGATGAAAGGCCGTCGATCCCGCTCAACCTCATCGCGGATTTCGCCGGCGTCTCTCTCTACGGTGCCGTGGCGATCCTGCTTGCCCTCCGGGTGAGGGAGACGACGGGCAAGGGCCAGTACCTCGACCACACCTACATGGAGGGGGCCCTGCACCTCCTGACCTGGTTCACGCAGGAGTATTTCCACAGCGGCAAGGTCATGAAGCGCGGCGAGACCTGGGCGTCGGGCGGTTACCCCCACTACGACACCTACAAGACGAAGGACGGCAAGTACATCAGCATCGGCTGCCTCGAGCCCCACTTCTGGGACAACCTGTGCAAAGCCGTCGGCCGGGAGGACCTCATGCCCTTCAAGTGGAGCATGGAGATGACCTTCCGCGCCCCCGACAAGAAATTCCAGGAGATCCGCGAAGAGCTTCAGAAGATTTTCCTGACGAAGAACCGCGACGAGTGGTTCGATCTCCTTATCACGAAGGACATCTGCATTGGGAAGGTTTATTCCATCGACGAAGTCTTCGAGGACCCCCAGATCAAGGCCCGCAAGATGGTCATCGATGTCGAGGACCCGAAACTCGGGAAAATCCGCCAGGTGGGAATTCTGCCGAAACTCTCCGACATGCCCGGGACCGTCCGGAGGCTCGCGCCGCTCCACGGGGATCACACCGAGGAGATCCTGAAGGCGCTGGGCTACAAGACGGAGGAGATCCAGAAGCTGCGGCAGGGAAAAGTCGTCGGCTGAGCGGCGTTAGAAAAAAGCGCCTTGCGTGCCTTTTGAACCCGTGAGGTCCGGAACGATGAAATTCGGTAAAGCTGTGTTTCTTTTCCTCTGCTTTGTTCTGGCCGCTTGGCCGCTCCAGGCAGCCGAGCAGGAGAAACAGATCAAGGTCGCTTTTGTGTATGCGGGGCCCGTGGGAGAAGCTGGCTGGTCCTTTGCGCACGACCAGGGCCGCAAGTACCTCGAAAAGGAGTTGCCCGGCGTGAAGACCGCCTTCGTGGAGTCGGTGCCCGAAGGGGCCGATGCCGAGCAGGTAATGACCCGGTTCGCGGAAGAAGGCTACAAGGTCATTTTCGCAACAAGCTACAGTTACATGGACGCCGCCGAGCGGGTCGCCCGGAAGTTTCCGGGGGTTTATTTCGAACAATACGCCGGCTCAAAGACGGCGGTGAACCTGGCGACATACTCCGGGCGCATCTATGAGGCCAGGTATCTCTCGGGCATCGTGGCGGGTAAAATGAGCGGGACAGGGAAGGTCGGCTACGTCGCGGCTAAACCCGTCCCGGAGGTCGTCCGGGACATCAACGCTTTTGCCAGGGGGGCGAGATCGGTGAACCCCTCAGCACGAGTGAAGGTCGTCTGGACAAACAAATGGAATGACCACTCCTCTGACGAGAGGGCGTCGGTGGTGCTTCTCGATGACGGCTGCGATGTCATCACCCAGCACCAGGACTCCCCTGGGGTCCTGCGGGCCGCGGAGGAGCGGGGCAGGTACGCCATTAGCTACAACTCGTCCATGGAGAAGTTCGCACCGAAGGCGGTCCTGACGGGACCGGTTTGGAACTGGGGCCCCTACTTCGTTAAACGGGTCAAGGCCGCCATAGAAGGGACCTGGGCACCAGGGGAATACTGGGGACCCATGGCCGACGGGATCGTGGGCCTTGCCTCTTTCTCTGAGGCGGTGCCCCCGGACGTGGTCAGGCTTGTCGAGGCAAAGAAAAAAGAAATCGAGGAGGGCAAGCTTCACCCCTTCGCGGGGCCCGTGAAGGACAACCAGGGCAGACTGCTGGTCCCGAAAGGGAAGACCGTCTCCGATCGCGAAATGCTCATCTTCGGCTGGTTTGTCGAGGGCGTGGAAGGAAGCTTTCTCAACTAAGAAAGCGTGCAGGCCGGGCCGTTAGAATCGGCCGGGCGGTTTACGTCCTTCTCGATAAAAAGAAAGACCGGCCGCAACCTGTCCATGATCATTTCCCGGAGCCGTGACCCTGCCGTGGCCTTCAGCGAAGAAGAAATCGATGATGGCCTTTCGTGGTTGTCCGGAGGTTCAGGGATAGCGAATGATATTCAAACCCCTTGAAGTCGGCGGTTACGCCGAGCTCAAACGCTTTTTTCAGAATCAGCCGTACCGCCACAGCAATTACTCTCTCTTCTCGATCATTGTCTGGGGCGACCAGGCTTTCAGGACAAGCTATGCCCTTTCCGGCGAAAGTGTTTTGTTCCTGAACCAGTCCGCCTTCATCCCTGAAGACCGTCACCTGTTTTTACCCGTCTCCCCCTCAAGAAGGCCCAGACCCGCTGTGCTTCGCGCGCTGGCCGTGGATGCCGGAGTCCGGGAATACCGGTTCGTGCCTGATGAGTATATTCGGGATTACAACCGCGGGGATATCGAGGCCCTCTTTACCGTCACGGAACAGCCCGAGTATGAGGATTACATCTACCTCACCGAGGATCTGGCAAGGCTGCGGGGAAACCGTTTTGCCGGGAAGAGAAACCAGATTCACCAGTTCGTGAGAGAATATGTTGAGACGGGAAGGGTCGCAGTGGAGAAAATGACTCCGGGTCACTCCGGCGACTGCCTTCGGTTCCTGGAAAAATGGTGCGAGATCCGTGATTGTGACGCCGATGAGAACTACAGTCTCGCCTGTGAGCGGAGGGCCGCCATCATGGCCCTTGAGAATATCCACCGCCTCGATGTGGAGGGTATGGTCATCCGTGTGGGTGGGGCGGTGAGCGCCTTCGCGATAACCTCGCGACTCCGGGATGATATCTGTGTGCTCAATTTCGAAAAGGCCTTTCCGGACATCAAGGGCTTGTATCAGTTCCTGGACCGGGAGTGCGCCAGAGGCCTTCTTGCGAATTACCGCTACATCAACAAGGAAAGCGACATGGGCGTGTCAAACCTGGCCCGAATGAAGAAATCCTATCACCCCGTCGTGAAGGAAAAGTGTTACAGGCTTCAGCTGCGATGAAAAAATAGGGTATCGGGTTCCGGGTGCAGGGTAGAGGGCGAAAGGCGAAAGGCGAAAGGCGAAAGGCGAAAGGCGAAAGGCAAAGGATGTCAGTCAATACTCATCAATGACTCCCACCGCTCGTATTCCGTACCGGTGCGAAGGCCTCTTTTCCTGAGGATTTCGATGATCCTTTCGTCGTTGAACCGGAGGTAGGGATTCATCCTGCGCTCCTCGGCTAGGGTCGAATAAACGTGGCCCGGGTCGTAGCTAGAGAGGAAGGCGTCCGGGTCCCCGTTTCCCGGCTCCAGGCGTTTAGCGAAAGCCACCGAGTCCCTGACATAGTCATGGCCCGCGTAGATGACCGTCTCGTCGGGCAGGGCCATGAGCTTCTTGATGGAATGATAAAATTCCCGCAAATTCCCCGTGAAGCAGTTTCCCACGGTGCCGTTGAAGAGCGTGTCCCCCGAGATCAGGATATTCCCCGCGTGCAGGCAGACGGCATCCCGGGTGTGGCCGGGTGTCGGGTAGATGAGAATTTTTTCCCCCTCGAGAATCACCACCCCCTTTTCCGCCAGTTCCTTCGGGCTCAGGTACGTTGCCTTTGAACGCCTGAGGAGTTCGTCGTTACCCGTCGTGTGGTCGTAATGGTCATGGGTGTTTGTCACATGAACCAGTGAGAGGTTCTGGTTTGCCAGGAACACGAGCATCTCGTCCGCTGCACCCCCGTCCACGGCGAGGGCGTATCTTTCACCGAATATCAGGTAGCCCAGATTATCCGAGGCGTATCGAAATTGCTCGATTTTCAACATGGATGCCGCCTTTGCCCTGGTCGTTCGCGGCCCGGATTATGACAGGGAATCCCGGGCGGGCTCAAGGGAAAAATATCCCGGCAGGCGGCCGGATTGCAGCAAGACTATCTTGACTTTTTCAGACCTTTCTTTATAGTAAGCGGCAAATCAAAAAAAGGAGGGCAATTTTATGAAGCGCAGTGTCTTGATCGCTGGAATTCTTTTGCTGGCAGTCACATTCGCTTTTGTGCAGGCGTCATGGGCTTACCAGGTTACGGGTCCTGTTGTCGAAGTGAAGGATGACTCGATTACCGTTAAAAAGGGCAACGAGAACTGGAAGCTCGCCAAGGATAAAAACACGAAAATCACGGGCGATCCGAAGGTGGGTTCAAAGGTGACGATCGAATACACCATGACCGCCACCAAGATCGAGGTGAAGGACGCCGGCAAGAAGGCGGAGCCCAAAAAGAAATAAAGGACGAGGTTCTTCAAATGCTGATGAGCGGCCCGGAGAATTCCGGGCCGTTATCTGTCATCCGATAATGTCAAAGACAGGTCGCAATGGTCCGCGGACCCGCCCCCGGGGTTCTCTAAGAGGACACCCGAGTCCCTGTTCCTGAATCTATTTCGTATCCGCATGGAGGAAAACATGGCAGCAGCAGCGCCCCCGCTTCCCATCGCAAAGGCAGAGAAGGAGATTGTCATCCTTCCTAAAATGGCCAACCGTCACGGCCTCATTGCCGGCGCCACCGGTACCGGGAAAACGGTGTCTCTCCGGGTCCTAGCCGAACAGTTCAGCGCTATCGGCGTGCCCGTGTTCATGGCCGACGTCAAGGGGGACCTGGCGACGATCAGCCAGCCGGGCGGGGACAATACCAAGATCGCAGAACGGATCAAGGATTTGAAACTCGGGGATTTCAAGTTCGAAGCTTACCCTGTCGCCCTTTGGGATGTCTTCGGGGAAAAGGGCCATCCCCTTCGGGCCACCGTCTCCGAGATGGGACCGCTCCTCTTGAGCCGCATCCTCAACCTCAACGACACGCAGAGCGGGGTGCTGAACGCCGTTTTCAAGATTGCCGACGACAACGGGCTTCTCCTCCTCGATCTGAAGGATCTGAGATCCATGCTCCAGTTCGCGGGGGACAACGCGAGCAAGTTCAAGACGGAGTACGGAAACATCTCAACGGCCAGCATCGGTGCCATCCAGAGAAATCTCCTGATTCTGGAGGATCAGGGAGGCGACAAGTTTTTCGGCGAGCCGGCCCTGGACATCAATGATCTCATGCAGACAGACGCGAAGGGCAGGGGCGTCATCAACATTATCATGGCCGACAGGCTCATGCAGGCTCCCAACCTCTACGCCACGTTTCTTCTCTGGCTTCTCGCGGAACTTTTCGAACAGCTTCCGGAGGTGGGCGATCCCCCGAAACCGAAGCTCGTCTTCTTTTTCGATGAAGCGCATCTTCTGTTCGAGGACGTGCCGAAAGCCCTGGAGGACAAGATCGAACAGGTGGTCCGTCTGATCCGTTCGAAGGGGGTGGGCGTGTACTTCGTCACGCAGAACCCGATCGATATTCCCGACACGATCCTGGGGCAGCTCGGAAACCGTGTCCAGCACGCCCTCAGGGCTTTCAGCCCGAAGGAGCAGAAGGCGGTAAAGGTGGCGGCGGAGACGTTCCGGGCCAATCCCAAGCTCAACACGACCAAGGCCATCCTCGAGCTTGCCGTTGGCGAAGCCCTGATATCCGTCCAGGACGAAAAAGGGGCCCCCACCGTGGTGGAAAAAGCCTGGGTCCTGCCGCCTCACAGCCGCCTCGGGACCCTCACGCCGGATGAGTCGGCGAAGCTGGTCAAAAGCTCCGTCCTCTATGGTCACTATGAAAAGATGGTGGATCGGGAAAGCGCCTACGAGAAGTTGAAAGCGAAAGCCGTCCAGATGCAGCAGGAAGAAGCGGCAGTCGCGGCGGAGGTCAAGAAGAAGAAAGCGCCGCAGTCCGAAACGGAAAAGATGATCGGTGCCGCTGCCAAGAGCGCCGCCCACGCTATCGGGAGTCAGATCGGCCGGCAGATCATCCGCGGGGTCCTGGGCTCGATCTTCGGAAAGCGCTAATAGAGGCCGTTTTGAGTTATGAGTTGAGAGTATCCATTCATTCATAATTCGACATTCAACACTCATAATTGGAGCGGGCGGATTGCCCGCGACGCTCATGCTCTGGGTTGTCGATAAAATCAAAACCCGTCTCGTTCTCGATGAGGCGGGTTTTTTAATCGAGGTCCCCATACAGATCGAGCTTGAGTACGAGCTCGATGGGACAAAGGTTCGGTCCTCTTCCACATCGAAAAAAATTTACTTCAACCGGCCCGCGCTGCTCAAGGAATGTCCCGGCCGGTCGGCCGCTGAACTGGACCGCCTGGTGGACCGGGCCGTCGAAAGGGCCATTGAGGCACACTTCTTGTCTCGGCAGTACTCTTTCGAGGGGGAACAATAAGATTCCCCCTCGAATCGATGTATTCGGAACGCGCGAGGAGAAACAGGTTTGTGGATTTTACGAACGATTCAATAGAACCTTGATAGAGGGAAAGGGGGATGTGTGAATGCTGGACCATCTTTTGACGAAGGAACAGATCAGGATCAGGGACGAGGCCCGAGACCTCGTGAAGTGGGTGCCGCGCCAGATGATCCTTGATATGGACACGGACAAGATCAAATTCCCCAAGGAGTTCCTGCAGGAGGCCGCGCGGCGGAACCTTCTCGGGTGCCGTTACCCGAAGAAGTGGGGCGGCAGGGACATGGACTGGGTCACGACCTGCATGATCATGGAAGAGGTGGGGACCCTGGGTTACGAGTTTTCCTGTGTGTTCGGGGTCGGCGCCGAGCTGGTGTGTGATGCCGTCGTCCTTCACGGCACGGACGCGCAAAAGGAGAAGTACGTCAAACCCCTGCTCCGGGGAGAGCGTTTCGCCGCCGAGTGCCTCACCGAGCCGAGAGGGGGGTCCGATTTCTTCGGGGCGACCACGAAGGCGGAGGACCGGGGGGATCACTTCGTCCTCAACGGCCAGAAGCGCTTCATCGTCGGCGCCGAAGGAGCGGATTTTTTCCTCGTCTACGCCCGCACGAACCCGGACGCGAAGCCCCAAAACTCTATCACGTGTTTCATCGTGGACAGGGGAGCCGGTGTCGAGACGAAGTATCTTTACGGCCTCATGGGCTGCCGGGGCGGCGGCACGGGGCGCCTCGTCTTCAGGAATGTCGTCGTACCCAGGGAGAACATTGTGGGGAAGCTCCACGGGGCCTATGATGTTTTCAACACCATGATGATCCCGGAGCGCCTGGGTACCGCCGCCATGACCATCGGGTCCGCCCGGGCCGCCCTCGACGTCGCGACGAACTACACGACGAAGCGGAAGGCCTTCGGGAAGGTCATCAACACGTTCCAGGGGGTGAGCTTCCAGGTGGCCGAGGCGGCCATGCTCCTCGATGCCTGTCAGGCCATGGCGTATTCGACGGCCCGCGCCGTGGACACCGGCGTGGACATGGACCGGATCCGGCGGTACGTGTCGGAAACGAAGAAATTCGTCACGGAGGCCTGTCAGAAGGTCGTGCACAACTCGATGCAGGTCATGGGGGGGATCGGCTACACCAACGTCTTCCCCGTCGAAAGGATCCACCGGGATATCCGCCTGGCCTCCATCTGGACGGGAACGAGCGAGATCATGTCCATGATCGTCGCCCACGAGTGGTACCGGGAATTCCTGAAGAAGAAACTGCCCAGGGACTACGAAGCGGATGCCCAGGAAGCCCACGCGGCGGATGAGAAGATCTACACCGACGAGGACATGTGGAAGCCGGGCGGGTAGAGCGGGCAAAGTGATGGTCGGAGAGCGCTAAGACGCCTGCAGCAGGCAGTGACTGCAGGCGCCTTTTTTTCAACGGACCTAGTAGGTAAACACTATTTTACTGAGGATATCCACGTCACTCCTCTGTGTCGCTGCGCTCTGGTAGGCCATACCGTCGGCATAAGTATTTTTTCCCAACGGCACCCTGTAGTAATTCGAGTAGCTGCTCGTGGACACCTCGATCACCAGGTAATAGGTTGTCCCCTTCTTCACACTTACAGGGGAAGAAAAAGCAACCTTTATCCAGCCGGGGTTCCTGTGCTCCTTGGACGTTACCTGGGAGGGTAAAATCTGCCCGGACGCAAGCGTGGACCCGCCCGGGGACGTCCGGATGCTGACCTTTACGGGCATGTTCGGCGATCTGTACTTCGCCAGGGCAACGGTCACGGATTCAAGCCTGGAGCCGATGGCCTTGAAGGACTGCGCGTAGAGCTTTCTTGTGCTTGAATAACCCAGGTTCCATGCGGTGTAGGGCTTTGCAGAAATGATCAGCTCCTGGATTGGACCCGGCGTCGGTTCCGTAGCGGGCTCTGGAGTCGGCGTCGGTTCCGGTGTGGGGACTCTGTAGCTGACTTCGTTCGAGTACCCGCTTTCGTTTCCCGCGGTGTCGAGCGCCGTGACGCTGAAGTAGTAGGTTCTCCCGGCCGTGAGGTCGCTGATCGTGCAGGTTGTCGACTTGCCGACGTTGGTGTTGCAGGAGTATGTCCGGCTCGCCGTGCCGCTGTAGACCTTGTAGGCCTGCAGGTCCGAATCGGTATTTGCATTCCAGGCCAGTGTCACCTGGGCGGCATAAGCCTCGCCCGAAAAAAGTTGAAGCGCGAGGCCCAGGGCAAACACGATAACGATGCCCGGATGAACAGGGTGAGGACGCTTCTTGCCCGTGAACCTCCTGACCCCGATTCGCGCGATCAGGCACATCGCGGCAAGCAGCACCGGAAGGCCCAGGGCCGAGGCCCCATAGTGTTTGATGCCGTAGACGACTGGTGTGAGCGCCCAACGGGTCAGGGTCTTCAGGTATTCCCGGTTGCGGATGAAGTCGGCGATAGGCGGCGATAGCCTGTAGTACAGGCCCACGAGCATCCTGCCCGGCGTGTTGGTCAGGAGGGCCTCATCCCTGAACTTTCTCAGGACCGTGACCTCCGTGGCCATGTGGCTGCCGTAAGCGGCCGTCGCGATGAAGCAGCCCCCTCCGCCCCCTCCTCCGGATGACGGGCTGGCGGGTGACGGGTCGGAGGAAGGTGATGAGCCGGCGGGCACGGTGTAGCTGACTTCCGCCGCGTAGCTGCTCTCATCTCCCTCGGCGTTGTAAGCCGTAGCGGTGAAGAAGTAGGTGATCCCGTCCTGAAGTCCCGAGACAATGCAACTGGTCCAGTTACCGACGTCGATGACCGCCGAGTATGCCCTGCTTGCCCTGCCGTAATAGACTTTATATCCGGTGACGGTCGGCTCGCTGTTGGCATTCCAGGCCAGTGTAATCTGGGCGGCGCGAGCGTCCTGTGAAAAGACTGGAAGTATGAAGATTGCGGTGAGCAAAAGGAGGATGCTCAGCAAGAGGAGATGAAAATGCGCTTTTCGCCGTCTGTCTGGTTCTTTGCGTTTCAAGATCATCTTATCTGTTTGAATATGCTGGGGATTTTATAAAAATAACTCAGCGCCGGGCATCATAGGAGCAATGACCGTACCAGAAGGGCATTTAAACTATAACATCTTGATATTATGATGTTTTTAATTTTTATCGGCCCGGCGAAGAAACGAAAAAGAGGGAAAAAGTGAAGGGGTTGTCATACAGTATCTGGCAGGTAATAGGGTAAGATACTGTAAATATTTGCTTTATTTAGTGTTTGTTTTTTCCTCCAATCGGCAAATTGAGTCCCCCGGCTTCCTCCTGGTGTCGTCTGGATGATCCAATCCCACCCTCCTGCAATTTAAGGTGCGGCAAAAAAATATGGGGACCGATCCGGCGGAAAGAAAGATTTTAAATTATTGATTATAAAAGTAATATCAATAATTCAGCGTAAAAACAGGCTCTATTCGGCCCTGAGAAATGAAGATTTTTCGGGCTGAATGGTTTGTTTTTCCGAATGAAGACGGCAAGCGGAGGGTTTACCCTTCACTATCCTGCCTGAAGTCAAGGGGATTGATATGATATTTGTTAAGAAGTTCATAGAGATCGGCCCTGTATTTACCGGCGAGCTTTGACGCCTGGCTTACATTTCCCCGGCTGATCTTCATGAGCTGGATGAGATAGTTCTTCTCGAAATCCTTCTTGGATTCCCTGAAGGGTTTAAACAGGTGATCGGTCATTTCCTGGCTCGACAGGATGATCAGATCTTCAGAGATGACATCCTCTGTCGACATGACGACGGCGCACTCGATAATGTTTTCCAGTTCTCTCACGTTACCCGGCCAGGGATGAAGCATAAGTTTCTGAATGGCCGCCGGGGAGAGGGTCTTGGCGGGCTTCTTCTGTTTCTCCGCCACCTTGGCCAGGAAGTACGACGCCAGAAGAGGGATGTCTTCCTTCCTCTCCCTCAGGGGGGGCATCCTGATCGGGATGACGTGGATGCGGTAAAAGAGGTCGCTGCGGAAGTTCCCCGCGTCGACTTCCTTTTCGATATCCTTGTTCGAAGCGGAGATGATCCGGATATCGACCTTGGTTTTCCTGTGGGTCCCCAGCGGATAAAATTCTTTTTCCTCCAGCGCCTTGAGGAGCTTGCCCTGCATGACCAGAGGGATCTCGGATATCTCGTCCATGAAGATGGTCCCCCCCTCGGCCTGGACGAACAGGCCCTTTTTGCTTGCGACGGCACCGGTGAACGCCCCCTTCTCAAAACCGAAGAGTTCGCTTTCGAGAAGGTTGGCGGGGATGGCCGCGCAATTAATGGCGACGAAGGGGTGGTCTTTCCTGTCGCTCAGCTGATGGAGGGCTTTGGCGATCATCCCTTTCCCCGTTCCGCTCTCGCCGCTGATGAAGACATTGGAGTCGGTTCCCGCCGCCAGCGCCACGACCTCGGATACCTGTTTCATGGCTTCGCTCTGGCCGATGATGTTCTGCCCTTCGAGGTCGGCCCTGATAATGCCCTGGAGACGCTTGACCTCTCTCGACAACCTTGATTTCTCTATGCCGTGCTGGATCTGAACGAGCAGATCCCGGTAATCAAAGGGCTTGGTCAGGTAGCTGTATGCTCCTTCTTTCATGGCCTCCACGGCGCTCTCAATCGTCCCGTAGGCCGTAAGGATGATCACCGGCAGGTCGGGATCGACCTCGCGGAGGTTTTTCATCAGGTCAATCCCGTTTGCCTCGGAGAGTTTCAAATCCAGAAGGGCGATATCAAAACCTCCTTCCAGGATTTTCTTTCTTGCCTCCTCGGTCTCCGAGGCCGTCACCACGGCATAACCTCCCGATTCCAGGCGCATTCGCAGCACCTTCAGGATGTTCAAATCATCGTCGACGACCAGTATTTTCTCCATCCAGGGACCTCACTTGCGCGGCGTTTGCCTTCGTTTCTCCTCCAGGTTTCGATCGATGGCCTTCATCTGTTCAATTTGCTTCTCCAGGGTCTCGATCTGCTTCTCCAGGGTGTCAACCTGCTTCCTCAGGCCGGAGGCCCGCCTGTCCCGGTTGACCACTTCACTCAGGACGGGAATGAAGGATTCCGACGGTTGCCGGTATTCGCTCCGGGGATACTCGGAAACCAGTTTTGTAAAAGCATCGAGGGATTTCTGGTAGTCCCTCTGGGGGTTTTTCGGATGTGCATGGAGGTATCCGATGCGGTAAAGCGCCCGATCCGCCGCCGCCGGGTATTTTTCGGCGATCTGCTGGTATCCCTGGATTGCGGCCTGGTAATTCCCCCCTGCCGCCTGTTCATCGACCTCGACGGACTCCAGCCTGGCCGGGACGACCTGCAACTGCGCACAGCCCGGGATGCCCAGGCCTATCCAGATGGCACAGGCAATGAAAAAGTAAAGGTGCTCCCTTTGCCGACTTCGCTTTCGGCCCATACGTGACCTCCGTGGGCGTTGATGATGTGCTTCACAATGGCTAAACCGAGACCCGTTCCGCGAATGGCCCCTTTCCCGTCGTCAACACGCTTGAATTTTTCGAAGACTTCTTTCAATTTCGAAGCGGGAATCCCGCGGCCTGTGTCGGAGACGGTTACTTCGACGCTCTTCTCACCGGTACCGTACCCGGCGACGACCGTGATGCGGCCGCCTTCCGCGGTGTATTTCATTGCATTGCTCAAGAGGTTCTCCAGGACTACATTAATCCGCTCCGCGTCTATCTTGAGCGCGGGCAGACCCGGTTGGACTTGCGCCTGAAGGGTGATATTCTTTCTTTCCAGCACCGGTGAAAAGCGAAGCAGGTTTTTCTCAACGATAGGCTGCAGGCCGGCCTCTTGCAGGGAGAGGGTCATCATCCCGGACTCCATCATCGAAAAGTCCAGCAGCCGGTTGACGGAGCGGATGAGCCGCTCGCATTCTTCACGGATCAGGCCGTAAAGCTCCTGCTGCTTCTCGGGCATGGCGGCGAAGACGCCTTCCTGGAGCATGCTCGAAGCCTCCTTCAAGGCCGTCAGGGGCGTTCGCAATTCGTGAGAAAGGTAACCGATGTAGTCGATTTTCATCTGGTCCAGTTCCTTCAACCTGTCGCACATCGCGTTGAAAGACTCGGCCAGCTCCCGGATCTCGGGGGGTGATTTGACCTCGAGCGGGTCCCCGAAGTGGCCCCTCGCGACGGCCTTTGTTTTTTCCAGAAGGCGTAAAATGGGGGTGTTTACGGCCTGAGTGTTGATCACGGAAATGATGACCACCATGAAGAAGGCCGCGGCGAGAGAAAGTTCAATCACATTTGTCGTCAGTGTCGAGGTCTCCTCGAGCTTCACTATTCTTTCATATCGGGCGTAGGACAGGGCCTGGGTGAGTTCGCGCAACTTCTGGCCGGCCTCCGAGGTGATTCGGTCCCTGTCCGCCCTGTAGCCGGCCAGTTCCGGTTCCGTGAACTTCGGGCTTTTCATCCGGCCGACAACGCCTTCAAACAGGATGCCGTACCGGCCGTGTAAAACCCTGATGGGTTCCAGGTAGTCTCGACGGCGTGCCGGGTCGATAGAACCTTCCAACTCGGCCAACCGGCCGTTGAAGTCACTCTGAAAATCCTTGAACTGCCGGAGATACTCGGCGTCCTTGGACACGAAAAGCTTTTCCTCCGACGCATTTTCCCTGTCCAGAATTTCGAGGCACTCTTCGGAAAGGCGGATCATGCGGGTGTCCACCGTGGTAATCGAACGGATGTTTTTGTTGAGTTCGTTTAAAGTCCATATGGTATAAACGCCTGACAGAAGAACAATGATGATGATAAGGAGATAGCTGCTGATCAACCGGGAAAGGATGGAAAAGTTCAATAACGCCTTCATGACTCCTCTGGATGACGACAAAATGACCTATCTGTTCAGGACCCCTTCCAGCCGGGAAACGACTCTCGCGGGCACATCAATGGGAATTTAGTTACCAGAAAAAAGCGCTTTTGCCCAAGCATTTTTTGCCGGGAAAATGCAAGTGGATATTCATGCGATGTGAAGCAGCTGTCGACGCCGAGGCTGTCCTTCGGATTGCTTTTCCCCGCCGGTAAGAGAGGGTCCCGGGTCGCTCGAATCTTTGCGTTGATATGAGGGGTGTCCTGTGTTAGGCTTCCGCCGCACCGACGGCTCCATCTTCCGGCAGGGTCCGGTTGAGGATGGTCCTGTATGGCCGGCAGCCGTCGATGAGCGAATGCGGGAGGGCTTGTCGGCATTTTGATTAAACGGGTACCGGGAAGGTGGCGCTCCGTCGTTGCGCTCATCCTGCTGGCAATCATCTGGGGTTACAACTGGGTCGTCATGAAAAAGTCCCTGCAGTACATGGGACCCTTCGATTTCAACGCCCTGCGCATGGCCCTCGGGGGGGTAATCCTCCTTTTTTTTATGCTCGCAAGCAGGATGTCTCTTCGTCCCCGTCAGGTACCCATGACGATTCTGCTGGGACTTGTACAGACGGCGGCGGGGACGGGATTGATCATATGGGCGCTCGTGGAGGCCGGGGCGGGTAAAACGGTCATCCTGGTTTACACCATGCCGTTCTGGATCCTGATCTTCGCCTGGCCGGTTCTGTCGGAAAAAATACAGGGGGCCAACTGGATTCCCGTTGTCACGGCCGTGGTCGGCCTCTTCCTGATACTGGAGCCCTGGACACTGAAGAGCACCGTCTTCAGCGAGGTCATGGCCGTCGTCGCGGGCGTCTGCTGGGGGCTCAGCGCGATCATCATCAAGCTGATGCAGAAAAGGCCGGATTTCGATCTCGTGTCCGTGACGGCGTGGCAGTTTGTCTATGGTTCCGTGCCCCTGGTCATTGTCGCCCTGCTCGTTCCCCAGCAACCCGCGCAGTGGACAGCCTATCTCATGGCAGCCGTCTTCTATAACGCCGTTCTGGTCTGCGCCCTTGCCTTTCTCCTTTGGACCTATATCGTGAAGAAGCTGCCTGCCGGGGTGGCGGGTATGGGAACCCTGGCTGTTCCCGTTATCGGCATCATGTCTTCCATGCTCGAACTCGGGGAGCGTCCCGACACCTTCGAGGCGTGGGGGATGGTGCTGATCCTGGCGGCGATCGCCATCCTGACGCTTCTGCGATTCAGGGAAAGCCGTCTGAACGGGCCCGCGGCCGGCCTGGACTGAAACCGATCCCGTTATTTCATCTTCCGAATCCTCACATCGATTTCCTTCTCGCTTTCAAGGAGAGACGTCAGCTTCGAGACGTCGGTGTTGCCGTAGTGATAGGGGTAGAGGATCTTCGGTTTGAAGGCCCTTGCAGCGTCGGCGACCATCTCCGGGGTCATGGTGTAGGGAAGGTTCATGGGGAGGAAAGCGGCGTCAATGTTCTTCAGCGCCTTCATCTCCGGGGTGTTCTCCGTGTCACCCGCGATGTATACCCTTCTGGAGCCGAGCTCGATGATGTATCCGTTGCCCGCGCCCTTCGGGTGATAGGGGACGCCGGGGCTCCGCATGTGGACGATATTGTAAGCCGGGACGGCCTCCACCGTGAATCCGGCAAGGGTCTTCGTCTCGCCGTTTCGCATGATGACGGCGTCCCTGATCTGGCGGGCGGCCGTTTCACTGGCGGCGACCACCGTCTTGGGGGTCCGAACGGTCTGGATGGCCTTGAGGTCGAGGTGATCGCGGTGTTCGTGGGTGATCAGGATGAGATCGGCCTTTGGGAGTTTTCTGTAGTCCGCAAACTCCGTCCAGGGATCGACGTGGATGATCTTGCCGCCCTGCCGGAACATCAATGTCCCGTGCCCGATGAAGGTGATCTCCGGGCTCGTCGGGGACGGGTCGAGGAATTCGCTCTCTAACGCCGCTGCCGGGCCGGCCGCTGTGAAGACCAGGGCCAGCACTGCGAAAAGGATTCCATGCATGGGTACTCCTCCCTTGTTGGATGATATGGAAATTCTACAGCATACCGGCGCTGCACTCAAGGGCGATCGGCCTTGCTGATTCCATACTCTGCCTGACCGTCCTTTGCTCGTCAAGATGTCGTCATTGAAAAAAGGTCCGGAATGATATAGAGAGGATCCGGGTGTGACCGGCGGTCAGTATCGATGCATGATCAATCGGAAATTTAAAATAAAATTCGCAGTATGAATGATGATTGGGGGTGTTTATGCTCTTTAATCCGAAGAAATACGCAAGTGACTATCCCTGTGAGGAATCCCGGGACATGATGCGAAAGACCATCAACTTCTTCGAGCGCAAGGGGAAGCGTCGCATCAAGGAAGATGACCAGTGGTGCGTCTGGTACAGTGATTTCATCGAGTTTCTGAAGGACAACAAGATCTTTTACAGGCTCCTCACGCCGTCAAAATACGGCGACGAAGGCTGCCGCTGGGACACCTGGCGGAACTGCGAGATGAACGAAATCCTGGCCTTCTACAGCCTGTCGTACTGGTACGCCTGGCAGGTGTCCATCCTCGGCCTGGGCCCCGTCTGGATGAGCAAAAACGAAGGGATGAAGCGAAAAACAGCCAGGCATCTCGAGTACGGGCGAATCTTCGGGTTCGGCCTCTCGGAGCGTGAGCACGGCGCAGACATTTACTCCACGGACATGGTGCTCAAATCCCAGCCCGACGGCACCTACCTGGCGGAGGGGGACAAGTACTACATCGGCAACGGCAACGAGGCCGTCATCCTCTCCACCTTCGGCAAGATCGCCGGCACGAACGAATACGTCTTCTTCCCCGTCGACTCCCATCACGAGAAGTTCGAACTGGTGAGAAACGTCGTCGCGAGCCAGATGTACGTCTCCGAGTACAACCTGCGCGACTACCCCATCCGGGAGGAGGAGATCTTGGAGAAGGGCCGGGAGGCCTGGGATGCGGCGCTGAACACCGTCAACGTGGGCAAGTTCAACCTGGGGTGGGCCACCATCGGCATCTGCACCCACGCCTTCTACGAGGCCATCAACCACGCCTCGCACCGCATTCTCTACGGAAAGGCGGTCACCGAGTTCTCCCAGGTGAAACAGCTCTTCGTCGACGCCTACACGCGCCTGGTGGCCATGCGGCTCTTCGCTCTTCGCGCCATCGACTACTTCCGGTCCGCCTCGGCCGAGGACCGCCGCTACCTCCTCTTCAACCCCATGGTGAAGATGAAGGTCACCATGCAGGGAGAGGACGTCATCAACCTGCTCTGGGACATCATCGCCGCGAAGGGCTTCGAGAAGGACACCTACTTCGAGATGGCCACGCGCCACATCCGGGCCCTGCCGAAGCTCGAAGGGACGGCCCATGTCAACATGGCGCTCATTATCAAGTTCATGGCCAACTATTTCTTCAACCCGGGCAAGTTTCCCGACATCCCGCGCCGGAACGACGCCGCCGACGACCTGTTCCTCTTCGACCAGGGGGCGACGAAAGGCCTGAGCAAAATCCAGTTCCACGACTACCGGCCGGCCTACGACAGCTTCGACCTGCCCAACCTCGCCATCTACAAGGAGCAGATCAAACTCTTCAGGACCTTCCTGGCCACGGCCACCCCCACGCCGGAGCAGCAGAAGGACATCGACTTCCTGCTCATCCTGGGTGAGCTTTTCACCTGCGTCGTCTACGGGCAGCTCATCCTGGAGAACGCGAAGATCTACAATGTGGATGGAGACCTCCTCGACCAGATCATCGACTTCATGGTCCGCGACTTCTCGAAATACGCCCTGCAGATCTACCACAAGCCCTCGGGCACGGAAAAGCAGATGGAACTCTGCATGAAGATGATCCGCAAGCCGGCCGTCGACGATGCCCGGTACGAGCGGGTTCTCAAAAAGCACGTGTATGCCCTGAAGGATGTCTACGAGATGAACCCGTAAAGTTTGATGAAAGGCAAAAGATATCGGAGAGGCCACGGGATCCGCCCCCGCGGCCTCTTTTTGTCTTAAGGCCGCGCCGGGGCATTTCTTTCTGAAAGGTCTGTTACAGGATGGACTAAATTGCCTCCTTCGGTGATTTCCGGGCGACGGCCCGCAAACTTCCCTCTGGCCCCCGGGAATACGGGGTCCTTAATGAAAATAAGCGAAAGGCGGCAAGGTCAGTGTACCACGTCTGGTTTTGTGTAGTTCTGGTTGATGAAATCAAGGTGCACGACGTAGTGCTCTGTGTAGCCTTTTTCAATCTCGGTTTCGGCGCAATACACGCACTTGTCCTCGTCGTTGAGCACCCACGATACCCGTCCGCATACGACACACGTCTTTGTGTATCCCATGGCGACACCTCCTCGAGCCCGCTGGGGGCAAATTTGCCCGCCCGGGGGAAACCGGCAAGCAGCCAATCATTGTCTCCAGGAGTACAGCAACAGGCGACGACGGAAAGAAGGTGAGCGAACAACATGAGACTTGTATTCGGAGATGGACCCCAAAAGCAGGCGAGCTTTCACTCTTATATTATCAGTATAAGCCCCCGGCAGTGAAAGTCAAGGGGCTTCGCGGCCAAAAAAAACATGTCGCACAGGCTTATTTGATCGAATGCAGCCCCACCAGGTTTCCCTCCGTGTCCCGGAAGAGGGCAAAGTAGCCGTAATCATCGGTGATCTTCGTTTTGGGCACCGCGATCTGACCTCCTGCAGGCTCAATCCGGTAGAGGACCTCGCTTAAATTCTCTCCCGCATTCAGGTAAATCACCGTCCCCCGGTCACAGGGTTCATAACCCTCGCCGTGAATCAGCGTGCCGCTGTTGGCATGCCCCGCCATGGGGAAGAAGGCCATGGTGAACTCGCCCATCTTCTGGACGGGCAACTCGTAGCCCAGGATGTTGCCGTAGAAATTTCTTGCCCGCTCCATGTCTTTCACCGGTATTTCGAACCAGACGGCCATGCTCCTCATGATTCCCCTCCCAAAAAATTTATTTCACTTATCGTCTGGATTTTATATCATGGGCCGCCCCGGGACAACGCCTTTTCAGCCCGGGGCGCGATGGCCGATCGGGAAGAACTTTACTCTAGCGGGAGGAACCCAATGAAAACGCTCTATTTCGACGACTTCAAGGCCGGTGATCGGTTCGAGTCCCCCGGCATCACCGTGACGGAAGGGCAGATCATCGACTTCGCCATGCAGTTCGACCCCCAGGTCTTCCACCTCGACGTGGAGGCGGCGAAGAAGACCATTTACGGGGGCCTCATCGCAAGCGGCATCCACACCATCGCTCTCACCTTCCGCCTCTTCCTCATGACGGGCGCGCTCAACGCCGAAAACAGCCTGGGCTCCCCCGGTTTCGACGAGCTTCGCTGGCTCCTTCCCGTGAGGCCCGGCGACACGCTTCGTGCTGTCGGTGAAGTCCTGGAACTCCGACCCTCCAGGTCGCAGTCCGACCGGGGGATCGTCCGTATCCGCTATTCCGCCCTCAACCAGAAAGGCGAGCTTGTCTTCAGCGTCAACGGGAACCAGATTGTCCGGCGAAAACCCTGAATCCCTATTCGTAGCCGAGTTCTATCAGCCTCTCCTCATCGATGCCTAGGAAGTGGGCCACCTCGTGAACGACGGTGATCTCGATCTGCTCTTCCAGCTCCTCGATGGTTTCGCACATCTCTTCGAGAGGCCTCTGGAAGATGAAAATGGTGTCGGGGTAGAGGGGCGGGTTAAAGGTGGACCGCTCCAGCAGGGAGGCTCCCTGGTAGATCCCGAGGAGCGGCTCATCGGGCGGAAGACCCATCGCCTCGAGGAGGTCCGGCGAGGGGTTCTGCCGGACGGAGATGAGGATATTGTCGAGGTGCCGGCGGATCTCGCGCGGAATGCGTTTGATTGCCCGTTGAACCGCCTTGTCGAAATCCTTCCTGCCGAGTTTCATTGTTCCATATCCCCTGCGCGAGCGGGTGCTCTAACGGGCCTCCTGCAGCACACGCTCGAGAAATGCGTCGATAATCCTGTTGATCTCCCCGGGTCTGTCCAGCTGGGGCCAGTGGCCCGTGTCCGTCATCAGTCGGCGGGGCAGATCCGGCATCAGCCTGTGGAGGCTGAAGGGGGCGTTGTTGAGGAGCGTGATGACCGAAAGCTTCGGACCGGCGTAACGCCGCAGCGGCGTCACCGGGTCAAAGTGCAGGATCGCGCGAAAAATGCCGATCACCGCCTCCGGCGGCGTGGCCTGGAGGTCGGCGATGACCTTTTCCCGGACGGCCGGATTCGAGGGGCCCAGAAGATCCCGCCAGTAGTCTTCAATGGCAGGCCGGTAGTCTGCCTTCAGCGCTTCCATGAAAGGTTCAACCTCGCTCCGGGGGACCTGCCGATCGTCTCCCGCCGGGTCGACGAGAAGCAATCCCAAAACCCGCTCCGGGTCACGGTCAGCGACGGCGATGGCCACGGAAGCGCCCGCGCTGTGCCCCGCGAGAACGAACCGCCGCAGGCGAAGGCTTTCCGCCAGATCTTTTACATCGCCTGCCATCGCCTCGATTGTAAATACACCGTCTTCGGGCAGGGGTGTGCGGCCGTGGCCCCGCAGGTCCACGGCCAGGGCCCGCCTCTTACGGCGAAGATGACTGAGTTGAGCCTCCCACTGCGATGTGTTTCCGCCCAGGCCGTGGAGGAACAGGAAGGCGGGCTCGCCGGTGCCGCCGTCGTCGACGAACAAGGGTATCCTGGAAGGTCGCTTCGGCATCATGACCTCGAAACCCCGGCCGGGTGTTTGCCCTCCACCACTTCCGGGAAGGCCTTCAGAGCCACTCGAACGGCGGCAACGGAGAGGCTGTTGCCCGCAAGCTGCCATTTTTTCCTGAGAGACATGCCCTCGGGGAAGCGAAACCCTTCCGGGAAACCCAGAAGACGGAGGATCTCCTCCGGTAAAAAACGCCTGACGCCTCGCCTCGTCCTGAGGTAGGAGCCCGAGTACATGACGGATCGCCCGTAACCCGAGGTGAAGCAGGTGGTGTAAACTCCCGGGTCCGAAGCGTCCAGGATGCGAAGGCCGGGACCGAACCTTTCGAGCACCTCATCGGGCATCTTCAGATCTGCCGGCACCTTCCCTTTATACACCGTGTCGACGTAGCGGGAAAGCGGCATCATTTTCGCGGCGACGGCATGACGGAAAGGCTCGAGTCGCTTTCGGGAAGCCGCGAGATAGTAACGGGGGCGGCGCATGGGGATGCCGAGATCCGTCGGGCAGAGGAAGGTCTCCTGAAAACGGTATCCCCTTCCCGCAAGCACCTCCATGAGACGCCTTCGCGCATCCGATTCCCCGAAACCGGCTACGTTCTCCAGGGCGAGATGAGGGGGGAGTGTCTCTTCCGGCATTTCCGCCAGGATCTCCACGAGGCGGATGAAACTCATCGCCCTCGGGTCATGAAGGTCCCTGCGATCGCCGCGAACGGTATAGGGCTGGCAAGGGGGCGACATCCACCAGAGGCCCGCCCTGAAGGACTCGAGCTCGCGGGAGGTGATGTTCTCGAGGTTGGCCTGTCTCGCATCGTTTCCCGGGAAGTTGAGCCGGTAGACGGAAAGTGCCGGCTGGCTCTGGTCGAGGGCACCCGCCACCGGGAGGTTCATTCCCGCGGCGGCAGCCGCGAAACCGCCAATCCCGCAATAGAGCTCCAGTGCCCGCATGTCCATGTCCACTTTTCGATGAGGGGAGTCGGCGCTTCACGAAGCCCGTCCCCACCGCGATAATTTACTCTGGATGAATCCCTGATCGCAAGTCAAGAGCGGTATTCATGGTTTCCTCCCGTCTTTCTGCGCGGGTGCCTGCCTCCCGATCTGGAGCGATACGACGGCGGCGATGACGACCAGGGCACCGCCGATCTGAAGGGGCTCCAGGGACTCTCTCAGGAAAAGGTAGCAGATCAGCCCGGCCGTGATCGGCTCCAGGGTGGCCGTTATGCTCGCCCGGGTCGGGCCGATGAGGCGGATGCCCGCGGTGTAGAACCAGAAGGCGAAGACCGTCCCGAAGATGCTGATGAAAAAAACCCACCACCACTCCCAGACGCCGGCCGGCTGCGAAAACGCCTCGAGGGGCGGGTGGAACAAATTCCAGATGACGGCGGCACCGAGAAAGGAAAAAAAGACGACCGCCCACGGGGTGTACTTCCGCATGGCGTAGCTGCTGCTCACGGAGTACCAGGCGAAGCACACGGCCGAGGCAAGGCCCCCGGCGATGCCCTCCCGGTTCATGTGAAGGAGATCCAGCTTGTAGGCGCCGACGAGGAGATAACAGCCGACCATGGCTCCCGACAGGGCCGCCGCGATCAGGGGCGTCAGGTGCTCCCGCGCGAAGATCAGCGCGAAGAGCGCGACGAACACGGGCGCCTGGTACTGGAGCAGGATCGCCGCAGCGACCTGGATTTTGCTGATCGCAAAGTAATAGGTGAACTGTGTCGCGGCAATGGAAACACCGAGGAGCGCGATCTTCCAGATGTCCTCCGGAGCGACCCGGAGCGATGCGGGGTGCCGGCTCCCTAGCCAGAGGGCGAGGACGGCGCTTCCGATGGTGGTCCTGAGCTGGACCAGTTGCGCCGGGGACATGCCGCTCAGGAAAAGATACTTCGCCGCGGAACCGGCTGCGCCCCAGAGCACCGCCGCCAGGATGACGTAGATGAAACCCCGGTAGGCCTTTCCTTCCCCTGGTGATCCCATGGATGTCGAGGTTGCCCTGCCTCTCGTTTTGTCAGTAAAAGACGGTCCGGGTCCTGTGTCGCGGGCCGAAGTTCTTGTAGAAGGGCTGCTGCCCGCGGTTCCACAGATGATAGTCCAGGTTCATCGCCGCTGCAACCCCGCCTCTGTCCCTGATTGCCCGAACCATGAGTTCCACGGCGTGGACGGCACAGGCTCTGATTTCGATCTCTTCCCGCGAATGGGCGGGGATCGGCTCCTCCCGGTCGATCCGGGAGGCGAGATCCGGGTCGTACGTGAGGATCCCGTCTACACGCAGTACGTGGGGAACGAGATTGTCGGCGAAGATGGTGAGCCGGTCCAGATCCTCGAAACGGCCCCAGCCGTCGCCGTCGAAAGCGAGGGAGAGATCGGCCGCCGTGATCTGCGCCCGCTTGAAAAAGGGGACCCGCAGGGGTCCGCACTGTTCGACGTCGTTGAAAAACGGCATTCCGCTCAGGATCCCGACGAGACGCTCGGCCGAGTCCCCGGCGGCCTCGATCAGGTCGACGAACCGGCCGTCGAAGTGCTCGATGAGATACATCCCCAGATCGTTGAGCGCTTTCGCGAAAAGGGACATGAGTTCGGCGGCGGGTCCGCTCGATACGTCCTGGCCGAAGATACCCGCGCAGTCGCCCGTACGGAGCTTCGCCAATGCCTCCGCCGGCGGGGGACCGTGCTTCCGGTAAAAATCGTTCAGGGACGAGGCGACGGTGAAGTAACCGGACAAGCCGGGGCGCTTCCGGAGATGAGGGAAATAGCCGGAGCCGAAATTAACGGCATTGAGTGTGAGCAGAAATGAGGCCGTGTCCTCGCCGCGACCGAGATAATGACAGGCGGGATCCAGGGCCGGGGGGGCGCTGACAGACTTCATCAGTGAGTCGGCATAGGATGCGATGCGGTCTACATGAATCCTCACGAAGGTCGCGCTCCCCGCGACGGCCTTGCAGGCCCTCCTGATCTCGTCCAGCCCCGGGGTGTTCATGCTATTCCTCCTGCCATGGCAAGGGAATACCGCAGATGGGCCGATCATTCAAGGTCCAATCCGGCGCAAGCGCCCGGTTTCACACATTCGGTTTTTACCGTCCCGGGTGTTGAACCTGTATGTCCTTCCCTTTTTGTGATATGAGGCAGCCAGAGATCCAGAAAGCTTCCTCCGGGGAACAAATTCCTGCGACAGAATGTCTAAAACATCAGACCAGCACAAAACGGCCGTTCACGACGAGGATTACGAGATTGTCCTTTCCTGTCGGAAGGGAGACGACGAGGCCTTTGGGATCCTCGTCGAGAGGCACCAGAAGAAGGTGTTCAACACGGCCCTCCGGATGACGGGCGATTACGATGAGGCCTGCGAGGTCGTTCAGGAGGCTTTTCTCGCGGCCTTCCGGGCCATCCGCAAGTTCAGGGGGGAGGCGAAATTCTCCACCTGGCTTTACGGCATCGTGGTGAACGTTTCAAAGACAAGGCTGAAGCAGGCAGCGCAGCGCCGAAGAAAAACGGTTTCGATCGACGATCTCGCCGATGACCCCGCGGACGGCTTGGCCGCAGAAGGCGTCTCGGCCCTGGAGGCGCTCGAGAAAAAGGATGTCCAGGCAAAGGTGCAGCGCTGCATCGGCACCCTCGAGGAGGAATTCCGCGAGGTCCTGGTCCTGAGGGACATACAGGGGTTCTCTTACGATGAAATCGGTGGTATCCTCGAGGTGCCGGAAGGCACGATCAAGTCGAGGCTCTTCAGGGCGAGGGAAGCCATGAAAAACTGCCTGAAAAAAGAACTCGGGAGACTGTGATGGACTGCAGGCGCATCGAGGAGAAACTGCCGGCCTATCTCGAAGGGGCTCTTCCCCCGGAAGAGGGGAAGCTCGTCGAGGGGCATGTTGCCGCCTGCCCGAACTGCCGCCGGGTCCTGGAAGACCTGGTGAAGGCGGAAAAACTCATCCGGGGCCTTGAGGAGGCCGACCCTCCCCCCTGGCTCAAGCAGAAGATCATGGCAGGGGTGAGGGAAGAACGGGCGCGAAGGGAGGGTTTCTTACGGAAGCTCTTCTACCCGCTTCACATCAAGATCCCCGCAACGGCACTTGCCACGGTCCTGATCGCTGTTTTTGCCGTCTATGTCTTCAGGTCCGTCGAGCCCGAAACGCGCTATCTCCATCAGGTGCCTTCCGAACCGGCCTCTGCGGTCAGGGAAAAGGTTTCGGAACCGACCGCTGTGATCGCGCCGAAGGCCGCCGTCCCGGAGGCGCCCCCGGACGGGGACAGGGTCGCCGTGTCGGCGGCGGGCCGGGAGGCCGACAGGAAGCGTCTCCCAACCGAAGAAAAGGAAGCCCGACCGCGACCGGAGCAGCAGGCCGTCGCGGAGAAAACCGTTGCGGAAAAGCCGGATGCGGCCCCGTCCGAATCAGCCGCCGTGAGGATGCACAAGACACCCCTTGCCGGAAGTGCCCTGCCGCCGGCCGGGAAAGGAAGGGCGCTTTCCGGTGCCGCCGCGAAAGACGAGATGAGGACACCGGCCGTTGCGGCGAGAGTCAAGGCCGGGGGACCGGGTTATGTCTTTTCCCTCTATGCCAGGGACCCTGCGATGGCCGTCAACGACGTCGAAAGCCTGCTTGCCGGATACGGTGCACGAAAGATCACGAAAGAGTTTCGGGACGGAATGGGCCTCGTCACGGCCGAGATCGACGCCGGGAAAAAGGAGGATATCCTTCGGAAACTGAAATCACTCGGCGAGGTCAGGGAAAAAGACAAGGCCGCGGAGTACCACGCAGGGCCGGTTTCACTGAAAATAGAAGTGCTTGCGGGACCTTAGGCCGGCCCCGATTCTTTCGGGAACTTTTTTGAAACCTCCTCAGTCTAAAGGGACAAAGAAAAAGACAGAGGAGGTTTTTTATGAAATCCATCCCACGAATCCTGACGGTTATTCTTGTGGCGCTTCCCATCCTCTGGGGTGCCAAAACCTCCGGTCAGCCGGAAGTCTCCGATGACCGGACCCTTTCCCCCTATTTCTTCGTCAAAAGCGACGACCCGGCCGTGGATCAGCTCCCCCTCAAGTCCACGACGGCGTCCGTCCAGATCTCGGGGGTGATCGCCGATGTGCAGGTCGCCCAGACCTACAAGAACGAGGGCAAAAGGCCGATTGAGGCTCTCTACGTCTTCCCCGCTTCGACACGGGCGGCCGTGTACGGGATGAAGATGACCATCGGCGAGCGCGTCATCGAAGCGAAGATCGCGAAGCGTGACGACGCGCGCCGGGAGTACGAGAAGGCAAGAGAGGAGGGGAAAAGCGCCTCCCTTCTCGAACAGCAGCGTCCCAACGTGTTCCAGATGAACGTGGCGAACATCATGCCCGGGGACGAGATCCGGGTCGACCTGAGGTACACCGAACTCCTGGTGCCCACGGACCGTGTCTATGAATTTAGCTATCCCACCGTCGTCGGGCCCCGTTACTCGAACCTGGCGGCGGAAACGGCACCAGCGTCGGAGCGCTGGGTCCGCAACCCCTACCTGCATGAAGGGGACGCCCCCTCCTACAAATTCGACATCGCCGTCCGGATCAGCGCGGGTATGCCCATCAAGGACCTCGCCTGCACGTCGCACAAGGTGAAGACGAGCTACGACGGCCCGGCGACGGCCATGGTCAGGCTGGACGACGGGGAAGCATCGGGCGGGAACCGGGACTACATCCTGCGGTACCGTCTGGGCGGCGAAAGGATCCAGTCGGGGCTTTTGCTCTTCGAGGGTGAAAAGGAAAAATTCTTCCTCCTCATGATGGAACCGCCGAAGAGAGTGAAAACGGAGAACATCCCCGGTCGCGAATACATCTTCATCGTCGATGTGTCGGGCTCGATGCACGGCTTCCCGCTTGAGATCTCGAAGAAGCTGCTGAAGGACCTCATCGGCAACCTGCGGCCGACGGACCGCTTCAACGTGCTTCTGTTCTCCGGCGGCTCCTCGGTCATGTCCGGAGAGTCGCTGCCGGCCACCCCGGAGAACATCCAACAGGCGATCCACCTCATCGGGCGACAGCGGGGCGGGGGCGGGACTGAACTCCTGCCCGCGCTGGAGCGGGCCCTCAAACTCCCCGGATCCGAGAATTTTTCCCGGACCGTTGTCATCGCGACGGACGGCTACGTGCGTGTCGAGGAAGAAGCCTTCGACCTGATCCGCAACAACCTGCAAAACGCGAACATGTTCGCCTTCGGGATCGGCTCTTCGGTGAATCGCCACATCATCGAGGGGATGGCGCGCGTCGGCATGGGGGAACCCTTCATCATCACGAAGCCCGACGAGGCCCCCTCCCAGGCGGAGCGATTCCGCAGGATGATCCAGTCGCCGGTCCTCACCCGGGTCAAGGTTGACTTCGGGGGATTCAAGACCTACGACGTCGAACCGCTGGGCATCCCCGACGTGCTGGCCGAGCGGCCCGTCATCGTCTTCGGCAAATGGCGGGGCGACGCCCGCGGCAGGATCACCCTGAGCGGGGTCTCGGGCAGCGGCACCCACAGGGAAGTCATCGATGTCAACGCGGTGAACCCGTCAAAGGACAATGCCGCACTCCGGTACCTCTGGGCACGACACCGCATCGCGATCCTCTCGGACTACAACAAACTTCGCCCCGATGACGGGCGCGTCAGGGAAGTGACCGGGCTGGGGCTTCAATACAATCTCCTTACGGCCTACACATCCTTCGTGGCCGTCGACACGGAGGTGCGTAACACCGGCGACAGACCGACGACGATCAAGCAGCCGCTGCCTCTCCCCCAGGGGGTCTCGGACTACGCCGTGAGCGGTGTCATGGCCTGCAAGGTTGCCTCCCCCCTTTCCATGCCGGCCGCACGGGAGGAGGCCGCCCGGGATGCCTCCAAAGGCAAAAAGGCTGCCCCGGACATCGAAGTTGTGAGCGTCTACGGCGGAATCACGAAGGAAACCGTCCGCCGGGTCTTCGGGGACCATCGACAGGAAATCCAGCGGTGTTACTCCGGCACGGGGGACATAACCCTCGATCTGGTCATCGGAAAAGACGGGTCCGTCAAAAGCGTGAAGGCCGTGAAAAATGCCCTCCGGGACAAGAAAGCCATCTCCTGTATCACGGCAAACCTGAAGCAGTGGCTTTTCCCCGCCCTGCCGGACGGGAAGGAAGCCAAAGTGACCATGACCATCGACTTCCGGTTGTAGCATACATCAAGGCAAGAGCGGAGGCCGGTTTCCTCATCGGGACCGGCCTCCGATATTTTACTTTTATTATAACCGGTGATTTTCCGACCGAGAGCCTGGCGCAATAATTCAACTTATTATAATTATTGATAAAATATCGCTCAAGAATTCGGGATACCCTGCCGAAATATAGGTAAGAAGTACGGTTTTGCCCAGGATGGGATAAAATGTTTGCGATAGATCCGGCGGCAACAGCTCAGTTGCTTTTTTCCGCCACCATACCCGCCACAGACGCTCTGCAGGCGATTTCCGAAAGCGCCCTCTCCAGAGGGGCCACGCTTTACCAGAAAGGCAATTACAGCGCCGCCATCAGGGAATTCAAGATCTCCATCTCCCTCACGCCCGGCTCCTCGACCGCTCCCGATGCCGTGAAGTACCTGGCCAGCTCCTACGTGAATCTCAATAACGTGGATCAGGCCGTGAGCGAGTACCAGGCCTACCTGAAGCTGAACCCCTCTTCGAGTGCAACCCTCGTCAGTCTCGGAAATCTCCTCTACGCCGAAGACCGCTACGACGAGGCGATTGAAGAGTATGAAAAGGCGGTCAAGCTCGACCCCACCCTGAACAACTACTTTTCCCTGGGGCAGGCCTATCTGCAGGCGGAGGAGAACGAAAAGGCGAGGGAACTTTTCCTAAAGATGCAGATGGATCATCCCCGGGAGGCGGCGGGTTACCTCGGGCTGGGGCAAGCCTACGGCAAGATGGGACGCCATGAAAAGGCCGTCGAGCAGCTGGAAACTGCCATCCGGCTGAAGCCCGAATCCTACGACGCCTATGCCGAGTTGGGCTATGTCTACGCGGACATGGGGGAGATCGAAAAGGCGATGGACCTCGTGGAGTTCCTGGATGACAGGGCGCCCGCCCTCGGGGACGTCCTGAGCCGGTATATCTACAAGGTCGACGCCCCGAAAATCGAAATTGCCTATTCGGAAAGCACCTTTCCTTTTTACCTGTCGATGAACACACCCGTGTCCTTCCTGGACTCTGTCCTTTCGAACGCCGGCGCCTACAAGATATTCAGCATGAAATTCCAGTTCGACAAGTCTCTGGACAGGGAGTCCGCGGAGAACCCGGCCAACTGGGAGATCTCGCGGGCCGATGGCGCCGCGCCGGCGCTTTACAATTTCGGCCTCGGGGTGCCCTCGACGGAAACCCGGCTTCCCTTTCTCCCCGATTACGTCGTTTACGACGCGCTCAATATGTCGGCGACGATCTTCTTCAGGGTCTACCAGAACGAGACGGCGGACGCGACGATCGACCCTTCCCACATCGAGTTCCGCTACAAGGGGAAGGACAGCTACGGACTTTCCATGGACCCCGCCAGGGACTAGTTCACGGGTTTCTCAGGTATCTTCTGATCCCTTCTGTTATTCTAGCCGGAACACAGGTCGCCCAGCGGGCAGGCGGCGATACAGTTGAAGCAGGCGTACTGGAACCCGATGAAGGAGGCCTGGTAGAGGCTCATGAAGCGGGGTTCCTTGAGAATGGCCAGTTGCTCCTCGGAGGACTTGCCGAGAAACCGCCGTATGTAACCGAAAGCGCTCCCGATGCCGAAAGGCTGTGAAGCCCGCAGACACTTCATGTCGTCCGTTCGACCCTCCACGTCGAGTGCCCGGCCCGGGCAGGCTTCCACGCACAGATTGCAGTTGTCGCAGAGTTCCTCCTTGACGGGCGGGTCCGAGGCAAGGGGGAGTTCCGTCAAGAGCCCCGTGAAGCTGAGACGGGACCCAAAACGGGGGTGGATGACAAGATTGTGACGGCCGAAGACGCCGAGACCGGCTGCCACCGCCGCGTGCCGCAGAGATAGATCCCCGATGAGCCCGAGGGTCGGCGCTTCCATGTCCAGAGGGTAGGAGGAGAGAACCGGTGATGTCCTCGCCTTGAATTTCCTTTCGATGAACCGGGCCGCGAGATAGAGATGGCTCTTGGAAGTGTCCATGACCGTCATGCGGCCGACCATGTTCACCCGCGGGTTACCGCTGTCGAGGGCACCGTCGATCATCCGGTGGCCCAGGACAACGATCGATTTGGCTTTCGGCAGAATGGTGAGCGGATCGGGGGATTTCCTGGATTGATAGTCGCCAAGGGATGCAAAACCCACGACATCCGTACCGAGGTCCAGGGCGTACTTTCTGATCTCTTCCTTGCTCATAGTAACCTCCTTGTTGCTTTTAACGGCCTTGTATAACCGGGGATACCTACCGGCCTTTGAACTTTTCGAAAAAGCCGTTAAGGACCCGGCTGAAGGCGTCGATGTCCCGGGAAGAGAAACCCAATTTGATTTTTTCGTTGACGCTTTGGATGAGTGCTTCCGCTTTTTTTGCTTCTTTACGTCCGCCGGGGGTGATATAGATGATCAGGGAACGGCGGTCATCGGGGTTGAGTTTGCGAGCAACCAGCCCGGCTTTTTCAAGACGGTCGACAAGGCCCGTGATGGCCGAGTTGTCGACGCCGAGGGCCTGACCGAGCTCCGACATGATCCGGCCGTCCCGTTCCATGAGCAGGAAAAGGATGGTGGCTTGGGGCGGGGTGATTTTCATCCCTTCTCCGGAGAAGAGGTTGTTCAGGTAGATCCGCAGCGTGTGCTGCGCCATCGAAAGCAGATAGATCAAACGGTTGTCCGCGCTCATGGGGTTTGCCTTTCGTTTGGCATATAAATATTTGACATATCAATAATTGAAAATTTGTCTATTGTCAAGTCTTTTCAGGGAGTTTTTTTCTGAATCCCGATGACCGATCCAGAGTCCTGGCAACGGCGCAGCGCAGGGGAGGGGAACTCATCCTCCTCGAAAGGCAGACGCCTGCCGGTGTTCACCACGAGATCCGTATCGACGGTCGCTTCGCCATGTCCACGTCGGACGAGGGCACCTCGCGGCTCCTGGCAAGGGCGGCGCTCCGCCTCCTGGGGAAAAAGCGCGATTTGAATGTCCTCGTGGGGGGGCTGGGGCTCGGGCTCACCCTGAGGGAGGCGCTCGACGACAGTCGCGTGAGGACGGTGACAGTCGCCGAGATCGAAGAGGCCATTATCCGTTGGAATCAGACTCTCCTGCGTGCGTGCAGCGGCGATGCCCTCTCCGACCCCCGGGTCCGTGTCTTTCACGGTGATGTCCGTCGTCTCTTAGGGGAGTCAGAGGGTGTCTTCGACGCGATCCTGATGGACGTCGACAACGGCCCGTCGTTCCTGCTTCACGAAGCCAATGTGTCGCTCTATTCGGATGAGGGGATCTGTGCCATGCGGGAGAGCCTCTCCCCGGGAGGGGTCCTCGCCATCTGGGCGGGTAAGCCCGAACCGAAACTGGAGCGAACGCTCAGCCGGTATTTTGAAGACGTTCGGGTTGAACTCGTCACCGACAGGGGCACGGCGGACAACATCCCCCCGACGGCTGTCTACACGGCCATGCGCGGGGAATAAGTTCGCTCCCCGGTCCTTGCCGTATGCCTTGAAACACGCCGAGGGCTGTTTCCCACCGCTCCAGGTTACCGCTCGTCGTCGATTCTGCGCTTGACCGTCGAGGGGGGGAGGGCTGCGGAGGGTGGAACCGGTGGTGCGGGCGCCGGTCTGACCGCCTCGGAGAGATCGGGTTCCGGGGGTGCGCCGCAGTACTTCACCTTGTCGTAATGGAGGGTATCGACTTTACAGGGATCGTAGGATTCACGTGCCCACGTCTCACCCTGGTAAATTATATTGAAGAATTCGGTCATTGCGGGGTACATGTCCGGGACGTGGCCATAGTAGACATCAAGCTGTCTGGAGGCTTCTTTCTTCGACAATTTCATGTAATCAAAGGCAAAGACCGCCGCCGCCAGCCCCGTACGGTCGGCGCCGGCCATGCAGTGGACGAGGATGGGCCTTGGAAGGTCCCTGTAGGCGTCAAGAAGGCTCAACACCTCGGACCTGTGAGGGAGGCGTCCCGCCGACATCGATATGTCCGTGCGTTTCAGGCCACAATCTTCCGATACAATCAGTTCATTGTCATACCAGTTCTGTCCGGGGCTCTTACCCCGGAGGTTGAGGACACTCTCGATGCCGTATGTTTTGACTATCGTCTCCAGATCGACGCCCGTCGGCTGAGCAGACCGGTACAGTGCATCTTTTTCTACCGTGTAAAAATTGAGAGAATCGTGGCTGTAAAGGAGCTGTTTAATCGTCTGACAGCCGCCGAGAAGAAAGGAGATCCCGACGAGCAAAAGGAACACCGGCCTGAAACGCTTCACGATCCGTCCGCAAGAGCATTTATTTTTCATGGCCCATCCTCCTTTATAAAGACCGTGGTGGGCCGACGGCTTCCCCTGTCGCGACGACCCGACCCCGTCCTGTATTCAGCGGCATTCAAGCACGGCCGTGTCAGCGAACCGAATAGATTATGAGTTTCAAAGTGAGCCCCTGACCGGTTCTGCACTAGCGATCATACTCGCCGGCCGCTTCCGGTTGATAGGTGACCTTCACGACGCGGAGCGTGAGTCTTCGCCCACCCGGCAATTGCCAGTCTATGGATTGCCCTTCCGAGAGACCGATGAGAGCGCTGCCCATGGGCGACAGGATGGACACCCGGTTCCTGTCGATATCCGCCCCGGAGGGATAGACCAGCGTAAAATGATACTCTTTGCCGGTTTTTTCATCGACACACGTGGCGGAGGAGTTCATGGTGACGACACCCGGCGGCATCTCTTCCGGCTCCACGATCAGGGCGCGGTCCAGTTCTTCCCGGAGCTGTTCGAGTGCCGGAAGGCGCTTCGAAGAAGAAGATTCGAGCACGCTTTCAATCCGCTCCAGATCGGCGCGGGATATGGTGATGGGTGGCTTGGCAGCCATCTGAGAACGGTTCCCCCTTTCAGGAAGATCGGTAAATCCTTTTTTCGATGGTGTCCTTTGTGCTCATCACCCTGGCGTAGACGGAACCCAGGGCGGCGAGAAACGCCCCGTGGACATGGGTTGCGGGGATGGTGATTTCTTTGAATTGGTGTGACCTCGTCGCGCAGGCATCGTGGGCGACAAGGCACTGGAAACCGTAATCGAAAGCCGCCCTCACAGTTGCGTCGATGCACATGCTCGTCATCATGCCGCACACCAGAAGCCGTCCGACCTGCTCTTTTTTCAGGTGATCCAGAAGCCCCGTCTCCCGGAAACTGTTCGGGTAGTGTTTCCGGATAACGGTTTCACCGGGCAGCGGCCGGACGTTTTCATGGATGAGAGCGCCTTCAGTGTCCGGCAGGAAAAAGGCAGCCCCCTTTTGGGCGGAGATGTGCTGAACGAAAAAAACGGGCAATTTTTCGGCTCGAAAAAGCTCGAGAAGCTCTTTTGCCCTCAGGCTTGCCTCGGTGCTCCCCTCGAGTTCCATTTTGCCTTTCGGAAAGTAGTCGTTCTGAATGTCGACGATCAGCAGAGCTGTCTTCATGAGAATGTCCTGTCCGGTTCTCCAAGGAATATTGGTCTGCGATATTACGGGTTTCTCACGTTGAAGGCGTTGCACTGCGCGAAATCGCCCGTCTCGAGACCCCGCTTGAACCATCGAACCCGCTGCTCGGAGCTGCCGTGGGTGAAGGAGTCGGGAACGACGTGACCCCGCGTCTGTTTCTGGATGCGGTCATCGCCGATAGCGCTGGCGGCATTCAGGGCCTCATCGATATCCCCCGACTCGATAATCTGCCGGGCCTTGTCTGCGCGATGCGCCCACAGGCCTGCGAAGCAGTCCGCCTGGAGTTCCGTCCGGACGGAAAGGTCGTTTGACCGTACTTCATCGACACGGCTCCGCATCTCCTGAACCTTCTGCATAATGCCGAGCTGGTTCTGTACGTGGTGTCCGACTTCGTGGGCGATGACGTAAGCCTGGGCAAAGTCTCCCGGCGCCCTGAACCGCTCCTTGAGATCGCGGTAGAATACCAGATCGATGTACACTGTTTCATCCAGCGGGCAGTAGAAGGGACCCATGGCGGCCTGGGCGAACCCGCAGGCGGACTGGACGGCGTCTGAAAAGAGGACCAGCCTGGGTTCCCGGTAGGTCTGTCCCCCTTCGCGGAAGATTTCACGCCATGTATCCTCGGTGTCCGCGAGGACAACGGAGACGAACCGGGACTCCTCGTCCTGTCCCGCGGGCTTGCCTGCTGACTGTTCCACGGACGGGGGGCTTCCGGTTGTGGGCATCTGATTCAGGATGATGCTCGGATCCACCCCGAAATAGAGTGCAACCAGCACGAGCAGAATGGTCCCGATGCCACCTCCCATCATGCCTTTGGAGACCGTCATGCCCCGGCGGTCTTCAACATTATCACTTTCTCTTCCCCCTCTCCATCGCATGACCAACCTCCTCAAAACTTTGCGTTGTCGTTCTTATTCCCAGAGCGATCCATGTCCTGTCCACAGGCGTTTTGTTTTTTCAACCATCCCTGTTACTGCTTCGCCGGCGTGAAGGACGGGATGCACTGTTTTTCGGGATATTTACCGGTGACCTTCTCGTAAAAGGAGCGGATGAATTCCATATCGGTTTCGATGATTCCTGTTGGCTTGAATACAGGGCCGATTCCGCCCGCCTTTCTCAGATAGTCGATGAAGGCCAGCACGATGGGAACATCAGCGCCCCGTGCAATGTGATAGAATCCGCTTTTCCAGTGAGCGACCTTTTTGCGCGTCCCTTCGGGGGCCACGACCATGGTGAGATTTTTCCGTTCCTTAAAAATCTGGACAATCTGCGCTACGACATCGCTCGACCTGGACCGATCGATCGGAATGCCGCCGAGCCATCTGACGAATCCGTGAAAAGGCCATCGGAAGAGGCTGTCCTTTCCCAGCCAGTAGCCTCTCAGCTTGAGGTCGAACGCAAAGGCGAGCCCGATGGGAAAATCCCAGTTTGATGTGTGCGGGGCCACGATGAGGACGTACTTCGGGATATCAGGCAGACTCCCCTCCCTGCGCCACCCGATCATTTTCAGGTACAGGATGGCCAGCCCGCGCAGGATATCCTTCAGGACGGGGATGTCAAATATCGTGTATGGCGTGGGACCTATGGTCTGTTCAGCCGTCTTTGCCGGGTCCATGCTGACCAATATTCCTCAAATGCGCCTTTCTGTCAATATGCAACAGGGGGCTTGCATCGTGGGGTCAAAGGGGTAGACCACTTCTGGTTCCTGTGGATATGGTTGATATGGACGGTTCGCCCCGGCTTTGCCGGCCACCAGGGCGGTAATGGCAACCCCTCGGTATGCCTCGGGAATACGGACTGGTAGCTCGTCGGGATCGGGGGGAAAGGTGTGCATGCACGACCGGGCGGGCAGGACCCCTGTCTCCGCCGGATCCCTGCCGAGGGAAGGGTTGTCGGCTGCGGGGGCTGCAGGGCCCGCTTCGTGCCTTTAAAAACAGGGATGTAAGAAAAAGGGTGTCCCCGGCCCTCAGACTTCCGATGGCTTCCTCTGATGAGCGGTCCTATATCGGCGGGCCGACAGGGTCAACGACCGTGATGTACTCAGGACCGGGTTCGTGATGCAGCGCACTCAACGGGTCGGTCACTCGTATTCTTTAGGGACGGCGCAGATCATCACCATGGGATGCTTGGATGACGTGTTCCTGTAGCGGTGCTTTTCATTCGGCAGCACCAGGGCGAAATCGCCTTTTTTCACGGGGCGCTCGTTGCCCTTTTCATCCATGAGGGCTCCTTCCCCTTCGATGATGTAGTTGAGATGTTCGGAAACGTGCGTGTGGTAAGGCGTGTGGCCGCCCGGCATGATCGTGAACACGCGGAAAGAAAAGACAGGCGAGCCATCCGCCTTGGAAATGGGAAGCTGCTTCCAGACGTCCTTCGCGCCCTCCATCGTCATCCTTGTTTTTTCCAGGTTGTCGAGGCTTTTGATTATCATATATCCCTCCAAATTTGATTTGCCCGGGTTTTTCCTTTCCGTTCCCGAGCCGTTTCTGTGTTGTCACAGCGGTATATGCCCGAGGGCTGAACGGATCTCCGTTATGACGAGGCCGTCTTCCTTCGAGAGGTGTATCTCCAACGTCTTTTTTGCCGCGGGGCCCCCGATGCGGCCCAGGGCCCATGCGGCCATGGCCCGCACCCGCTCGTCCGCGTTTTCACTGAGGGCAGCGGCCAGATCCGGGATATAGCGGTCATCTCGGCTGTTCCCCATGGCCCGGGCGGCATTCATGTGCCAGCGCCAGAGATCCTTGTCGGCCATGTAGAACATGTGGGGCCGGACCCGGCTGCCAAAGAATTCCCGGTCCATCTTGAGAAGACAGGAAATGTTGAAGTCCGCGGCCTTGGCCGCAACCCTTTCGTTGATCGGTCGTTCCCGCGCCATCCAGGGGATATTTCTGGGGCATACATTCTGGCAGCGGTCACATCCATATACCCACGTCCCCATGGGTTCCCGAAGTTCCACGGGTGTCAGGCCCCGGCCGAAATAAGTCAGAAATGCGATACAGCGCCTCGGCTCGAGTCTGTTCGGTCCGCGAATGGCCTGGGTGGGGCAGGCCGCGATGCATGCATTCCGGCACCATTCGGGACATCCGACAGCGACCGTCGGCGGATCGGGGGAAAACTCCCTGTCGATGATAATCGGGAGCGGCACAACCCAGGAACTGTGTCCCGCGACCCGGTGGGCGTAGAGAAAATTGTTCTTCCCGAAATCTCCCAGGCCGGCCCTGGCGGCGGCCAGACGCTGCGGCGCGTTGAAGGGAGCCGCGGAGGCAATACCCTTGTGCCGGAGGAATTCCCGGAGCAGCCTTAATCTCCCGGTCATGCCGTCTTTGGTGACGCGATCGTCGTCGAGGTAACATCGGCCAAAATGGCCCTCGAGGGCCGGTGGGCAGGTTTTCTCAAGGTAACTCTCCAGGAGGACGACGATGGCTTTCGCCTCAGGCAGGGCTTTCCTCGGGTCCGTGCCGCCCGCGAGGTCCAGACCACCGGCCAAGGTCCAGGCGTAAGACTCTTTTCGTTCCTCGAGGATCCCTTGCTGGGAGGTAAAAGGTTCCGCCGTCGTGAAGCCGATATCGGCGAATCCCAGTTCCAGCGCCTTCTCGATAACGTCCCGTTTCGTCAGCATCCTGAAATCTCCTGCCCGATTCACTCATTTGTACCAGATTTAAGCGTTCATTTCATCTGGTACGTCATTAAAAATTTCCGGAGCAAGGACAAAAAATTGAAAGTGGGGAAGAAGAACTGCCGGAAGGTTCTTTGGCCGTTTCTCAGCGAGGACCGGACAGGGACGCCGTCCCCCCTCTGGCCCCTTTTTTGACAAACACGGGTGTTCGGACTTCTCTTGTTTTTTCTTCCAGCCAGTACCCTTTTTTCTGATCGTAGGTTTTGATGACGACCCTGTTCGGGTAGAGAAAGAAGGAGTTGGTCCATATGTTGTCGTGCGCACCCACCCCCAGACCGGCGTGGGATACAAAGCTTCTGCCGTCCATGTCGGTATTGTGAACGTTCAGAACCCGCCCTTCGTAAAGGTTGACGTTGTGGACGTAGTTGATGTTCTCCGGCGCCGTGTGGATGTGTCCCGAAACCCACATAAAGACCTGCGGGTTGCGATTGATGATCCTCTTGATCTCGCCGGCGGGCTGGGCGGCGAAAAAGTGGTTGAACAGCGCGACGATGTTACTGCCCGTGAGGGTTCCTTTCAGCGGCGCGTGATAGAAAACAATGGTCGGGGTGGTTTTGTTCGCTTCCAGTTCGGCCTCGAACCACTCGAGCTGTTTTTGCGACATCGCCGCGTGATAATTGGAATAAAGGCTGTCTACGGACAGAAAAACGAGCAGATAGTGCCGGAGCTTCTTGCTGTAATATATTTCCTTCAACCCGAAGGTTTCTTTGAATCGATTGAGCTTGATCGCCCGTTCCTCAGTGAACCCCTTTCTTTTTCCCTCTACAAAGGAGTCCTGTTCGTAAAGGTAATCGTGGTTTCCTGTTACGGGGTAAAACGGTTTCTTGAGGCGGGACAGGAATTCTTTTGCGAAGGCGTATTCCTCCTCGCTTCCCTTCCTGTCGCAGATGTCGCCCAGGATAACCACTGAGTCGACATCGGACCAGGAATTGACATTTTCAACGGCCTTCTCTTTCGCTTCCAGGTTTCTTCCGGGAAGGTGAAGGTCCGAAAAAACAACGATGTGGTGATAAGGATTCCCACCCGCCGTGACAGGGCTGAGGAAGCCGTCCGCTGCGGATAGGAGGAGAATAGCAAGGAGGGCGGGAAGGATTTGGAGTGGTCTGCGGCTCCACGCTCCTGGGACGGAAGCTTTCCGGGGTGGCATCGGGTGGAATATAGGGTCCCGCTTTTTTGTATCAGCGGGGCGGTAAGCAGCCTTAATCTTTTGCATCATGGGACATTACTTGAGTGCCGCCTCTCCTATCACAGTCCGGGGTTTCAGGCAAGCTGTAAGATTTGTAAAAAAATCAAGTTTCCCCGGCCGGTCGGTGCGGTCTCGGTTCTGAATTCAAATCTTGTTGGAATCACTGGGTTATTCCCGTGGCGCAGGTATACAGGTGTTTTTAAAACCGGCAGGTACTCGACAGGCCCTGCCGCCGCCTTGCGTTATAGCACTGCAATTTGCCGGCCGGTTTTTGTCGTTAAGAAATCAAAGGGTGTCTTGTGTGGAAGAACCCGCGCGGGGAGACACGATCAATATTCAGGGCTGACTGTTTGAAGCGGATTCAGCCGTGAAAGGCCGGTCAAGACGGGTGGCGAATCTCATCGCATCGAAGCGGGAAGAGGCGTTTCGGATCATTCTAATACGTATTGTATTTCCGGCAGCATGCGCCGCACGCATTCCCTTCCCTCCAGGATGGCCTCCTTTCCCCGGTATGCCTCCAGCAGACCGATGTGCCTTAATTTCGGCGTGAGGTGAATATCCGGGGGATCTCCGGCCATCCGGCTGCGTGTCACTCTGTCCTGCATGATGTTCAGCGAAAGGGCTATGGAGTCCAGCAGGGCGGGCGGGATATTTTCCGGCTTCGCGCCCGAGAACAGGGCGGGGGAATAGCTCTTCAATGTTTTCGTGAATCTGTCTATGATCCCTTCGCTCTCGGCGGGTTCATCTTTTTGCTTCGGGTGTTTCCCCAGGATATCCCCGTTCAGGTTAACGGCGATAACGATGTCCGCTCCCAGGGAACGGCAAACAGACACGGGGACGGGATTGACGAGTCCGCCGTCGACCAGCCATTTCCCCTCGTGCAGAAAGGGCGCAAAGAGACCGGGTATCGAAATCGATGCACGGACGGCTTCCATGACGGGGCCCTGTGTGAACCAGATTTCCCTCCCTGTTTCCAGATCCGTCGATACGGCCGCGTATACCTTTGTGAGGTTTTCGATGCGATCATTTTCACCGCAAACCTGTCCGGCGAGAAAACCGTCCAGTCTTTCGGTGTCAATAAAGCCCTTCAGGGACAGGTCCAACTCGAAAAACCGCGCGAATTCAAGTTTGGTGAGAGCGCTGACCCACTCCTCCAGTTTGTCGAGCCTCCCCGTCACGTAGGACGCCCCGACGAGCGCACCGACAGAACAGCCGCAGACAATGTCCGGGTTAATGCCCACCTCTGAAAGTGCCCGGATCACCCCGATGTGGGCCCAGCCGCGGGAAGACCCGCTGCCGAGGGCCAAACCGATTCGAAGGGTTGTTTCCCCCGTACTGCTCATGTTCACCTGTTCTTCATGCTGCGGCGGCCTATGTTTCTATCCCGGCCATGACCTTCACATCTTTCTTGAACCGCTCGATGGCCCCCATCAGGGCGTTCTGGATGACGATTCTCTGGGCCTGAGGGGACCCGGCGCCGTGCGTCGATTCGATTGGAACGACGGAACCCTGGCCGCTCAGGTATTCCACCAGCCGCATCATCCGGATGCGGTGCTCCGTCGGGACGTCTTTCCTGCCCTTGAAATATTTGGTCAGGAGTTTCCCGATCTTTTCGTCCCGGATGTCGCGCGCGGTGGGCGGTGTGCAGACCAGGCCCCCGGCGATGTCGGCCGTGATGAAATTCCCGTCCCAGATGGCCTTTACACCCTGGAGCTTGGCGAGGTTGATGTAGAGCGGGTCAGGGAAGAAAACGCCCGAGGGGCTTTTTCTTGCGCTGTAAACGGACGCCAGGGCGCAGCCGGCGGATAGCTCGCTCTGGAAGTAGAGGTCCGTGAGTTTTTCACGGATGTGCCTTGCGTTGCCGATGCCGTTGTAGTCCGCGATGACGGCAGCCGAGCCGATGAGGAGGTCCCGGTGGCCCGTCTTGCAGCCGGATGTGGCCAGCCTCTGGAGCAGGGCGAAATAATTGACTAGGGCGCCGGCGAACTTCTGCTCCCCGCACATGAAGATCCTTTCCTCAGGCACGAAGACATCCTGGAAAATGACGTGCGTCGAGCCGTGGGTGCCGTACCTGGCGTTGCCGAAATCCATCTCTTCGCCCGCCAGCCGCCGGACATTCGGCGCCGGGGCCTCGGCCACATGGATGATGCCCGGCGCGTCGCTCGGGACGGCAAAACATACGGCGTAGTCCTCTTCACCGGGCTGAAGGGCCGTGCAGGGAACAACGATGATTTCATTCGCGATGGCGGCCCCGGAGATGCTTGCCTTGGCTCCCCGGACGACGATGCCGTTTCTGCGCCTCTCCACGACGTGGAGGTAAGCATCCGGGTCGGGTTGATGCCCGGGGCTCAGGCTCCGGTCGCCCTTTACGTCCATCATGGCGCCGCAGACCGCAAGGTCGTTTTTCTGCGCGAATTTCAGGAAATCAAGGAATCGATCGTGATAGGCCGTCCCCATTTCCCGATCGATGTCGTAGGTCGCGGCAAAAACGGCATTCAGGGAGGAGGTGCTCACGCAGCGGGCGCCGATGCAGGCGCCGTGTTTGTGGACCATGAACCTCGCGATGCGGAACCTCTTCGCAAGGTCATCCTGTTCGAGCATGATGTGAGCGAACCGGTTGACTTTATCATTAATGAAGGGTGAATGCGCCGTCAGGGCCCCCTCGTAATCCTTTTGCCCGGACAGCTCGTAGACGAGCCCGATGGCCTCCAGAGGGGGCCTGAAACACGGGTGAGCCGAGAGGTCATTCACCTTTTCGCCCAGGGCGTATAATTCCGTCTTGAGCTGTTTGACGCTGTCAAAGTATGCCTGTTTCGTCCTGAGAGCCATTCCTATACCTCGGTTTCATTTCTCCCCCGATCGCTGAGGTTCAAAAGGCTGTAAAGGAGAGCACAGGACAGCGGGTTGAGAGAAGGCTTCATTCCCTGATGCGCTTGAGTTCAATCTTGACCGCATTCACCCTGTCCATGCATTCCAACTCGATGACATCCGGGTCACCCCACTCCGGGGGGAAGCCCCCTCCGAACTGGAGTAAAATGATATACGGAAACAGATCGTGATAGAAGAAACCGCAAAGCCCCCCTGTCTGGTGTCCGCTCAAGTCGATTCGATCGCCCGCCTTGTGACCGGCGTTGCAAAACCCCTTGACCTCTTTGATCGTACCTGTCACGCGAAAACCCAATCGTGTGCTTTCCGCCATATGCACCCCCCTTTTTCTTCGAAGGGCGGCAGCCATGGAATCGCAGCAACGCGTTCACCGCCCCTCGAGTTTGCCTCGAATGAAGCCTGCCTGAAGAAGCCTTACTTTCCATCCCCTTTCTGTCTTTTTCCCCTCATGGCGTGCCGTACTGCTCGCGGGCAAAAGGGAGCAGGCCCGCGCTTTGAAGTTTGCCCACGGGTGCCAGGAAGGTAACCTGGACGACACCCGGCAGGCGCCCGATTTCGATGGCCCCCATGACCGTCGCGCGATTTCTGACTTCGGGAACGCTCATCTCAAGAAGCTTTGCCGCCCGCTGCAGTCCATTTTCCGTGGCTTTGTTCAAGTCGGCCCCTGTTCCCACGATGGAAATGGGAAGGGCTTTTTCCAGCCGTGTCATCCCCCATTTTTTCGCCAGATTCTGCGCCCGTTTCTTTTCCGTTGCGGTAAAGGGCCGGGCAAGATAGGGAAGGTCTTCAAGAACGGGGAAGAGCACGGGCCCCTCGAGTGTGCGCCCCTTGACGACTTTTACCTGGAGCGTGATGATCCCGGCCACGTCCATCGTGTGGCCGGCGATTTCCCCGTCACCCTGAAGCGTGTGCATGTCTCCCATGTAAACGCCGGCCCCGGGCACTCTCACTGGCGCGATGACGATGGCCCCCTTCCGGGCGGCATCGATGTCCATGTGACCGTCCGTTCGTTGCTCGAGCTGTTCGGCCGTAAGCGCGTATTCGTGGGGCGCCCCGATCAGAAAGACGCCGAAGTCTCCGGCATTGTGAGAATCTGGGATGCGGACGGACGGCGTGGTGCCCAACTGGCCCATGAAGGGTCTCATGCGCGAAACCGTTCCGACGAGGTCATGGGGCGCGAAGAGAAGGATGGGGTGCTGCCTGCAGCTTTCCGAGAGTTTCGCGTAGTTGCGGGCGTCTCTGGCGATGCGTTCCGCCGCCTTTTTATCAACGGTGATCCCGACCTTCCCGGCCGTGTCGAACACGGCGGTGTAGCCATGCTCGAACTGGAAGGGCGTGAGCGTTGTGCCGCAGTTGGCGCACCGTATGGCCTCCTGGCCTATGCCATGAACGGTCGATTCGGGATGCAGGGTCCCGCATTCGGGACATTTCTTGGCGACGTAGGGGTCGCCGTTGAAGTATTCGCCGACCATGCGGTCCACGCCCGAGGCGGTCGCGATGGAAGTCACGCGGATATCGCGAATCCTGATGGCAACCGCGTCCCCCGGTTCCGCTTTTTCGACGTGAACCGGCTGGGTGACTTCATGCCCGCCCCGCAGGTGCGGCGAGATCATGGGACCCCAGCAGCCCGGCATGGTGTTCGCCTCGATGACGCCGCCGTCTTTGACCGGGCCGAGCATCGGCGCGCCCGGATCCAGGATGCCGTCGGTATACGTGGAAACAACAACTTTTTTCTGAGCGGCCATAATCCATACCCCCTTTCATTTTTTTACAGGGACACCCCTGATGCCCCGACGTCAAGGTCGTTATATCTTTTCCGGCACTTGAAAGACACCGTCCTCGAGAACCATCGTCTCAAAGTAGGTTTTTGTCTTACAGATAGGGCAGAGGGCGCTGATACAGAGGTCGAGAAATCCTTCGTCAAGGCCGTCCGGGTCCGCATTGACAGACGGTATCCACCAATCCATGTAGGTGTTTCCGCATGTCGGGCACTTGACGATGACTTTTTGAATGGAGCCCGTCATGAAGAAGTGTCCCCGATTTTTCGCTGCATTCCCCAGGAGGAAATAAAAAGGGAGTCCCTGATGAAAAATGCTGTCGACTTCTCCTGATCAGGAACTCCCTTTAAGGTCTGATGGAGTGAAAAAGGGAGTGTCTTTAACCCTTCGTCGCGGTCGCTGCTGCCGGGGGCTGCATACCCAGGGCCGTCATCACCTCAACGGCCTTCTCCTTCACGGTCGTGGCCTTGGCCAGGGCATCGGTCATGTTGCCGCCCGTGAATGCCGCCTTGGCATCTTCCCACATCTTGACGGCTGCTTCGTAACCCGACTTGGCGCCTTCAAATTTCGGCTTGTCCAGGCCCGCGGGGAGTTTCTTGCTCTTCGAGAGTATGTCCAGCCGGCTCTTGACGGCATCGAGCATCTTGGGCAACCCCGCGCTCAATTCGTCCCAGGCCTTGGTCAGTTCCGCCTTCTTTGCCGTTACCGCCGCTGACAGTTCCTTCACCTTGTCGGGGATGGCCTTCGCCCCGTTGAGAGCCGTATCGTAGTCTTTCTTTTCAAAAGCTCCTTTTGCGGCTGTGATCGCGTCCTCCACGGCCTTCGCCTTGTCCGGGACGTACTTCATCGCCTCGACCTTGACGGCATTGAAGGCATCCTCGGCGGCTTTGATTGCTGCTGCAGCCGGTTCCTTGTTGCTCGCGCAGGACATGAGGGCAATGGCGACGGCCACACATAAAACAGCTACGAGAATTCTCTTCGACTTCATTAAGATTTCCTCCTTTCAGTTAAGGAATTCGTAGTTTCTGACCGACTTTGATCAAGTCGGGGTTTTTGAGAATGTCCTTGTTTGCCTCGAAAATCTTCATGTAGAGGTTGGGGTCGCCGTAGTATTTCTTCGATATCTTGGACAGGGTATCCCCCTTTACCACCACATGCCATTGCGTGGAGTCCCACGCATCGGTACCCGAGCCCTTGTCATCGGGTCCCAGGCCTTTCAGGTTTTTGTCATCAGCCATATCCCTCTTCCTCCGTGAATATTAACATTGCCAGAAGAGCCCGTCAATGCCACTTGCGAAATTCTTGTTCTAACCCGGTCATGCTCTGATAGGGAAAGGGCGGGATGACCCCGCCCCTTTTACAGAATTCCCTTGCTTTTACTTCTTCGTCACCCTGAGATCGATTCTCCGGTTCTTTGCCCTTCCTTCCTCCGTGGCATTATCGGCGACCGGAAACTTATCTCCGTACCCTTCGGCTTCAAGTCTCTTCGCATCGGCGCCTAATTTGACAAGCTCCGCTCGGGTGTTTTCAGCTCTTTGCTTGGAAAGCTTGAGGTTGTCGGCCGGTTTGCCCACATTGTCGGTGTACCCGCCAATTTTCAGCGCGACTTTCGGGTAGGCTTTCATGATCTCAACTATGTTTTTCAACTGCTCTGCTGAAGTGGGTTTCAGTGTTGCGCTTCCTGTTTCAAAGTCCAGCCGGTCAAAGGTAAACCACGTTTTTTTGTCCACGGGCTTGCTTTTGTCTTCGATGAAGGCAATCAGTTTTTTCTCGATGCCGAATTCGGGCACTTTAAGCTCGACGCCGGTCGGCAGCTTGACGGCCAGGAATTTGCCGAGTTTTTCAAGCGCCTTTTGCGCCTCGGTCATTACGGCCGGCGCCTTCGCGGGCGCGGGCGGTGTCGGGCTGCAATACCTCACCTGCAGGGCGACCAAAATCACCAGGCACACCATGAAGATCAGTGTGAACAGCGTGCCTTGACCCCGGTTAGAGGTGATAGCCGATAAAAAAAGATTTCTTCCAGCCATATTTCTTCCTCCTTTCTGCTATAAAAACGGTGACTTCGTTGAATGGAATGTCGGGTCCTGAAATATGTATTCGGGATTGAAACCGGCTATCGAAACATTTTCATTCAGGATCAGACCCCTAAACTGCGTTTAATTTGAACACAGAATCGTGATTTTTTCAATGGGGATGATGATATTTCGATGCCCCCCTTCGTTTCCCCGCCTTTCACTTTGATTTTGACTCATCCGACTCCAGCCCGCACCTCACAGCCTCCTCAATGATCCGCGAACTCCGCCTTTGGGTGATGTAATTGAATGCCCACTTGAGAAAGACCACAAACCGGTCCTCCTTCTGGAGCAGAAAATAAATGTGGATAAAGGCCCAGACGAGATTGGCCGCGAAACCGGCGAGTTTCAGTTTGCCCGACTCGAGGATGGCGTAGTTGCGTCCGATGGTCGCCAGGTTCCCCTTGTCGAAGTATTTGAACGGCGGAAGCGGCGGTTGACCGGCGACGCGCCTAGAGATGGTGCGGCCGGCGTAGCGCCCCTCCTGCATCGCCACCTGGGCAACCCCGGGCAGGGGCTTTCCATTTTCCCCGACGACAAGTGCCGTGTCGCCCACGACGAAGATTTCCGGATGCCCGGGAACCGTCAGATCGGGGGCGACTTTCACCCTGCCCGCGCGGTCGGTCTCGACGCCCAGCCACCGACCGGCCGGCGAGGCCGTGACGCCCGCCATCCAGAGAACGTTCAGGCTCCTGATTCGCTCACCGCCGAGGACGACCCCCTCTTCGTCTATTTTCTCGATGGCGTGGCCGAGCCTGACCTCAACCCCCATTTTTTCGAGCCGGACACGGGCCTTCTCGGAGAGATCCGGTGAAAAAGAGGGCAGGACGCGGGGAGCGGCGTCCACAAGGATGATTCGCGCCCACCGGGGGTCGAAACAGCGGAAGTCCGACTTCAGGGTGTGACGGACCATTTCCGCCAGCGCGCCCGCCATCTCGCACCCTGTCGGCCCGCCGCCCACGAGGACAAAGGTGAAGAGTTCGGGACGGCTCCGCGGGTCCTCCTGCATCTCCGCCCTCTCGAAGGCCCGCAGGATTCTGGATCGCAGGCTGATTCCATCTCTAAGCGTTTTCAGGCCCGGGGCGAACTTCGACCACTCATCGTGGCCGAAGTAACTTCCCTCGGCGCCCGTTGCCAGGATCAGGTAGTCATAGAAATGGGGATGCTTCCGGCGGCTGGCATAAACGCATCGTTTCTCCTTGTCCACGCCCGTGACCTCCGCGTGCGCCACAAAGGCGTTTCCGTGGTGCTGCAGGACCTCGCGGATAGGGAATGCAATGTCGCCGGCATCCAGCATGCCTCCTGCCACCTGGTAGAGCAGGGCCTGGAAAAGGTAGTGGTTGACCCGGTCGATAAGAATCACATCGACGGGTGTGTCCCTGAGGGCCCTTGCGGCCTCGATCCCGCCGCAGCCGCCCCCGACAATGACGACCCGTGGTCGGGTACTCTGCCCCTTGCCGGGCTTTTCCTGGCTCATGTTATTTGACTCACCATGCTTCTATTCCGGGACCGGGCCGGGATGGTTTGGTATGACTTCCTTTACCGTTGACTCCTACGACTTATCACTTCTCTCGCCTGGCGGGAATAATTCCGTTTTCAACCTCTCGAGAAGCTTTCGGTATGCCTGTTCATCCTCCTCCTTCAGCCGTTTTATGCCTTCGATAAAACGGTCTATGTTGACGTTCGTGGGCGCGATGTAGTTGCCTTTCACGGCGGCGACCTCCCTCGCTACATCCGTGAATTCCTCGAGTGCTTTTTTCTGTTCAGCAGACCACCCCGTTGAATCAGTGTGGTGAACCATCGCATCGAGGGCTTCGATGATGCGGCCAAGCTGTTTACCGTAACCGGCGACATTTTCTATAATTTGCCGCTCCATCCGGGGATCCGATGACTTTGTCATGTTGATGTTGATGAACCCGATCTGACTCATCATGCGGAGCCACCAGGTCCAGGGGTTGATGGCCTGGGTGACATCGCCGGAGAGGGGAAACTTGAAGAGGCTGTTGTCGGCGTCTTTCGGCATATTCCTTGCCTCCTTCCTTTATTGAAAACGGGGACCGTTCTCGTTGTTGTCTGCGGGGACCTATTCAGGCAGTCGCACGATGGTTCTGCCTCTGTGTTTTTTCGCAAGCATCAGATCCATTTCCCCGCCGACACCCTCCAGCGACGTCTCCGTCGTGATCTGATCCAGGCGGGCCAGCTTCCATTCGCCGGCGAGCCGGTCCCACGTTCTCTGACGCAGGGGCATCGGGCAGTTCTGGGAGTCGATGCCGACGAGGACGACACCCCGGATGATGAAGGGATAGACGTTGAGCGGCAGATCGTGGGATCCCACGTTCCCGCAGCAGGTCGCGACGCCCCCCTGCTGCAGGGACCTGAGGGTGGTCGAGAGCATGATGCCGCCGACCGTGTCGACCGCTCCGGCCCACCTGGCCTTCAGTAGGGTCCTGTCGCTGGTATCCGTCGCCTCCTCTATGCTGATGACCTCCTTGGCCCCCAGGGAGAGAAGGTACGGCTTTTCATCCACAACGCCGTTGACGGCGGTGACCCGGTACCCTCCTTTGACGAGGATGGAAACGGCGATGCTTCCGACGCCGCCGGTGGCGCCCGAGACCAGCACGGCACCCTGGTCGGGCTTGATACCGCACTCCACGAGGCGCAGGACCGACAATGCGGCCGTGAAGCCCGCCGTGCCGTAGACCATGCTCTCCCGCAGCGTGAGATTTGCCGGGAGCCTGACGACCCACCCGGCCGGGACCCGGATGTACTGGCCGTAACCGCCGGAGGTGTTCATCCCCAGGTCATAGCTTGTCACAATCACGGGGTCGCCCGGCTTGAATCCGGGGTTGCTGCTTTCCTCGACGACGCCCGCGGCATCGATCCCCGGCGTGTGCGGGTAGCTCTTCGTCACGCCCCGGTTTCCGATCGCGGAGAGCGCGTCCTTGTAGTTGAGAGAGGAGTATTTGACCTTCACCAGGACGTCACCCGGCGGCAGGCTGTCGATGGATCGCTCTTCGATCTTTCTGCTGAACCGTCCGTCCTTTTCTTCCCGGATCACCATTGCCCTGAACATCTTTTCAGCCATCAATCGATCTCCTTTTAAGTATGAATGCTTCTATTCTACAGTTGTACACGCTTCCCGCGCGGCACCGGTGCAGTAAAAGAGAAAACCCTCTCTGCCCTTCGGGAATCACGGAAGCCGGGTAATCTTTCTTGACTGTCCCGTCTCGGGCTATTTTTTTCGCCCGTAGTAGCCGGTGAAAGAAGCTTTGCCGATGGCATTCTGCTTGAAGAAGAAACCCGCCATGGCCGCTGTCGCATTCGGCGGCAAATCGATTTTTTCCACTTTCAGCGCGTGGATGGTGAAGATATAGCGGTGCGCCTTGTCGCCCGCCGGAGGGCAGGGTCCGCCGTATCCCGGGCCCCCGAAGTCGGTGTTGACCTGGAGACTGCCGGGGGGAAGAAGTTTCCCGTCCGGTGTTCCGGCACCCTTGGGGAGGGACATCACCGTCGCGGGGATGTTATAGACGACCCAGTGCCACCAGCCGCTCCCCGTCGGTGCATCGGGATCGTAGACGGTCAGGGCGAAACTCTTCGTCCCTGCGGGCGGGTTCTTCCAGGCAAGCGCAGGTGATTTGTTCAGGCCGGAGCACCCGAACCCATTGAAAACCTGCTCGTTTTGCATGAGCGTCCCGTCCTTGATGTCCGGACTGCTCAGCATGAATTTGCCGGTCTCCGCGGCCGAGACCGGAGAAACAAGGCATAAAGCGATTATGATGAATGTCAGGTATCTCATGAACACACCTCCTTTGTCTGGTTGTGATGGACGAATATTAACGGACTGCAGGGAACAGGGAAAGCCAGGCATTATAATGACACTTAGACACAACGGTTGGCAACTGTTTTCCAAAGGGCCTGGGGATTAAGATCTGCTTATCTTCAGCACGGGCTTTATGGTGCGGCCTCGCCTGGCATCGGCGATCGCACGGTTGATCTGCCGGAAGTCATAGAATTTCTCGAGACGATCAAAGGGGAAATGGCCTTTTCGGTAAGAAGCGATCAGCCGGGGGATAAAGGTCTGGGGCACGGCATCCCCCTGGATGATGCTCAGGGCCTTCCGCCCCTGCGGCAGGGAACCCGGGCCGCTGACACCGGTGAGATACGCCGCCTTACCCCCGGGCTTCAGGAGATCCACCGCAAGCCTGTAGAGTTCAAAGTCGCCGGTGGTTTCTACCGTGTAATCGACCCCGCCGCCCGCGATCTTCCGGACGCGCCCGGCTGTGTCCTCACGACGGTTGTCGATCACGTGGGTCGCCCCGAGTTCCATGGCAAGCTCGAGTCTCGAGGGAACGACATCGACGCCGACAATCGGCCCGGCCCCGGCGATTCGAGCCGCCATTACGGCCGCAAGGCCGACGGCGCCCGTGCCGAAGACGGCGAGGCTCTCCCCGGCCCGGACCGCCAGGGAGTTCATCACGGTGCCGGCCCCCGTCTGCAGGCCGCAGCCCAGGGGGGCCAGGATCTCGAGGGGCAGGTTCTTTGGAACCTTGACGAGGTTTCTCTCCGTAGCCAGGCTGTGGGACGCAAAGGACGACTGGCCGAAGAAGTGTCCCCTGACTCTGCTTCGGTGCAGGGCGTTGCTCCCGTCGGGACGCCTGAAACCGAAGTTCAGGTCATAGAGGTACAGGCAGTCCGCCGGGCGGCCGCTTCGGCACCGGCGGCAACGGCCGCAGGACTGGTAGGAAAGAACGACGTGATCGCCTCGCCGGACGCGCTTCACCTTCTTGCCGACTTGTTCCACTATGCCGGCGCCCTCGTGACCCAGCACCAGAGGCCCTTCAGAAGCGTCATACCATTCGTCGACGTAGCTGATGTCGGTATGGCAGATGCCGCTGGCGACGATGCGGACCAGTACCTCGTCCTCCCTCGGGCCTTCCATTTCGAGGGTTTCGATCTTCAAGGGGCCGCCCCTTCTGCGCAGGACGGCCGCCCTGATCTTTTGCACGTCCATCTTCTTGTTTAGCTCTCAATCATCATACAGATGATTATTTGCCGGGGAATATTCAAGTGTTCACTCCCTGGGCGACGAGCTTCCCTTCCTGGTTGTTGACCGTCCATTTGTAGGTGATGGGGCCGCCCCGCTTTCCTTCCTTCTTGCCCAGGACCTCAACCTCGGCCGACAGGCGGTCGCCCGGAAACACAGGCGTCCTGAAGGAAATGTCCGTTGCCGATATCCATATGGCGTCCGCGAGGAAACCGTGCTTCGCCATAAGGCCCATCATGCTTCCCATGACGTATATCCCGGGCGTTACCCTGTCTTTGAAACCCTTGCTCTTCGCGAAGTCGGCATTCAAAAAACCGGGCAGATCCATGCCGGACATCTGCGCCACAAGGTCGATTTCCGTTCCCGTGATGGGTTTTGTTACCGGTGATTTGTAAACCTTGCCGATTTCGATTTCTTCAAAGTACATGTGATGACCTCCTTTCGGTTACGTTATGGTGATCAACGTCCCTTGAATCTCGCTTCTCTTTTTTCGACAAAAGACTTCACGCCCTCGGCGGCGTCTTCGGTTTTCATGAGAGGGACGAGGTCGGGAATCAGTTTCGCGACGGCCGCTCTCTCCCCGCAGCTCTGAACACGCCTTGCGGACTCGAGCGTCGCCCTGACCCCCAGAGGGGCCTGCTTCGCGATCGTTTCGGCGATCTCGAGCGCCCCGTCGACTTGCGCCCCGTTCTCGGTCACCTTCTGGATGAGGCCGAGGCGGTAAGCCTCGTCGGCGTGTAATTCATCGCCCGTCAAAAGGTACCTCATGGAATTTCCCCACCCGATCTCCTGGTGCAGCCGGATCGTCGCTCCTCCCACGGGGTAGATCCCACGTTTGATCTCGATCATGGCGAGGCGAACGTCGCTTGACGCCACACGGATGTCAGCGGCCAGGAGCAGTTCGAATCCGATCGTGAAACAGATGCCCTGGACAGCTATGACCACGGGCTTTCCTACGCGCCTTGCTTCGTCGAGCCCGAGGGGGTCGCAGGCCCCCGCGGGAAGAGGGGGGGCGAATACGCCTTTTTCTATGAGCGGAACCCACTGGGGAAGGTCGAGGCCCGCCGTGAAATGCTTGCCGTGGGCAAACAGGAGCCCGCAGCGCATATCGGGGTCATTGTTGAGTTCACCGAAGGCGACGGCGAGTTCGGTGTACAGGTCTAAATTGAAGGCATTCATCTTCGCGGGGCGGTTAAGGCCCATGAGCAGGACATGACCTTTTCGCTCGACGGTCACGTTTTTTTCCATCTGCCGATACCTCTCTCGTTTTGATCACTTGATATGGGTTTGCCGCGTGACGGGCCGGGTTACTTGATTCGAATCGACTCGATGACCACCGCTTCGCGGGGGCAATCCGATGTGAAGGGGCCTTTCGGTCCTGTCGGCACGCTGGCGATGGCGTCGACCACGTCCATGCCTTTGGTGACCTTGCCGAATACGGCGTAGCCATAATCACGGATGCCGTGGTTGAGCCGGACGTTGTCCTTGTGATTGATGAAGAATTGCGCGGTGGCCGAATCCACCACCGAGGTGCGGGCCATGGCCAGTGTGCCGCGGTCGTTCTTCAGACCGTTGGCGGCCTCGTTCTTGATGGGTGCCCGGGTGGCCTTCTCTTTGAGGTTCCGGTCGTAGCCGCCGCCCTGGATCATGAAGTTCTTGATCACCCGGTGAAAAATCGTCCCGTCATAGAATTTGGCCTCGGCGTACTTGATGAAGTTCTCAACCGTAATTGGCGCCTTGTCCCTGAAGAGAACGGCCTCGATCACACCCTTGTTGGTTTTGATCACGACGGTCGGGTTGCCCCTGCCCGCGTCCTGGGCGACTGACAGGCCCGAGGACATGAACAGCACCATGACGACACACAGTAATTTTTTCATGAATCCGCTCCTTTCGCGTATCTGACGAAGCACAAGAAACGTTCATCGCATTTGCCGGGGGTGAACTCGATGAATTGATACTCCGCGGCGCCATGGATGGTGAACGGGTCTTTTTTCATGATCTCCCGCGCCTCGTCGATACCGACGTTGGCAAGGATCACTCCCCCGACCCGGGGTTTCTGGGGTCCGGAGCAGATGAATTTCGACTGTCTGTACTGGGCATCCAGGAACTTTCGGTGGTCGACCAGCAGCGAATCTATCACTTCAAGCGGCTTGACATATTTGCTCGTTATGACGACCATGCCTCCCTCCTCTCGTTCGATATTCCGTTATTTTTGGAGATGACAGCTTGTCTATCCACTGTCGTTCAACGCACATGACGCTCCCAGAGGGCTCTCGAGTCGACGGCCTGCATCTGCTCGTTGTACTTCGGGTTCTTGCCCTGGTAGTGGTAGTAGTCGTAGGCTTTTCCCTCCCAGTACTCGCCCGTCGTCGTGTTCTTCGTCCCCCAGTTGTCGGTCCTGTAAACAGTGCCACCTTCCATGTCGGAAATCCAGTCCTGCTGGCCCCGGATGTAGTTCGTTCGCTGGTAGTCGATGTAGTCCATGCTCTTCTGCCGCTCGTCGTAGGCGGCCTGCATCGTCTGGCGGATCTCCTGGGCGTTTCTGGCCACCATGGCCGAGGTCTGTTTCTGCATCTCGCGGAGTCTCTGCTGGCCCTGCGCGACGTAGGCCTGCGCCCACCGCTCGTTGATCTTGTAGGACCCCATCATGTTGCCCAGGGTCCCGGCCCAGGCGTTGAACTGATTCGCGGGGGCCGTCACGGTCAGGTGCCGGAAATTCCAGTTCAGCCCGGCGCGGGAGCCGACGGACATGCCGAAGGTGAACCCCTTGCAGGCCCGCCCCTCCTTGTCCGTAAAGGTGTAAACGTATTCCTCGATACTGGCGGGTATCCCCGCCTGGACGGCCTGGTTCATCAAGTCCTTCCTCGGGTAGACATTCTCGAAGCGCATGTTCGATGCGAGCCCATAGCGGGCCGTGATGAACTGCCAGGCCTGGTGAGAGTTGAGGAACGGAGACACGAGGACGCCGGGCGTGCGGACCCCCAGCTGCGGGCTGATAAGCGTGACATTTCCCGAGATGAACGAATAGCCGGCGGGGTCCCCCGCCACGAAAAGCCCCTTGCCGTGATCCTGGCACTGCCAGCTCCGGGGCATCAGGAAGGACGCCGAGCCGTCGCGCTGGCGGTAGGTGACAAGTTGGACTTTCACAGGGGCTGCCGCTGCCTGCGTGTTGAAAGATCCCTTTGTGACCTTTATGTTGGACAGCACCGTGAGGAGCGTGGGTTTCATCACCTCGAACTGGCCCGACGGGGCCTCGATCCGGGAGAGCGTGAAGTTGCTGCCCTTCTGGGAAACCCAGGTGCGAAACTGTGTCTTACCGCGCTTCGGCGGTGAATAGGTCCCGTCGTAGACCACAGACATCCCGTCGCGAGAAGCGAATGCGTTTCGAATCTCGAAGTCCCTGGCCTGGCGGCCGAGCTTCGCGTTGGCCTGTTTCGCAAGGGCTGTCGGGTTTTCACCCTGTGAAGCGGTTCCCGTGGAGAAGAATACGGCGGACTTACCGGAAGGATCCGTCGCCGTGACATACCGTGCCCCCCCGTCGCTTCCCTCGCTGGTTTTCCATCCCTTGGGGACGTAGAGGACAAAGGTTGCCTGTTTTGTGACGACTTTCTCCATCCCCTTGACGGCCGGTGCGGACGAAGATGCGGCCTTGCTTTTCTGTGCGGCCGGACTGTCGGCGACGCTTTGAGGCCAAAAGAGAAGAAGACAGGCAGGAATGAAAAGAAGCGCTAATATGCGCTTCGATGTTGTGTAAACGACCATAACCCCTCCCTGAAAAGTTGTTACGGTTCTGTTCTCCAGTTCTTAAAAAGATGGACACCGGTCATCGCGAAAAGTCAATCTTCAGGCCTGGTTTCAGGGGATGCCGTTCTTCCTTGGAGTTCGGACAGACGTTTCCTGAGCGCTTTATCGGACAGGTATCGTTCCGTGACGTTTCGTGCCACCGCCAGGGCCCCTTCCGCGAGACCCGCGTCGTCCGTGATGACCGCGAAACTCATGTCGACGTAGAGCCGGCTGCCGTCCTTGTGCAGGGCACGAGTGACGAGCACGCGGCTCCCGAGTTTTGTCCTGCCGGTATCGATGGCTCTGCGATAGCCCTCCCAGTGCCTCCCGCGCAATTCCTCGGGGATGATGATGTCCAGACTTTGCCCCAGCACTTCATCGGCGGGGTAGCCGAAGACCGCTTCGGCGCCGCGATTCCATATCCGGATGAGGCCATCCCGGTCGGCGAAGATGACGGCGTCCGTCGTCTGCTCGACAATCCTCCTGTAGATATCACTGTCGGTTTCTGGGCTCATCTCTTCGTCCTCTTGACGGGGCCTCGTTCCTTCAACCGGTAACATGTTTTTATTTTTTCCAATGTACACCATTTCCCCCGGTAGAAAAAGATCGAAAAGTGCGTCCCGGCGCGCAGAATTATTTTTTAGGCGCCGCACCCGATCCCCGGCGCAATAGCCCTGCGTCCCCCATCGGGATAGCGCCTGCGGGAGTTCTTTTCCCTATCGGATTTCCTTGCGTCAGGGATTCGGTTTTTTTTGGCCGTTTCAGGTTGTTTTCCATGTCCGTTCGAAGAGGACGTCCGTTTAAAAAAGGCTTAAACTCCCCGGAAATTCAACCGATTGTAATGCGGATAGGGATCGGATGGTACTATTTGGGGTCCTTGTAATCAGAGGACGTCGTAAGTAACCAAAAATAAAGAGAAATATCCATCCTCCCCCTCCCGGGGGATTCCCTGTCACATCCTTCTATGAGGCTGAATCATGAAAAAACACCTTCTTTTCACTTTTGTGTCCTGTCTGCTGGTGTTGACCCTTTCGGGCTGTGGCGGGAGCGGGGGCTCCAGTTCGCCGACCCGGCCGACGGGAGTCCAGGCTACCGTTGCCGGTCCCAATCAGGTCGATCTGATCTGGCAACCCTCCACGGGCAACGGGGGGCGGTTGACCTACCAGGTCTATCGGGACGGCAGTGTCCTCGGCACTACCACGGAGACCGATTACTCGGACACGGAGGTTACGGAGGGTGTTACCTACTGTTACCAGGTATCCGCCGTGGATGCGGAGGGGAACGAATCCGGAAAAAGCTCGGACGTGCTGGTCAACACGGGCGATGCGTCGGCGCCGACCGTTCCCGCCAATCTCGGCGCTACGGTGTTGTCCTCCTCGCAAATCAATCTGTCCTGGACGGCGTCCACGGATGACGTTGCCGTTTCGGGCTATCGAATCTATCGGGACGGCAGCCTCGTCGGCACCGCCACGGAAGTCAGCTATTCCGACACGGGGCTGTCCGCGGCGACAACTTACAGTTACAGGGTTTCTGCCTATGATGCGGCGGGCAACGCCTCGGCCCAGACCGATGCCATCTCGGTGAACACCGGCGACACGACGGCCCCCTCCGTCCCGGCCGGTGTCTCGGCCACGGCCGTCTCCTCGATGCGAATCGACCTGTCCTGGACGGCCTCCACGGATGACGTGGGGGTGGCATCCTACAGGATATACCGTGACGGCAGCCTGCTGGCGACCGTGATGGGCACGTCTTACTCCGATACGGGTCTGGAGGCCGGCACGAGTTACACCTACAACGTGTCTGCCGTCGACGGGGCGGGGAACGCCTCTTCGCTGAGCGACGACGCCTCGGCCACGACGGCCGCGGCTGCCGGCTGGGCGGGCACTGTTCTCATCGGGACCTCGTCCACGGATCGCGGTGAAAGCATCGATGTGGACGGAAGCGGGAATGTCTACGTCACGGGGTACACGACGGGAAACCTGGACGGGCAGATCAACGCCGGGGGAGATGATATCTTCCTCGTGAAATATGACTCGACCGGGGCGCGCCAGTGGACGTCGCTTTCGGGCACCACGGCGGGCAGCCTGGACGGTCAGGCGCACTCGGGTTCCGGCGATGCCTGCCTCATGAAGTTCAACTCGTCGGGCACAAAGCAGTGGACGAGGCTTCTGGGTACGACGGCGCCGGACAACGCCTTGGGCGTTGCCGTCGACGGGAGTGAGAACATTTACGTGGCGGGCTTCACCACCGGCAACCTGGGCGGCCAGACGAATTCCGGCGGCACGGATGCCTTCGTCGCCAAGTACGACTCATCCGGCAACCTGCTGTGGACGCGGCTGCTGGGCAATGCCACACAGACCTACAGTTACGCCGTCGCCGTCGCGGCGAGCGGCAACGTCTACATCTCGGGCGTGACGCTCGGCTCACTGGGCGGCCAGGCCAACGCGGGCATCCAGGACGTGTTCGTCGCCCAGTACAACGCCTCGGGCACGCTGCAGTGGGTGCGGATGGCCGGATCGACCGTCTACGACTACTGCTACGGCGTGGCCGTCGACGGCAGTGAAAACGTTTACATCTCCGGCATGTCCTACGGCAATTTCGACGGCAACCTCAACACGGATCAGGATGGGATGGCGGACACGGAAGACATCTTCCTCGTCAAGTACGACTCGTCGGGGTCTAAGCAGTGGTCGGTCTTCCACGGCGGCGCCGGCAATGACGTGGTGTGGGGCATGGCGGCCGACTCGGACGGGAATGTCTACCTCAACGGCAACACAGACGCCGACCTGGACGGTCTGGTGAATGCGGGCGGCCACGACAGCATCCTGCTGAAGTACAACACCTCGGGAACCCGGCAGTGGACCCGAATGCTGGGAACTTCTTCGGACGAGTATGCACGCGGCATGGCCGTCGATGGAAGCGGCAACCCCTACATAACGGGCCACACTTCGGGTAACCTCGACGGCGTGACGAATGCGGGGGGCAACGACGGCTTCATCGTGAAGTACGATGCGAGCGGAAACCTGCAGTAGCTCTGTCCATCGGTGAGAACAAAAAGGGGCATCCCGTCTGAAAAGGGTGCCCCCTTTTTTCTCGTTTTATTTCTTCTCGTACCCCAGCGGCATCAGGTAGAGGGGGATTACTTTCTCCGGAAGGCCGAGGGCCGCGCGGCTCTCTTTTTCCCTGACACCCCCCACGAAGCAGGTGCCGATTTTCCGGGCCGCGCAGGCCAGATAGACATTCTGAGCGATCGCCCCCGCCGTGGCGTGGGCCCAATGCACGCGCGTCTCTTCGCTGACCATGACGGAGGGGAGTTTTCCCATGTCCGATACCAGGATTAGCACATGGGAGGCAGTAGAAACATGGCGTTGTCCTGAGAGGAGGCCCTTGGTGTTCGTTGCCGATACGAGCTTCAGCCGGTGTTTCGGAGCGTCATAGAGATAGACACCCTCATCGGCGGCCACGTAGATGTCCACGTAAGCGTTTCCGAAGGCTGAAGGGGCCGTGCGATATTCATAGGGGCGGTTCACGCCGTTGGCTGCCCAGAGAACGGCGGACAAATCCTGCGGGGTGAGCCTTGTGGCTGTGTAATCGCGTGTCGTCTTTCGTTTCTCGAGGGCGCTGAAAAGATCCATCCCGACGGCGGATGGATGGCGGGGTAGAGTGATGTCCCCCTGGTCTGCCATGACGGAGGGATGAAAAAAGAAAATGACCGCAAGCAAAAAAAACGTCGTCAGGCACTTCCCTTTCACGGGAATCTCCTCTTCACGCTATCGTCCCATTCTCCGTTCATAGGCCTGATAGATCCGGTCCGCGAGCCCCTCCTCTCCCCTTGCACTGAAACCTACCCTGACCCTGCCGTCGGCCTGTGTCCTCACCGTGACGGTGGCATCGGCCGAATCCCTGACCCCTCTGATAATTCCGCTATCCCTGTCAGCCGAGACGATACGAACGCCCGTGTCTTCCATCGCATCCAGCGCGGCGTTCCAGGAGCGCTCGAAGGTGGCCGATCTGTATGAGTATACCGGCTCAGGCGGTGGCGGCGGGGGAACCGGGCCGTACACGACGCATCCGGCCGTGAGGATCAGGGACAGTGTGACGACGATTTTCAGCACCTTTCTTCCCATGCAATCTCCTGATGATTTAATCCACAGGGACTGTTCCCGTTTTTTGACTTCTGTCCCTGAAGGAAGCTCCGAGGCGAGTTCCCACAAAGGATGAGAAGATCCAGAGCGCTGCGCTGAAGACCGAAATGATGAATAAATCGCGCCCGAGAGTCCTCAATTGCAAAAATGTCGGGATGAGGAAAATCAGGGCCGCATAAAAACCCGGACTGACCAGGAGATAATCCAAGGTCGACCTTAGCCTCATGAGAGCCCGGGTCAGATAGCCCGACACGAAACTCCCGACAAGGAGGCAGAGCGGAAAAACGACCATTAAGGCAAGGCCCGCATAGGGCCCGGGGGTTTCCCCGCCTGATTGAACCGTCCGGTTGATGAACAGGAAAATAATGATCGCGTGGAGGATCAGGGCAACGCCGGCGCCTGTGATGACGTAAAGAACTTTTTTCATTTCCTGACAGCCTTTTTCATTGGTGACACGGCTGTTTTAGCACTCATCGGTTCATTCCATGTGGGATTTGGCTGTCCGGATGGCGAGATCCTTGTTCTTTGTAAAAAACTTCCACTCCATCCCCGTTGTGTGGATACCGGCTTTCTTGTCCTGGCCGCTGCAATAGTACCAGTGCCTGAAACGCTCGACCGTGGCAAAGGGGTGATTCTTCGCGCAGAGCATGCTGCAGGGCCTGTAGACCTCGAAGAAGACGACCTCGTTGGGTTCGGCGTCGTAAAGCAGATCTTCAGGCGGGTCGATTTGCGACACGTCAACGCCTTCCGCTTCCTTTTCATCCAGCCATTTTGAAATTTTCATAGGATCCCTATGGGTTTATTGATCATGATCGAATATGTATCCCACGGACCGCAGGCTCCGGAAAAATACCGGCTCGTGAGGGTTGTCCTCGAAGTATTTCCGAAACCGCACGATAAAGTTGTCCACGGTCCTCGTCGGTGTGGACCCCGTGTACCCCCAGCCTATCTCCAGGAGCTCGTTGCGCGAAAGGGGTTTTCCCCGGTTCGCGATGAAGAGCCTGAGGAGCTTCACCTCCTGCTCCGTCAGAATCACCTTTCCGCAGCCGCAGACCGCGGTGTATTTCTCGAAATCGATGACGTTCTTGCCGAATTTGTAGATGTTGCCTGCGGGAGCCCCTGCGGAAGAGCTGTCTTCCCGTTCCCAGGAAGACCGCTTCAGGAGCCGGTCCACCCGAAGCAGAAACTCATCGAGGTTGAAAGGCTTGGCAAGATAATCGTCCACCCCCCAGGAAAGACCCTTGATTCGGTCTTCGATTTCACCCCTGGCGGAGAGGATGAGGATCGGGAGGCGCTCGTCCTCGAGGCGGATGTTACGCAGCACCGCCAGACCGTCAATACCGGGGAGCATAATGTCCAGGACGATCAGCTCCGGCTTCCATTCCTTCCAGTCACGGATACCCGAAACCCCGTCGGGGGAAATCTTCACGGTGTAACCCTTGAGGGAGAGGTTCAGCCTCAAACCTTCCGCGATGTGCGCGTCATCCTCAACGATGAGGATACGCTTTTCCCCCGAATTTCTCATGGAGTGAGCCCTCTGTTCATCCTGCCGGCTGAAGCCTGAGAGGCAGAGTCAGGGTGATAACTGAACCCTTCCCGGTTCCCTCGCTTTGCGCCGACACCTCTCCTTTGTGGATTTTCGCGACCTGCTGGACCATGTAGAGGCCCAGCCCTGTGCCCCTCGCCGTCAGGTCGCTGACCGGTCCGGACCGGTAGAACTTCTCGAAGATTTTTTTGATCTCTGACTTCTCGATGCCGATCCCGTTATCCACGAACTGAACCTTCAGTCTCTTTTTTTCGGGCAGAAACCGAATGTCAACCCTGGGGACGTCCGAGGTGTTGTATTTCACGGCATTCGTCAGGATGTTCATCAGGAATATGTCAAACAGGACCGGGTTGATCCGGCAGGGAAACGGTGTCGCTGCGGAATTGTGGATGCTGATCTCGCAGTTTCGGAAGAGGCCGGCGTTCGCTTCGCAGAACCGATGAACCGTCTGCACCAGGTCCGATTCAACAAATTCATTCCTGTAACTTCGACTTTCGAGTTTCGCCAGGTTCAGGATGCAGTTGATGTTGTTCAGGAGCCGGTCCACATCCTGAATCATGTACTCGATGTATTTGATCTGGTCCTCCCGGGGAAGCTCGTACTTCGCGAAGGTGTCCAGGTAAAGCCGCAGTGACGTGACCGGTGTCTTCAGTTCGTGGGTAAAACTGTTGATGAAATTCCGCTGCGTCCGGTAGAGATGCCAGGTTCTCTGGTTGTATATGAAAATGAGAAGGACACCGGCAAGAATGATCCCCACGAGGATGGAAAGAACCATGATCACGACCCATGTCTGAGCCTCGAAAAACTGGTCGGGATCGAGGTGGTACTTGGCGACGACGGCCTGCAGACCCGTGCTGACCTCTATGTACCAGTAGATATAGAGGAAGAGAGACGCGGCCAGGGCCACGATGGAGAAGACAAAGATAAAGACGGGATGGTAGAACCATCTGAACCGGTTCATACCGCGGACGTTACAATAGGGCAGAATCGGTGTCAACGGACAAATGTTTTGTCAGCACAGCACATGAAAAAGGGCTTTGTAAAACTATTGTAAAACACCGGAATGGTTCTTTATTTCCCCGAGCATTTCCCTTAAGGATTGTTCGGTTGTTCGAGAGAAAAATTTCATCAGGAAGGGAGAACCATCATGGAAAAGCCGCAGGCCGTCCATCCCGGGGGCACAGGGGCCAGGATTCTGCTGACGAGCGTTTTCGGACCCTACGCGCAGGATGATGAATACGGGAGCCGCAAACTCAACCCCATGGAGCTTTACCAGAACCAGGTTACCCGTGTTCAGGGCGGTTTTTCCCTGCGGATGTTCCACCGCACTTTCGGCTTGCAGATGATACAGGCCAATATCGATGCGCCATGCTCGCTCCTCGATTTCCCCTCTCTGGAAGATTTTACCCGGGAAATCCGTGACAACGATTACGACATTATCGGGATCAGCGCCATATTACCGAATGTTGGTAAAGTCAAAAAGATGTGCGAGCTCATCCGCGAGTATCGGCCGAACGCGACCATCGTCGTGGGCGGGCATATCTCCGCTAAGGAGGACATCGGCCACAGGATAGACGCCGACCACATTGTCCGGGGAGACGGGATCCGATGGTTTCGGAAGTTTATCGGCCAGGACGAGAGGGCGCCCGTTCGTCATCCCATGGTGATCTCGGGATTCGGCGGACGGATCATGGGGATCAACCTTCCGCACACAAGAGGCCGCACGGCGGCCATACTGATCCCTTCCGTGGGCTGTCCCGTGGGGTGTAACTTCTGTTCCACCTCGGCCCTCTTCGGCGGCAAAGGAAACTTCGTCAATTTCTATGAAACGGGTGATGAGCTTTTTTCCGTCATGTGCCAGATCGAAGAGAAGCTCGGGGTGCGCTCTTTCTTCGTCCTTGATGAAAATTTCCTCTTTCACCGGCAGCGGGCGCTGCGGCTCCTGGAACTGATGGAGAAGAACGGGAAAGGCTGGGCCCTGTACGTATTCAGCTCCGCCCGTGTTCTGCAGTCTTACACGATTCAGCAACTCGTGGGCCTGGGGATTGCCTGGGTGTGGCTCGGGCTGGAAGGCGAAAACAGCCGGTATCGAAAGCTTCACGACGTGGACACACGCGCGCTGGTCAAAACACTCCAGTCTCACGGGATCCGCGTCCTGGGGTCTTCCATCATCGGCCTTGAAAATCACACCCCCGGAAACATCGAAGATGTCATCGATTATGCCATAAGCCACGACACCGATTTTCACCAGTTCATGCTTTACACGCCCAATCCGGGGACACCCCTTTATGAAGAGCACAAGATGAACGGTACACTCCTGCCCGAATCGGTACGTCCCCTGGCCGATGTCCACGGCCAGTACCGCTTCAACTACCGGCATCCCCATATTCACGACGGGCAGGAGGAGGAATTCATCGTCCGGGCTTTCCGGCGGGATTTCGAGGTCAACGGCCCCAGCCTGTATCGCCTGATCCGGACCATGCTGAAGGGATGGCAAAGGTATGGGGGTCATCCCGACAGGCGGATTCGGGACCGGTATGCCTGGGAAGCTGCACCGCTTCGGACGTCTTACGCGGGTGCTGTCTGGGCGATGAAAAGGTGGTACCGGACAGATGCCCGGATGGCCGGAAAGATGGATGACCTGCTGCGGGACATCTACGCGACCTTCGGATGGAAGACGAGAGTCCTCGCGCCGATCGTCGGGCTTTACGCCCTTGAGTCGCTGAAGAGGGAAGAGAAGCGGCTGAAGAAGGGCTGGGCCTACGAACCCCGGTCTTATCGCCAGAAAAACGCCGCCGCCCTTGCCCTGGAGGGCAAACGCCCCCTTCGAGTCAAAATCGCGATACCGGATGTGCCCTTCGCCATAGGCAAACCCGCCTCCATACCGGGGAGGTGATTGATCTATTTTCCCCCGTGCTTGATGAAGGTGCCGCGATTGTATTCGTCGAAGGCGATGCGCAGTTCTTCCCGCGTATTCATTACGATGGGGCCGTACCACGCGACGGGCTCCCGCAGCGGCTTTCCGGACATGAAGAGGAATCTCACAGGTTTTTCCTCCGTCGAGACGACGACCTGATCGCCGTCACCGAAGAGAACCAATGAGTGATCGGACAGAAAAGGCTTTCCCTGGAAATCGAAGTAGTTGACGCCTTCAGTTTCGTAAGAGAACGGGTCCTTTTCCTTGCAGAAATATCCCTCTCCATCGATCACGTAGGTGAAGGCCGTGTAGCCCCGCCTGACGGAATGGGTGAACTCGGACCGGGACGGTACCGTCACATCAAGGTACTCCGGATCGGTGACGATGTCCCTCACGGGGCCCTGCGTGCCTTTGATCTTGCCGCAGATGATCCTGATTTTCGCGTTTTTCAGATCGATGACCGGAATGGTGGCGGCGGTCACATCCCGGTAGCGCGGGTCCATCATCTTTTGGGCAGCCGGAAGATTGGCCCAGAGCTGAAAACCCCACATGGAGCCTTTCCGGTCCCCCTTGGGCATCTCCTGGTGTATGATGCCGCTTCCCGCCGTCATCCATTGCACGTCGCCCGGCCCGATGACACCGCTGTTCCCCATGCTGTCCCCGTGCTCGACGGCTCCGCGAAGGAGGTATGTGATCGTTTCGATTCCCCGGTGGGGATGCCAGGGGAACCCCTTCAGGTAGTCGGGCGGGTTATCCGAGCGGAAGTCGTCCAGCAGCAGGAAAGGGTCGAACATCGGAACCTCCCCGAATCCGAAGGCCCGTCTGAGATGAACACCGGCGCCCTCGATGGTCGGCTTGCTCTTTAATACTTTCCGTATTTTTCTCGTTTCAGTCATCACTTAACCTGTTCTGATCATTTCAAGATTGAAGTTTTATGCACAGGTCTCCCGAAATTTTGCGATAAATGGTAAATGGGGTCAGGCTTGATATTTTGACATTTCTTTATGGACTTCTCATAAAACAAAACCCCGCACTCTTTGCGAAATACGGGGTTTTGTTGCCATCACTCCATGGTCGCATCCTGTGCCGTGAAGCGGCAGGTCACAGAAGACAGCAGCCTATATCAGTTTGGTTTCGTTCCCTAGGTCTTTTCTGTTTTTCTTAATTTTTGAGCTTCTTATCTTCTTTTCTTCTTGGCCTTCGCCTTCGGTTTTACCTTTGTCTTTACCTTGGGCTTGGCCACTTTAGCCTTCACAGCCTTCGCTTTCGGCTTTGCGGTCTTGGCCTTCACGGGCTTGGCCGCAGGCTTTTTCGCCGCCGGGGTGGGCTTCTCAGCCGGTTTCGTTTCGACCTTGAACATGGCGTCGAGTTTCGCGATAGCCTTGTCGAGGTATTCGGGCTTCGTTCCGCCGGCCTGGGCCATGTCGGGCCTGCCGCCGCCGCTTCCGCCCACGATAGGGGCGATCTCCTTGACGATCTTACCGGCATCGTACTTTGCCGTGAGGTCTTTCGTGACCATGCAGAGAAGCATCGCTTTGTCCCCCACCTTGCTGCCGATGAGGATGACGCCCGATTTAATCTTGTCGCGGATTTTGTCACCGAAGTCGCGAAGGCTCTTCACGTCCGAAGCTTCCACCGTGGTGGCCAGCACATGGAAGCCGTCGACGCTCCGGGCCTTCTTGATGATGTCGGCGGATTCCTTTGCCGCCAGTTTCCCCTTCAGGGCTTCGATTTCACGCTCGAGATCCTTGTGGGTCTTGATCAGTTTGTCCACGCGGTCAGCCACCTCCAATGGGCCGGTCTTGAAGATGTTGGCGACCTTCTTGAGTTCGTGATCGACCTTCTTCACGTACTTGACGGCCTCGGGGCCCGTGACGGCCTCGATGCGCCGCACACCGGCGGCCACGGCCGACTCGGAGAGGATCTTGAGGATGCCGATGTTACCCGTGCGCGTCACATGGGTCCCGCCGCAGAGCTCAGCGCTCACTTTGCCCATCTGCACGACCCGTACCTTGTCGGAATACTTCTCGTCGAAGACGGCGTGGGCGCCCGTTTTCATGGCCTGCTCCTTGTCCAGGACGCTTGTCTTCACGGGCAGGTTCGCCTGGATGTACTCGTTGGCAAGCGTCTCGATCCGGTCGAGTTCGTGCTCGTCGATCCGGGAGAAGTGGGTGAAGTCGAAGCGCAGACGCTCGGGGTTGACGAGCGAGCCCGCCTGCTTCACGTGATCGCCCAGGACGCTGTGGAGCGCGGCGTTGAGAAGGTGCGTGGCAGAGTGGTTGGCCTCGGTGGCCCTGCGGGTGTTTGTCTGTACCTTGAGATGGACAGAGTCACCCACCCGGAGCGTGCCCTTCTTGAGCTTCCCAATGTGGGTGATGAGGTTCTCGTCGGGGCGCTGGGTGTCCCAGACCTCGAAGAGGAACCCCTCGCCCTCGATGACGCCCGTGTCGCCCACCTGTCCGCCCGTCTCCCCATAGAAGGGTGTCTGGTCGGTGAAGATCTCGGCGTTTGTGCCCTCGTTGATGACCTCCACGTCTTCGTCCTTCTTCAGGATGGCCGTCACGAAGGAGGTGGCTTCGGTGACCTCTTCGTATCCCACCAGCTCGCTCTTGATGCCCTTGAGGGAGAGTTTCTTGTAGCTGTCGGCCACGGCCGCATCGCCGCTTCCCTTCCAGCTCTCCCGCGCCTTTTCGCGCTGTTCCTCCATGAGCGCCTCGAACTTGTCCATGTCGACGGTAAGCTTGTCCTTTTTCACGATGTCCGCCGTGAGGTCCACGGGGAAGCCATAGGTGTCGTAGAGCTTGAAGGCCACGTCGCCGGGGATGACGGTCTTTTTCGATTTCTTCAGCACGGCCACCTCGTCGGTGAGGATGCGAAGGCCCGTGTCGAGAGTCTCGAGGAAGCGCTGTTCCTCGTTGAAGATGACCTTCTGGACGAAAGAGAGCCGGTCGACGCTCTCGGGGTAGGCGTCTTTCATGATGTCCACAACGGAGGCCACGACTTCGTTCAGGAAGGGCTTGTCGAAGCCCAGGAGCTTGCCGTGGCGGCAGGCGCGCCGCAGGATCCTGCGAAGCACGTAGCCGCGCCCCTCGTTGGAAGGGAGGATGCCGTCGGCGATGAGGAAGAAGACGGCCCGGGCGTGGTCTGCGATGACCCGCATGGAGACGTCATTGTCCGCGTTCTGCCGGTATTTCTTGCCGGAGAGCTTCGCGATGTGGTGGATGATCGGGGTGAAGAGGTCCGTGTCGTAGTTGCTCCTGTGACCCTGCACGACGGCTGCCAGCCGCTCGAGGCCCATGCCCGTGTCGATGTTGGGCTTGGGAAGGGGGGTGAAGCTGCCGTCGAGGTTTCGGTCAAACTGTGTGAAGACGTGGTTCCAGAGTTCCAGGTGCCGGTCGCAGGAGCACTCGACGCTGCAATCGGGTTTTCCACAGCCCACCTCGGGACCCTGGTCGTAGAGGATCTCGGAGCAGGGGCCGCAGGGACCCGTTTCGCCCACCATCCAGAAGTTGGTGTCCATGCCCATGCGGAAGATCCTCTCGGCGGGAATGCCCATCTCCTTGTTCCAGATGTCGAAGGCGTCGTCGTCCTTCTCGTAGATGGTGATGTACATCTTCGATTTGTCCAGGCCCATGACGTTCGTCAGGAAGTCCCAGCCCCAGGCGATGGACTCTCGCTTGAAATAATCGCCGAAGGAGAAGTTGCCCAGCATCTCGAAGAAGGTGTGGTGGCGCGCCGTGTAGCCCACGTTCTCGAGGTCGTTGTGCTTCCCCCCCGCCCGGACGCAGCGCTGGGAGCTTGCCGCCCGGTAGTAGCCCCGATCCTCAAGGCCCAGGAAGCAGTTTTTGAACTGCACCATCCCCGAATTGGTGAAGAGCAATGTGGGATCGTCCTTCGGGATGAGCGATGAGCTTGCGATGACGGCGTGTCCCCGCTCTTCGAAGTATTTTAAAAATTTCGCCCTGATTTCACTCGATGTCATCGAACAAACCCTCCTGTTTTTTTCCAAGTGCTTCTATGATGAGCGGCCATGCGTAGCCCCTGAGAGCGAGGCTCTGGGCGAGCCGTCTCTTCTCGGCCCTGTCCAGCCCGCCTGGCTTTCTGCCTTTCAGTTTTTTTTGAAGGACCTTGCGGAGACCTTCCCGTTCTTCGATTTCTCCCCGGGCTTCCGTGATGGCCCTCGCGATGAGTTCCTTCGCGATCCCTTTGCCAGCCAGGCTCATCTCGATCCTGCGGTTGCCGTAATGCCGGTTCCGCGCGAGGTGCCGGGCCCAGTCCCGGGCGAAGGTCTCGTCGTTGAGATAGCCCTGTTCCGTGAACATTTTGATGACCCCGTCCACGGCGGCCTTTTCGAAGCCCCTGTCAGCGAGCTTGTCTTTCAGCTCCTTCTTGCTCTGCGCCCGGCGGGCGAGGAGCCGGAAGGCCTTCTGCCTGGCCTTCTCGAACTGAGGGTCGTCCCTCATTTTTTCTTTTCTTTTTCTTTCGGTTTTTCCGTGGCCGGTGCAGGTTCCTTTACCTTCAGCCCGTGTTTGTCACGTATCTCGGCTTCAACCCTCTTCATGAGATCGGGGTTGTCCTTCAGGGCGAGCTTCGCGTTCTCCCGTCCCTGGCCGAGGCGATCGCCCCTGTAGGAGTACCAGGTGCCGGTTCTCTCGACGATGCCGTCGTTCACGGCGAGATCGAGGACGTCGCCCTCCCGGGAAATCCCCTCACCGAAGATGATGTCGAATTCCGTCTCCTTGAAGGGCGGGGCTACCTTGTTCTTCACGACCTTCACGCGCACGTGGTTGCCGATGACCTGCTCGCCGTGCTTGAGGGCGCCGATCCTGCGGATGTCGATGCGCATGGATGAGTAGAATTTCAGTGCGTTTCCGCCCGTTGTCGTCTCGGGGTTGCCCATGAAGATGCCGATCTTCATGCGCAGCTGGTTGATGAAGATGACGGAGGTCTTGGACTTGCTGATGGCGCCGGTCAGCTTCCGCAGGGCTTGGGACATGAGCCTTGCCTGGAGGCCCATCTGGGCGTCGCCCATGTCGCCTTCTAGCTCCGCCCGCGGCACCAGAGCCGCCACGGAGTCGACAACCAGCACATCGAGGGCGCCGCTTCTCACGAGCGTTTCTGCGATCTCGAGGGCCTGCTCGCCCGTGTCGGGCTGGGCGATGAGAAGGTCGTCCGTGTTGACGCCGATTTTTCTCGCGTAGGCGACGTCGAGGGCGTGCTCCGCATCTACGTAAGCGGCAAGCCCGCTTTTCTTCTGCGCCTCGGCGACGATGTGAAGGGCGAGGGTCGTCTTCCCGCCGGCCTCGGGGCCGTATATCTCGATAACCCGTCCGCGTGGTATCCCGCCCACGCCGAGGGCCATGTCGAGGCTCAACGACCCTGTCGAGATGACGGGTACGTCGATCACTTCATCGCTCCCCAGGCGCATGATGGACCCTTTGCCGAACTGACGCTCAATCTGGCTGATGGCCAGATCCACTGCCTTGTCCCTGTCTATATCCGCCATGAATGCCTCCGTGGTCTGCAAAATAGAAAGTGTAATTTAAAGTATTTCGCGACTTTTATAAAGAAAAAATCCTGGCGCTTTCAGCCGCCGAGGGGGAAATAGCCGAGCCTCGTGTACTTGGGGCCTTCGGGGCGCAGGTCGCTGCGGTAGAGGGTGAGTCCTGCGGCCGGTAAGACGCCCGCCCTGTAGTCCTTGAACTCCGCGAGCACGTCCGACAGTCCCTCGATCCCGCGGTGGGCCTTGGTCCGCCCGAGGGTGAGGTGAGGCCGGAAGGGGCGTTCCTCCCTCGGGAAGCCGATGCCGTGCAGGTCGTCATCAATCTGCTTCTGCAAAATCATCAGGGCATTGTCCGCACCGGTAATCCCCAGCCACAAAACCCGGGGCTGGCGGGTGTTCGGGAAGACGCCTACATTCTCAGCCGCGAGGGTGAAGGGCTTGAAGCCTTTCACGCTGTCCTTAAGCAGGGCGATGATGTGCTCGATGTCCCTCTCCGAGATGCTGCCGAAAAACTTGACTGTCAGGTGAACGGAGCCGGGTTTCGTCCAGCGGATCACCCCTTCCTTGAGGGAGTTCCGCAGTCGATATTGGATCTTCTCCATCGAATCTTTGATCTCTTTCGGGATGTCGATGGCCAGAAAGGTCCTGATCATCTTTTCTGTTTGTGTCGTCATTTTCTACCTCTCATTCTGATTCCAGTATGAATTGTCGAAGCATCTCGAGGGCCCACTGCGACGTGATCTCCTTGATGCGCCTTCGGTCCCAGCGGAACTGGAAGTTCCGGCACACCCTTCTCCTGCCGTCCGTGACGGCGATGAATACGGTGCCCACGGGTTTTCGCTCCGTCCCGCCCGTCGGCCCGGCAATGCCCGTCGTGGATAGTCCGATATCCGTTTTTGCCATCCGGCGAACGCCTTCGGCCATCAGGATGGCTGTCGTATCACTCACCGACCCGAATTCCTCCAGCGTTTGCTCCGGCACGTCCAGGAGGTCCGTCTTGGAACGGTTGCTGTAGGCGACAACCCCTCGCTCGAAGTACAGGGAGCTTCCGGGCACGTTTGTGATGCGATCCGTGATGAGGCCCCCCGTCAGGGATTCCGCCACGGCGACCGTCAGTCTCCTCTCCGCGAGAAGCGCCCCCACGATCCCCTCGAGCGTGTCATCGTCGTATCCGAAGATGTGTTTGCCGAGCCTATCCTCAATCTTTTTCCGGACGTCGTCGAGTTGCTTCCGGACCCGCCTTCCATCCCTGTCCCTGGCCGTGAGCACGATGTGGTTCTCGGGGAAACGGGGATAGAAGCCGATGCTCAGCGTCTTTTTGTCATAGCCGACATCGGCGAGGGCTTCGTCGACCAGCGCTTCGGCGAGACCGAAAAGCTTGATCGTCTTTGTCAGGACCACCTCTTTTTTCCCGCCGGAGGCCTTCTCCAGGGTCGGCAGCACCCCTTCAGGGAAGATCTTCCGCACTTCGCGGGGGACGCCGGGGATCACGATGATGACCTTGCGGTTTCGCTTCAGCGCGTAGCCCCAGGCCGTGCCGACGGGGTTCGGGATCGGCTGCGCCCCTTTCGGGAAGGTGGCCTGCTTGGCGTTGTTGTCGGACCAGCGGATCTTGAATCGCTCAAAGCGATCCTTGATGACCTTGAGGGCCTGTTCATCCAGATAGAGTTTGAGCCCGAAGGCTTTTGCGATGCATTCCGTCGTGATGTCGTCCGCCGTGGGGCCGAGTCCCCCCGTGACGATCACGGCGTTGGAAATAGGAAGGAGAAAATCCAGGGCCCCCTTGATGGCGCTTGCCGAATCACCCACGGCCATCGAGGCGGAGACTTCGAAGGCCCTGGATGCCAGTTCGCCGGCGAGATAGGCCGTGTTTGTGTCCTGAATGCGGCCGGTGGTTAGCTCGTTGCCGATGGTTAAAATGCCAACTCTCATACTATTGCCAAAAAATTTTGAGCAACTGTGTTTCGAGTCAAGGTAATTAACTAAGCATATTTCCAATA
>DAIMEJ010000015.1:0-75928 GCA_036725345.1 Syntrophales bacterium
TTCTGGCGGAGGGAGCAGGATTCGAACCCGCGAACCTTTCGGTTAACGGTTTTCAAGACCGCCGCCTTAGACCACTCGGCCATCCCTCCGGGATGTCGTCATCGGGTTACTGAATCCGGTCCTTCGAAGAAAATCCCCCGCGTTCCCCTGAAAGGCCGCCGGGTGTTGCTTCCGAATGTAACGGGAGTGTAACCTACGGCTTAATTTTGTCAAGCCCTCGCATGTAGGGCCTGAGGGCCTCGGGGATGACGACGCTTCCGTCTTTCTGCTGGTAATTTTCCAGTACGGCGACGACGGTCCGCCCGACGGCAAGTCCGGAGCCGTTCAGGGTGTGGACGAACTCAACCCTGCCGGATCCTTCGCGGCGGAACCGGATGCTCGCGCGGCGGGCCTGGAAATCCTCGAAGTTGCTGCAGGAGGAAATCTCCCGGTAGACGTTCTGTCCCGGCAGCCACACCTCCAGATCGTAGGTCTTGGCGGACGAAAAGCCGAGATCGGCAGAGCAGAGGCTGACCGTCCGGAAGTGAAGATTCAGCTTTTTCAGGATGTCCTCGGCGTCGAGGGTCAGTTTCTCCAGCTCGTCGTAGGAGGTCTCGGGCGCGGTGAACTTCACGAGCTCCACCTTGTTGAACTGGTGCTGGCGGATGAGCCCCCGGGTGTCCTTGCCGTAGGAGCCCGCCTCGGCCCGGAAACAGGGCGAATAGGCCACGTGGAGACAGGGGAGGTCCTTCTCGTTCAAAATCTCCTCCCGGTAGACGTTCGTTACGGGGACCTCCGCCGTGGGGATCAGGTAGTAGTCCATGCCCTGGATCTTGAAGAGGTCCTCCTCGAATTTCGGGAGCTGCCCCGTCCCGGTCATGCTGTCCTTGTTGACCATGAAGGGGGTGAGCAATTCCGTGTAGCGGTGCTCGGTGGTGTGGAGATCGAGCATGAAGTTGATAAGCGCCCGCTCGAGAAGAGCCCCCGCACCTCGGTACACCGTGAACCGGGCCCCGGCGATCTTGGCGCCCCTGGCGAAGTCGAGGATGTTGAGGGCCTCGCCGATGTCCCAGTGGGCCTTGGGCTCGAAGTCGAATTTCGGTTTTTCGCCCCAGTGGCGGACAACGGGGTTGTCCTCGGGGCCGGTGCCGTAGGCGACGGATTCGTGCTGGATGTTCGGGATGACCATCATGAAGTTCCGGAGGTCTTCCTCCGTCTTCTCCAGGTCCCCTTCGAGCTGCTTGATCCGGTCCGAGACGGAGCCCATCCGGCTGATCAGATCGGAGGCATCTTCCTTGTTTTTTTTACGGGCGCCGATCTCTTTGGAGACCTTGTTCCGTTCGCTTCTCAGGGTTTCCACCTCCTGGAGGATGTCCCTGCGCTTCCGGTCCAGGCTGGCGAAGAGATCCAGATCGATCTCCTTACCCCGCTCGAGCATCTTTTTCCGGACAAGATCCAGGTTGTCCCTCAGAAATTTCATGTCCAGCATGGTCTTCTCCCCCTCGAAAAGGTCTTTTTCACCTATCATTTTGATAGGTTGAAGTCAACCGTTTTGTCTTCGCGAATGAGGCGACTGGGCCTTCTCCGGCGGGGATTCCCGCTTTCCCGCGTCAGCGGAGCCTCTGGCGGAAGATCTCCATGACACGGGTCATTTCACGGCTTTTGAGCAGGTAGGAGGCAATGAAGAAGGTGGCGCCTCCGACGGCAATCGCCGCGGCCAGGATGAGCAGCCTTTCGTTGAAGGGACCGTCGTCCCTCCAGGCCATGAGGCGACTGACCGCTTCGATGACTCCCCACATGGCGATGGAGGCGGCAGAGAACTTGAGAACGGACATCCGGAATTCCCGATCCAGGAAAGGGCCGATCCGGCGTGCGAGGATGACGGAGAGAGTGACGACATTGACGGCGGAGGCAATGGAGGTCGCCAGGGCCAGACCCCCGTGCTTCAGGGGGAACATGAGGATGACGCTCATCACCGTGTTGACGATGAGGGCCACGATGGCGATCCGCACCGGCGTCTTCGTGTCCTGGAGGGCGTAAAAGGCGGCGACGATGACGCGGATCGTCGAGAAGGCCCAGAGGCCCACGGCGTAGCAGAGCAGGGCCTGGGCGGTGAGGATCGTCGATTGCAGACCGAACTCCCCCCGCTCGAATAGAACGGAGATGATGGGCACGCGAAGCGCGATGAGGGCGATCATGGCCGGTATGGTGATGAAGAGTATGAGGCGCAGGGAAAAGGCGATGGTTTTTTTCATCTCACCGAATTCACCCTTCGTCGCCTGTTCGGAAAAACTCGGCAGCGCAGCCGTCCCGATGGCGATGGCGAAGACGCCGAGGGGAAGCTCGACGAGACGGTCGGCGTAGTAGAGGTAGGACACGCTCCCCTCGGGAAGGAAGGAGGCGAGCAGGGTGCTGATGAAGATGTTGACCTGATAGACGGCGGCACCGAAAACAGCCGGGAGCATCAAAAGGCCGATCCGCTTCACCCCGGGATGCCTGAAGTTCCAATCGGGCCTCAGGTGGACGCCGAGCCGGCCCAGGAAGGGGATCTGGAAAAGAAGCTGGAGAAGCCCTCCGATCATCACCCCGACGGCGAGCGCCAGGATGGGTTCCTCGAAAAAGTCCTGCAGGAAGAGCGCCGCCAGGATCATCGCGATGTTCAGGATGACCGGCGAGAGGGCCGGTGAGGCGAAATGCCGCAGGGAGTTCAAAATGCCCATGCAGAGGGCGACGAGGGAGATGAAGAAGATATAGGGAAACATGATGCGCGTCAGGAAGACGGTGAGTGCGTACTTGTCGGGGGCTGCGAGAAAGCCCGGCGCCATCACCGAAACGATGAGCGGCGACAGCAGCACCCCGGCGATGGAGACGAAGACGAGGATGACGGAAAGCATGGTGAAGGCCACATTGGCCAGCTCCAGGGCCTCTTGTCTGGATCGCGTCTTCAGGTATTCCGTGAACACGGGGACGAAGGAGATGGTCAGCGAGCCCTCGGCGAAGAGGCGCCGCAGGAGGTTGGGTATCCTGAAAGCGACGAAGAAGGCGTCCGTGGCGAAGCCCGCGCCGAAGATGGCGGCAACAACCATGTCCCGGATGAAGCCGAATACGCGGCTCAGCATCGTTGCCAGTCCGACGACGCCGGCCGCTCTGGCAACGCGCGCGTTTTCGGTTTCTCCGGGTTTGTTCGTGGCATCCATAGTATTCGCAGGGGAATGGCTTAAGCGAGGAGACCGTGCTTTGTCGGTCTATTTACCAGAAAAGAGGAGGGATTCAATATCTTTCTTTGTCAGTCCCGAAACGGCCACCGTCTTTTTTCTCGACTGGTGCCCGGCCACGATGGAGATTTGCGTTTTGCGGACCCGGAGCCTCTCGGCGAGGAGAGCGATGCAGGCCTCGTTGGCCCTGCCCTCGACGGGCGGCGCCGTGATTTTGATCTTGAGGGCGTCGTCCTGGGTGCCCGTGATCTCGGATCTCGAGGATTTCGGGAGCACCCGGATATTGAACACCACCCCCGTCCCCGTCTCTCGTATCGGGATCATCTTACTTGAATTCTTCCCAGTTGGCGTTTTCTTTCTTGCGGGATTCCAGAAGCTTCTTGTTGAATTTCAGGAAGGAGTCGAAATATTTTTCCAGCTGGTTCTTGTAGTTCTTGAGCTTCTCCACCTCGCCCCGGAGCGCTTCGGTGTCCGCCCTTTTCGCGGACGTGCCGTTGTCGGCGCCCTTCTTCCAGGATTCGATGAGTTCGATCGTGAAGGTCAGGAAGGATTCGAAATCCTTTTCGTGCCAGCTCTTGAGGTTCTTGAGTTTTTCAATTTCCTCTTTCATGGCGCCGGCGGAACTGCCCGAAGTGTTGAGGACCTCTTCCGCCTTCGTCCAGGCCTCGGCGATGATGGCCTTGGATTGCTTGTCCGCCTCCGCCCTGGCGGCCTTCACCATCTCTTCCGCCCTGGATTTGGCGTCCGCCAGAATGGCGTCAATCTGCTTTTCCGCCTCCTTCGAGGTGTCTTCCTTCTGTTTCTTGGTGATGCTGTCGGCCTTGGACTTCGCCAGCCTCAGGAGTTCTTCGGCTTTAGCCTTGGTTTCGGCGATATAGGACTTCTGCTTATCCGCCTCCTTCAGGATCTCTTCCCGCTCCTTCGTGTAGAGCGCTTCGGCTTCCTGTTTGGCTTTCTTGAGAAGCTCTTCCGCCCTGACCTCGGCGTCGGCCACGACGGCCTTGCGCTGTTTTTCCGCTTCACGGAGGGCCTCTTCCTTCTGCTTCCGGGCGATCGCCTCGGCATCGGCCTGTGCCGCCCTGACGAGATCGCGGGCCTTCGCTTCGGCATCGGCCTGTGCCGCCTTGACGATGTCGCGGGCCTTCGCCTCGGCCTCGGCGAGGATCCCTTCCGATTGGGCTGTGGCTTCCGCAGTGACATCCCTCTGCTGTTTGCTCATCTTGGTTGCATCGTTCCTTGCGGACTGCAGCATGGCATCGGCTTTTTCCTTTGCCGCTTCGATGATGAGCTGGGATTCCTTCTGTGCTTCCTTCTTGAGAATCGCTTTCTGTTCCTCGAGCCACTCCTCGGCCTGTGCCCTCGCCGCCTGGAGGATTTTTTCGCTGCGACCTTTGGCCTCCGCGAGGATCGCGTCGACTTCTTTATCCGCCTCTTTGAGCCGCTCGAGTTTCTTTTTGTCCAGATGCTTCAGCACCTCGCTTTTGGAGGCGTTCTGAAGCTCATCGGCCTTGGCCTTTGCCTCGGCGATCATCTCCTTGGTCTGGGCCTGCGCCTCGGCCAGGGCTTTTTCTTTTTCCTCCCGGGCGAGTTTTTCCGCATTCTGGCGGGCGGCCTTCAGGATGGTGTCGGCCTGGACCTTGGCCTCGGCGATGATGACATCCTTCTGTGCCTCGAGGTTTGAGTTTCCTTCGATGAGGGCGCCTTTCCTGAGCTTGTCGGCGTCAATCCGGGCGGCGTCGAGTATCTCGTTGGCCATCGCCTTGGCCTTTGAGAGAATGACGCTGGATTTCGCTTCCGCTTCCTTCGCTGCCTCATCCGCCTGCTTGGACCTGATCCGCTCGGCCTCCGCCTTGGCGATATTGAGGACCTCATCCGCCTTGGCCTTCGCCTCGTTGACGACGTCCTTGTGGTACTCTTCCGTCTGGCTCTGCAGGAGCTGGGTCCGCAGCTGGAACTGCTTGGCCTTGTCAACGATCTCCTGATAGTGCTTCTGCGCTGTCTTTTCCGCCTCTCCCTTCAGTTTCCTGGCGAGATCTTCGGCCTCCAGCCGGACCTGATCCAGGATCTCCTCGGCTTTCTTCTTTGCCTCACCGACAATTTCGTGGTAGGGCTTTTCAGCGAGGTCCCTGGCCCCCTCGGAGGGGCTGCCGCCCGGCCCGAGGATCATCTTGACCTTGATGTCGGACAGTTCCCTTTCGACCTTGGCGAGGTTCTCCGTGATGGAGGCATTCTGGGAGAGGAGGATTTCGTATTCGGCGGCGATGAACTTCAGGAAGCCCGCGACTTCCGTGGGTTCGTATCCCTTGAAGACTTTCTTGAACTGCCGCTGTCTGATGTCCGATGGTGTGACTTTCACGCACGAACTCCCGTTAGGTCCTTAACCGCAAAGCAAGTTCCACCAGGCTCCGCACGACGAAGCTCTGGAGCAGGTAGATGACAACGATGATGATGACGGGAGAGATATCGATACCGATATTCCCCAAGGGGATCAGCCGTCTGACGGGGCGCAGGACGGGTTCAGTGGCACGGTAAAGGAACCTGACGATGGGATTGTATGGGTCGGGACTCACCCAGGAAATAAGGGCGCGGATGATTACGATCCACATGTAGAGCGTGAGCCCTATGTCAAGAATTCTGGCAGTGATTTCGACAAGTTTGGCCAACATGGGCATAAGCGCTCTTAAGTATTGAAGTTTTCAGGTTTCGTGAAAATAAATGTTGAGGAAATAAAAGTCAAGGCATATATTTCCCGTACTCTGACCCAATACTACATCGTCCGGTTTGACGGTAATCTTTAAACCGGCCGTTGTAGAAAAGACGAACGATTTTAGAATGTTGTAACTTTTTTTGAAATACCCCTCACATCTGTGGCTGATCCTGTCAGGCTATTATGCAAATCTGACGCCCGTTCGTCGTCTATATTGAGGATTTTCAAAGGAAAACAAAAAAAGGAGGATTAATAGGGATGAAGGGAAAAAAGATAGCCGTCATCGGCGGCGGAAAGATGGGGGAAGTCCTCGCCAGCGGGATCATTTCGGGAAAGCTCCTGTCTGCCTCAGATGTGACCGTGACGGACATCGTTCCGGCTCGGCTCGAACATCTCAAAAACCAGCACAAAGTCCAGGTCACAGCCGACAACAGGAAGGCCGTCAAGGATGCCGACATCGTCATCCTTGCCGTCAAGCCCCAGAACATGTCCGAAGTCCTCAAGGAACTCTCACCGGCCATCGACAAGGGCAAGCTGGTCATATCCATTGCCGCGGGCATCACCATCGGTTTCATCCAGGGTCATTTGAAGAAAGGGACGCGGATAGTCAGGGTCATGCCCAACACCCCCGCCCTCATCAGGGAAGGGGCTGCTGCTCTCGCGGCGGGGGAAAACGCCACCGAAGAGGACCTGCAGACGGCCCGCTCCATCTTCGAAGCCGTCGGGGTGACGGTGATCGTGAAGGAAGACCTGATGGATGTCGTCACGGGGCTCTCCGGCAGCGGTCCCGCCTACGTTTTTATCATCATTGACGCCCTTTCCGATGCAGGCGTGCTCATGGGTCTTCCCAGGGACATTGCGCAGAAACTCGCCGCCCAGACCCTGCTCGGAGCGGCGAAGCTGTATCTGGCCACGGGGAAACACCCCGGGGAGCTGAGAGACATGGTCACCTCCCCCGGGGGTACGACGATTGCAGGTATAAAGGAGATGGAACAGAAGGGTCTCCGGGGGGCGCTCATCGCGGCCGTGGAAGCCGCCACGCTCCGATCGAAGGAGCTAGGGAAGGGAAAATGAAACAGGGGTTCGGGTATCGGGTATAGGGAAGTAGCAAGGAAATGAAAACCCCCTGTCAGCTCATGTTTACAGGGGGTTTGTTTTTTTATTCTTTGCGATGGTCGTCTGCTTTTAACCTCAATCCTTTGCCCGGAACCCTTTTCCCTGTACCCGGTCCCCTTGATTCTATCCCCGATACCCGCATCCCTATGATTTGAAGATGTCGTAGATCCGTTCGATCAGACCAGGCTGTTGATCGGTTTTTTTGTCCTCTCCGTTCTCCTGCCGAGGGGGTTCTTCCCGCGGGACAGGTGCCGGCTCTGAGCCCCCTTCCGCCTGCGGCTGGGCCTGGGCGCCCTCGTCGTGTCTCTGCCTGCGGCCGCGCTCGCCCGGTCGTCTTCTCCGGCGGGGACGCCGCCTTTGAGAGGGTTCGGACTTTGCGGATTCCGGTGTCACACCCGCACCCGCCTCCGCCGGTTTTTCGGCGGTACCCTGCGCTTCAGCGGTTGGTTCCGGGACCGTCTCTTTTTCGACGAGTTCGAATTTCGCCTCATCCCACTGCATGTCGGGACTGCCCGAGATGTGGATGGAGGCGTCATAGATACTCTCGAGCTTAGAGAGCTCCGTCCTTTTCTGGTTCAACAGGTAATCCGAGACCTGGTAGGGGAGCACGATGTTGGCGGAGGTGTATTTCCCCTCGGCCAGCTTCGCCTTGATCTTACGGTAGGTGCTCAAAGCGACGTACTCCAGGACGGGCCTCAGGCCGCTGCCCTTGCAGTAAGGGCAGATGGTGTGGCTGATTTCCTGTATGGTGGATTTTTTCCTCTGCCGGGACAGCTCCAGGATCCCGAATTTGGAGATCCGCGAAAGCTGGATCCGGGAGCGGTCGAGGCTCAGGGCTTTCTTGAAGTTTTTCTCGACGTCGGCAATGTGCTTGCGGTCCTTCATGTCAATGAAGTCGATGACGATGAGGCCGCCCAGATCCCGCAGCCGAAGCTGTCTGGCGATTTCCTCGGCGGCTTCATTGTTTGTCCTGTAAGCCGTCTCCTCCACGTCCCGCCGGTCGGATCCGCGGCCGGAGTTCACGTCGATCGTGGTCATGGCTTCCGTGGGGTTGATGATGATGTAGCCGCCTGACCGGAGTTCCACGCGCTCGCGGTAAATGGCGTCGATCTGCTCCTCGAGCTGATACCGGTCAAAAAGCGGGGCCTTCTCGTTGTAAAGCTTGATCATCTTGACGTTCCGGGGGGAAACCATCTTGAAATAGCCCCTCATCTTGCGGTGCTTCTCGCCGTCGTCGACCCAGATCTCACGGATGTCCGAGGTGAAATAGTCCCGCAGGGCCCGGACGGCGATATCGCTCTCCTGGTAGATGAGAGCCGGCGCCGTGGCCGCTGCGGCCTTCTCGCGGATGTCTTCCCACAGTTTCGTCAGGAGAAAGTAATCCCGGGAGAGCTCTTGCTTGTTGCGGTGCAGCCCGGCGGTGCGGACGATGAAGCCGTACTTCTGGTGCTTGGTGAGAGGTTCCATGAAGGCCACGAGGCGCTTCCGGTCCGCATCACTCTCGATTTTGCGCGATACACCCGTGCTCTGTCGGTTGGGCATGAGGACAAGATACCTGCCGGGCAGGGAGATGTAAGTCGTGAGCATGGCCCCTTTCTGGTTCTTCTGTTCCCTCAGGACCTGTATGAGGATCTCCTGACCGGACTTGAGTGTCGGTCGCCCGGGTCTTTCGCCTTCGCCTTCCCTGTCAGCGTAGTATTCGGGGCTTACATCATGAAGGGGAAGGAAGCCCGGCCTCTTGCCGCCGTAGTCGACGAAGGCCGCCTGGAGACCCCGCTCCACCTTGAGGGTCACGGCTTTGTAAATGTTCCCCGTGATTGGTTCCTTGGCGGACATCTGGATGTTGTATTCCAGAAGTTTTCCATTCTCCAGGATGGCCATCCGGCTCACTTCAGGGTCGATGGCATTGATCAGCATTACTTTTTTAGACATGAATTTCCCCCTTTTTTACTGAAACTCGCTCACATCCCCCTTACCCGCACGGATAACCTCCGGCATATCGTCCACGAGGCTGACGACGCTCGAGAGCTCCGGCGAAAGAATGCCGCCGTCGATCACCAGGTCAACGAGACGGCCGAACTTATCGTCGATTTCATCGGGATCGCTCAAAATTTCCTCGTCGGCAACGGCTGCGCTCGTCGAGATGATCGGGTGGCCGAGTTCCGAGACAATCGCCAGGCAGATCCGACTGTCAGGCACCCGTATGCCCGTCGTCTGCCGTTTGGACTGGAGCAGCTTCGGCACCATCCTCGAGGCCTCCAGTATGAAGGTGTAGGGTCCGGGCAGGAGCCGCTTCATGGTCTTGTAGGCGTAGTTGGAAACGAGGGCGTACTGGCTGATGTCCTTGAGGTCGGCGCAGATGAAGCTGAAGGGCTGCTTGTGGCTTCTTCGCTTGATCTCGTAAATTCTCTCTATGCCCCGCTTGTTGAACAGATCACAGCCGATCCCGTAGACAGTGTCCGTGGGGTAGATGATGATGCCGCCGTTTCTCAGGACCTCTGCCGTCCTGCGGACCAGGCGCACCTGCGGATTCTGTTGGTTAATGGATACAATCATATATTCTCGGCTCCGGAAGGCGCAGATGGCCGATCAGTGCAGCATCCGAAGCCTCGATTTCCGACGGGTCAAACTCAGCAATTTATAACTATCAAAAAATTAACTATTTAGCAATTTAAACTGAGGCAATCCGCCAACGTCTGAATACCCCCGGCTCCCCCCGGGACTCCGTAACTCGAATCCCCTGGAGTGCGAGGTTGTGAAACACCGTGACCTTGATTCCGAATAATGCGCACAGGCATCCTTGATACAAGTTCCCGGAGAAATTCATTCAAAAAAGTTATCAACAAAAATAATTTATTCCTGCGTTAATTTTTAAGTTATCAACAATCACAAAATTTATTTAAAGAAGCAGAAAATGTATATAAACGTCGCATTCAATCAAAATAATGTTGTTTTATTTTATCTGTTTTACAATTTAATTATATGATATTTAATCATTATTTTGATTTTTAACCGCCTCTGAAACAAACACGCCCGGCGGACAGATCATGCTTTATTCTTACATGAAATGATACAGATTTACTATTGATTTTTTGTTAAAATGCAACTATAATAACGATTACAACAAATGTGATACTGCCGAAGTTATGAAAAACATAAGTTTTGGCGAGTTTCGTTTGCGGATCAATGTATATACCCAACACAAAAGCCTATTTTTGCCGGTTGATTTTTTTTCCTTTTTGTGCAACAAAAGCGAGCAAAGAACGAATGAAAAATTTTAACTGCTGCGGGAGGTCAACTGGGCTGAAAAATTTAATTTTCAATTTGCGCAACACTTTGTTTCCTGGCCTATGCGGTGTGCCTGTCGCTGGAACCGGTTGCCTGGAAAACCAGGGGGGGCAGAGCCTTTTATCTGCCCCCTTTTTTTGTCTCGCACCACGCCTGTTTGATTCTCTGGGCCGGTCCCTGCCGGGTTCGATTCGGAAACCCCTTCTCCTGCTCATCGCGATTTTAACGCTGCTTGCGATTCATCCTGCCCCGGTCCGGTCGGACGGCAACCCGGATGCGACGGAGGCCACGCAGGAATATCAACAGGCCCTCCAGCTCATCGGGGAGGGGAAAAACCAGGAGGCTCTCCCCCTCCTGGAGCGTGCGATCACGGTGATGCCGGAAAACCGCAGGCTTCAGGCCGACTACGTTCTCTGTCTCGTCTGGACGGAAAACTACCGGAGGGCGGCGGATTATTATCTCGCCCACGAAGAGGGCCTTCAGGGGTTCCGGTATGTCCCCCGCCACGCGGCGAAGGCATTCTACGAGCTTCGGGATTTTTCCAGGTCCCGCGACCTTTACCGTACGGCCTGGTCATATGACCGGGAGGACGGGGAGGCCTTCAAAGGGGTTGTCTACTCCTCCGTTCGTCTCGGGGATGTCCGCGGCGCCTATGAGGCCTGGGGTGAGGCCCGCCGGGAGGGGGTGATCCCGGCCGAAACAGTCCGTGCCATGGAGATCTACATCCTGGACTCGCTCGGGGCCGATCGAGAGGCTCTCGGCATGGCCAGGGCAAAGGAAGGGGTCGACGGCGCCACGCTGGAATCCCTGCGAATCGATTCAGCCGTGATGCGGCTCCGGTGGGGTGAAAGCGAGGCCGCCATCGCCGAGCTCGAGGATATCCTCGCCAGGAATCCCGGCAATGACCGGGCCCGGTGGGACTACATCGCCGCCCTCAGAAAAAAAGATCGCATGGAGGAGGCCCTCCAGCAGTATGACATCCTGAAAAAAGAGAACAAAGCCGTCCCCTACTGGGTCACCGAAGCTGTCGGCGACGCCTGCCTTTACCTGCACAGACCCGAGGAAGCCGAAGGCTTCTACCGGATGACGCTCGAAAAAAACCCCGATAACCCTTACACCGCGCTGATGGGACTCTTCTACACCTACGTGGACCTTCGCGAGTGGGAGAAGGCGGCTGAGACGTTCAAGCGGGTCGAGGCCCTCCTGGAGCAGGAAAAGCGCGGTCTCGAAAAGGCGCCGAACATCCTGGCCAGAAAGAGATATGAGGACGAAAAAAACCAAACGGTCGCAGCCCAGGGCTGGTTTCTGCTTTACCAGGACAAACTCGCCGAAGGACAGGCCCACTTTGAACACTACCTGAAAGAGGCCGGGTCCGACTCTGGGCTCAGGGCGGGTCTGGCCCATGCTTATCTGTGGCGTCACTGGCCCAGGAGGGCGCTGGAACAATTCGAGGTCGCGGAGACTATCGATCCGAATGACAAGACGGTCCAGATCGGGAAGGCCTGGACCCTCAACGATCTCAATCGCAAGAATGAGGCCCGCGCGCTCTCCGATCAGCTCTCCCTGCGCTACCCCACGGACCTGCACGTCAGGGATCTCCGGGAGAGTCTCAAGGCGGAAGACATGTGGCACTTCGTCCCTGAAGCCTGGTTTTCCAGGGAGTTCGACGGTGCGGAAGAATACTGGTTCTACGCCACGCTGGAGATCCCTTACTCACCGACATTCCGTCCCTACGTCCAGGTCCTTCGACAGGAGACATCCCAGGATATCGACGGGGAGACGATCCGTGAGAGTTGGGACCGGGCGGCAGTGGGTTTCAACTGGATCGTCACACCGGAAATACACTGGAAGCAGGCCTTCAGCTTTGATTATACCGAAGGCGGGGATGCGGGGTCCTACACGAAAGTGACCTGGTGGCCCACGGATCCGCTGAGGATCTCCGGCATGTTCGACTCCTTCAGCCTGGCCATCCCCCTCCGGGCGAGGGCGCGCGGCATAACGGGAAAGACCGCCGCGCTCGATTTTTCTTACACCGAGAGCGATCTCAGGGAGTACGGCCTCACGGCCGGTTCGAACTGGCTGTCCGATGACAACATCAATCCCTTCGGCAGCCTTCGCTACAGCCAGAACGTATACAATCATCCCGATGTCAAGGTCCGCATGGGATTTCTCTTCGACTACTCCCATTACACGGACCAGGATGTCCCCTATTTCAGCCCCGAACACGATTTCACGCTGCTTCTGACGCCGACGGTTTTCTGGACCCATTACCACCGGTACGACCAGAGATGGCGCTCCGGCTTCTATCCCCGGGCGGGGGTGAATTACCAGACGGACTACGATTTCTACCCCGTCGCGGGAATCACCTACGAGCAGCTGATCACGCTATCCAAGACACTCCAGCTGACCTGGAATGTGTCCTACGATATGAGAGTTTATGACGGAGACTACACACATGTCCTTGGCGCGTACGTCCAGTTGCAGTGGTTTTTTTAAAAACGGCCTTCTTCTGTCCCTGGTCCTTGTCCTGCTGGCGGCCCGGCCCTGCGAGGGGGCGGACAGGTTCATCACGCTCGTCTATCACGACATCCCGGAGACGGCCGTCGAAAGGGACGACGTCTCGCAGCGGGATTTCGTAAACCAGATGGAGTATCTCCGAAGCCACGGCTACACCTTCATTAACCCCCGGGATGTCCTGGCGGCAGCCGCGGGGGAGGCCGCGCTTCCGGACAAGGCGGTTCTCCTGACCTTCGATGACGCCTACAGCAGTTTCTACACATTCGTCTATCCCCTGCTTCGCCTCTACAAGTGTCCCGCCGTGCTGTCCGTCGTGACCTCCTGGATCGACCAGGGCGTCGGCATCTACAAAGACAAGACCTTCATGACGTGGGCGCAGATCAGGGAAGTGGCTGACTCGGGGCTCGTGACCCTTGCTTCTCACTCCCATGAACTCCACCGGCTCGTGAGCGCCAATCCCCAGGGGAATGTCGAACGGGCGCCCTTCGCTTTTCTCTACCTCCCGGAAGAGAAGCGTTACGAGACGGAGGAGGAATTTCGAAAAAGGATTCGGGACGATCTTGCCGTGAGCGTACAAATCCTGAGTTCGAAAGCAGGGGTTCGGCCCGCCATCCTCACCTGGCCCTTCGGAAGCTACAACACGCCGGGGCTCGAGGAGGCGAAGAAGCTCGGCTTCAAGATCATCATGACACTGGATTTCGGTTTTTCCGACGTGAAGAACCTCGACCGACTGAGCCGGCACTACATGGAATCCGAGATCGACTGGCTCCCGATCTTCAACGCTCACATGGCGCGCGGCCTCAGGCACAAGCACCAGATCCGGGGGGTTCAGGTCGATCTGGACAGGATCGTTGTGAAGGGGTCCTATGAGCAGAGCGACCGGAACCTCGGCCTGCTCATCGAGCGGTTTCTGAAACTGGGCGTCAACACCGTATTTCTCCAGGGGTTCTGTGACGCGGAGGGTTCGGGGAACATCCGGTCCCTTTATTTCCCAAACAGCGTGCTGCCCGTCGAGATGGATTTTTTGAGTCATGCCGTGAACCGGCTGAGGGCGAGACAGATGAAAGTCCTGGTCTGGATGCCGGCATTGAGCTTCGAATTGCCCGACGGGGAGCAAAACGAAGCGCTCAAGGTCCGTGAGATGACAGAGGGGAAAGTCACGGTGTCCCGGTCCTGGTACCGGCGCATGTCCCCCTTCGACGGGCGGAGCCTGGACATAACCCGGGCCATTTTCCGGGACCTGGCGGCCCATGTGGATTTCGACGGCGTCTTGTTCCAGGATGACGCCTACCTCAATGACAGGGAGGATTTTCACCCCGAGGCCGTCAAAAAGTTCAGGGTGCTCTACGGCGTCGAACCGCGGCCGGCACAGGCGGAAAGCGATGCCGCCATGAAGGAAAACTGGATCCGGCTGAAGACCGAAACGCTGGACCGGTATCTCCTGGAGATCGCGGCGACCGTTAAGCGATACCGTCCTCACGCCGTCATCGCGCGGAACATCTACAGCGAGGTCGTCACCAATCCCGGGGCGGAGGAATGGTTTGCCCAGGACCTGAACCGTTTCCTCAAGCATTATGACTATACCGTTATCATGGCCTATGCCGCCACGGGAGGGGTTACGAAACCCAGGGGCTGGTATGAAAAACTCCATCGGGCGGTTGCGGACAAGGGTGAGGTTGATCGGGTCATTTTTAAATTGCAGGCCTATGACTGGGGCAACAAGGAGTGGCTTGACGATCAGGCGATCAGGGACGATCTGACATTTCTCCTGGCACTGGGCGTCCGTCACGTGGCTTATTACCCGGATGACGTTTTTCTCAACAAGCCCGACGTCGACGCGATCGCTTCCATCCTCTCCTCGCGGTACCGGGTCGATCGTTGAAAACCCCGGAACCGCCGGGCAAGCGTCCGGTCATTAAAAGTCGGCGGCGGTTGTCGATAGGAAGAACATGGGTTTTTTTGAAATCCTCGGACTTTTTGTATTCATCTACCCCCTCTACATGAGCATCACGTGGATGATCGGGGGGGTGCTCTTCAGCGTGCGGCGGGAAAAGAGAAACGTGCCCGATCTCAAGCACCACCCCTTTTTCTCGATCATCATCCCGGCCCACGACGAGGAGGTTGTCATCGAGGAGACGATTCTCACCCTCAAAGACCTGAAGTATCCACGCTACGAAGTCATTGTCGTCAACGACGGGAGCACCGACAGAACGGCGGAAATCCTGGATCGCCTGGTCGCTGAAAACGCGGACTGGCTCAGGGTCATTCATCTGGATCCCAACAGCGGCAAGTCCAAGGCCACGAATGCCGGGGTCCTGGTCAGCCAGGGAGAGTTCCTGCTCGTTATCGATGCCGACTGTCTGATTGAAAAGGATGTCCTCACGTGGATGGCCTGGCACCTCATCGAGTTTCCGCGCGTCGGGGCCGTGACCGGAAATCCCCGGGTGAGAAACAGGACGACCCTCCTGGGCAAAATACAGGTCGGTGAGTATTCGAACATCATCGGTCTCATCAAGAGAACCCAGCGGATCCTGGGGAAGGTCCTGACCGTTTCCGGCGTGATCGCCGCCTACCGGAGGAGCGCCGTTTTGGATTGCGGTCTCTTCGACAGCGACACGGTGACCGAAGACATCGACATCACCTGGAAGCTTCAGAAGAAATTCTGGGACATCCGCTATGAACCGGGGGCCATCGCCTGGATCCTCGTCCCCGAAACCATCAAGGGACTCTGGAATCAGAGGGTTCGGTGGGCCCAGGGGGGCGTCGAGGTTCTCAAGAAGCATTTCGATATTTTCAAGGATGTCCGTTACCGGCGGATCGTGCCGGTTTACCTCGAGTATTTTACCGGGATCCTGTGGGCGCACGCTTTCGTGCTGATGGTCGTCCTGTGGGCCGCCTCGGTGCTGACGGGCCTGGCCGTCGAAGGGTATAATATCCTTTTCCTGGCCGGAGAGAGGAAGATGAACTTCGTCGGCTTCGTGTTCGCGAGTCCCGTCTACCCTCGATGGTACGGCGCCATCCTGGGGCTCGCGTGCCTGCTGGAGTTTTTGACAAGCTTTATTATCGATTACCGGTACGAGAAGAGGGCGCTCTCCCGGTACTATTTCTTCGTCATCTGGTACCCGGCCGGCTACTGGATCCTGTCGTCGCTGGCCGCCATCAAGGGATTTTTTAACGTCGCCGTCGGAAGAGGAGTTACCGTCAAGTGGAAAAGCCCGGACAGGGGAATCCACACCCTGAAATCATCGTAGACAACCAGGCCAAGTCCAGGCTGCGCGTGGCCGTGGAGAGCCTTTTGACCGTGGCCTTCTGGATGCTGTACGTCTACATCCTGTTGCCGATCTTCACGCTGGTCCTGTGGGTCTTCGGTGTCCGGACCATCTACGACGAGATCTTCGGCCTGAAGGGATACCTGGCGCTCATCGACCTCCTCAAGAACGGGGGGCTGATCACGATCGCCATCCTTGCCATTTTGGCCGGCTGGGCTTTCTATAATTATCGCATGTTCGTGTCGAGAGGCGAGAGGCGATCGAGCCGCGTGTCGATCACGAATGACCGTGAGGTTGCCCGTTTAATGAACGTGGATCTGGACGCCCTCAAGGGCATCCGGCGGCTTACCCGGTTGAGAGTGAAAATCGACGGGGAACACTATCTCGTCGTCAGGGATGGTCCTGAAGGGATGAAATGACCGATGGCGGGCCGGTGACGCGGCGCTTCTGAAATCCGATTCAAACACGAACCCCGGCGGTGTGCCGGGGCTTTTTTTAAGGGGTCATCTTCTGACCTCTTGATTACCTGACGGGCTCATTTCAGGTATGTCGGATTGCCTTTCGGGGGGAAGCCCCTGTCTTTGAGGACCTGTGCCATGGCTTCCACAGCAGTTTTAGTGTCGTCGTATACGATGGTTGCCGTGGCTTTCTCCATGTTGATCCGCACATCCTTCACGCCGTCCATCTTCTTCAAGGCGGAACTCACCCTGCCGGCGCTTCTTCACGTGTTACACCCGGGAACATTGAATTGAACGACCTTTTCAGCGGCCATGACGGATGTCGCCATAAAAATCAGGGAGAGGGCCAGCAGCGCCGCCAGAATCGCCGTCTTTCTCATCCGCATGAAAATTTCTCCTTCGAGTTGATGTCGTCAGGCGATATTTCAGCCTTTCCGGACTGCGACCGTCCCGGCTTTTTTGTTTTTTCCTTTCCCCCCGGACTTTCGTCCTGAACCTTGTCCTTCTATAAAGTCCTCCGTCATCTGGAAGGCCTCCTCGTCGGTGAACTGTCTGGGGGGGTGTTTCATGAAGTAGGCCGAGGGTCCGTAGAGAATCCCCCCCTGCTTTCTCTTCAGGGCGAGCTTCATGCAGCGGATGGCGTCAATGACCACTCCCCCCGAGTTGGGCGAGTCCTCCACGGAGAGCCGCATTTCCAGGTGCATGGGCACATCGCCGAAGAGTCTTCCCTCCATCCGCAGGAAACACACCTTGTTGTCCTTCTGCCAGGCCACCCAGTCGCTCGGCCCGATGTGGATGCGCTCCGCAGGCAGCCGGTGCCTGGCCTGGGACTGCACGGCCTCCGTCTTGGAGATGCGTTTGGAGGACAGGCGGCTGCGGTCCAGCATGTTGAGAAAATCCGTGTTTCCCCCGATGTTGAGCTGGTAGGTCCGCTCCAGCCTCACGCCCCTGACGTTGAACAGATGCGTCAGCACCCGGTGAACGATCGTCGCCCCGAGCTGGCTCTTGATGTCGTCGCCGATGACCGGAAGGTTCGCCTTCTCAAAGCGCCTCCCCCAACGGAGGTCCGAAGCGATGAACACCGGGATGTTGTTGATGAAGCCCACCCCCGCCTCCAGGGCGCACTGTGCGTAAAACCTCACCGCCTCCTCCGAACCCGCCGGCAGGTAATTGATCAAAATCTCGGCGCCGGACGACCGCAGGGCCCTGACCACATCCTTCTGTGTGGCTTCCTTCGCCGAGGCGGGAACAAAGCTGTACCGCGGGTCGTAAGCCCCCATGTGCGGTGCGACGCTGTCGAGGATGCGCCCCATCCGCACCCGAACCCCTCTCCTCGGGACCTTCCTATGAAACACGGCCGTGCAGTTGGGGGGGGAAAAAATGGCGTCCGACACATCCTTCCCCACTTTCCTTCGGTCGATGTCGAAGGCGCACACCACCTCGATATCCGAGGGCTTGTAACCCCCGATGTCCCAGTGCATCAGCCCCGCAACGTCCCGTACCGACTTGCCCCCGTAGTAGGCCACCCCCTGCATCAGCGAAGAGGCACAATTGCCGACCCCCGCGATGGCTACCCGGATTTTCTCCAAGATCAAACCCCCTCCTTGTGACGGATGCCCTTCATGTTCCCGGGCAACGAAACGGTGAGATGTATATAACAAATCCGTTTATAATTCAATGACGGAGAAACGGCGACAGTGATTTTCATCTTGACAGTGCGATTTCGTTATGTTAGCAGGATAAAAAGAGTGCGGTGAAAGAAATGATGAATAATCGATACTTATGCAGTTATGGCTGGTGGTGGCGCCTGGCAGGCCCGCCCGGATAGCCTTTTTTGCAGAGAATCAAAAGGCCGTGGGTGAGGCGGAAACTCCCCATGGCCTTTTCGTCTCCAGGCCATGGGAAACCCCATGGCTTTTTTTATTTCAGGCGATTTGCCCAGAGGAGGACAGGAAATGGAAAACACCAAGATTTTATTGCGCGACGATGAGATCCCCAGGGAATGGTACAACATCGTGGCGGACATGCCGACGCCGATGCGCCCGCCGCTTCACCCCGGGACGGGAAAACCCGTCACCGCGCAGGACATGGCGGCCATCTTTCCCATGAACCTCATCGAGCAGGAGATGAGCGCTGATCGTTTCATCCGGATTCCCGAAGAGGTCCTGGAGAAGTACCTCCTCTGGCGTCCCACACCGCTTTGCCGCGCGAGGAATTTCGAGAAATTACTGAAAGCCCCGGTGAAGATTTACTACAAGAACGAAGGCGTGAGCCCCCCGGGATCCCACAAACCCAACACGGCCGTGGCGCAGGCCTATTACAACAAAATCGCCGGCGTGAAGCGCCTGTCGACGGAGACGGGCGCCGGACAGTGGGGATGCGCGCTTGCGATGGCCTGCCAGATGTTCGGCCTCGAGTGCCGTGTTTTCATGGTCCGGGTGAGCTTCGAGCAGAAACCTTATCGGCGACTGATGATGATGACCTGGGGGGCCGACTGTATCCCGAGCCCCAGCACCCTGACGGAAGCGGGGAAAAAGGTCCTGTCCGGAGATCCGGACTCTCCGGGAAGCCTGGGCATCGCCATCAGTGAGGCCATCGAGGACGCGGTGAAAGGCAAGGACGCGCGCTACTCCCTGGGAAGCGTCCTGAACCACGTCCTTCTCCATCAGACGGTCATCGGTCTCGAAGCCAAGAAGCAGATGGAGAAGATCGGCGAGTACCCCGACGTGGTCATCGGCTGCGCCGGCGGCGGAAGCAACTTTGCGGGGATCAGCCTTCCCTTCGTGCGGGACAAGATCCACGGGAAAAAGATCTCGATCATCGCCGCCGAACCATCCTCGTGCCCGACGCTCACGCGGGGCCCCTTCGCCTATGACTTCGGAGACCTGGCCATGACAACCCCCCTTCTGGCCATGTTCACCCTCGGCCACGACTTCGTGCCCAAGCCCATCCACGCCGGGGGGTTGCGTTACCATGGCATGGCCCCGATTGTCAGCCACCTGGTGAAGGAGGGGATCATAGAGGCGAGGGCCTATCATCAGCTTGACACCTTCGATGCGGGCGTGAAATGGGCGAGAACGGAGGGCTTCATCCCGGCGCCGGAGACCGACCATGCCATCGCGGCCGTCGTCGAGGAGGCCCGGCGCGCCCGCGAGGAAGGCAAGGAGAAGGTCATCCTTTTCAACTGGAGCGGTCACGGCATCATCGATCTTGCTTCCTACGACGCCTATCTCTCGGGTCAGCTCGAGAAATACGAACTGCCCGATGAGGAGATCCAGCGGGCCCTGAGGGCGATTGAAAAATTCCCGAAGCCCTGAGTCACGCGGCGGGGATCGGGGGATATTGTTTTTAGGAAGGTTCCGTGGTAATTTCATCCCTCTCGCAGCGCCGGCGAGAGGTGGCCGGAGCCTCTGAAGGATGGATCTGTTCAGTAAACCCTTTGAAGACAAGGAAAAGCTTTCTTCCCCCCTGGCGGAGAGGATGAGGCCGCAGGGCCTTGCGGATTTCGTGGGGCAGTCCCACCTCCTGGGCCCGGAGAGTCTTCTGCGACGCGCCATAGAGGAGGATCGCCTTTTCTCCGTCATCTTCTGGGGCCCGCCCGGGTCGGGAAAGACGACCCTGGCACGCATCATGGCCGGCGAAACCCGGTCTCATTTCGAATCCTTTTCGGCCGTTCTCTCCGGCGTCAAGGAAATCCGTGCTGTCATCGACGAGGCCAAATCCCAGCGGAAGCACCACGGGCGCAAAACCATTCTCTTCGTCGACGAAATTCACCGCTTCAACAAGGCCCAGCAGGATGCCTTTCTCCCCCATGTCGAAAGCGGTCTCATCACCCTCATCGGAGCGACGACTGAAAACCCCTCCTTCGAGGTGATCTCACCCCTTCTCTCCCGCACGCGGGTCATGGTCCTGAAGCCCTTCACGGAGGACGAACTCCGGACGATCCTGCAGAGGGCCGTCGGGGACCGGGACCGTGGGCTCGGTGAGCTCGGGATCGAGGTCGATGACGATGCCATCCGGCACATCATCTGGTCCTCCGACGGGGACGCAAGGACGGCGCTGAACAACCTGGAGGCAACGGCTGCCCTCGTCCGGGACCGGGCGCCGGGGGAGAGGAAGGCCACGCGGGAGGTGGTGGAGTCGGCCCTGCAGCGCAAGGCGCTGCAGTACGACAAAGACGGCGAAGAGCACTACAACCTCATATCGGCCCTTCACAAAAGCCTCCGGGGAAGCGATCCCGACGCGGCCCTTTACTGGCTTGCGCGGATGCTGGATGCGGGCGAGGATCCGCTCTACATCGCGAGGCGGATGGTCCGGTTCGCTTCAGAGGACGTGGGAAACGCCGACCCCCAGGCTCTCTCCGTGGCTTTGGCTGCCATGCAGGCCTTCGATTTCATCGGTCTGCCCGAGGGGGAACTGGCCCTCGCTCAGGCCGCGATCTATCTCGCCACGGCCCCGAAGAGCAACGCCGTCTACCGGGCCTACGGGAGGGCCAAGGATGCCGTTCACAGGAAGGGCTCCCTGCACGTGCCCCTGCACATCCGGAACGCGCCGACAAAGTTGATGAAAGAACTGGACTACGGCAAGGGCTACCGGTACGCCCATGATTTCGATGATGCCTATGTTCCCCAGGAATACCTTCCGGAAGCCCTTCGCGGGGAGGTCTACTACAGGCCGACGGATCGCGGCTACGAAAAGATCCTTCGGGAAAGGCTGGATAAGTGGCGAAGGCTCCGGGCATCGGCCGATCGCAAAGAAGACCCCGGGGAGAAAAAACAAAAGCCCGATGAGGGGACCCGCCGGTAACCAGGGCGGTAGGGAGACGGCAATCGTTGAGTGAACGCGTATACACCATCGGACACGGGACTAAACCCTTCGAGGAGTTTATCCGCATCCTGAAACATTACCGGATCGAAATCGTGGCGGATATCCGGTCCTTCCCGGCCTCGAGAAGACATGCCCATTTCAACGGCACCTACCTCGAAGGCGAACTCCCTTCTTTCGGCATGACCTACCTGTGGTGCCGGGCGCTTGGGGGTTTTCGGAAAAGAGGCCTCGGGGACCGGTCGCCGAACACCGCGCTGAAGAATGACAGTTTCCGCAACTACGCCGATTACATGCTCTCCGGGGGCTTTCAAGAAAGTGTTGCGCTTTTGCTGAAGATCGTGCAGAAGAACAGGGTATGCCTTCTCTGCGCGGAGACACTGCCCTTTCGCTGTCACCGGTGGATTCTATCGGACTACCTGACGGCGCGCGGCACGGAGGTCGTTCACCTGATGGACACCCGGAAGTGCGAGGTCCACAAGATGTCCCGTTGGGCGGTGGTGCGAGAAGGACGAGTCATTTACAACCAGGCGGAAACATCAACACCGGGAGCCGAATGCATTGACGGTAAATCAGAACGATAAAGAACAGCTCGAGACGGAGCTCAAAAATCTTCGCCGGCGTGTGGCGGATCTGGAGACGCTGGAGGAGAAGCATCGGCGAGTCGTCCAGGCCCTGGGTGAATCGGAAGAACGATGCCGTCTCCTCGTCCAACACGCCCAGGACGGCATTTTTATTCTTCAGGACAACCGGATGAAATACGCCAACCCTTTCACGGCCGCGGTCACGGGGTACACGGAAGGCGAACTCGCCGGCATCCGCGTCACGGATCTCATTCATCCCGATGACCGGAACAGGGTGACGGAAAAGTTCAGGGGGGCGGGTGGCGGAGGGCCGCTGCCCGGTACCCTTTCTTTCCGGGTGCTCAACAGGACGGGCGATATCATCCATGTCGAGGTCAACGCGGCCCCGATCAGCTGGGAGGATAAACCGGCCTTTCTGTGCCTCGCGCGGGACATCACGGCGCAGACGAAACTGGACGCCCAGCTCCAGTACGTGAAGAAGATGGATGCCATCGGGACACTCGCCGGAGGCATCGCCCACGATTTCAACAATTACCTGCAGGGCATTTCGGGGTACATGCAGCTCCTCATGATGAAGAGGGACCTGACCGACCGCGAGCAGCACTACCTGGTGCAAATGGAAAAATCCGTGGAGCGGGCCGCCCTCCTGACCAAGCAGCTTCTGATCTTCGGCCGCAAGGAGGAAAGCAAGCTGAAGCCCGTAAACCTTAACGAGGTCCTGCACCAGGCCTACAAACTCCTGGTGAAGACGCTCCCGGAGGCGATTCACCTGGATCTCGACCTGAGCGACTATCTGGAGCCGATCAACGCGGATGCCGTGCAGATAGAGCACATCATGTTCAACATGGCCCTCAACGCCAAGGATGCGATGCCGGACGGGGGGAAGTTCCGGATTGAAACAAGGGATGTCTTCCTGGATGAGAAATATTGTGAAACCCATGTGGGCGTCAAACCGGGCGCGTATGTGCAGATGACCCTCGCCGACACCGGTCACGGTATGACCCCGGAAACGCTGGAGCACATCTTCGAGCCTTTTTACACCACCAAGGGGGTGGGAATGGGGACCGGCCTGGGATTGTCCATCGTCTACGGGATTGTTCAGAGCCACAACGGACACATCACCTGCGAAAGCGAACGGCAGAAGGGGACAACCTTCAGGATTTACTTCCCTGCCCTGGAATCCACGACAGAGAGCAGGGTCGCGGAACCTGCCCGTGACGTTCATCTCTATGGCGGCGAGACGATTCTCCTCGTGGATGACGAGACCACCATACTGGACATCGGCGTGAATATCCTCGAGCAGTTCGGCTACAGCACGCTCACGGCCAGGAGCGGTGAGGAAGCGGTCGAGTTGTACCGGACCAGGGGGAAGGAGATTGGCCTGGTCATCCTGGATCTGGGAATGCCCGGCATGGGAGGGGAACAATGCCTCCAGGAGATCCTGAAAATCAACCCGGAGGCGAAGGTGGTGATTGCGAGCGGTTACGCGGCGAGTCAGACCGTGAAATATCTGATGGAAGCCGGTGCGTCCGGTTACGTCTCCAAGCCCTACCGGCTTGAAAATATGCTGAAGAAAATCCGGGAGCTGATCGACAGGAAATGACAGTCCTCCCGCCGCGATCCCTTCGGCCGAATCCCGTCGGCCCTGGTCTCACTTCCCTCAGGGGCCGCAGCTGGTGGAAGAACAGCTGCCGCACGCCGCACCCGCGGAACTCGTGAATTTGCCCCCGCTTGAATGGCTGAAAGACGACAGAAGCTTCCTGACCTTTTTGCCCTTGCAGTGCGGACAGGCCACCTGGTCTTTTCCCATGACGAGATATTCAAAGTCCCTGTTGCATTTATCGCAGTGAAACTCGAAGATCGGCATCGTTTTATAATCCTCCTGACATCTCCGTGTTGATATTCCGATTCCCGGGGTGATCGGGGCCTTTCAGCGGACGAAGATGCGCCGGGCCCCCTGCCTCGAATCCAAGCGGGTCAGCCCTGCCTTCTTTGCCCAGGCCATAGCCTGATCGAATTCCCCGGGGGTGATCCGGCGGTTGGTCGACGGATCCCCCGACGCCTTTCCGCAGGGCCTGTATTGATCCATGACATTGACGTAGGTGTTCGGCGATATTTCCTCCGCCAGGAAACGCAACACTTCCCTCGAACGGGCCGCGTCGTCAGGCATCACCAGGTGCCTCACGAGGAGCCCCCTGAGGGCAACACCCTCCTCATCCATCTCCAGGTCACCGACCTGGCGATGCATCTCTTTGATCGCCGCCTTCGCGGACTCGGTGTAGTCCGGCGCGTTACAGAACTTTGTCGCCGCCTCGGCGTCCCAGAATTTGAAATCGGGCATGTAGATATCAAATACGCCGTCAAGCATGCGAAGGGTCTCCACCTTGTCGTACCCCCCGCTGTTGTAGACCAGCGGGACCCGGAGCCCGTTCTCCACGGCCACGACGAGGCCCTCGAGGATTTGCGGGACCACGTGGGTGGGTGTGACGAAATTGATATTGTGGCAGCCGCTCTTGGCCAGACGGAGCATCATGGCGGCCAACTGAGCGGGTTCCACTTCAACCCCCTCGCGCAGGTGGCTGATCTCATAATTCTGGCAGAAGGTGCACAGAAGATTGCAGGCGCTGAAAAAGATCGTCCCGGAACCGCGGGACCCCACGAGCGGCGCCTCTTCCCCGTAGTGGGCGTTGAAACTGGAGACCATCGCCATCCGCCCTGTTTCGCAGACACCCCGCTCCCCCGAATGACGGTCGACGCGGCATTCCCGCGGGCAGAGGGCACAGTCCCGCATCATCTCGACGGCCTCCAGGGCCCGCACCTGCAGGGTGCCTTCACGATAAAGTCGGATGTATGAGGGTTCGAACATAGATCAAGAAGGCATAGGGCTGAGGGCTAAAGGCTAAAGGAAAAGAACTAGCAAACAATCTCTGCCGCAGGCCTTTTGCCTTACGCCTTGAGCCTTTAGCCGACCGCCTTCAGCGGCTATACTTCCCCATGATCTGTCCCTCGGCAAGAACATGTCCCTTCATGGCCTTGAGAACCTGTTCCTTCGTCGCGCCGGGACCCAGAGGGAGAATGATGCCGAGGGCGTAGACCCTGAAGAAATACCGGTGCGTCCCGCCGGGTGGACAGGGTCCCCCGTAGCCGATCTTGCGGAAATCGTTCACGCCCTGAATCGCGCCGGAGGTGAGCTTCCTGTCAGGGGGAACATCTTCAGGAAGTTCTGTGATTCCCGCCGGTACGTTGTAAACCACCCAGTGGACCCATGTTCCCCCGGGCGCATCGGGATCGTCGCAGATGAGCGCATAACTTTTCGTTTCTCCGGGCCCCGGAGACCACGCCAGAGGCGGAGAAACGTCGTCGCCGTCGCAGGTGTACTTGGCCGGGATCATGGCGCCGTTATCGAAGGCCCCGCTTGTGACTTTCATCACTTTGTCCCCTTTCATTCAGGCCGGTATATCGCGATACCCGGTTATGCGGCTGGAAGAAAAAAAGGTGAGCAAGCGATCGCCCCTCCGCCTGCCAACCGTCATCGGGAGAAATTATTATAGCCCCTTCTGTTAAATTCACAATCTATTTGTAGTATAAGATAACCATCATCAGGGCGCTGTCCAGCCTCAGGCGGCGCCCGGGGGAAAATCTTGGGCAAGCACATCCTGGTCACCGGTCTTCCCGGCGTGGGGAAGACAACGCTGATCCGAAAGGTTCTCGGGGAACTGTCCCCGGCTGTCCCGGTGGTCGGATTTTTCACGGGGGAGTTGCGGGAGGGGGGCCGGCGTGTCGGTTTCGAGATTGAGACCCTCGACGGGCGAAAAGGCGTCCTGTCCCATGTCCGGTTTAAATCTCCCTGGCGGGTGGGTCGCTACGGCGTGGACATCGGCGGTTTTGAGAAGTTGGTCCTGCCGCTCCTGCAGACCCGTGTAGCCCGTCTCTGCGTGATTGACGAGATCGGAAAGATGGAGTGTTTTTCCGGTCTCTTTGTCCGGTCCGTTACGGCCCTCCTCGATACCGGGCCCCCCGTCTTCGGCAGTGTCGCCCTCAAGGGGGGCGGGTTCGTCGGGAGCGTCAAGTCCCGCCGCGACGTGACGGTTGTCGAGGTGACGGTCAGGACGCGGGATGATCTTGTCGGGCAAATCGCGCTCGAACTCGAAAAGAGGCTTGGCGTGGGCTCTTGAGTGGGATTCTTTTTTCGAATAAACGGTTTTAGTCGCATCCTGCTGCTTGCTCGTTTTTCAACAGCCGACAATTGAAAAATCATGAAAGACGATCTCTTCCTGGAACTCCTCGAGCAATTCCGGCGATCTCCCGCGGGGTACCGCAAGGTGAGGACGGGCGTCGAGAAACGGATCCGGCGGCACATGCACCGCCTGGGCTGTGAAAACGCTCAAGCCTACCTCGAGCGGGTGTCGGAAGACCCCTCGCTCTCCGGGGACGTGGAGGAAGTGCTCAGGGTCTCCGTCAGTCGTTTTTTCCGCGACAGGGCCGTCTGGGAGGAGCTTGCCGTAAGCGTTCTCCCGCAACTGGTCCCGAACGCGGGGCCGGAGTTGCGCGTGTGGTCGGCGGGATGCGCCCTGGGGCAGGAGGTCTACAGCCTCAAGATATTGTGGGACCGGTTCTCCCGGGCGGGAACCGGTGTTCCCGGTCTCGCCCTGTGGGCCACGGATTCCAACCCGGCCTGCCTTGCGGGAGCAATGGAGGGCCTGTATCCCCGGAGTGTTCTGAGGGAAATGCCCGAGGCCCTGAGGATGGAATACTTCAGGGATGCGGGGGACGGCAGACACGTGCGGGTCGTCGATCGTCTGAAAGAGGGGATCCTTTGGCGACGGCATGATTTCACCCGGGAGCCTCCGCCACACGGGGTCTTTCAAATCATCTTTCTCAGAAACAGCCTCCTGACTTACTACCGCATGGACGTCCGGGAGGCCGTCCTTCCCTTGATCCTCGAAGCGCTCACCACCGGGGGCGTCCTCGTGATCGGAAAAGGGGAAAAGCTCCCCCCTGTGCCCCTGCGCCTGACCCCCGTTGCTCCCGGCATACCCATTTACCGGAAAGAAGCCTCAGCGATCTGATGGAACTTGAGGGGGTGCTCCGGGACCGGCAGGCGGCAGGCAATTCTGCCGATGAGGGATGTCGCGTGATTCAGATGGGATTATTCCGCCGCGGTCATGGCGGAGAAAGCCTCCGCCCTTCTTCGTCTTCTTCTCGGGGCAAAGACGGCGTGGCGTCTGGCCGCCAGCCTTGCGATATAGCTGCCCATGGCGCCGTAGGAATAACCCGCGCTTTCGGCGGCAAAGGCCATGCTCGCATCAGCACTGATGTCGGCGTTGGCGTTCACGTCGAGAACGAAAAAGATGCCGTTCCGGAGACGAATGTCGATTCGGGCGTAGTCCCTGCATCCGATGGTCCGGTATGCCAGCCGGGATACCCGCTCAATGCGACGTCGCTCCGAGTCCGTCAGGGGCGCGGGAAGAAGGGTTCTGATCTTCCGGTAATGCGCCGACTCCGGGACGAACTTGGCGTCATAGGTGCAGAGTCTTTCGCGGACGTCATCGAAGGCCGAGAAGTCCATCTCCGCGGGTGGCAGGATCAGGAGCTGGGTGTTTCCCCAGATGGAGACGCGAAATTCACGTCCGTCGATAAAGTCCTCCACGAGGGCCGGCTGATGATAGGTTTCAATCACGTACTCGACGCGCCTGAGCAGCTCCTCTTCCGTCATTACGACGGAATCGGGGGTGATGCCGATACTGCAATGTTCATGAGAGGGCTTGATGATGGCGGGAAAGTGCCGCCAGACATTCGGCTCGGGTGATTTGAAGAATCGGTAGTCCGGGGTGGGGATCCCGGCCTCCCGGAGCAGATGTTTCACCCGGAGTTTGTCCTCACAGAGGGAAAGGACCTCGGGATCGGACCCCGTGTAGACGAAGTTCAGGCTTTCAATGATCTCGGCGACACGGGCTTCACTGTGAGGGATGCCGGGGATCTCTTCGCACCAGTTGAAAACGATGGCGTCGTCGGGGTCGTGAGGGGAAAGGACGGAGACGATGTCGGGGTCCACGACGGCCAGAGCCCTGACAGGGTGTCCCTCGTTCTTCAATGCGGATGCCAGCTCTTCAGTCGCGTCGACGGAAGCTCTTCTTTCGTCCGCTGTCCATGCAGGATCGACATTGTGCAGAAGCAGGACAGGCAGATCTTGCGGATGGATGTTGACCGGCACCCTTTCAACTCCTTGCGGGAAGCTCTGTTACGTGTTCCCTTTCTTTGTTCCGGGGTTTCGACTCACGCGTTTTCCACGTCGCTCGCAAGGTTCAATTTTTTTTTAACTGAATTCCCGTCTGTTATGCAAGCACTTTCTTTAATTTTCTCATCGGTCGGTCAAAAAAAATCTTTAGCAGGCCCTTCACCGTTGTGCCGGGATCTTCTCCGCGAAGAGATCGTAGGTTGACGCCGATACGATCCGGCATGCGAGCATCTCGCCGGGGCAAGCCTCCCGCGCCCGAACAAAGGTGACGCCGTCGATGTCCGGCGCCTGACCCATGGTGCGGCCGATGAACGGAAAGGATTTGTTCCTGCTTCTACCCTCGATGAGGACGTCGTTGATGGTCCCGACTTTCGAACGGTTGATTTCGGCGGATATGGACGCCTGCAGTTTCATCAAAGCGTCCCTCCTGGCAATCTTCGTCTTCTCCTTGATCCGCGGTGGATGGTCGAAGGCCGCCGTTCCTTCTTCCCTCGAGTAGGTGAAGACACCGAGGTGATCGAATCGCGTCTCCTCCACGAAGCGCAGGAGCTTCCGGAATTTCCCGCGCGTCTCTCCGGGGAACCCCACGATGAGGGATGTCCTGAGGGCGATGCCCGGCACGATCGACCTCGCCAGGGCAATCTTGTCACGCAGGTCTTTGGCGGTTCCCCTCCGGTTCATGGCGGCGAGGATGTCGTCGTCGATGTGCTGCACGGGGACGTCCAGGTATTTGCAGATCCGGTCCTCCCGGGCGATGGTTTCGAGCAGGTCCGCCGTGAGACGGGCCGGGTATGTGTAAAGGACCCGGATCCAGCGCAGCCCCTCCGTCCCGGCAAGCCGGGTCAGAAGACCGGGGAGGGTCGGCTTTTCTTTGAGGTCCCTGCCGTAGGAGGTGATGTCCTGGGCCACGAGGATGACCTCTTTTACCCCCCGGGCCGCAAGCGACTCCGCTTCCCGCAAGACATCCTCCATCGGGCGGCTGCGGAAGCTTCCCCGGATTGAAGGGATGATGCAGTAGGTGCAGCGATTCGAACAGCCGTCGGCGATCTTCAGGTAGGCCATGTGACTCGGCGTGGAGGGGTGCCTCGGGTGATCCGCCGTCATCAGGAAGGAAGGCCGGGGGACATGGAGCTTTCGCTTCGGGGAGGGTTCCGAAAGAAGCGCCAGGAGGTGCGAGGAAATCCGGGGGACCTCCTCCGGTCCGAGGAAGAGATCCACCTCGGGCAGCGCGGAGAAGAGTTCCCTTCCGTATCGCTGCGGGAGGCAGCCGGTCACGACGAGATGGCGGCACTTCCCTTTCCTCTTCAGATCCGCGAGGCGGAGAATTTCGTGAATCGATTCTTCTTTGGCCGGCCGGATGAAGGCGCAGGTGTTGACGATGACCGCCTCCGCCTCTTTCTCGCGGTTGGTAACGCGGAAGCCCCCTTCGAGAAGGGTCGCCGACATGACCTCGGCATCAACGAGGTTCTTGGGGCATCCGAGACTGAGGAGGTAAACAGGTATGGCTTTCAATGTCAGCGCGGCATTTTCTTGGCGAGGACTTTTCTGGGTTTCACGCCGTCGGAGGGCCCGACGATCCCCTCGGATTCCATCTTTTCGATGATGCGCGCCGCCCGGTTGTAACCGATCTTGAGGTATCGCTGGACCAGGGAGATGGAAGCCTGGTCCAGGTCCGTGACGAGTTCGACGGCCTCGTCGTATTTCTCGTCGAAGTCATCGGACCCTTTGTCGCCCTCGCCCGTTTCGGGCTGGAACTTGAGGATCGATTCATCGTAGATGGGTCTCGCCTGCTTCCGGATGAAGGCGACGATCTTCCCGATCTCCCCTTCGGAGACATAGGCCCCGTGTATCCGGTTCAACTTGGAGAGGCCCGGGGGCAGGAAAAGCATGTCGCCCGTGCCCAGGAGCTGTTCAGCGCCGAGCTGATCGAGGATCGTCCGGGAGTCGACTTTCGAGGAGACCTGGAAGGAGATCCGCGTCGGGAAGTTCGCCTTGATGATGCCCGTGATGACGTCGACGGAAGGGCGCTGGGTGGCCAGGATCAGGTGGAGGCCGGCGGCTCTCGCCATCTGGGCCAGCCGCGTGAGGGATTCTTCCACGTTTCGCTGGGCCACCATCATGAGATCGGCGAGTTCGTCGATGACGATGACGATGTAGGGAAGTTTCGCGTGGTCCTTCCCCTCTCCCCCCCCGCCTCCGCCTGCAGGCAGGTCGTCATCGGCGGGAGCCTCCTCCCCCTGTTTTTTCGGCTTGTCCAGGGCGGGCTTGTCTTTCTGGACCTGCTCCCGCTCCACGTAGCGGTTGAATTTCTCGATGCTCCTCGTCCCCGTCTCTCCGATGATCCGGTAACGGCGTTCCATCTCTTCCACGGCCCAGCGAAGCACGTAGGCGGCCTCCCTCGGGTCCACCACCACCGGGTGCAACAGGTGAGGGATACCCTCGTAACCGGAGAGCTCAAGCCGCTTGGGGTCAATCATGATGAATTTGACTTCGTCGGGCGGGGCCTTGAACAGGATGCTGCAGATGAGGGCGTTCAAAAAGACGCTCTTGCCGGACCCCGTGGTGCCCGCGATGAGCAGGTGCGGCATCTTGGTCAGGTCGGCGATGACGGGTGCCCCGACGGTGTCCTCGCCGAGGGCAATGGAAAGTTTGTTCTTCGATTCCAGAAAAGTTTCGTTGTCGAGGACGTCCCTCAGGTGGACCGGCTCCCGTTCCAGGTTCGGGATCTCGACGCCGACCGTTCCCTTCCCCGGGATCGGCGCGATGATCCGGATGCTCGGGGCCTTCAGCGCCAGGGCCAGGTCGTCGGAGAGGCTTGCGATCCTGTTGATTTTCACGCCGGCGGCGGGCTCGAGCTCGTACAACGTGATGAGCGGTCCCGGCTTTACCTCCACCACCTTGGCCTCAACGCCGAAATCGGCCAGTTTCCTCTCCACGAGCCGCGAGTTCATGAGGAGGCTTTCTTTCTTCAGTTTCGTGTCCTTCCGCGGCACCTGGTCGAGGAGTGCGATAGGGGGAACAGAGAAGGTCGCCTTGTCGGCGATGAAATCAAAGGTCGCCTGCTCCGGTTTTTTCTTCCTGGGTTTCTCCGCCGGCGATTTCTTTTCCTCCACCTTGATGACGGGATCCGGCCTCGACAGCCTGACTTTTTTCTCGACGGTCCTCCGCCGTTCTTTCCGGAACCGCTCCCATCCCTGTTCGAGAAAGGTCCTGAACCGGAAGGCCGTGTCGCCCGTGATCTGGCCGGCCCTCCGGGTGGTCCAGACGACGGGGAGATCGACCGTGATGATGAGGGAGATCACCAAGGCCGCGAAGAGCAGGATAAACGTCCCCACGGTGTTGAGGTAACCGTTGAAGAACTCCGCGAGGATAGTGCCGAACATGCCGCCCAGATCGAAACGGTATCCCCGGAACCCCACCGCCCCGAAAAGGTGTGAAATGACGGCCGCCGTCGATAGGGTCAAACTGATGAGACCGAGAAACCAGGAGGGTCTGAGTCTTAATTCCTCCATGCGGAAGACCTTGAAGGCCGTCAGGAGCAGAAAGACGGGGAGCCACAGCGCGCTCACCCCCAGGGACCGGTAGAGGGTGTCGGCCGTGTAGGAGCCCACGACACCGCCGAGGTTGTGGATCCCGTCCCTCACGGTTTCGTAATGGCTAAGGGAGGGATCTTCCGGGTGGTAGGATAGAAGGCAGAGAAAGAGGAAAATCGACAGGGCGAAAAAAATCACCCCGGCAATCTCGCTCGCCCGCTTGGTATCGAGTTTAAAGCTTACCATTCAGAATCCCGCTCAGTCGCATCGGAATAAAAAGAATGACCCAACAGGCCGTCCGAGACTATCCTTCTCAAAAAAAAGCCGTCACCGCAAGGGTCAATATACCCAGGCTCCAGCAATAATAACCGAAGGAACCCGGGTCCCGCTTCCTGACCATCAGGAACAAGAATCTCAGCGTGAGGAAACTGACGACCGCCGCAGTCAACGTGCCCCCGATACAGGCGGAGAAGACTCTGCGCGACAAACAGATGCCCCGGGCCGCTGACGGGCAGGGGCTCCGTCAATCCCTGGATGATTCCCGGCGAGATTCCTTCCCGGAGGCTCAAGGCGCCGCACCCCTGTCCTGCCGGAGGTCCGGTCGATGGGCGTAATAGGCGTCGACAATGGGCTTTCTCACCTCTGCGATCAACTCTTCCACGGTTGCCTCGGAGTAATCCGTGACCCAGACGGGGGGGTGGATGATGAGGGTCACTTGACCCGGGGTCACGCGCAGGGATGTCTTCGGCATAATCTCGCGGGTCCCGATCAGGGTGACGGGGACGATGGGGACGCCCGACTTCAGGGCCAGATGAAAGACCCCTTTCTTGAAAGGCTGGATGTGACCGTCTTTGCTTCTTGTTCCCTCCGGGAAGGTCATGACGGATTTCCCCTCCCTTATGATCCTTGCCGCGTCCTCGATGCTGTGCATGGCGCGAACAACGTTCTTCCGGTCAATCTCGATGGCCCCCAGCCTGCGCAGGGCAAGGCCGAAAAAGGGGATGCGGAAGAGCTCTTTTTTGGCAATCCAGGCAAAGTAACGCGGTGTGTAGGCGAGCAGGACGAAAATGTCGAAGCCGCTCTGATGGTTTGACATGAAGATCTGGGATCTTCCGTAGCTCACGTTTTCCCGGCCCCGCACCTCCACCTTGACGCTGGTCAGAAAGAGCATGATCATGGCCCAGAGCTGGGCTATGGAGAAGATCGACTTTTCACGCCTCGGCAGGAGAGGGTACACGACAACGCAGAAAACCGAAAAGAAAGCGGTCACCGCCGTGCCTATGGTCACCAGAAGGGCCGATCGGAGCATTCCTCACTCACGGAAAATGAAATGAACGTATTGATAACACTTGCATTTCTACTTGATTAAGGGCGCGAAGTCAATATGGATGTTTCGGGAGGAACAAAGAATGCCCGGACTTTGAGGGCCGGTGCCTTCGGGGTTTATTATTCGTTTGCGAAGTATCCCCGACTCGGGTATGATTCGCGGGAAAATCGGATGACGAAAGGGGCTTTGAATGGTCAACAAGGTCATATTGGTCGGACGTCTGGGGGCGGATCCCGAGGTGAGGTACACGCCCGACGGTGCCCAGGTCACCACTTTTAGGCTGGCCACCGATGAGCAGTGGAAGGACAAAAGCGGTGAAAGGGCTCAGAGAACGGAGTGGCATCGCGTCGTGGCATTCCGGAAACTCGCGGAGATCTGCGGGAGCTATCTGTCCAAGGGAAGGCTTGTTTACGTGGAGGGCAGGCTTCAGACAAGGTCCTGGGAGGACAAGGACGGCCAGAAACGCTTCACGACCGAGATCGTTGCTTCCAACATGCAGATTCTGGACCGGGGTCCGTCAAGGGATCAGCAGGGCGGAGGCGATGAGCGCATGTCCGCCGGCGCAGACATGGAACAGGCGGCCGACGACGACGTCCCCTTCTGAAATCGGCAAGGCGGGTTTATCTTCAATCTTTCTTGGATTCAGCCGGCTTGTCTGTTTCTTCGGGTTCTTTCATCGCTTTCCTGAAGTTTTTGATTCCCTGACCGAGGTCTCCCCCGAGCCTTGAGAGCTTTCCGGCCCCGAAGATAACCAGGATGATCAGGAGGATGATGATCAGCTCCGGCATTCCCAGTCCGAACATTTTTCTTCTCCCCTTGATGGAAGTGATTTTCAAAAAACCCTCGGGGCCTGAAATCCCCTAGAAGGTTTTCTCCCCCGGTAAAACCAGGTGAACGACTTCACCGCGTTTGCCGGGTGCACCCAGAGACTTTCCCTGGAAGTTGAGCTGGACCCCGCCCGCGTTGCCGACATCGATTTCGAACCGCTCCGCCGCCTGCAAGTTCAATGTTTCACCGGGCTGGAGCAAATACTCCCGCGGAGCCTGCTTGTCCTCTTTGATCCGCAGCCACGTCAGTTCCAGTGTTTCAATATTGAGCGTGTATTTCTTCTTCGATTCTTCCCCGGCTGCAACCGGTGTCGTCTCTTTCTCCGATGGCGCCTGTTCCCTGGCTTCGGTCTGCACCCCGGCGGACCCGGGCTTATCGGCCGGCTCGCCCTTCGAAGGGGTTTCCGTTGCCGATTTTTCCGGCTCTGAAACGCCGGTCGGTTTCACGGCCGAAAGAGGCGGTGCAGAAACCTCCACGACCGTCTCCCGGGGGTAGAGGATGAAGACGATGACGACCGCGACGACGGCCAGCAGCGCAGCCCACCCGGCCAGCCGGTAATACCTTTGTGGCAGGACGGGCCGGGCAACAGGTTTCGCCTCCCTGTCTTTGATCGCTTGCCTGGGTTCCTTCTGCGTCGCTGCACCTGTCTGCTCGAGGTGTTGCCTGTACCGGGCAAGGAAGGGGGCGCTGTCGACCCCCAGGGCGTCCGCGTACACCTTGATAAAGGTTTCCACGTAATATCTTTCGGGCAGGAGGTGGTAATTCCCCTCCTCGATGGCCTCGAGGAACCCGCTTCGAATCCTTGTTTGACGGGCGATGTCGTCGAGGGTCAGCCCTTTGGATTGCCTGATATTCTTTAAATCCTGTTCCTGGGACATCTCTCAGCACACACGCGAAAGGCTGGGGTCATCCACCGGCGGCGCCCCGCAATGCCGCAAACCGCGCGGATTTATTGTGTCTATCACCAAATTTACCGGCGCGCAACTAAAAGTTCTTCCGAAGAGGCATGCAATGAGCAGGAAAAACCCGGACCGGGTCCTTGCCGGAACCTCCGCGTCCCCGGCCCTTTTTTACGACCTACTTGCCGATGCAAAAGTTGGAGAAAATCTGATCCAGGATCTCCTCGCTTAAATTCCTTCCTGTAATTTCGTCAAGGCTCTCGACGGCCTGCCGGAGATCGAAAGCGGCATACTCGGGCGAAAGCCCCCCCTGAAGCCCTTCTTTGGCCTTGGAAAGAAGCGCGATGGACTTTTCAACGGCCACCTTGTGCCGGAGGGCCGTCAGGACGGTGTCCGGTGTGCGGGGACTTCCGCCCCCTCTCGCGGCATTTGAGATCCTCTTTTTCAAGGCGTCGACGCCCTCGCCGTATTTTGCCGAGATCCAGAGCGGCTGCGCGAATTCCATGTCGTTCACGAGCTCTTCCGCCGCAAGCCTGCGGGGCAGGTCCGCCTTGTTGATGACCAGGAGGATATTGCGTTTTCTGTTCTCTTCCAGAATCCTCACGTCCTCTGGACTGAGAGGCTCGCTTCCGTCCAGGACGACAATGACGACATCGGCGTCGAGGAGCCTCTCCCTGACGAAGGCCATGCCTTCCTTTTCAATGGGGTTGTCCGTCTCGCGAAGGCCGGCCGTGTCGCTGAGCCTGACGGGGAGCCCGTCGATACTGATGCCCTCCTCGATGAGATCCCTCGTCGTCCCGGCGATCGGTGTGACAATCGCCCGCTTTCCGCCCACGAGTCGGTTGAAAAGGCTGGATTTGCCCACATTCACCCTTCCCGCGATGACGACGGAGACACCTTCGCGGAGGAGCCGTCCCTCCCTGTAGGTGTCCAGGAGGACCCTGAGATCGTCGAGGACTTTGTCGATGGGGGCAAGGCGCACGCGGTCATCCGCCGTGTCCAGCTCTTCTTCCGTGAAATCAATGGATGCTTCGATCGGCACGAGAATCTGCAGGACGGCCTCACGGATTTCCCGGACTCTCCCGGACAGCGTCCCTTTGAGCTGATCGAGGGCGTATTCCAGCCCGCCTTCCGTCCTGGCCGTGATGAGGTCGCAGACGGCTTCCGCCTGGGCGAGATCCAGACGGTTGTTCAGAAATGCCCGGCGGGTGAACTCGCCGGGTTCCGCCGGACGCGCGCCCGCCTCCACCACTTCCTCCAGGACCCGCTGGAGGATGACAGGTCCACCGTGACAGTGCATTTCGGCGGAATCCTCACCGGTGAAGGTCCGGGGAGCTTTCATGAAAACGAAGAGCGCTTCATCGAGGATTTTCCCCGTGCGGGGGCAGAGGATATCGCCGTGGTAGAGCCGGTGGCTTTCGAAGCGGCAGTCCGACCTCCGGGGTTTGAAGAGAAGGCGGCCGATCTCCGCCGATTTCGGGCCGCTGATCCTCACGATGCCGATGGCCCCGACTCCCGCCGGCGTGGAAATGGCTGCGATGGTGTCTTTCAAAAACACGGCATTCAAAAGGGCAAGGCGCTATTTTTTTCTGCTGGGCTGGATGATGATCTTTCTGTGGCTGCCTTCGCCCCGGCTCTTGGTGGTCAGGGATTCGTCTCCCTGAAGTGCGAGGTGAATGATTCGCCTCTCCCGGGCATTCATGTTGCTCAACGTGACGGCCTTGCGGGTCCTCTTGGCCTTCCGGGCGAGTTTTTCGGCGAGGGCAACGAGGGATTCTTCCCTTTTCCTGCGGTAATCCTCCGTGTCGATGACGATCTGCTTCCTGTCTTTCTCCTGCCGGTTCACAGCCTTGTTGACGAGGTGCTGGAGCGCATCGAGGGTCTGACCCCGCTTCCCGATCAGGAGGCCGTTGTCGTTTCCCTCGACGACGAGGAGAGTGGCGTCCGGCGCCTCCTGAATCGTCACGCGCGCATTCACGCCCATCCTCTGGAGAATGCCCTCGAGCAGCTTCTGAGCCCTGACGGCGGAGTCGTGAACCGCCGGGGTCGGGGTTGTCGCCCGGGGTTCTTCTGTCCTGACGGTCTGCTCCCCAGAGGGCCTTTCAGGCTTATCGTCGGCGAACCCCAGGTCCACGTCGAGCGTGAGGAGGCTCGCCCTGATTTTAGCTTTCTTCGATCCGAGGCCGAAGAGACCCGCCGATCCCTCGGAGATGATCTCGATATTCAGTTTCACCCGCGGCACACCGAACTCCTGACAGGCCGTCTCGATCGCCTCGTCTATGGTCTTTCCTTCGATTTCAATGGACTTTGTCATTGCCTTGACCTCAGCTTGCATGGCTCTTGTTGATGTAATACTGCTGCCCGATGCTCAGGATGTTGTTGAAGAGCCAGTAGATCACCAGCCCCGACGGGAAATTCAGGAACAGGGCGGTGAAGATGACAGGCATGAGCAGCATGATTTTCTGCTGCATGGGGTCCGTCCCCATCGGGGGGCTCATCTTCTGCTGCAGAAACATCGTGGCACCCATGATGACGGGGGTGATGTAGTAGGGGTCTCTGGCCGAGAGATCCTGGATCCACCCCACGAATGGCGCGTGCCGCAGTTCGATGGAATAAAGGAGCGCCCTGTAGAGGCCGAAGAATACGGGAATCTGTATCAGGACCGGGAGACAGCCGCCCAGGGGGTTGATCTTGTGGCTCTTGTACAGATCCATGACGGCCCGATTCAGGGCCTGTTTGTCGTTCTTGTACCTTGCCTGGAGCTCCTTGACCTTCGGCTGGACGATTTGCATCTCCTTCATGGATTTATAGCTCTTGTTTCCCAGCGGCCAGAACACAACCTTCGTCAGGATCGTAATGATGATGATGGCCGTTCCGTAATTGTGCACGTACTTGTAGAGGAACTTCATGAAGAGGAGCAGCGGCATGGCGAGCCACTTGATCCAGGAGCCGAGGTTGATGGAGTTTTCCAGCCCGATGCCCTCCGCCTTCAGGAACTCGTATTGCTTGGGTCCCAGGTAGAGGCTGTAGTTGAAAAGGCCGACCTGGCCCACGGGGATAAGGTTCTTCGGCCCCTCGAGGCTTGCCGATATTCTCCCGCCGGCGTCCTTTCCCATCTGAAAACTGGTCAGCGTCGGTTTTTTCGGGATGAGAGCCGTGATGAAGTATTTGCTCTCAAAACCGCCCCACGACACGTCGGGTCCGAGCGTCCGTTTCGTTTCGATTTTTTCCGCCTCGACCTGCTCGACGGATTTTTTAACGAAGGCGACGATCCCCTCCTCGTTTTCCTTTTCTGTCTTCACGTTCGGATCCAGGAATTCACTCCAGTGGAGGAGGGCGTTCTGCTCGATGGGGTTGCCGGAGAGGTTGTGGACCCGGACCTCGAGGTCCATGGCGTATTTATCGGGGAAGAAGGTGAAGACCTTTTCCACCTTCGCAGCCTTCGGGAACACGGCGGAGAAGATGATTTTCTGTTCGCCCGTCTTCTCGTCGACCTGGAGCGCCGCCGAGTTCGCTTCGTAAGTCAGATCCGGCGGGATCGGAATGCTCGATTCGGAAAACCCGACCGTGAGGGGATAACGCTGGCCTTCCTGGACGCGGACCAGCTCGATGAGGTCGCTTTCGCGGCTGAGTTCCTTTCGGTATTCCTTGAGTTTAAACGATTTCAGCGCGCCGCCTTTCGTCGTGAAGACGGCGGTGTAGAGGGGGGTCTCCACCCGGATATCCCGGATGCCCGCCTGGGCCTTCTGGGCCGGGAGGCTTTTCGGCACCGCCTTGGCGTCGGTGACCGGTGGGGCTGTGCGGGGGGCCTGAATGCCCCTTTCCGTCGTCACCGCTTCCTTCTTCTGCTCGTCTTCCTGTTTTTTCGTTGCGACGTTTTTGGCGAAATAGTACTGATAAACAAAGACAATGATAAAAGACAGGACGATGGCGAGAACCATCCTTTTCTGCATTCGTGACCTCCTTGTCTTTCTCTTACTCGACCGGATCGTAACCGCCCGGATGGTAGGGGTGGCACCGGGACAGGCGTGTCACGCCAAGGTAGAGTCCTTTGAGGAACCCATGGCGTTTGATGGCCGTCAAGGCGTATTCGGAACAGCAGGGGTAGAAACGGCAGCTTTGGGGCAGAAACGGTGAGATGCAAACCTGGTAAGCCCTGATCAGGGCGGTGGATACTTTGACCAGAAACGTGTCGATCATTTATGTGGCAACCAGTCTATCTCCGAGGATGTTCTCCAGGGCCTCGCGCACCTGATCGTATGTGTAGGCTGAAAAATCCTTCCGTACGATGATCCAGAGATCGTGTGAATCAGGAAGTTTTTCCTTGTTTAATCTGAAGAACTCCCTCAGGAGACGTTTCATCCTGTTTCTTTTAACCGAATTTCCTACCTTCTTGCCGGTCGTGACTCCCAGCCTTCGACATCCCAGAGGATTTTTTTTTAAAATGAGGGTGAAATGCTCCGCGTGAACCCTTTTCCCCTGCCGGTGAAGCGTCGTGTAGTCGCTTCTTTTCCTGATTCTCTCGTTTTTCCGGAATGTTATGCTTTCCATGCTTGCGGAGTGATTCGAGTTTCTGTCTCGCGTACGGCTCTGGAATGCTCACCACCGGGCTGTTCACGACCCGCTATACGGTCAACCGCTTCCTTCCCTTCGCTCTCCTCCTGCTCAATACGAGTTTGCCCCCTTTTGTCGCCATTCTGGCGCGAAAGCCGTGAGTCCTTTTCCTCTTGAGATTCGATACGCATTTCAACGTCTTTTTCATGATGGAAACCCTTCAGAAAGACATAGTAAAGTTCGCTTTTAAAACATAATAACCCTTTAATGTCAAGATGAATTTGGCAGGATGGGGGAATAGGAACTTGCGTATCCCGCTGCGGTTCATTATATTAAAGGCGCTGTAAATGTTCAGAAAATACCTCAGGTCCCCTCTGTTCCCGCGGGGGGGTCACGAGCGGAAATCTTTCCATGAACCGATTCAGTCTGGTTTCGGATTTCAGTCCGGCAGGGGATCAGCCCCAGGCCATCGACGGTCTTGCGGGGGGAATCGAAAAGGGTGTTCGGCATCAGGTTCTCCTGGGGATCACCGGTTCCGGTAAAACCTTCACGATCGCCAATGTGATCGCGAGGGTCCAGAGGCCTGCCCTCGTCATCGCACATAACAAGACCCTGGCAGCCCAGCTTTTCAACGAGTTCAAGACCCTCTTTCCGCAAAATGCCGTCGAGTATTTTGTCAGTTATTACGACTATTATCAGCCCGAGGCCTACATTCCCAGGACGGACACCTATATCGAAAAGGACTCGGCCATCAACGACGAGATCGACAAGATGCGCCACTCGGCCACCCGGTCGCTCCTCGAGCGCAGAGACGTCATCATCGTGGCGAGTGTGTCCTGCATATACGGCATCGGCGCGCCGGAGGACTACTCGGGGATGACGCTTTCGCTTGCCGAGGGTGAGGACATCGGGCGGGATCGGGTGCTCCGGCGGCTCATCGATATCCAGTATGAGCGAAACGACATCGACTTCCACCGGGGGACCTTCCGCGTCCGGGGAGACGTGGTGGAGGTCTTCCCGGCCTATGAGGAGGACCGGGTCATCCGGATTGAGTTCTTCGGTGACGTGGTCGAGTCCCTCTCGGTGGTGGACCCCATGCGGGGGAAGAAGACGGGGTCGCTCCGGAAGGTCGACATCTACCCCGGCAGTCACTATGTAACCACCGAGGGACGGATGAAACTGGCCGTGGCAGCCATACGCGAAGAACTGGAGGAACGACTGGCGGAATTCAGGGCTGCGGGGAAGCTTCTCGAAGCCCAGCGCCTGGAGCAGCGGACGAAGTTCGATATCGAGATGATGGAGGAAATGGGCTATTGCCAGGGCATCGAAAACTATTCACGGCACCTGACGGGCCGGAAGCCCGGCGAACCGCCTCCCACGCTCATGGAATATCTCCCCGGGGACGCCCTGATCATTATCGATGAAAGCCACGTGACGATCCCCCAGCTCGGGGGGATGTACCGGGGGGACCGGTCCCGCAAGGAAACGCTCGTCGAATACGGCTTTCGTCTTCCGTCGGCGCTGGACAACCGGCCCCTCCGGTTCGACGAATACGAGGCCTTTCCCCAGCAGCGGATCTATGTTTCGGCCACACCGGCGGCATACGAGCTGGTGGCGGCGAAGGGACGGGTGGTGGAACAGATTATCCGGCCTACGGGGCTCATGGACCCGGATATCTCCGTCCGGCCCGTCACGCACCAGGTGGACGACCTGCTCGCCGAGATTCGCAAGCGTGCGGAGCGGGGGGAGCGCGTCCTCGTCACCACCCTCACCAAGCGGATGGCGGAGAACCTGACGGAATATTACCAGAGTCTCGGGGTTTCGGTGAGGTATCTTCACTCCGACATCGACACCCTCGAGCGGGTCGTGATCATCCGCGATCTGAGGATGGGCAAATTCGACGTTCTCATCGGCGTGAACCTCCTGAGGGAAGGGCTGGACCTGCCGGAAGTTTCGCTCGTGGCCATCCTCGATGCCGACAAGGAAGGGTTTCTTCGCTCGGAGCGATCCCTCATCCAGACGAGCGGACGGGCGGCCCGGAACGTGTCGGGTCAGGTCGTCATGTACGCGGACAAAATAACGGACGCCATACAGGCGTGCCTCAAGGAGACCAGGCGGCGTCGGGCCATGCAGGGAAAATTCAACCGGGAACACGGCATCACGCCCGAGACCATCCGAAAATCCTACGACAACGTGCTGGCCTCCATCTACGAAGCCGACTATGTGACGGTTCCCGCCGCGGCCGAGGAGATGCCGCCCTACGTGACCCTGAAGGAGATCCCCGCCATGATCGACCGCCTGAGGGAGGAGATGCTGCGTGCGGCAAGGGGTCTCGATTTCGAAAAAGCGGCCGTGATACGCGACCGGATCAAAGAGCTCTCTCACATGGAGCTTGAACTGAGAGGCTAGAAAAAACAGATGGCTTCAGACCTCCTGGAAAGAAAAATCAAAAACGCCCCCGTCCGGACGGGTGTGTACCTCATGAAGGACCGCGAGGGGAAAGTCATCTATGCCGGCAAGGCGAAGAACTTGAGAAGCCGCGTCCGCTCCTATTTCGGCGGCAAGGACACCCGGCCGATGATTCCCTTTCTTCTGGCCCGGATCGAGGATCTGGATTTTGTCGTCACCGACACGGAGAAAGAGGCCCTCATCCTCGAGAACAACATCATCAAGGAGCACCGGCCCCGCTACAACGTCTTTTTCAGGGACGACAAGACCTACTATAGCCTCCGCATCGACCTCCGGGAGCCCTTCCCGTGGTTCCAGCTGGTCCGGCGCGTGAAAAAGGACGGCGCCCGGTACCTCGGACCTTACCCCTCGGGCTTCGCGGCCAAGGAGACCCTCCATTTCCTGCATCAGGCCTTTCCGCTCAGGACCTGCGGCGACCGCGTCTTCCGGCAGCGGAGGCGGCCCTGCATCGAGTACGAGATCAAGCGATGCCTCGGACCCTGCTGCGGGCTTGTGACCCCTGAACAATACCGGTCGCTCGTCACGGATGTGATCGCTTTTCTCGAGGGCCGGGGCCGCGCACTGCTTCAGGATCTCCGCGAGCGGATGGAGCGCGCTTCCGGGGCCATGGAATTCGAGGAAGCCGCCCGCATCCGGGATTGCATCGCCGCCATCGACCGGACCCTCGAGAAGCAGAGCATCGCCTCGTCGGCCTTCCGGGACCAAGACGTCTTCGGGGCATACCGGGAAGGTTCCCTGACGCAGGTCTTCGCCCTGCACATTCGCAATGGGAACCTCCTGGGCAAGAAGAAGTTTCCCCTCGTGAGACTGGCCGCCGAGCCCGCTGAGATTCTCTCCTCCCTGATTAAACAATATTACAGCGAGGAGCAGTTCATCCCGGAGGAGATCATCGCGTCCGAGGAAATCGAGGATCGTGACGTCATTTGCGAGTGGCTCGGCGAAAAAAAGGGGAAGAAGGTCTCGATCCTGCGGCCCCTCAGGGGGGAACGAAACCGGCTGCTCCGCATGGCGGAAAGAAACGCCGAGAATGCCTTCAAGACGGACAGGAACCTCGAGTCCGAGGAGATGGCCCTCACGATCCTCAAGGAAAAACTCAACCTGAGGCGGCAACCGGAGCGGATCGAGTGTTTCGATATCTCCAATATCGGCGGGCAGTTTGCCGTGGGGTCCATGGTCACCTTCACCGGGGGAAGACCCGAGAAAGCGGGATACAGGCATTTCAGAATCAGGGCAGTGGAAGGTGCCGACGACTATGCGATGCTGAGGGAGGTGCTGGAGAGACGATACCGCCGTCGGGAAAATCTGCCCGATCTGATCGTGATGGACGGCGGCAAGGGACAGCTCGGTATCGCCCTTTCCGTTCTGAGGGAACTCGGGATCGAGGGACCCGATGTCATCGGCCTCGCCAAGGGGTCACAGGATAGCGAAGGGAAAGGACCCCGGACCCCGAAGGCCCGTGCGGGCGCCTCCAGGGAAGAGGACCGCGTCTATCTGGCCGGCCGGAAGGATCCCGTCCACATCTCCCGTTACCCCGCCGCCTATTTTTTCCTCCAGCGGATCAGGGACGAAGCTCACCGTTTCGCCATCACCCATCACCGGAAGCTCATGGGAAAAAGGGCGACGCGGTCCCTTCTCGACGATATCGAGGGCGTGGGTCCGAAGCGCAAAGCAATGCTCCTTTCCCGTTTCGGGGATATCGCCGGTATATGCGGGTCCTCGCCGGAGGAACTCATGGACGCGGGGCGGATGAGCCGGAGGACGGCTGAAAAAATCCTTGAACACCTTCGGGGGATGTCCCGATCAGGAAGGGAAGACGGGACGGTGGCAACGTGAGCTTTTTCTCGATTCTCATCCTCGCCGCCGGTCTCGGCATGGACGCCCTTGCCGTCGCCATCGGGGCGGGGATCGCCCTTAAAAGCCCTTCACAGGTGCCCGCCCTCAGGCTGTCATCTTCCTTTGGTTTTTTCCAGTTCATCATGCCGGTCATCGGGTGGTACGCGGGTCAGACCATATCGACGTTCATCCGAGATTACGATCACTGGCTCGCTTTCATCCTGCTCGCCGCCATCGGGGGCAAGATGATCCGGGATGCGCTGAAAGGCGGCAAGGAATTTGCCTCCCCCGATCCGACGAGGGGAATCCCCCTGCTCATGCTATCCATCGCGACGAGCATCGACGCGCTGGCTGTGGGTTTGAGCCTGGCCTTTCTGAAAGAGGCGATTCTCTATCCGAGCGTGATCATCGGCGTCGTGGCTTTCGCGATGACGTGGACGGGCGTGGCTTTCGGCGGGAGGCTGGGCAGGGTCTTCGGCAGGAAGGTGGAGATCGCCGGCGGTCTCATCCTCATCGGGATCGGTGTCAAGATCCTTCTGGAGCACCTCCGGCATTAGGTGTCAGCGTTTCTGGGCGGTATGGAGGTCGGCCAAGGCCCGGGCGATATCGGGCACACCCTTGTAGGTTTCCCTTTTCCCGCCTTTGTTGACCGTCAGGGTCGGCGTCGATCGGATGCCCTCTTCCTTCAGGTAGCCGTTGAACACGTCGAACGTCGGTTTCACGTCGATCCGCTTGTAACGGATGCCGTCCTTTGCCAGGTGGGCCTCCAGGCCCTGCGGATCGGTGATCCCGCTCCGGGCGGCGTCGAAGAGGGTATGCCTCGCCGACATGATCTTTCGAAAGTCTTTCTCTTCGCCGCAAACGTAGAGGAAATACCTGGCGTAGAGAATGGTTTCTTTGTGGATCGGCGTGTCGATGAAGGTGATGCGGATCGTCTTTTGCCTCACCAGCTCCTCGATGGACTTCGCGATCTGCGGCTCCAGTGCGGAACAGGGTCCGCAGAAGTAGTCGGTGTAGAGCCTGACCTGAACGGGCCCGCTCCCGAAGGAGGGAACGAAGGTGTCGCCGGCGTAGGCCGGCGCTGCCATCCCCTCGAAGAAGATCAAAAAGATGAGGAAACCTCCGAGGATCCCCAGAGCCGCCTGCCGCACCCTCTGCATCCTGAAGTTCACGATAAAAAGAATCAGGAGGATGGCGCCGAAAAGCAGGCAGTAAGGGCAATAGACGCCGTGATATACCTGAAAGCCCACGAGGTAGGCCTCGGCGCCGATGCCCGCGGCAAGGAGAAACAGAAGAGGGAGATCCTTTTTGAGGAAACTCATGACCATCACGACCGCCATGAAGGCGACGCCGGCCCAGCGCAGGTCGAACCCCAGAAGGGTTCCCTGCAGGTAGGTGCAGGAATCGCCGCAGACAGAGTAAAGAATCACGAGGACGATCGCCGCCAGTGAAAGGGTGATGTTGATTGCCCTCCTGTGGAGATTGAGAATTCTCATTGCCCGCCCGGCCTGTTTTTCTTCAGGGTGACCATGAAAAGTTTTCTCGGGAGTTCCCCTTCCTCGAACTCATCGACACCGATGATTTCGTATCCCGCTGAAAGATGTTTAACCTTTTCGCCGTCGAAAAAGTGGACGATGAAGCCGCCCGTTTCGTACATGTCCTCGCCGCGATGGATACCCTTTCCAAAGAGGGCGTCCCCCTTGTGACGGACGGTGTATACGTTCAGCCCTCCCGGCCGGAGCACCCGCCCGATCTCCCGGGAGAGAGATTCGAGTTCAGCCGTCGAGAGGGCCATGCAGTAGAGCATGTGGGAAAAACAGGCGTCAAAGGTTTCGTCGTCAAAGGGAAGGGGCTCTCGAATATCGTGATGGTCCGTCCGGATGAGGCCCGAAAGGCCGAGCCCCGACGCCTTCTTCTTGATATCTTCAAGACCCTTGCGGCTGTAGTCGATCGCGGTCGTTTGAAAACCCCTGCTTGCGAAGAAGAGGGTGTCACGCCCCTGGCCTACGCCCAGTTCAAGGATGCGCCGGAACCCCGCTTTCGAGAAAAGCCGGGCCGCACTCCGGGCGGGCTTACTGGGCTCGTCGCCGAAGAAGTCGGCCTCTTCCGAGAATGCCCGTTCCCAGTGCTCTTGCTGCGCGTCCAGAATTCTCTTCAGGATTCCGCTCTCAGCCATTCCCGGACCCTCGAGCGGATCTTATCCCGGATGACCCAGATTTTCACCAGCTTTTCCTCGCGGCTGCCTTCGATCCGCCCCGGGTCGCAAGAGCCCCGGTGGGTTTTCCGGCCCGGTCCCGGGAAGACGGGACAGGCTTCGGGCCGGCTTCATCGCGAACCGGAACGACGCAGTCGAAACGCTCGCCCTGCGAAGAAGGTCGAAGACACTCTTCCTCGTAAGGTTGTTAGCAATATCGATGCCGACCTCCGCCGTGACCTCGACGACCGGGGGTTCGGCAACCCCGGCTCCGGCCCGGCGCTCTTGACATCGTAGCGCTCCACGGCCCCAGAATGAAGGAATGCCTCGGCCATCTGGCTCCGTGCGCTGTTGTGGATACAGACAAAGAGGACTTTCTTTTTCTCCATGTCTGCTCGGCTGCGAAGTTTTCTCCGGGAGTAGACTACAAAAAACAAGCTATTTTCAATATAAAAAACGGATGGAAAGATTTTTCAGGCCCGCTGCAGAGATAAGCAGCGGGACATCGAATGAAAGCATTGAATCTATAGCAGGAGGCCGGGAAAGCGGATAGGTAAAAAAAGAATCACCCGGGATTCCTTCCCGGGTGATTCTTGGACTCAGAAGAAGGAAGGAGTGTTTAGTAGATTCCGCGGGGACCGGGGCCGCCACCGGGACCGCGTCCACCACCGGGGCCACGTCCGCTACCGGGACCAAACCCGCCGCCAATACAGCGGCCCGATGGTCCGTAGGCTCTCAGGGTTTCCTGCTGTTCCGGTGTGAGTTCCTTGTAGACGGCCCAGCGGTGGTTCGATCCCCTGTCCTGAATCTGATCACGAAGGGCCCGGATTTCCTTCTGCTTTGCCGTGATCTTGGCCTGATCCGGGTTTTTTTCCTGCCACAGAAGCCGCAGGTCGCCCTTCTTGCTGAACATCTGGTCCTGAAGGGGTTTAATATCTTTGAGGTGGGCGCTTCGCAGGTCGGCAATCCTGGTTTTCTGCTCCGCCGTCAGTTTGAGACCCGGAACATTTTCAAAATTTGCGCAATTAAGGCAGGAACCGCCGCCATAACCTCTCCCTCCCCTGAAGGCGTCGGCCGGAGCCGCCATAACCGCCACCAGAAGAAGGACAGCTGCAATTGATATCAACTTTTTCATTTTATTTTCTCCTTTCGAGATGACTTTCTTTTTGCATTTATTATGGGCAAGGGCTGTGCCAGAAGAGATTGTGTTTCGTAACATGTTGATAATAATAGGTATTATTCTATTTTGTTATCATCTGATCTTGCTGACCGAAGAAAAAAGTGGATATTTAGTATACAGTTGTGGTATACACTTGTATACAAAGTATACATGCAAGGCGCATGGCTAATGGCTCAAGGCGAAAGGGCGAAAAAATATTAAAGAAGGATGTGATTCATGGGTGCTGGCGGTAGTCGAAAAATACGGGCCTTTCTCTCACCATGGGTTATTGTAGGGACCGTGCTAATCCTCGCGGCCATTTTTGTATTCATGGCCCGCGAGAGTATACACAAACAGCGTGAACTCACGACGCGGCTGCTCGTTGAACAGGGTTCCGCCCTGATCCAGTCCTTTGAGGCCTCCGCCCGCACGGGTGCCTGGATGAAATGGGGGCCCTTCCAGCTGCAGAAGCTTCTCATCGAGATGGCCAGGCAGCCCGGGATTGATTATCTGACCGTGACGGACACGAGGGGCGTCATTCTTGCCGACAGTGATCCGGCCATGGTCGGCGAATTTTATGACACAGGACTCGACCTCGAGAATGCTTCACGTCTGACGCAGGTGCAGTGGCGTCAGGTGTCAAACCGGGAGGGCACCGATACCTTCGAGGTCTACCGGAGATTTGCCCCGACGGAGATACCTTTCGGGGATTCCCGGGACGGCGCGGCGGCGGGGACGGACTCACCCGACCTCGTGATCTTTGTGGGGCTGGACATGGGACCCGTGCTGGCGGCGCGGGATGCGGACTTACGGTCCACCGTCACCATGGCCGTCGTCCTTGTCCTGGCCGGCTTTGCGGGCATCCTTGCCCTTCTTCTTGCGCAGGGCTATCTCTCGACGCGATCGTCTTACTCGCGCGTGAAGGCCTTTTCGGACAGCCTCGTGGAAAATATGCCCATCGGGCTTGTGGCTCTCGACGGAGGCGAAAGAGTAATGGCCTTCAATGTCTGGGCGGAGTCTATTCTCGGGAGGGCCGCGGGAGAGGTGATAGGCCGATCGGCGGCAGAAGTCCTGCCGGACACCTGCCATGAAATTCTCGGGGAACTCCAAAGGGGTGAAGGGGTCATCGAGAGGGAAACGGAATGCCGCGTGAGCGTGACGAAGACGGTTCCCCTCGAGGTGATCGCCACGACGCTCAAGGAAGAGGGCGGGCGTCCCCAGGGTTCCGTGATTCTCTTTCGGGATCTCACCGAGATCCGCCAGCTGAAGGCCGAGATCGCCCGCAGCCAGAGGCTTGCCTCCATCGGAAGTCTCGCAGCCGGCGTGGCTCACGAGATCCGGAACCCGCTGAGTTCCATCAAGGGCTTCGCGACCTACTTCAAGGCGAAGTTGCGCGGCGACCCCGAAGACAGCAGGACTGCCGACATCATGATCCAGGAAGTCGAGCGCCTCAACCGGGTCATCCGGCAGCTCCTCGACCTGTCCCGACCGATGGAAATAGAGAAAAAGCCGACACGGCTCGAGCCCCTGATCGAGCACACGGTCCGGCTGGCCGACGTCCACGCCCGTAAAAAGGGGATCATCGTCAGAACCGAGTTTTCGCCTGAGGCACCGGCCGTGTTCGCCGATCCCGACCGGATCAAACAGGTGCTCCTCAACCTGTGCCTCAACGCCATCGAGGCGATGCAGGCGGGGGGGAACCTCACACTCACCCTCGGACGTTACAACGAGAAAATGGCAAGGCTGGATGTCTCCGACACGGGCGCCGGTGTCCCGCGGGGTGACCTAGAGAACATTTTTGATCCCTATTATACGACCAAGAGTTCCGGGACGGGACTCGGCCTTGCCATCGTCCACCGCATCGTCGAGGCTCACGGCGGCGAGATCCGTGTGAGGAGCGAGTCGGGCCGGGGCACTACCTTTACCATGCTCCTTCCCGTCTCCGACGAGGCCCCCGCAGGAGGCACATCATGACGCGAAAAAATTCCATCCTCGTTGTCGATGACGACCTCGCCCACCGCACCATGTTGCGCACGCTCCTCGCGAGCTGGGGATACGAGGTATCGGAGGTCGACGACGGCAGCGCCGCCGTCGAAGCCGTCCACAGGCAGCCCTTCGACCTCGTCCTCATGGACATCCGCATGATCCGCCTTTCGGGCATCGAGGCCCTCGGGGAGATCAAGGACTTCAACCCGGCTATCCCGGTCATCCTCATGACGGCCTATGCGTCCGTGGAAACGGCGGTGGAAGCCCTGAAAAAAGGGGCCTACGACTACCTGACAAAACCTCTCGATTTCGACGAACTGAAGCTCGCCATCGAGCGCGCCATGGAGCACAGCCGCCTGAGGGAGGAAAACCGGCTCCTCAGGGAAAGCCTGGGGCTCCAATTCGACCGCAGAAACCTGATAGGCCGGAGCGCCGTCATGACGAGGCTACTCGAGACAGTGGCCCAGGTAGCCCCTTCGGAGGCCACGGTTCTCATCACGGGCGAATCCGGCACCGGCAAGGAGGTGATCGCCGGGGCCATCCACTACAACAGTCCCCGGCGGGAGGAGCCCTTCATCAAGATCAACTGCGCCGCCATCCCTGAGACGCTCCTGGAGTCGGAGCTTTTCGGTCACGAGAAAGGGGCCTTCACGGGGGCCGGCCGCCGCAGGGAAGGGAAGTTCCGCCAGGCCGACGGCGGGAGCATCTTTCTGGATGAGGTGAGCGAGATGTCGCTCGCCATGCAGGTCCGGCTCCTCAGGGTTCTCCAGGAAAGGGAGATCACCCGCGTGGGGGGCGAGGAGGTGATCCGGGTCAACGTCCGAGTCATCACCGCCACGAACCGCGATCTCGCCGCCGCCATCGAGGCGGGCCGGTTCCGAAAGGATCTCTTCTACCGGTTGAACGTGGTGACCCTCCATGTGCCGCCGCTCCGGGAGCGAAAGGACGACATCCCGCCCCTGGCGGAACACTTTCTGAAGATGTTTGCCGAGAAGAACCGGAAGCGCGTCCGGGGGTTCACACCACAGGCCATGGACCGCCTGCTCCGATATGACTGGCCGGGGAACGTCCGGGAGCTCATGAACACCGTGGAGCGGGGGGTCGTTCTGACGCGGTCGGAGTACATCGATGAAGGGGAGTTGACGCCGGTCCTGCTGAAAGAGCCCGGTGAGAAAACATTGCCGCCGGGAGAGGCCGGCGCGGTGTCCCTGGAAGCCCTCGAGAAGGCGACGATCCTCAAGACCCTGGATCAGACGGGCGGGAACAAGAGCGAAGCGGCCCGGAGGCTCGGCATCACCCGCCGCACGCTCCACCAGAAGCTGAAAAAGTACGGCATGATGTGAGACGACGGCATGACTTGGGAGTAGGTGTCAGCTGGAGTTATTTGCCATTCTCCCCAAATGAGCCTTTCAGATCGTATGAATTTCAGAAAGTCTATGACGACTATCATGGAAAGCGGCTCTTGCAGTTATATGAAAGCCAGGAATCTTCCTGTTGCCGGATGTGCAACCTTTGCAGAGAGAATAACGACTGCTTTTTGAAAGCGATTTTTTAATTGCTACATCCAGTGGATGCCCCTGTTCCTCAATACGATGAAAATATGAGAAGGATTTAAATGCAAAACAGGAAATATATCCCTGCTGTCTGTCTCGTGAGTGTCATCTTTCTTATCATTGGCTCACGGCCTGTGTTTGCCGCTGATAAAATAGTCAAAAGGGTAATTGCGATGGAATGCGAATGCGTGGCAACGGTAACCCGTGCAGGTATCGCGATACAGAATATCCCAGGTGTTCTGAATGATGATGTGAACAGGTTTACTCGGGAAGCCACGGTAAAATTCGACGATATAAAAACGAACGTTGAAAAAATCACGGAGGGGTTAACCGAGCAGAACTTTCCGGTCTTTTAGGAAAGCCTGAGATCATTCGATAGTGTTGAAACGTGTTGGAGCGGCTGTAAACTGCGGAGGTTCAGCAACAACCGAAAAGTTACAGTTTACAGCACAAATTTCTGCCCAGTTTCTTGTTATCAAAATATTTTTTTAGATTCTCAGGCAATTCTTGGAGGGGAATAGTCGGTACAGGCGGCTCTTTATCAATATTCAGCATGGCGTGCATGATAGCTTCCAGGAGCAAGGGTAGCGGTGCAGATGAATATACCTTTCCTGCGTAATGCCACTCACGGCAGTCAACAAGGGTTTTATTCTCGGTGAGGTCTCCACAAGATTCGCATACCGACTCTCGAATATCTTGAGCGATGTCCCGCCCGTTAATCCGTATAGTAGGTGAGCTTAGAAGTGCATGCTGCTTCGCCTCAGCTTCGGATTGAACAACGATTGCCCGGTATTTCAGTTCTACCCCCAGTGCCTCGGCTACAGGGGCGAGAAGTTGCACGGCCTTCTGCAATTGATCTCCAGTCGGAACACATCGCGCACAGACCGAAAGATCAATAACCACCAATTCGATATTCAAAACCTTGATTTCTGCACGCTCCGCTTCTCCTTCGGCTAAATCTCCGCAGCAGACACCGGGCTGAAAGATGGGTAAAAACGTCTTTCTATCCTTTATGTTCTCACTCTCATCCATGTTTAGTTAACCACCAATTCACGCAAGCTTTACCACGCCTCTCCTTACCTGATCAATGTGTATATTCTATATATTGTCATCACGACAATCAGAATGCGCCGAGGAAAGACCGTCCTATTCGCATTTCGTTTCCTCACTTTAAGGACGACCGGCAGGCAATCTGACTTATTTCTTGTCTTTACCGGTCAAGCCGGTCCGTTATCCTTCTCAGGATCCGCAGCAGTCGCCGTCTGAAGGGTTCAGCGTTGTGAACGCAGGGGCGTATGTCATGCCTTTGCGCACAACCTGCTTCACTTTTTCGATATCGCCGCTTTCCAGGTTTGAATTCATGTTTTTTTCGAAGCCGAGTTCGGTCAGGACGATATAGTCTCCTATCGGCACCCCGGCATGCTCCAGGATAGCCCCGATACATCCGACGAAACAACCGTCTATGGCCACCATGGAGGGTACTTTCTTCGCATGGTTGACAAATTTCGGCAGGTGGCCACCGATGGCCGCCAGGCAGAACATCTGGCCGAAGCCCTCTCGAGTCAGCTCCACCGCCGCTTGGTTGGAAAGCTGTCCCACGTTGGATGCCCCCGAACAGGCCAGGATCATCCGTTTCGGTTTTTGTTCCGGCTTATCGGACATGTCATCCCCTCTTTATGGCATGGATTTATTCAATACCGGCAAGTATCTTTTTCATTTCCTCCACTGTCGGAAGCCGTCCCGAAAAGACGACCTTCCCGTTTACGAGGACGGATGGCGTGACCCTCACGCCGAGCTTCGGGTATTCCTTGATGTCGAAGACGTGCGTTACCTCCGCCGGGAGATTCAGCTGGGCGCACGCCTCGATCACATTTTTTTCAGTGGCCTGACATCTCGCACATCCGGGTCCGGCAACGATGATTTTCATAGGTCAACTCCTTTCCTCAAAGAATAAAGTTTCCGAAGAACCAGCCCACGAAAGTCCCCAGAATCACAATGGTGATCACGTACACGACGGATTTCTTGATCCCGAATACTCTTGCGATGGCGATCCAGTTGGGCAGACTCAACCCCGGGCCGGTCAGAAGAAGGGCCAGGGCCGGCCCCTTGCCCATGCCGAGCTTCATCAAGGTGTCCACGAAAGGGGCCTCCGTCATCGTGGCGAAGTAGCTCACGGCCCCGATGAAGGTCGCGATAAAGGATGCTGTGAGACCATTCCCCCCCAACCATTTTTGTATCCAATCGGGTGGCAGGAGTTTCCCCAGGATGCCGACGAGAAAAACACCCGCGATGAGAAGAGGGAAGATCAACTTCATGAACCACCACGTCTCCCGCAGCCAGCTTTTGATTTCTTCTTTCGGAAGCATCTTCAGGCCGTAAGCCAGCAGAATCACAGTCGCGATACCCCAGATGATGACTTTTTGAACGTATGGCCCTGTCTGTCCAACGTAGTTTGGAAGCAGCAGGGATAATGTAATGAGAAGAAGAAAAATAAGATGTTTTCTTGAGATGATGCTGTGTTGTGCACTGATGTCTGCAGGCGCGGCAATCTCCCGGGGCTCATTCCGAAAAGCCAGGGTCATCACCCAGCCGACGACAAAGGCCATCAAAAGAGAGGCGACAATGCGGGCGATTACGATCTCACCGCCGAGGATATTTCCCGTGTAGATGAGGGACAGGATGTTGGCGGAGGGCGACACCCAGAGAATGATGAAGGCCACGCCGATGGCCGCCCCGCTGAAATAAAGGCCCGCTGATACGGGAATGACGGTGCAGGAACAGGCAGCTACGAAGAAACTGGCCAGGCTTGCCATTGAAAATGACTTTGTTTTGCTCGCCTTTTCACCCAGGTGGTTCAGGATCGCCTCCTGGTTGATGAAGGCGACCATGCCGCCGGCAAGCATGAAGGCCGGGATCAGGCACGTCAGCACGTGGGTGGCCACGTAATCCTGAATCGCCAGCAGTCCGGCGACGATCAAATCTATCAGCATAACTTATATCCTTCAATGTGCATGATTAAAAAATGCGCAAAAAACGTAAAGACCAGATTGTCATAAAGCCATTTAGCAATATGGATTTTCACTTCTTCCGTAGATTTTCTCTCCTGATTTCTTTTGTCTTCTCAATAAGTCCGGCAATTTCCGGCTCCTGATCCAGCCAGTGCCTCAGGTTCCCGAGCAGGCTCGCCACATAGGGGCTCGATGCTCCGCTGGACAGGTGGTAATTGACCCAGAGGCCGTCTTTCTCGCATTCAACAAGTCCGGCTACCTCAAGGCCCTTCAGATGCTTGGAGACCGTGGGCTGTGCGATCCCCAGGGCAGCCTGAATCTCACAGACGCACATGGGCCTGTGCTGAAGCATCTTGAGCATCTTGACCCGGTTGGTGTCCGACAAGGCCTTCATGACTTTGACAAAATCTTTCATCGGGACCTCCATATTACTACTTGGTAATATATATACCCGTCCCCTGGCTGTCAAGGCTCATTTTGGGGATTGCGGGAAATCCTTTTTGGGGATATAGACCGCTGGAAATGACGGGAGGTTTGTACAATACATGCACGATTCAGGGGCAAAAGACCGATTTGAGAGGCTCGCCGAGCGGTACATGAAAGAGGGGCGTCACGCGGAGGCTATCGACCTCTACAAGAAGCTTGTGGATCAGCACCCGGGCGAGGATTCCTATGTTTTCCAGCTGGCACTGGCATTCAAGGACGCCGGGAAGCTAGACGATGCCGTTGAGTGCCTGGAAGGGCTCCTGGAAAAAGAACTGAAGAGAAAGGTTTTCACGGGTTTTGCCTACGACGAGCTCGTCCGGATCTTCAGGCAGGAGGGACAGCACGAGCGGCTCGTCGGTGTCTGTGAAAGCGCGGTGGAAGCGCAGCCCGAAGACCCGGCTCTTCTTTTTACTCTGGGGGATGCCTACATCCGGGCCGGCCGACCCGGGGATGCCGTTGAAATCTTCCTGAAACTCACGGCTATGGATCCCGAGTCTTCACTTTATTTTTCCCACCTGGGGCTCGCCTGCATATCCGCGGGGGATTTCGATCGCGCCCGGGCAGCTTATGAGAAAAGCATCGCCATCGAACCGGAATGCGCATCACTCGTTCACCACAAAAGGGGGGTTGCCCTCAGCCATTACGGCCATCATGAAATGGCCGTGTCGGCCTTCAGGGATGCCATCCAGGAGAAGCCGGAGGAGGCCCTCTATTTCTGTGATCTCGGGGACGCCCTTGTCAGGCTGGGGCGGATCGAGGAGGCCGGTCACGCTTACGACGAAGCGGTGCGGAAGGGTCCTTCCTCGGCGGCGGCCTATCTGAATCGTTTCGGGAAGTCCCTTCTCAGGGAAAAGAAAACCGGTGAAGCCGTAGAGGCCTTTAAAAAAGCCGTGGAAAAGGAACCCGCAAACCCCTTTTACACCCTGCATCTGGCCGAGGCGTACGTGGAAGCGGGCCTCCCGGAGATGGCCGAAGACATTTTGAAAAAACTTACCACTCGGGGGGCGTGTACTTGAGGAGCTTGCAGAACCGGTCCTTGTCGACACACTTTTCGTAACCCTCCTCCACGCTGATCCACCTTCTCTGGAGGAGTTCCATGATGGAATCGTCCAGGGACACCATGCCAAGCTTTCTTCCCGTCTGAATAACCGTCAGAAGCTGGTAGGTCTTCTCTTCCCTGATCAGGTTTGCCGCCGCGTGCGTGACCAGGAGGATCTCCAGCCCGGCGACACGGCCCATCGTGTCAGTCCTTTTGAAGAGCGCCTGGGAGATGACGGCCTTGAGGGACTCCGAAAGCGACGTCCGGATTTGCGCCTGCTGGGCGGAGGGGAACATGTCCACGATTCGGTCGATCGTCCGTGTGGCCCCCATGGTGTGCACGGTGGAAAGGACGAGGTGCCCCGTGTTGGCCGCCTCGATGGCCAGCTCCGTCGTTTCAAGGTCACGCATCTCACCGACGAGGATGATGTCGGGATTTTCGCGAAGGGCCGCCCTCAGGGCCATGGCGAAGGATTGGGTATGGCTGCCCACCTCCCGGTGGTTGATGATGCACTGTTTTCCCTGGTGCACGAACTCGATGGGGTCTTCGATGGTGATCACGTGGCCTTTGCGGTTCTGGTTGGCGTGCTCGATCATCGCGGCCAGTGTCGTCGATTTACCGCTCCCCGTCGGTCCCGTGCAGAGGACAAGACCCCTCGGGAGCATGACAAGCTGTTTCAGCACCTGCGGGAGGCCCAGTTGGTCGATGGAGAGGATGGTGCTGGGGATTTCCCTGAAGACCGCCCCGTGGCCGTTTTTCTGCATGAAGTAGTTGCAGCGGTAACGGGCAAGCCCATCCACCTCGTAACCGAAATCCAGGTCACCCGTCTGTTCGAAAAAGCGGATCTTGTCGGGTGTTAAAATTTCGTAGAGCATCTCGGACAATTTCTCGTTTGTCAGGACCTCGTTGGAGATCCGTATCATGTCCCCCCGGACTCTCAGTGCCGGCTCGTTGCCGGAAAAGAGATGGAGGTCCGAAGCGTTTCGTTCGTGCATCAACCTGAAAAGATGGTCTAGTTTCGCCATGTTACGTCTCTCCTTATTCTTCTATTATGTAAAGACTATTTGTGCAAATTTTGTGCCCTTCGTGTCATTCAGGCTAGAACAGGGCCAAAAGCGGAGCTATTGACCGTCTATTGGCTAGCGCTCACAATATGATCCTATCGGTTGTGAGGGGATATTCTGAAGGGTGAGGAGGAAGAAACAGGCCTTGACAGATCAAGCCTGCGTGATATATTTCAAGGTCACGATCATTGTGGGGATGTAGCTCAATTGGGAGAGCGCCGCGTTCGCAATGCGGAGGTTAGGGGTTCGATCCCCCTCATCTCCACCATACTATTGAATTCACTGATGATTTAACCATAGAAGCCGGATTTCAGCTCTAGGTAGGGCACACAGTAGGGCACTCGGAGCTGAAATCATGGCGCATCCTCTCTTTTCGACCTACCTTTATCGTCAGCCCAGATCACCACACTTCTTCTTCAGGATACGCATACCCAAGTGGCTCAGGAGGGTTGTCCGTTCGAGGGAACTGAGGTATACCCTCAAGACGGCCGATCTTACGGACGCGAAGTATCGGGCCATGCGGCTGGCAAAGACCGCCAAGACACTCTTCGCCCGAATGAGAAAAGGGGAATTCATGGGTGAGATGACCAAAGAAACCATAGACCGCCTGATGCAGGAAGAGCTGAACAGACTATTGGAGGAGGCTGAAGCAGACAGGGCCGCCACAGTTGTGCCGTGGACGAGAGAACGTCTAGAGAACCAGGAGTTCGGACTTTGGTATCTGGAGGGGGAGGCTCGAGAGATGCTGGCTCTCAACGACTACAATGAAATCAGCTCCCATGTGGACGAATTGCTTGTAGCGCATGGGATAGAAGGTGTTGAAAAAGGAGGCGAGACGTACGGAACACTCTGCCGGGAGCTTCTAAAGGTCCATATACGGTTCCTGGAGGTCGAGCAGCGCAGACTTACAGGGGACTATACAGACGACCTAGGAAAAGAGACATCAATGAAGAAAGCCAGTCAGGATGGCCCCGCCATTCTCTCCGAAGTATCACGACTTCCTGATTCCGGAGAGAGGTTATCACAGATCATCGAAAAGTTTGCTGAAGAGCGAAAAAGAGCAGGTGTATGGAAACCAAAATCGGAAGTGGAGGTCATGACGTCTCTCCATCTTCTGCTGGAGGTGCTTGGAGATGTGCAAGTGGCGGCCATCAGTAACGTCACCATGCGTCACTTCAAGGAGACGCTCTTAAGGCTCCCTTCTAACCTGAGGAAAAATCCAGCCTACAGAGACAAGTCGATTAAGGAAGTCCTCGCAGCAGGGGTGACGAAACACATGAACCCTTCGACAATCAACAAGCAACTGGACCGAGCTTCCTCCCTTTTCAAATGGGCGGTGCGTAACGGCTACATGGATCGAAACCCTGCTGAAGGGCTTCAGCTTCCAACGAGCAAGCGAGCCGATGAGTACAGGGCGGCGTTTGACTCCGATGACCTGAAGAAGATTTTCCACAGCCGTGATTACCTGGAGGACACCCACAAATACGGGTACCGTTTCTGGCTTCCGGTAATCGCCTTATTTACAGGTATGCGCTTGAACGAGATCTGTCAGTTGCACCTGGAGGACATACACGAAGCCGACGAAGGGGTCTACGTGTTCGATGTCCGAGAAAGGAAGGGGGTGACAGACACTAAGACATCTTCAAGTGAACGGCTTGTCCCCCTGCATAATTTTCTGCGGGTTGATCTCAACCTTCCCGACTACGTGGCGAAACTGCGGAGCGAGGGACAGACGCGCCTATTTCCGGAACTGAAGAAACGACGCGACGGGTACGGTCAGGCTGCATCCCGATGGTTCTCGCGCTACAAGGAGCATTGTGGCATTGTCGAGGGGCCAGGGGGGAAGAAGGACTTCCACAGTTTCCGGCACACGGTGTCGAACAAACTGAAGCAGGTGAGTGCCGAGCATTTTCCGACGCAGGAACTCCTGGGTCATTCGACGGGTTCAATCACGTTCGGAAGGTACGGCAAGAGATACTCACCGAAGTTGCTGAAAGAGCAGGTTGTAGACAGACTGGTTTACGATATCGACCTGTCTCACTTGAAGAAGTCACGCTTCGTGGTAAACAGCAAATGATTTGTCCTACAGTCGCCCACTTTCGTGAATTACTCTGACGCAGGGCTGGCCTGAAAGGCAACTACTACACGGGTAGGGTAGTATCCTCCCTCCTCTTTAACATCAAACACTATTGCGTCTGACGAGAAAAGGTCTTCTGAAATGAGATTTTTGAACAGCTTGATTCCAGTTGGCAGTATTGCTTGCAGGAACCGATTTTCCTCTTCAGGAGTTACTGCGCGTTCCTCTAGCGGAATAGACCTTGTCTTTTTCAACTTGGACAAGTAGACCGAAGCGAAGGGTACCGTTATAAAATCAAATCCATAGTCATCGACGGCTGGATCTACATACACGAAGACAACGTGTTCACAATATGGGTACACAGGTGGGGCGGCCTGATGATTGCAATAGGGGCATTTGATTTCTATCGTGTCTACCACCTGCTTTTGCCATTCTATCGACATCTGTTAGCTTACCTCAGAGCTATTTTTTGATAATTTCCCTTTGCCCAAGTATGCCCTCAGCAGCGACCTAAAGAGCCTCCCATGGTTCGGCACTTTTATATGCACCAGTTCCTCCACAATGACCCGCCGTCGGAATTCCGCAGGTTGAGACAGAAGTTCAGCATTCAAGGTCAACCTGCCTGCTGTAGAGCAGCTCCCCCACTTGCGTTTCATTGTCCTGATGTGAATCTCCTTCGGCTCCACCTTGATGCGCTTTGCCCAGGCTAACACTTCGGCCTTCAGAATGTCCCTTGAGATGTCCTTCTCCAGGGGTTTCCAACTTGTTGCCTTGCGTTCGACCCTTTTCTTTCTCATCTTGTCGCTCTCCTCAGCATCTTCAGGATGCCCTGAGCCAGATCAACGACACCCTGAACCCCAGCATTGATGAGGGCCTTGTAGAAGGCTTTGCGGACTTCCTGCTCCTGGTGGCTGCTGGTCTGCCAGTGGGGATACTTCTCGAAGGCCTTCCCAGCTTCTTTGGCTACGGTGTCAGCCTGAGCCACACCTTCCTTCTTGAGCAGCCAATAGACGGCAAAGGACTCTGGTGAAAGCTCCGTCTCTTTCCGTTCAGCTCGGGCTTTGTTGATCTCCTGTATGAGCCTTCTGAGTTCCTCAAGTGTCTCCAGGGTGGTCTTCTGCCGGTCCTCGAAGGCCTGGGCTATTTGCTCTGCCTTGTCGCCAATCCCGATGAGATACGGCTCATGGCTTCCCTCTTTGGAGACCAGCTGTTCGATGACCTTGAGGAGGTTGAAAATCTTCACCGTGTCAGGCTTGTTCTCATTTGCTATGGCTTCAAGTGCCTGCTGGCTCACCTCGAAGATTTTCTGAGGTTCTCTAATTTCGGGTGTCTGGGTATGTTCCTGCACGAGCTTCGCTGTCTTGCGGAGGAAGCTCTTGTCAATGATGATCCCCCTGTCGTAGCTGCTTTTGACTAGCCTGTAGATCGAAACCATGCTTTCAAAGTCCTTCAGGTAGGGTCGCATGAATGGATCAGGCGAAATGATCTCGTGTAGCTCCTCCAGCTCCTTGAAGAACTCGTAGAACTCTTCCCGTCTCTCCTTGTCCCTGAAGTGCTCAAGGATTGCCTCGACGGCCTTGTCACCCTTCTTGTCACCAGGAATCGGCAGATAGATAGAGCGTCCCTTGCCCATCATCTGGTCAAAATGCTCCTTGAGGACATCGAGTCCCTCGATGACCCCCTCCACATCCTGCGAATCGAAGGCCAGAGCCTTCTCCAGCTTCTCGAAGATACCCACGAAGTCCAGCACAAAGCCGCAGGGCTTCCTTCGACCATCATCATCCTCGTACGGACGATTCACACGGGCAATAGCCTGGAGAAGTACATGATCTCTCATGGGTTTGTCGAGGTACATGCAATACAGGATCGGGGCGTCGAAACCCGTGAGGAGCTTTTCGGTGACGATTAGTATCTTGGGTAGCTCGGTTGGCTTGCGGAATAGCTTACGGACTGACTTCTCCTCTTCATCACTCAGGTTGTACTTCCTTAACCGCTCGACGTCTTTCTTGCCCAGTGAACTGATGACGACAGAGGAGTACTCGGGGGGCAGATACCTGTCGAGGGCCTCCTTGTATAAGGCACAGGCTTCACGATCCACTCCGACAAGAAATGCCTTGTAGCCCATCGACTCGATGGTTGTTTTGTAATGCTCGCTGACATATCGAGCCACCTTATCTACACGCTCCTCGTTCTTTAGCATATTTCTGAGCGTCACCGCTCGTTCTAGAACCTTGTTCAATTCCTCGATGTCGCTGACCCCTTCCGCTTCTGCAAGACTGAGGAACTCTTTCTCCAGAGTCTCCCTGTCTACGAGGAGTTCATTCGGGGCAAGCTGGTAATGCAGGGGAACTGTCGTGCCGTCCTGTACGGACTCCTTGATTGAGTACTTATCGAGGTATCCCTTGACGTCATCCGTTCCGAAGACCTTAAAGGTACCCTTCCCGTAGGCCGTTCTGTCTATAGGTGTCCCCGTAAAGCCGATGTAGGTCGCATTGGGCAGTGCACCCATAAGATAGTTCCCCAGGTCACCGCCTGTTGTCCTGTGGGCCTCATCCACGAGCACAAAGACGTTATCCCTGGTGTTGATCTTCTCAGGGATGTCATCGAACTTGTGAATCATTGAAACGATGAGTCCCCTCCGGTCTGATCCCAGAAGTTCTCTCAGGTGCTTCTTCGACCCTGCGACCTCACAGCGACCAAATCCGACAGCCTCTAGGTTACCAAAGAGTTGCGCTTCCAGTTCATTGCGGTCAACTAACATAAGGACAGTGGGGTTTCCGAAAGCAGGGTCTTCTATCAGCCTCTTGGCGACCGTGATCATCGTGTATGTCTTGCCACTGCCTTGAGTATGCCAGATGAGTCCCCGCCGCTTCTCAGACTCAAGAGCACGCTGGATGCACCTCTCGGCGGCACGCATCTGGTGGGGCCTGAGGACGCTCTTCTCAAGTTCCCCATCCTTGCGAGTAAAGAGGATAAACTCTGTGACGGCACGAAGCACACGACGGGGTGCTATGAAGGTCTTCACCAGGGTTTCGTAATCCCCGGCTTGCTCGTCTCGCCAGTTAAAGAGACCCTTTCGGCTGAGACTCCAGGTCGCCCCGTAGAAGAAGTGTACAAGGTGAGTCAGGCAGTGGAGTTGAAGGATGGCCAGAAGTTCAGGTCCCTTCTTGTGGTAGTAACGGATGTCGTCCAGGGCTTCAGCAATGCCTTCCATCTTGTGGGAGGCTTTGGTTTCGCCCACTATCACTGGCACGCCGTTGACAAAAAGAACAAGGTCATTGCGGATGTCAGGCGGTACACCGTTCGAGAAGGTGAACTCATCGGTAATGTGGAAGGTATTAGCCTCAATGTTTACCGGATCGAGTAGCCTGATGTTTCGTTCTCTTTTTTCGTGCTCAACGAAAACTGTTTTGATGCCCTTGAGGTACTCCCAGGAAGATAGGTTGCCCTCAACATTGGGTCGGACACGGAACAGGCGGTCACGGACTTGCTCGGCCTTTGTGTGGTCAACAATACCGAGGTTGAGTTTCTGGAGTTGGTCCACAAGGATACTGTCTAAGAAGGGACTCGTGATGCCGCCACGGCGGAGAGTAAGAGTCTGCTCGGGATTCAAGTAGGTCCACCCCGCATCCTCGGCGTACCGGAGGAACGGATTCTGCACGGCTTGTTTTTCACCGCCGATGGGCATCAGGCTGACTCCTTGAGTTCGGGAAGGTCAAGAGTATTAACACGGATCTTACCAGTTGTAAGGTTCTGAACAAGGGAACTTAACATAGCAGATAGGGTGAGCGCTCTTTTGTGCAGATTAGCCAATTTTTCATCACTGGCAGCCAACATAGTTATTATTTGTCGTTGATCATCTTTAGGCGGTAAAGGAACGATTAAATTCTTTAGGACGGGAATGTTTACACCACCTTTTAGCCGTCCTCCCTTCGCTGCATTTATCTGCCTCCAATAAATATCAGATTTAGTGTAATGATAGAGATAGCCGGAACTTACATTTTCCTTTGCTCGAATGCAAATTAGATACGAGGCAAAGACAGCGACGGGCGGATTCTTAACAAAAAAGGTTTTACCGGTTGTCGCTCCTATCCTTGCCACCATAATGTCGTCGGATTTCAAGCGGCATTTTTCGAAGTCTGATTTGTCACATTTACAGTACGGCACACTTTCCCACGTTACGGTACCGTCCTGAATGTCAGTAATTCGAAGAAACTTTGGACCAACCTGTTCTAAAGCAGCACTTGCCGTAAGGCCATACTTCGGTTTCTCAATCAAATTACCTAAATTTGAGATTTCCCAATGTGATGGAATTGAACCAATCTCAGACTCCTGCAATTCAACTTTATCGGCTTCCCGAAATGGCACTGGTCCATAAGTAAACAAGTGTTGCATGAGACTCTGCTTCAATTGCTTCGCAGCCTCAATAACCTTTTCTGTAGTTTCCTTCGCTAGCTGCGCTGTCCGAAGTACTTGAGCAATGACACGTTGTTCGTTGAGAGGCGGGAGATCAATCTTGATTGCGAGAAAATCTTCTTTCTTAATTGACCGGCGACGATTCACTGCTCCAGAAGAAAGTTGATTGTAAGCCGTAATTAGTTTATCGGTTCGTAGAATGAAATCTAAGTAACCACCGTCATCTTCGATTCTCTTAAATGTTGGATAGACTGGGCTAACAACACCTGGTTCGGTTCTTCGTAATGCGTGAACAGCACCTTCCCAAATCACGTAGGGATTGTAGACGATCCATCCAGGTTGAACAATTTTGTATTTTGAGATATCTTCCGTAGCTACTCTTTTGTCAAATCGTTCTGACTGGGGAATCAATCCCCAATTCTTCGTAAGAGAAAGCACCTCTAAGTTCTTAGCCTCGTCAGCAGATACGTCCCGGACACGGGTGTCTACTTCATCTAATAGATCTCCAAGTCGAGTGTATTTCCATGTGGATTCAGTAAGCCCCTCCATTTTTCTACCTTTCAAAACCAAGCTTTCTTAGTACGTCGTCCAACTTCTTATCTGCCTCTTGACGTTCTTCTTCAGCTTCTGCAAGTAATACTACCGCTTCATCCAACGGCAACACTTCGGCCTCTACACCAGTTGACACGTAGCGACTTGGTGCAAGGTTATAGTCGTTCTTGGCTGCAATCTCCTTTGTGATGACGGTCGAGAGAGCATCCTCGGTTTTCCACTCATGATACGCCCTCGCGATCTGCTCAATATGGCTATCCTCAAGGAAATTCTTTGGGCGGCCCTTGAAGAAGAGCTTATTGGCGTTGATGAGTAGGATTTCTCCCGGGTGCTTCTTCTTACGATTCAGGACCATCACGATGCCTGGAGCAGTGGTGTTGTAAAACAAGTTGTCGGGTAGAAGCAATACTGCCTCAATTAGATCAGCCTCAACAAATGCTTTACGAATGTCCCTCTCTTTATTGGAACCTTGGTTGCCGCTCCCTCGACTGACAGCCCCGGTGTCCAAAACAACTGCAATTCTTCCGTTAGGCTTCAGGCTCGACACCATGTGTTGCACCCAGCCCCAGTCCGCAGTAGATGAGGGGGGAACGCCTCGACCGAACCTCTCGTAGGTATCTCCCTCGTAAGTCTTGGCGTCGAACTTCTGGTTCCACATGGGATTTGCTGTCACGATGTCAAATTGCCGCAACCGGCCATCACCCTCGGTAAACACTGGTCTATGCATCGTATCACCCAACGCTATCTCGGCTTCCATGTCGTGGATGAAGGCATTCATGCGGCTCATAGCGAAGGTAGACGGATTGATCTCCTGGCCGTAGACCTTGAGAGGGGCGACACTAGAGGGGAGCTTGAGGTGACCGTTTTGTTGTTTACCTCTCGTTTCCAGTAGTCTCAGGTGACATTTGATGAGAAGACCGCCTGATCCGCAGCAGGGGTCATACACGGTCATCCCTGGCTGAGGCTCAAGGATGCGAGCCATAGTCACTGCGACTTCTCGTGGCGTGTAGAACTCCCCGGCGCTCTGACCCTGACCTTCAGCAAATTTCCGAAGGAGGTACTCGTAGGCTCTACCCAGGATGTCCGGCTCAACATCATCGAGACCCAGCCTGTAGTTCGGGTTATTGAGGATTTGAACTAGGGATGCCAACCGCCCGTCGTCCACGATGCGCTGACCCGCTGCCGTGGCATTGAAGTCTGTTACATCGATGACTCCGGAAAGGCGTGGGTTATCTCTAGAGATGGCTCTCACAGCGTCAGTGAGAGACTGCCCCAGTCCCGTCGTGATTGTCGCAATGTTCTGCCATCGGGCTTTCTCTGGGACATAGAAACGGACTAGTTTGTGGTCCTGCTCTACCAGTTTGGCGGCAGTTTTCTTGTCGCCGAACTCGGATGCCAATCGTGAGACCTCGTCGTCGAAAACGTCAGATAGGCGCTTCAGAAAGATCAGCGGCAGGATATAGTCTTTGAACTTCGGAGCATCCAGTGGACCTCGGATTACACAGGCCGCTTCCCAGAGCCAGTTTTCAAGGGCTGGTGCATCGAGATGTTTATGGTTTGCATTGTTTGAGGACTTTGACGTAGATGGGCTGTTAGACTTTTTCATCAACCTCCCCCCTCTGGTTGATACCCTTGTCGGGTCTTCATTTGAACCCTTCGATGCTGGTCTGGGTTCTTGAATAATAAATTTTGAGAAGGAATGCAAGGGAACACCTTCCTTCTCTAGAGGAAATGAACTGTGCGACTAAGTACTCAATATATAACAGTTATATCTTGACACGAGATACTGAACCGCCTATAGACAGATGCCAGGTATATTTCTTTCAGTAGTCACATCGATAAACACCATATCTTAATCTGCTGCGCTCAGGCTGTTGGGAAACGTAACTGAGTATCTAAATCTAAGGAAGTGATTCGCATGGCAATCCGCAGGGCAACCAGAAATAGAAGCCGTAAATTTCTTTCATTCCTCAAGAAGATCAATGATCATGGTCTTTATCAAGCGCTCTACTATGCTGGAGAAGGAGATGTATGCGATGCTGCAATTACTTTAGCAAACAAGCTGAGCAAAAAGGGATTTCAACTTACTTCTTATCAGAGTAGGAGTTTCAGAAATAATTTTGATCGGTGCTGGGCAGTTTATGAAAAGAGAAAAGGAAGGCCTCGTGAATACAGAAAATGCCTGTATTGTAGTAAACCATTTTATAATATTGGGAACACTAAGGTGTGTGGTGGATATAAGGAATTAATGGCTTTCGAGAATAAATTGAAAGTTAATCGCAGAATATGATTGACGAGCAAGAGAACAAAATCGAATGGGTGCACTGCAATCAGTGTCTCAGACATACAAGACATGAGGTTGTGACCAATCGAGTACTAAAGGAGTCGGAAGATAATCCGGAGTTCATGATTGACTGGTACACAACCTACACGCTGCTTGAATGCCGTGGTTGCGGTTCGATGACCCTGCGACGCCGCGTGATCTCGGAGGATATAGATTTCGATGAGACAGATTACTACCCCCCTCAGATCTCGCGTCAGATACCACGTTGGCATCATGAATTACCGACTGAATTTAGTTCGCTGATGAAGGAAGTTTACACTGCCCTCCATGCAAACAGCACGCGTCTCGCTCTTATGGGTGCACGAGCGCTGGTCGATCTTTTTATGAACTCCACGATTGGCGACATTGGAGGTTTCCGACAGAAACTTCAGAAGCTCGTCAATGATGGATATCTTAGCAGTAAAAACAGGGAAATTCTCGAACCGGCTCTTGATGCCGGACACGCGGCCACACATCGAGCACATACCCCTAGTGCAGAAGATGTGGGCCGAGTGTTCGACATCGTGGAGAACCTGATCCAGACCCTCGTGCTAAAGGAGAAGGCTAAAGAACTTAAGAAACACACACCCAAAAGGAAGGTCTAATACCGTCCAACTTATTCCAGCGGCTTTGCCATCTGGTTCTTGAAGTTCCTCTCCCGTTCCTCCCTTTCATCAAGAGACTTCACGATGTTTACGAAGAGTAACCCTAGGCTCTGCCTGATGTACTCCCCGATTTCTTGGCGTTCTCTACGAGACATCAGCTTTGCTCGTTTCTTTCCGTTTCTCGTAATGGTGTACTCAAGGGGCATCAATTTCATAATCTGATGAGCCAGGGCAAACGTGAGGGCTTTCTCCGTGGGTAGCCTGTGGGGGAAGCGATACGAAAACAGCCAGACAGCACCGCAGGTAATCAAAAGTTCCCGTGAGGAGACGCCGTGTTCATAAAGTCTCCTAATGTGCTTACAACCTGGAACACCATGCTTATTTTCAGAAGCATCTTTCATCCACCTCTCGAACCAACTAATGGCGTTCTGCAGTCCAGCGTGGGTTGTCTCGTTTCGTTCTACCAGCCTTATCACTTCATCACGCACTCCCTTTAGTTCCCTTTTTTGTATCGCTCGAGACCTCGGGTCACCGAAGTGTACTTTCTGAGCTTGATGTTTCAGGCAAACATTGTAGAGCCGGTGCCGGAGATAGGGACAGCCAGGGACACTACATCGGAGTAACTGGTTCTTGTTGATTGTAAATTTGAGATCATCACAATTCATAGCAATAGAATCCTTTCTGTTTTTTAGTGGGTTTCAATTAGTTGTCAGATAGTCCTTCAGAAGGTCCCAACGCATGTAAAGACGACCGGCTACCAACAGATTGAGACCTTAAGACCGTGAGGTTGAAGACACAATGATGTTATTAAACCTGTCTTCACTTCGGGTTCTCTGTGTGTATAGAGCCTCGGTTGAACTTCGGTCGGAGCAACAAGCCTCAACCCTATCCCAACCCGAAGACCAAACCGAGGTCTGAACCACACGTCTATCCCGAAGTGATGGTCACCTGTCTGACCCAGAGGGATTCACAACAGGATCAGCCTAAAGTGAGACGACAAGGTGGACTATCCGATATACCCTCGGGTGGGCCTTGAGTCTGGAGCTATGGGTAAACTGAAGAGAGGACCAAGGGTGTGAACCGAGGGGGGTTAGGGGATTAGCGTTCTTGTCGTTCTTTACATGACGGTTATGATTTTTGATATGACCACCCTACGCAGATGGACATAAAGCATTTCTCCAGTTCCCTAAAATAGGCACCACCACCTGGGGGTATTCTTTATAGAGGTACTGGTGCTTCTTTTCTGGGGAACAGCCTTTGGTCGCCGGTCGACTCGGCCTGGAGTCCCCCCTTTGAGGTAAGCAGGAAGGGAGAAACGACCCGTTTTACCCTAGGGAGTGGCTCCAGGCTTTGCCGCACAGCATAAGAAAGGAGTGGACTTGAGTATCAAATATCTTGATTACAATTGTTGGCCTAAGGGTGATGGAGACCTTTGTCGAATCACTTGGTCAGCACCAAAGTAGAACGGTCCGGCCTGCCAGATAGTTCGCCCATGGAGAACCCATAGACCTTCTGTCGACTCAACTGCTTTTTTAATTGCTCTGGTGACCGTCATCTTTGGTGTCTCAGCAAGATGAAGGTCATCCTTGAGCCGTATGAGAGAAACCTTCTTAATACCTTCGGCATGCAAATTATCGAGATACTCTTTGATGGTCTTTGCAAGGGAGTCAACCTTACTAGGGTTTGCTTTGGGCTGAGCAAGATACTTCGGTTCCCATCTCAGCCACTTTACTCCAGGCATGACCTGCTCAAGTCGACCTCTAAGATCTCCCCGTTCAGGATGAATGACCCAGGCTTTCATTGGGCAGGTTCTGTTGTTCTGCATGATCCTACAAGAGCCTCGAGACAGAGCCTGATATGCAGCATGAGCCACCTCGCTCTGGACCACGTCTCTGATTTCAGAGTTGCTCACAGGTCTCAGAAGGTTTCCCGTCTGGCCTACAATAGCCCCACCGATGTCGATGTGGCTCCGGTGGATGATGCCTACAAGGATCACGTTAGAGCAGTATGAGTATTGAGATAGACTGGTTTCGTTCCCCCATGTCAGAAAGATGAACCTGGGTTTACGCTGGACTTCATTTTCCACCTGGAGTTCCACCTCGGTGTCCACATCGATTCCTTCAGCTCTAAGGTCACGCTGGAGGAGCTTCCGGTAGTCAATTCGCCCTTTACCCTTGAAGGTGAACAGGATAATCCCCTCGTTGCTGGGAATCCTCTTGATCACTTCGGCTACCTCTCTAGTTACCTTGTTGTAACCCCGCTTCTTTGAGAACTCCTTTTCCATCGCACCCCGTCCAGACGCATGGTCCAACTGATGGATAGTGACATTCTCATAGGATACGATGTTAGCCGGGATGTCAGCCTGCTGGATACTTTCGTCAAATTGAGCTAAGTCCCGAATCGGGTAGCTCGCATCCAGAATGACGATGTTCTCAAACACACTGGGGACACTCACTCGAAATGTGATGACCCCACCTCCTTGTTCTACATTAGCGAGGACACGAAGATTCTCCTGCGAGATATCCAGCAAGTCTTTTAGAAGTTCGGCTTGATCGCTGGAGCCGAGGGCAGATTTGTAGGTCTCGATCTTCTCACCTGTGAGTGTGGCCAGGGTGAATGATCGAGGATTACGCTCGGGGTCTGCCTGCTGGAGAGCCATCTCTTTCTTGATCCGTTCAATGGCGTCTCCGAGGTATGCGAGTGCTTCATCTCGATCAGGGGACTTCACCCTGTCCATCTCCCGGAGCCATGCCCAAGATGCACGGACTCGATCATCCTCAAATGCGAATGTGTCAGATACAAGAAGAGTCTCATCCCACATGACGAGGCTACGGGGCTTGCCCTTGTAGACATTGAAATGAGAGATACCGTTTTTACCTTTGATCCGCTGGTGTGTCAGTAGAAGAAAAGGTCTTGTCTCAAAGTCCTCAGTGGTTGGTTCACTGGCATATCCGGGCGCAAGTTCCTCTCGTTTGCCTTTCTTGAAAGCATTAGCCATATCGGGGTCGAACTTGTAACTGTGAACTAGACCAATCTTCTGATCAGGAACACCAGTTTCAAGAAGATCACGCTTTAGTCGACAAAGGGCTTCTACTTTTGAGGCTGTGATGATCACTGAGATATTGTTGAGACCGAGCTGGTTAACTGCCCAGAGCCAAGCCACGACGGATCGTGTCTTGCCCATTCCTGTCGGCAGGGCAAAGGCCCACCTGCCCGAGATCTGCCTGAAGGCGATCCCTGTGTAGCACGCAAGTAATCTCGAGAGGGTCATCCACTGCTCATCGCTCGGATCATTGCCGAAGCGACGGAGGTCGTCCATGAGTTTATCACAGGCGGTTTCTGTGAGCTTTGACAGGATAGTATTCGAGGTGTTTGTTGTAGTATTTCCGTTCATATCTTTGCAAATTCCTTTCTTTGCTGTTGATGATGAGTTCCACTGAAGTCACCCCAGCAGATGCACACAGGAGTACCCCTGTGGCGTTCCAGGATCGATCAGGACAAGAGTTCTGTTCGTGTTCTGGGAATTTGTTGTGAAAAGGGGGGTGAGACTTGTGGGAGTGGGTAACTTTTATTTATCAGTGTTAGAAACTAAAGATGGATTTATGAAACCTCAACGATTAGGCATTCCCGAAAGGGAGGTCCAAATCGTCTAGTAACTCTTTGTCCCTAGCAAAGCGCTCACGCTTCTCAATTTCGGGCAAGGTGTATCCTTTGTCCTTTAGGTACTGACGTGCAACGTGGAGGTGACCGAGAGATGCGCTGCCGGAACTGATGATTCTCAAAAGAGTTTGACACAGAAGACGGTCGAGTTCCTCCATAGACCGACGTCGAGCCTCGAGGTCGTTCTGCCGATCTGAGACAAGGTTGTTTGAAGCTTGACTGGGGCTGTCTTCGCTTTCCATTTCGTTTGGACTGGGTAATTCCGGTTGTTCAATTTCATGCTCAGTCATGAAGTCAAACTCCTGTTGGCCTTCGCAGGGGTCGCCTTTGGGACCGCAGCCGGTGCACGTGGGGTTGAAGGGTTCATCATCGTAGTTTCGCTTTGACATAGTGTTACTCCTTTCTATTTGGGTATTTTATTATTTTTGGTTGAATGCCTCTTTGAACACGATATCTGGCAACTGGAGGGATGACGCTTATCGACTTATTTTTTTGTTCTTTCTCCTGAAGGTGGGTACATTGAAATCTTGAATGAAATCAATTGCTTGCCTTTAATGTTTTTTCAGTTAGTCTGGACTCTTTTCTTTCTGAAAGATATCTTGATTTGTACCAGTGTTTATCTGACGTCTCTCCTCCTAAAGGTGGGTACTAATAAATAGTTGAACAAAATCTTGTATTTGCCACGAAGGCGCTTTTTTACAAGTCGCTCTCGATTCTTTCCTACCTGAGATGACTAATATGACGTATCTCGCTGGTTACTTTACCCTTTCGGGAATATGGAAAGGGCGTTGTCAACTTTTCTCTTCCCATAGGTGAGTACTTTCACATGACGTCTCTCTTCTCATAGGTGGGCGTTTTGAAAAATCTGAACGATATTAATATGTTGTGTATGCCATTTAGTAGACAACAAAAAACCCCTCTTATGGAGGGGTTATCTGTCAATAGCTTATGTAGTTAGTTGTTTTTTTCTCTAGAAGATAATTTCTCAAGTCGGGCAACTAGATTTCGAACCGAAGATTTGTGCCACCTGCGTCCTCGAGGGGTAAGCATCCCACGCTCGTTGAGTTCTCGGGCAATGGTACCCAGGCTTGTGATAGCCTCCGAATGAAGGGACTCAATAACAGGTCTCAAGTTAAGAGCATGCTTATTTGCCTTTGCTTTGATTGCATTGAGGCTTGCAACGTTTCCCCTATCGGCCCTTTTGAGAGCGGCAGCACCATTTGGATTCCCCAGCCTCACTCCTCTGGCTTTAGCAGCCTGGAGAGCCTCCCTCGTCCTCTTTGAGATTGCTTCACGTTCGTGCTGGGCGATGAGGGCCATGATGCCTACAGTTAGCTGATTTGCGTCAGGCATGTCCGCTGCCACGAAATTGATCCCGCTGTCACGAAGAGTGAGCAGGAAAGCGGCATTGCGGGACAGTCTATCTAACTTGGAGATAACTAGAGTGGACCCTGTGACCCTCGCGAGGTGAATCGCCTTGTTGAGTTCGGGACGCTCGTTATTCTTTCCGCTCTCGATCTCGGTGAACGTCTGAATGACCTTTGCTTTGCGCTGTCGTGCGAATTCCTTGATGGCGCTCTGTTGGGCTTCGATACCCAATCCGCTATGGCCCTGCTTGTTAGTAGAAACACGGAGATAACCAATAATTTTCATTCTGCTTCCCTATGAGTATAATATGGCGTAACGAACATTAGGCCGTAATGTACAATCTAAGGGCGAACATGTCAAGGAAGAACTTCAGGTATCAGCAAGTGTGATTTTTATGATGTCTATCCGAGGAGAAACGTGTGGGGGGTACGGGGGGGGAAGCGGAGAATCGGCGATATTTGAATGCCCTCTCAAAAGTTTGTGATGTTTTTACGTTCTTTCACCTACTACTCTTTGGCTTAAAAGAAAAAGACCGACTGAAGATTTGCAGTTGACATAAACGAGAAAAGCAGGTCCATTTCCAGCCCCGCCTTAATTGAACTCGATAATTGAAGTCGTGACCTCTAGCAAAGCCGGAAGCTTGATAATGTGTGAACCGCTCAAAGCGGTTGATTCAAAGGCCACCTGACGGTAGATATCCCTCAAAGATACTCATCTGATCCGAGCGACAATTTTCCTGTTCCTGTCGCCGGATATCCTCGCGGATCAAGCATGACGGGCTGTTCATGTATGACATTGAGGGAATGAATTGGATTGGAAAAACTGGAAGGAAGTCTCGGAAGGGGAAATAGTGAGTGATGATTGGTCGGCCGTACAAATGTGTACAAAAGGGGACTTTCCTCTTTCGTCTATCATCTCTGTTCTGAATATACAGAGTGACAAAAAAGGAACGTCCCCCTGGTACTTATAAATAAGTGTTATTTAATATCAAAGGTTATCTTTCCCAACGGACCCCAGAAAGCCTCGTAATGACCCGGTAACGCAGGTGCAACCTGACCAAGAGCGCCAGTAATAAGGATATGTCCCGGTCTAATTTCATATCCCTGTTTCACCATCATATTAGCAATCCACAGTGCAGTTTGCCATTGGTCTCCGAGTGCATCCGCTCCCTTGCCTTGGCGGATAAGTTTACCGTTCTGGTAGAGTGTTACATCGAGGCCATTCAGATCAATATCACCAACTTTGATCCTCTGCCCGGCAATCGATCGGTCGGCAGCAACATTGGCCGCAATGACGTCAATCCCTTTTAGCACTTTCATGTTCGTGAAGCCCATATTGGGGAGCTCGATCACAGGCATTACGTCTGTAACCTTCGTTTTGAACTCGGCGACATCTTTTAAAGGACTGGTGATGGTCTCTCCGATGACGAAACCAATCTCAGTCTCAATGATCAGCCCTGGGGGACCCGAGTATTCAATAATCGGTGATCCAAAATACATCCCTTTGCCATAGAGAACACCTGCAGCAGGTTCATTCCCGACCCCATATTTTTTTTGCACCGCTGCATTAGTAAAGCCCGCCTTAAAGCCTACGATAAAGTCGTTGGCAAGCCTCTGACTTACATATGCTTTCTGAACCTCATAGGCCATTTTTATATCCATTTCGGGATTTGTTTGCGAGAGTACAGGATTCACTTGATTGTTGCTGTAAGCCTGCATCAATTTATTTGCCATCTCTGGTACGCCCGCCCATACTGTTGAAATACTGAAAAGGAAAATGAATAAGATTGTTAAAAAAACTGACTTCTTTTTCATGTTTGGTATCCTCCTTTTTCAAAATAGGGGTTAAAGTTGAAAGGTCGAGTAAGATTTATGGAATTCCCCCCCTTCCGTGTTTTATTGACCTTCCCTTATTTTTTCCTTCCTGAACAAAAAACCCCGCTCCCTTTGAGAAACGGGGTTTCATTGATCAGGCCATCGTACCCTCACACAAAATTAAGGGTTTTGGTCCTATTTTTATAATGCCGTTTACATGTAATTTTGCCTATCACGATTTTCATTAGATATCTACTGTAAAGAATATGAATTCGCCTCTAACAATTACAGGAAGTTATATACACCTGACCCGAGTCATATTTTTTGGATCGACTTTTCCAAGGCAGCTCGAATCATATTTTCTGCTTTCATCACTAATTCCTCTACTGTAAGGGTGCCGGGTTCAATCGGATCAAGAACCGTATATCTAATTTTCACTCCAAAAGACATGGGATATAATCCTTTATTTGTTAGGTCGTAATTACCGTCGATCACTAGAGGAACGACCACTGCTGAAGGAGCGGCTTTCAGCAGCGCATCTATTCCAGCAGACAGAAATGGTTTCATTTTGCCATCTTTTGTTCTGGTGCCTTCGGGAAATATGCTGATGGTGTAATTGTTATTTTCAATATATCTGCCTACTTTTCCGATCTCCCTGACAGCTTGCAGCGGTTTGTTCCGGTAGATTAATGCCGATCCACCATGCCTCAAATTATAAGATATGCTTGGTATGCCCTTTCCCAACTCCATCTTGGCAATAAATTTTGGGTGATGATTGCGAAATCCCCATATGATGGGTGGAATGTCGAACATGCTCTGATGGTTGGAAATAAGAATGATGGGCCGTTCTTTTGGTAATTTTTCAACACCCCTGAACGAAAGAGTTGTCCCTAAAATGAGCAGGCTTTTGATTATCAGGAAATTCAGTATATCCACTGATTTTTTATGTGCGCCATATCCCCATATATTCCTGCAGATCATTTGAATGGGGTGGAAGACTACAAGCAGGAGTCCGAACACAATAAGGTATATGGGGGTTAAGATGTATCCAGGTAAATTCACGAGTACTATTTTCATTTGATTGAAAAGGATTCACTTATTCGGGGCATAAGTATACATGAAGAAGGGTCTTGCGAGTCAATGAAATATAGAACTCTTATAGCGAGTGGGGTATTGATGTTTGCCTGGCTTGAATTGTTGTTTATTACGGAGTGAAGTCCAGCATTTACTTTGAGGTCGGCAATTTATTTATTACAGGAAGTAGTTGATATCCGACTTGACACTTATAGTCAGATCAAGTTCTGTCTAAGGCTGGGATTTTGGATTCCTCTTGATCCTTCGTTTCGGTTCCTCCGGCCAAGCGAAGACAATTCGATTCTCACCACCATGTCGCCAGTAGAACACGAGGCTCCCCTGAGTAAAGTCCACAGTAATACTGGAGAAAAGTTGTCGAAGCAGGGTATTGGTGCGGCTCTTGTCGAACTCAGGATTTTCATCAGGTACACCAGCCACGGACTCAACTGTCTTTGCGGTCTCAGGTAAACGCAGAGTATCCTTAAGTTCATCCACTCGCCGTTTTACCATCTCGCTCGTCATGGTGTTGGCCTGTGTGAGCAGATCTTTGAGTTGTGCTTTCATCTCCTCCAGAGTCGTTTCGACTTCCCTGATCCGATTAGCGATTGCCGGAGACCCTTTGCTCACCGCTATTGAATCCAGAAGTTCTCCCAGGTAATCCTCGGTTGCGTCGATATTTGCCTGAAGTTGTGCGATTTCTTCATCAATGGCTATACCTAGGTCACCCCCTGTGGGCATAGTTCCCGTGATAGCCGGTAGATTCTTGATAAACGCCGATTCAACTTGGTCATAGGGAACAACCTTATACTGACAACCAGCGCCAGACTTTGCTCTTGAGCAAACGAGGTATGGTTTTCCATTTCCTTTACCCTTGTTTACAAGCGTCATCGTTGAGTCGCAAAGTGGGCACCGTGCAAGTGACCCGAATATGTTACGCAGTGCTCCACTTGCGTGTCGGCCTCTCAGCGGGGATCTGCTTGTGGAACGAAGGGCCTGAACTTGGTCGAACACTTCCTGGGAGATGATGGGTGGATAGTACCCTTCAATGGGCTTTTGTGGCACTCGAGTTAATCTGCCATCAACATATTCGTTTTTGTGAGGGACAAACCTTCCAACTACTGCTGGATTACCCAGCAACTTAACGATGTAACTTCGATGCCAATGCTTTCCCGCTCCAAACACCGGGACCTTTTCTCTATTCAGGGTCAGTGCAATGGCATTCTGCCCTATGCCCTTTAGTGTCATTTGGTAAATCCGCTTTACGATCTCAGCCTTTGTTCTGTCGATCTTGAACTTCCCTTTGGCTTTGTCGAGTGTCAACCAACTGGGAATCTGGGCTGTGAGGGGTTTTTCCTTTGCCTTGGATCGTTTGTTTTCCCAGACCGCTTTGAGCCGCCTTGACTTGGTGGCACTCTCTTCATGAGCACGCATCATCGTGAGCAGTGAAATAATCAGTTCAGTGGGGTTTGCTGTGACACTTTCTACACTGTACTCACGGTTATCTATAAGTGTGACAAGTGTGATGTCGCTTTGAATAATCTGAAGGAACAGCCCCTGTGCAGCAAGAATGGCGTCTCTACTTATTCGGTCAAGAGACTCCACAAGCAGATAAGAACCGGGCTTAACCACCCCATTTTCAACGGCATCCAGAAATGCTCGAAGTTCACCTGATTTTGCGTGTTTGCTCCGATATGCGGACTTACCCAAATCTTGGAACGTCAGGGTTTCATCCAACTCGAGACCTCGACTTTCAGCGTATTTTCTTGCTAATTCGGATTGTCTTCGGAAAGAGTCTCCACGCATTTGTTCGGGCGTGGAGAAGCGCAGATAAGAGTAAGCCTTTGGGTGAGCCTGTAGGGTTCAAGTCCCTGTCCGCTGTCGCCCAGGAGGCCACCGGGAGCAAGTGGAATGG
>DAIMEJ010000016.1:0-74115 GCA_036725345.1 Syntrophales bacterium
ATGAATTGATAGCTTCAGTTTGGGCGACTCCAGATGATGCCTTGCGCATGAACAATACAGGTAAAATTGCCCTTTCACCTCCGACCTTAAAAACGGTAGAGGAATTGCAATCTTTCCGAACCACTTGGCAGCTATTTGAGGCTGTGGCTAAAAGTAAGATTTTCACGATATTGCCTCAAGCTTACACAACAGATGAAGGTTTTTTGGGAGTGAAATTACCCTATGATTCAAATTATACCATAGCAGACTATAAACGTCCTCCCCGGCTGGGTAAATCATCGCGAATCGTTAACAGAAATGGGATTTGGCTCACTGCGATGAATTAAATATAGGCTGATTCAAAAAATGATCATTTTCCGGCACATCCTCTTTTCATTCTAATAATAATTCTCAAAGGTGAGGGATTTCGCTCACAGAGCGGGGCTCGCTGGATGCGCCCCCGTCGCGGTGAAGAAAAAACAACAGGAGGTTCTATGTTTCATGGAGAACGCTGCGATTTCTGCGGCGAATGCCTCGCGAGGTGCTACTACCTTCCTTTCGACAAGGAAAGCGGCTCCAAGGAGTTCAAAAAGCTGGTGAAGGGCGAGAAGGTGGACTGGCTCTTTGACTGCGTCACCTGTATCGCCTGCAACGAGTACTGCCCCACGAACGCCAGGCCCTTTGACCTCATTTTGCAGCGGATGGAGGCTGCGGGGAACTTCTCGGACCCGAAACTTCGGGCCCAGATGGCCGAGCGGTTCAAGCCGGAGGGTGAGCCGAGGCCCATGGAGCCCAAGGACCGCGTCATGTCCATCTGCGTCATGCAGGGGAACATGCCCTGGGCTATCCAGGGGCAGCTCTTCGAGAATATTCCGCTTCTCAAGGGCAAACACTACTTCTGCAATGTGCTTTTCGCCCACATGGGGGACGAATCCATCATGCGGGAAAGACTCCAGGCCATGGTCGACAACCTCGCAAAGTCCGGCGCCAAGGAGATCGTTTTCGTTCACGACGACTGCTACGCCGTACTGAAGGGTATCGCCCCGGAATACGGCATCGAGCTCCCCTTCCGCCCGGTCCACATTTTTGAACATCTCAGGGACTATCTCAAGGAAAACGGGAAGAAAATCAGGAAACTCAACATGAAGGTGGCCTACCAGAGGCCCTGCGCGTCGCGCTACTCACCGGAGAAAGACCACTTTCTCGATGAGGTCTTCGACCTCATCGGTGTTGAGCGCGCGAAGAGGAAATACGACGGCATCGACGCCCTCTGCTGCGGTGTGGAGGTGGCGGGACCGGGGCTGAAGCTTTTCCCTCGTGGCAAGAACTTCGAGCCCTTCCGGGAGAAGAACATCAAGGACGCGAAAGAAAGCGGTGCCGAGGCCATGGTGTATCTGTGTGCCATGTGCTTCGCCACCATGAACAAGAAAGTCCGGGAGACGGGTATGAAGAATTACATGATCAGCGACATCTGCCGCTTAGCCTTGGGTGAAACGTTGCCGGAGGACAAACCGGCATAATCCTTTGAAAGAAAGTAAAAATCCTATAGAAGGAGGGAAACTTTACGGGGATAGAAGACTGGCGGGACGAATATCTGAGTGGACAGAGAGGCAGGGAAGCTTCAAGCAGAAAGCCATTATCGTTAACCCGTAAGTGGGGAAGTTCGGACACTATAGACTGCGGGTTTTTAACCCTGGCTTCTCGACTTGTTTGTGACCGATCGCATTCAAACATGAGCCTTTAGCCCTTTGACTTACGCCAAAGATCGTTGATTAGCTTCATGACGACTTTATTCGATGAATTCACGACCGCTTCAATTCGACGAATGCCGTTTTTCTTAGCGATGTCAATGAGTCTTCTGACCATTTCTTTACCCAAACCCATACCCTGCCAATCGTCCCTGACGGCTATGGCGAACTCCGCAACGCCCGTGTCCCTGTCGCAATGGTAGCGGCACACGGCTATGATGTGGTCCTTACTTTTTTCGACTGCCGTCGCCACGATAGCAAAGTCCGAGACGTAATTGACGACAGTTAAGCGGTCGAGCAGTTCCGGGGACAATTCCTGACGGTGTTCTAAAAAGCGAAGGAAGATTGACTGATCTGAGAGTCTGTGAAATAAGTCGAGGAGAAGATTTCGATCAGTGGGTTTGATCGGACGCATAAAAACCCTTCTGCTGTCCTTTACCGTGATCCATGATTCGTATTCTCTCGGATATCTAGGAGGTGTGTTTTCACTGGAATAGGTAACCATGTTTTTTGCATGTCCTTGCTTTCTTCTTGTCGGGCCGTTTTGGGTCACCAACTTGATACCTTGTCATTGAAAAAGGTCTATACAACGCGGCTATTTTATGACTTAAATAAATGTTAAGTATCTGATCGGCGATTAGAGATATTATGTTAGTAAAATCACTTTATGACCAGATTAGTATTGTGGCCGATATGATTATCGAGTCCAAAAGGGTGGTTGTTTTTACAGGGGCCGGCGTAAGCACCGAGTCCGGTATCCCCGATTTCCGAAGTCCCGGCGGCATCTGGGACCGTTTCGATCCCGATGAATTCACCATCCAGAGGTTTCTATCAAGCGCCGAGACGCGGGTAAAACAGTGGCGGCTTCTGACCGAAAGCGGCCTTATTGTCGATGCACAGCCCAATCCGGCCCACAGCGCTATCGCGGATATCGAGAGGATGGGCAAACTCTCCTGTGTCATCACGCAGAATATCGACAACCTTCATCACAAGGCGGGAAATTCCCCCGAGAAGATCTTTGAGCTTCACGGAAACATGAATTGGATCATCTGCCTCAACTGTCAGCATCGCTATCCCCTGCCGGATATTCGGAAAAGGCTTGACCTGGGGAGCGGACCCCCTTTCTGCGAGAAGTGCTCGGGCATTTTGAAACCCGACGTCGTTTTTTTTGGGGAGTCCCTTCCGCCTCTCGTTCTGGACGATGCTGTCCGCCACTCGCGGGAATGCGACCTTCTTATTGTCGTGGGATCTTCTCTCGTCGTCTATCCTGCAGCATACATACCCGTTTATGCGAAGGAAGCGGGTGCCAGGGTTGTAATTGTCAACCTCACCGCAACCGAATATGACAAGATGGCCGATGAAGTCATCAACAGTAAGGCAGGGGAGGTCATGCCGAGGATTATGGAAGCCGTGCAAGAGAGAATTTCCTGAGTATCTTCAGATAGGCGGCTCCAACCACCCTTAATGAAGCAGAAAACCTGAATTCTCCATGCTCTCTTTTTGTATTATTCAGAAACTGATTGTTGATTTCTTTACCATGATGTTCGCCACAAAAACCCACTTTTCTTCAACGAGGGGTTTTGAACATGACTCTAGTGCCAATGATTTCTTGTTGAAATGTAGCACAAATAAGAAAATCTGATAAGTCAATACTCGAAACCTCATAGCTGCCAGATCACGTTCTATTCAGGACACTTTATTGCTAGATATAAAGAAAGGAGTGTACTTTTTCACGCTAAGAAATATCCAAGTATTATACGGTTACATAAAAGTTACATCTTTCTAAAAAGACATATAATATTTGATACTTGTAAAGGAACCTGGGATTCGTAACCCCTTGATTTCATGGTGCCGGAGGACGGAGTCGAACCGTCATGCCCCCGAGGGGCGGGGGATAGTGTGAGGTTTAGAAAATGATTGACTATATCCAGTATTCGGAACGGTTAATGTCAGTATTGGATCAGTTCGGTTATATGAGATATATAATAGATGAACGTTCATCAAAGGATAGGGATTATTTATATTTATATCCTGGTTTTTTCCCCATAGAAGGGGGGATTACATGGGATAAAGATAAAAATTTAAAAAAACCAGTAGAAGCGGACGTAGAAAATATTTTTACAGGTTCTTATGCTAATATTTTAAAAAAATATACCAAATGGATAAAATCTAAAGAAAGTAGCACATTTTTTAATAATTACATCCTACCTTCTATAAAAAAGCCAAGAAATCTCAAAGAAATTGGGAATCGTTTAAATCAAAATGAATTCATATTAACATTCTCAATATTAGAAGTATTCTTAGAGGACATTTATAGGGAAATATTAAAACAGTACCCATTGTTGTTGAAATCGGACAAACATATTAAGCTCGGTCGCATTCTCGCACGTGGATTAGACGTAGTCCTTAAAGAAGAAATAGAAAATGAAGTAAGGTCTTGGAGTTTCGATTCCGTAAAGGACAAAGTCAATAGGTTTAAAAATAGATTAAAGATTGAATTGCCAAAGGAACTCATCAAAGATTTTTATGATTGTAACGAAACTAGAAATAACTTAGTTCACAGGGATCCTGATTTAGAAGTTAAAGAGGAATCTTTGAATATTCTTCGCAAACTTTCACTCACTCTTCCGCTTTTAGTGATAGGAAAGGCGAAATCAATTTATCCCAAATGTTTTCACGAGTCATTAGGATTACCCCAAAAGGACAAATAGGCTTTAAAATGTTCCCGGACACACCCCATTCGGTACCGGTTACCTACCTATGTACAGCAGGTTTTGTGGGGTGAGTTTAGGTTTAGACGGTTACAGTTTAGTTACAGTCTATCAAACTGCACGAATCAAAATAGTTCTATTTGAACCAATCGGCTAACTCTGTAGTTGGTTGAGAATAAGTTGCTGAGTGAATATTGTTTCGTCGTTCAAAATTGCTTCAATTGTATATGTACCGGCTTTCTCAAACACAAAGCCAACTAATGTCACAATTTCATCATGGTTTCGATCCACACTTTGGAAGTTCAATTCATGTTCTGGAGATACAGAAACCTCTTTTTTTTCGCTATCTAATAATCTTGTTCGTATTTTGAACACACCTTCACCACCAGACCACCGGGTAACTATCGAAAATTTTGGATGTGCCGCAGGGAATTTTTGGGAGTTGATGATGTTAAATATTCCAATAATGCTTAATTTATTACTTTTATCAATTATAACTTCATCGCTACACAACAGGAATATCACTTTAGGTTTTGTCATAGATGTCCTCACTGTGTATTAGTTATTTGTGGAGCCACAGTTATATTAACGGTATAGTTCGTCGTTGTAGACGCCCTCTGCAAATTACTTAATTCTTGTTCTAGTCGATCTGTTTTCTCTATATATAGTTTATGTATTCTTTTTAGGATAAAGTAGCGAGAAACAACATACCAAAGTAGAATACCCATTACAGCCACAAGTAACATAACTATAAACTGAAAGAAACCAATAGAGGAAACTCTGCTCTTAATATCCGGAATAAATATTTCTATAATTGATAAATAGTCGATACTCATTTGTGGCAGAAATGCAAATAAAAATACAAATAGATCTGTCCAAGCCAATCGTATTTTTACTTGTTCAATCGAAATTTGGTAATTAATTTGATCGATACTAGGCATATTAATTTCGATAGAACTATTAGTCTATTTGTCACGGAGAACGGAATGGGGAAGCATTTCAACTGTCTCTTCCCAACTTATGCTGGAATTTAATGTTATTTTTTTATAAAAAAGTCAAGTATTGGTAATGAGGAACTCATCATTTATGGGCATCGATCTCGAACTTCAGGACAGCAACAGGGTCCTGTTTTTCGCACCAGACTGTGGAACGAAACCCGGAACGAAATCCGTCCGGATTTGCGTACGATATTAACGGCTTTTTGAAGCGTTTGGTGGGTGGTTTGAGATGGTGTGCGTGTGGACGGCAACTAGAGAAAATGTTCGTAATATCGGTATGTTAATTAGAAACAATGGGAACATCGATGTGCTTGTCCGATGGTTGCTCTGAAAGTGCAGACGGTGCGTCAAAGTTGGACTTTGCCCGCCTTAAAAGAGACTGCATACTCAAAAAATCACGGATGAGGGTGTGGATAACCCCTATGTTCATCATGTGCCTCCCGGGGTCGACGGAGGGTGGGAATGGCCGTGGAAACAGGGTCGCTTTGTGTTTAGATTCCCACGCCAAAATGCGTTGTTTTCATAATGCAATTGATCGGTTGAGATAATTCGGTTGCACAAGTTTACCCTTTGTTTGTTATCAGACGCAGAATCTTGTAGCATAATAATATCAGCCCCTTGGCGTGGTGGCAAAGATTATGGAAGGTCGGTGCCGTGAAACATATGGGCACTATCAGGGATTGTTCGTCGGTTGCATTTCAGTGGATATCTGCATTAAGCGGAGATGTCGCCGACCTAGGGCCAGAGGGGTGGGCACCGGGGGGGCGGAGGGGCCACGTGTAAGCGTGGATGGGCCTCCTTGGGAGAAAAAAATTAAAAGGCCGTCGCCTTGGTAAGACCGACAGCCGACACGGTTCAATTATCCCTTGCGATTCCTTATCCTTGCTATGGAGGAGGTTGTGGAGGATCGATAAGATTTAATTTCCTTACCCCTAGTTGCACACGGAGGTGTCAGGTACTTATATGAAATATGACTAATTTTGGTGATATGTGGGCAAATTATCCAATGCCCACCTATTGATCAGAATCGAGCGATTACCATAGGCAGAAAGGGCTAGGTGCTAGAAAGGCCGAACATTTTTAAGACGATTGCTCGGCCTTTCTAGCAACTTGATAGTTTTTGTATAAGCACTACTTCTTTGCAGGTGCCGGTGCTGGTGCAGGAGTAGCCGGAGCCTTTTCAGGTGCTGGTGCTGGTGCAGCAGGTGCCGGTGCAGGCTTCTTCTCCTCTGCCTTCTGGCAGGCGATAAATGAAAATGTGAACAGCAAAGTAATAGCGAGAATAAATACAAATAGTTTCTTCATTTTTGTAACCTCCTTTTTTTACCCCTAAAGGTAAATATTTTTCACCTATAATACACATTCTGGGAAATTTGTCTCTAAAAAATTCTCTCGTTCTCCACCATCATCGTTTAACTTCCAGTGCCTCATATATACTACTGAATTGATCCAAAGCCGCTTCGAGATTTTCCACTATGTCAGCAGCAATTACCTCGGGAGCCGGCAGGTTTGCCGAGTCTTCAAGGCTTTCGTCCTTCAGCCAGAAGATGTCGAGGCTCACCTTGTCCCTCTTCATCAGTTCGTCGTAGGGGAAAACTCGGAATCGTTCGGATTCCTTTCGCTCATGCCTGTTTGCGGGGTTGTAGTATTTAACAAAATTCTGAAGGTCATCATAACGGAGTTGATTCGTCTTGAGCGTGAAGTGCATATTGGTCCTCAGGTCGTAGATCCAGAGATTCTTTGTCCATGGAGTTTCGCTGGCTGGCTTTCGATCGAAGAAGAGGACATTCGCTTTTACGCCTTGGGCGTAGAATATACCTGTAGGTAGTCTAAGAAGGGTGTGGACATCGCATTCGTGGAGGAGTTTCTTCCTGACAGTCTCGCCCGCACCGCCCTCGAATAATACATTGTCCGGAACGACGATGGCGGCTTTACCGTTGATCTTAAGAAGTGTCTTTACATGCTGGAGGAAGTTGAGTTGTTTGTTGGAAGTAGTGGCCCAGAAGTCCTGCCTCTCGTAAACGAGTGATTCCTTATCGGCCTTCCCCTCTCCGTTAACGATGGTGATGCTACTTTTCTTGCCGAAGGGTGGATTGGTAAGGACCATATCGAAGCGGGTTCCCGGATCGGATATGAGTGAGTCGCCCACCTCGATGGGACTTTCATCCCCGCCAATGCCGTGGAGGTAGAGGTTCATAAGGCAGAGCCTTGCGACATTATCAACGATGTCCTTCCCCTTGAGTGCATTGAACCGGAGGAACTTCTTCTGCTCAACATCCAATTTATAATTCTTGGAGATATAGTCATGAGCGGCAAGGAGAAAGCCGCCTGTGCCACAGGCCGGGTCGCAGATCGTCATCTTGGGTTCCGGTTTCACGACCCCCACCATGGCCTTGATGAGTGGCCTCGGAGTAAAGTATTGACCCGCACCGCTCTTGATGTCCTCAGCGTTTTTCTGCAATAGGCCTTCGTATATGTCACCCTTGATGTCTATATCCATCCCAACCCATGTTTCATCGTTGATCAGTTCAATCAACCTCCTCAACTTTGCCGGATCCTGTATCCTGTTCTGGGACTTCCTGAAAATGACCCCCAACATCCCTTTTCCCTTACCAAGTGTATCAAGGATGTGCCTGTAGTGGACTTCAAGGGCATCACCATCTTTTTTGAGGAGGCTGTTCCAATCGAGGCCTGAGGGTATGCTGGAAGGCTTGTTGAAGGGCGGTTTGGTCTGTTCGTCGGCCATCTTCAAAAAGAGCAGATAAGTCAATTGTTCGACATAGTCACCATAACTCACCCCGTCGTCACGGAGGACATTGCAGTAGTTCCATAATCTCTGGACGATTGTTGCGGATTCGTTTGACATTTATACCGCCCCCTTTTTCTTCCTTCCCTTTTTAGTTATTTTCTTAGTCCATTTGCTTTCATTTGCACGCTTTTCCTGTTCAACCTTGATGCGTTCAAGGAGTTTCTCCGCCGGTTCATCTGTTGGGTCCTGAGGGACAAGTTTGCCCTCGAAGGCTTTCTTCAAGATACTCTGACGCAATCGTTGAGATTGTTTTATACTGTTTTCTATATCTATCTCTATTTTGTCCCCCAATGAAAAATGCTGCTCAATTTCCTTCACGACGACTGTTTGTTCATCTGTAGGTGGTAGTGGAAATTCTATCTTGCTTACGATAGTCGTGTTAAGATTTGGTTGAGCGGCACCTTGATTGATTCGTCTCAGGCTTGCTGTTTTGCTTGTGAGAAAATAGTATAAGTATTTTTTTAGCGTTTCATCGAGACCTAACATAGCAACGGAGCCGTCATTAATGCATCCCGATATCAAAGTAATCTTTGGCACTCCTAATGTGGCCCCGCTATTCGTTAATAAGAATGTTCCTGATTCTATATAACGACTTTTTTCCATTCCCGCCTTGGTAACAAAATTACTTACAGAAGCAAGATGCATTTTAGAATCTTTGGTAATTTCCCCTACTGTAATCCATGGAATATCGCCACCGAAGTATTTAGGGTCACCGGCGGGTCGTGGTGAAGCCCCTCTGATAATTTCTGATATATCGCCAATTCTCGTCCATGCCCACCCTTCTGGCAACTCCGGTAAATCTGATATATCTACCGTCGGCAGTTCCTTGTATTTTCCCCCGAGGGCCTTTTTCCGTTCTTCCTTCATCCTTTCCAAGAGGACCGACGCTGGTTCTATCTGCCCCTTGTTTGCCTCCCTCCACCCTGCTGTGAGTTTTCCTTCAAAGGCGTGTTTCAGGACGGATTGGCGGTAGTGTTTGAGTTCATCCTTGACCTTCTTCAAGGCGTCCACGCCTGCATCGAGTTTGGTGAAGAGTTCTTCGATTTTGGAGACAATGCGGTGTTGTTCGGGAAGAGGTGGAAGTGGCATTGAACAAGATTCAATTTCCAAAGCACTCACATTCTGAACAGCGACACCTTTTGCCATGTTGATTAGATACTCTTTCAGTGTTTCAAAAAAATATCTGACATATGACTTCACTTCGGGATTATAAAATATCATTAAACCAGTTCGTTGATTTTGTAATGCTGGAGTGTCAAGATCATAGACACATAGACTTCCTATTGATCCAGACATTCCAACTAGAATGTCGCCATTAGCAACAATAAAATCTTTATACTTGTGTGCATAATCTTTGGGTAAATAAACTGCTCCTTCCAAATTTATTGTTTTATACCGTAAATTGGTTTGTCTTATTAGCAACACGCCGTCTTCTAAATAGTCCGTGCTTTTGAAAGCAAAGCCGTTTCTTATTTTTACTACATCGCCGAGGTTAGCCTGAACCCACCCATTTGGTAGTTCTGAATGAGCATTTATTTCTACTATCATATTGCTAACGCCTCATTGAGTTCGTTCAAAATCGTATTGAGTTCATTTCCGAACAGGTTATATATCTTCATGGCCCCGCCCTTTTCATAGAAAGGTGCGAGTTCAAAGTCATCCATCTTTATGGAAAGAGAAGTGGCTATATGGTCCTTGATCATCGTAAGCCATGCAACTTGTGTAGCGGTGAACTTGGTCCCGGCCTTTTCCTTTGCAGAAAGCCATAATGTGAATCGTTGATTCACCGTGTCGGAGAAAGGCTCAAGAACATCGCTTTCACCTATGGCATACCGGACAAGAGAAACAATGTTCGTCAGCAACTTTTGAGGCCCGGCCCCCTTGACCTTTGATTGATCCAACTGCTTGTACGCCTGCCAGAGGTTCTCAGATGTCAGAAGGTAGGGCGGCTTGGTTATCGCCTCAGCAAGTTCCTTAATCTCAGCATAGGCCAAGTGCCTCTTGCCATAGGGTTTGCTGTAGATCATCTGAAGGGCAGTCAATTCATTTTTATTGTCCTCGATAAACTTCTTGAATGTCTCAACCATGTGCTGTGCTTTTTCTTTTGCTTTTTCGTCAAAGCCAACAAATATGACATCGTCCTTGCTTACCGTATCAATGATCTGCTCACTTCGTTTTTTGATGTCAATGATGGTGTTCCGGAGTTTAGGATTATCGAAGGGAGTGCAGGCAATCTTAACGAGTTCATCGCCAGCCTTTTTAATCTGATCCTCTGAAGGCGAGTCGGTATTATAGATTTCCTTGGCTTTCTCGACCTGTTTATCCGGATCTACGGCGTCGAGCAGGGTATTTATCATCTCCTTAAGAGATTTCCCGCCCGATATAGTCTGAATTTCTTTTTTGTCCTTGTCCTCTATCTCTCTATCCATCCTCGCAAGCCTCCCTGCAAGGGAGGTAAGAGTATCCTCATCCCTGTTTCCGAGGGCAACGGACTCGATGAGTTTATCAAATGGGATGGTTTTCTTCTTTTCAAGAGGTCTTGAGTCGGTCTTGTCAGTTTCGCAGACACCAACCGCATCTACGATCATAAAAGAGGTCTTATTCTTGGCATCGGGGGTAACGGCGTTGAAATCGGTAGATGAGATGGTCCTCGTCCCTCGCCCTTTCATCTGCTCAAAATAAACCCGGGATCTTACATCCCGCATGAAGATCAGGCATTCGAGGGGGCGGATGTCCGTCCCGGTCGAGATCATATCCACGGTAACGGCAATGCGAGGATAGTAGGAGTTCCTGAAACTGGCTATTAGATCCTCGGGCTTTTCCCCCATGGTTTTGTAAGTTATCTTTTTGCAGAACTCGTTTCCCTTGCCAAACTCTTCCCTTGCGATATGGACAATATCCTCGGCATGAGAATCATCCTTAGCAAAGATAAGGGTCTTGGGGACTTCTGTTCGCCCCGGGAAGATTTCGGTAGGAAGTTTATCCCTGAAAGTCCTTATGATCGTCCGGATTTGATCAGGGGAAACAACATCACGGTCAAGTTGGCTGCTATTGTATTCCAGATCTTCGTCCAGGAGATCCCACTTTGTCTGCCTCGTTAGTTTGCTCCGCTTGTCTATGTAATTCCCGGCCTCGACTGTGCTTCCTTCCTCGGTGATTTTCGTCTTGATGCGATAGACATCGTAACCAACATTCACCCCATCGGCCACGGCCCTCTCGTGGCTGTATTCCATGACGAGATTCTGGTCGAAGAAACCAAGGGTTTGCTTTGATGGGGTGGCCGTGAGGCCGATTAGAAAGGCATCGAAGTATTCGAGCACCTGACGCCAGAGGTTGTATATGGAGCGATGGCATTCATCGGTCACGATAAAATCGAAAGTTTCTATGGGGATCTTGGGATTGTATGTGACTTCGACTGGCTTGCCGTCGGGAGAGATCTCGAAGGTTGAACCTTCTTCATTTTCCTCGAAAAACTCCGTTTCCCCCTTGAGCATGGAAAAGAGCCTCTGGATGGTTGTGATACAGACCCGACTGACAGGATCCAGAGTATTTGAGGTGAGGTGTTGGACATTGTAGAGTTCTGTAAATTTCCGGCCGTCATCGGGGGTCACATATTGCTGAAACTCCATCCTTGTTTGACGCCCGAGGTTATTCCGGTCAACCAAGAACAGAATCCTTCTGGCGTTGGCGAATTTGATGAGCCGATAAGCAAATGTGACGGCGGTAAAGGTCTTTCCTGAACCCGTAGCCATCTGAATCAGGGCCCTCGGCCGTGTATCCGCAAACGATTTGTCGAGGTTTTGGACAGCCTCAATCTGACAATCTCTGAGGCTCGCTTTGATAAGGGGGGGCAGCACCTTCAGTTTATTGCGAAGGGTATTACTTTCGCCAAGCCATTCATGCAAGGTTTCGGGCTTGTGGAATGCAAATAAACGGCGTGAGCGATGTTCGATGTCCCGCAAATCCCGAAAATAGGTTTCTATACCTGTGCTCTCATAGGCAAAGGGGAGGGGTTTTTGGTAACATTGAAGGGTATCTGGAAGATTTTCGATGTAGCCCTTAGTCTGCTCCTCTACACCGCTTAGAGAAGTGCCGAACGGCTTTGCTTCAACAACACCGACAGCTTTCCGGTCCACATAGAGAAGATAGTCAGCAAAGCCTGATTTGAGAGGAAATTCACGAATCGCAACGCCAAGGGAAGCACCGAGATTCGCTTCTTTTCGGTCCTGAATCTGCCAACCTGCAAGCTCAAGCAGTTGATCAATTCTTTGCCGTGCCTTTTCCTCTGGCGTCATAATCTAATAGCTTGTTGTTACCCGGTGTTCAGGTTTCTTCTTCCTGCAGAGCAATCGACCAGATCCTTTTGAGCGACAATTCCGCTTTCAAATCCTCATCCAAACGGTCATAGTTATTTAATAATTCACCTATGATAGTTGACTGATCCCAGAGACGAACCCGAAAGAATTGAGTTGGAATTTCTTTATCGATAGATGTTTTAAAGCCGCTCCAGGAGACGAATAGTCCTTGATCAGCTTGCACATTTTGCATCGAACCAATTAACTGATTCATTGTCGGCAAATCCACCGGTGTATTTCCTGATTTAACTTGCACACAAATCCTTGGCTTGCCGAAACCCAATGGACCAGGAGCGGCAAGTATATCAATGCCCTTATCGGGCCCCTCTGGGCTACGATATGTTGTGTATCCTTGTGCCTTCAAAATCGCCTCGACTAACCGGGTCATCTCATGACCTTTAAATTTTCGTGTTATAAGTTTCGCTATTTGGTCTTTAGCGAGCAGTTCCAAATCAAGTTGACCTTCTTCTACCTCGACGGGTCCATCTTTTTGCTTCGGCACATAAGTATCTTTAACTGTCCAATTATTTTTCGCCATTCGTCTGATACGAGCTTCGGCATCATTTCGCTTTATTTGGCATATCGTCATGAACGCTCCAAATGAATACAATACGTCTTGATCAAAATTTACTCGTGGTATATCGGTTGCAAACCATTTTACATCATGGAAGTGATAATAAGGATCCTCGGCATCAGCATCGAATTTATATGGCCCAATTATTTCTGCTATATGAATTGCTGGCTTCATTTTACTTAGTAAAACAACCCAATCGCCTTCCTTCATTTCGTGGACAAATGGCCATAACTGATTAGTCCAATTTTTTAGAGTGTTGATTTTTTCACCGCTATATAACTCAACTTGTCGGATCATATTTAATAACTCTTCTCGATTTTTTGTCTTTCCTACATCCGATGAAAGATCATCCCATGTTGCATAGATTCTGTTGTCATCGAGAAACTTCTTTTCATACTCTCCATGCTTGCCAGCTCTTACCATCCAAAGTGCCATACTTATTCCCTCTCATAGTGAGATAAAATATAAAAAAACAAAACCCCGACCTCTTTTGAGAAATGGGGTCTTTGCGATTAACCCACGGCACTTCCCTCCCTTTGAATTCTTCGCCGTGACTTTGTGGTTATTTAAACCTGCATTCGCTAAATACGAAATATTCCTAAAATAATCAAGAATTTATTGATTTTTTGTTGGTCATCAATATAAGGATTATTGAATTAAAGATAATAACGACGGGAGTGAATGATGAACAAACTTCAATCTTTCATCCAGAGTATATTCCTCGATTATGTGAATGCTCCGTTCCAAGACAATCCACGATCGTTCTATGACTGGAATAAAAAAATATTCACAACACTCTCAGGACATCATATCGATGGGTTCGATGAGCCAACGGTTGAAAGGTATTTGACAGTTGCTCGACTGACTACGGACATGGTTGCGGAAAAACTTGTTAAAAGCGGCAAAGACTCATTCAAAATAAAATTCGATAATGGGGATCCGGATTGTCAGCAGGTTGCCCGTGATATCAAACGAACCCTTAAGAAGAAAGCATTCAAAAATCCGAAAGTCATAAAAGCCATAGAAGATATATATGCGGCGGCATTCAGGGCGGCCTATGGTTTTATTGATTATAAGAAGCCTTGCTACCTGAGCCATGGAAGAAAATTCTTTCTTGATAAGCCCGAACTATTTGAGGGGTCCAACAGACTGAAGTGTTATGAATGCGACCAAATCATATTCAAAAAAATATTAGAAGATGTCATTGGGGGAATGGATTATGAACTAATTGATCACTTCGAATCATTCATGTTTATGATGAACAACTGCATCCGGACAAGAGTCGAGACTCTCATTGGCGAATCCACTGATAAAGGAAATGTGCCCTCCTCTTTAGGGCGTATGTACTATCCGTCATTCGATTTAACTTTTGACAACAGACATGACTATGATCCTCTCAGGAAATTTATAATCAGCGTCAACACACACAGCCTCTGTGAGTTCCTGCTTCATAACGACCGTGGGAAAATCAAGAGGTGCCCATATTGCGGCACATTCTTTATTGCGAGGGATAAGAAGAAGATTCACTGCTACGCAAAAGAATGCGAGAAGACCTACCAGCGATTGAAGAAGCAAAAACAGAGAGAGGAGGAACCGGAGTATTACAAATAGTCTAGAAAACACTGTCCCTTGAATTTGAGGTGTCCCTTAAAGTTTGGGAGACGTAACATATTGTAAAGACTAAGCATTTATTGCCCATATATCGTAAACGGGTTAAAATTCAACCACCAGAAACAGAACAGTTACTGGTGGTTTTTTATTTTCATCCCGAGGAGGACTGATGACGACTAGGGTCAACAGACAAAGTTCAGGTGGGTTCAGGACAACCAAGAGAGTGACCCCCAAGCAGACCCTCCACGAATACTGCCACTATTGTATTCGGGACAGGCGGGATTCCGAAGTCGAGCAATGCGGCGGCGGTCTCGTGATTGTCACCGGACGACCGTGCCCGTTCTACTTGTACCGCATGGGCAAGCGGAGACCACCCATGAAGGTCTTCAGGCAGTTCTGTTTAGAATGCATGGGCGGGAGTGCCCAGTTCGTCCGGGAATGTGGAAGTACGAACTGTCCGTTGCATCCCTACAGGTTCGGGAAGAACCCCTCACGGGAAGGAGTCGGCGGAGGACGAAAAAAGGGGTTTGGGATGGGTCAAAGTAATGTCCCCAAAACCCCGCTGAGTGGGGGTTACGGGGCCTAGGATCAATTTTTATGAAGGGGGTAGGGGTAAGGTAGCCGATGAGTGATCAGGGGGGCTTTTCAGTCGAAAAAAGTGAGTTTCGTGAAGTCAGTCCTACTTTGGGACAAGGATCGCCCATGGAGCGGGTAGCGAACAATCGTGATCCCCGTTTGTTGGGTTCTGGCAAACCCGGTGGGGGAAGGAGGAGAGGTAGGAGGAATAAGGAGAATAACAAACTGCCTCCATTCGTGCCATTAACTTGGGACATGCTGAACCACCAAGCATATAAGGATTTGCCCCCATCCGCTGCCAAGGCGTTGCCGTACTTTCTCGGCAAGGTGAGGTTAAGCCCTAACGATCCTCAAAGATACGAGAGCGAGTTCGACTTCACCTATCCTGAGGCTCGTAAGTATGGATTCGCCGAGGGGACATTTTCTAACATCATTAATCACCTCGTGGAACACGGCTTCATTGACCTCGCATACAAGGGAGGGTTGAGAGGAGACAGCAGGAGCAAGAGCCTTTTCACACTTTCAGAGAGGTGGAGGAAATATGGAACAGAGGAATTTGTACAGGTCAATCGAAAATCAATCATACCCAGAAAGAACGCAACTAACTCCAAAATGTGAGACCTATAACTTCAATTTTGGAAATAGAAGGGCCTTTTCGGGCCGGTGGAGTTCACATTTTGAAGTTGTAGGGGCGCATTTCAGGGACGGGCCCATCTCACATTTTGAAGAGTATTCTATATATTGCCATAGGGGTACCCCCACAAATAACCATCTCATTGGGGGATGGGTTAACCGAAACCAATAGCAAAAGAATAAGGAGGATAACCAACATGCAGTCTGTGGAAAAACAGTCAATAACTGAAGCAATGAGAAAAACGAGGTTAATAAAAACGGCCACACTCGGGATCCTTGGTAATTTACACTCACGTTTGGATTGCGGTGGAGAGTGTTCGTATTGTGTTGGCCTCGACATGGACATCCTGATGGAAGAGTTTACGAACTTGGAATTCCTTCTGGCGAAACTGCGAGGGCCGCAAGAGGAAGGTGACACCGAAGGTGGTTGCCCATTTTGGGAGCCTAAGGATGAGTAACTGATTAACCATCAACCCCCCTGGCGGGTCACTCCAGACCCGCTGGGGGGATCCCAACTGAGGCCGGCTGAAAATATGGTTATACAGCACTCGGGGAGAGGGCATGAGTAAAGGGCCACAGAGGGCACAGGGGACTACGGATTCTCTGTACAAACGGATGTACTCGATCAAGGAGGCCGCCATTTACCTTGGCCTGTCGGAGTACACCGTCCGCTCCCTGATCTGGTCGGGTGAGTTACCCTACATGAAGATCGACGGAGGACGGAAGCAACTCTTGGACATCCGTGACCTAGATGCCTACATCGACCGGCATAAGTCCTGCCACCTGAGTGGAGCGATCTGATGAGTCACGAATACGCTCATAATACGAAATTTACGGCCTTATCCCTTCGTGCAATATATACTTTGTATTTAGCACAAATATATTGTATGCTCCCTTTCATGATGGGGAATCGCCTGAAAGACATCATGAACAGGGAGAAGGTAACCCCCTACCGGGTCTGCAAAGACCTCGGGATCGACCACGGCAATTTTTGGAGGTTCATGCACGGCTACGAAAGCCTTTCCCTCAAGAAGTTCCTACAGGTCGTCGGTTACCTCGGCTATGACATCAAGTTTGTCAAGCGAAGACGCTCCCGGAAAGGAAGTGAATAAAATGGGATGTGTTTACAGGCGAAAGGATTCTAAGTATTTGTGGATCAAGTATTCTAAACATGGAAGAGTCTACAGCGAGTCAAGTGGAAGTCCTCTCAAGGTGGTGGCCGAACAGTTGCTTCGGCGTCGTGAGGGTGAGATCGCCCATGGAAAACTCCCTGGCGTATGTTTCGAACGTGTGAAGTTTGATGAGCTCGTGGGGGACTATCTCACGGATTACCGAATTAACAAAAAGAAGAGTGTCGAGAAAGCGGAACGATGTGTACGGTATCTTCGTGATGCGTTCGGTGGAATGAAGGTTCCCGAAATTACAACACCGGTCATCAAGAAATACATCGAGAAGCGTCTCGACGAGGGTAAATCTAATGCGACAGTCAACAGAGAACTCGCCGCCCTCAAGAGGATATTCAATCTTGCCGCTCGATCAACTCCTCCAAGGGTTGCTTACGTTCCTTACATCCCGATGCTGAAAGAGAATAACATTCGGAAAGGATTCTTTGAGCACGAGCAATATCAGAGTCTAATGCGAACTTTGCCTGAGCATCTCAGACCCGTTGTTACATTTGCATACCTAACGGGTTGGAGAAAGCAGGAGATCCTCTCGCTGAAATGGGATCAAGTGGATCTTCAGGAGGGTATAGTAAGGCTGGAACCGGGGGAAACGAAGAACGATGAAGGCCGGACGCTTTACCTCGAACCACAGCTATATAAGTTGCTTAAGGGTCTTCAAAGTAAGAGGGCCTTCGGTTGTTCCTATGTCTTCTTGAAGGACGGGAAAGGCATGAACGATCTGAGGAAGTCGTGGGATGCGGCATGTAAAAAGGCGGGAATTCCCGGGATGCTATTCCATGATCTCAGGCGGACTGCCGTCCGAAACATGGTTCGAGCAGGCATCCCTGAGAGGGTCGCCATGGCCGTATCGGGCCACAAGACAAGGGCCGTTTTTGACCGCTACAACATAGTATCCAAGGAGGACCTGAAGGAAGCGGCCTTAAAACGGCAAAAATTCGTCGAGATGCAAGGCTCGCAGCTACGTTTTGGCTACGTTCGGCCTAAAACCAGTGCAAAAGAGAGGGGTCGCAAGTCGCATTTGAGACTCGTAACCCCCTGATTTTCCCTGGTGCCGGAGGACGGAGTCGAACCGTCATGCCCCCGAGGGGCGGGGGATTTTGAGTCCCCTGCGTCTACCAGTTTCACCACTCCGGCGTTGCAGTTGATTATAGGGGGGGTCTTCCCGTTGTCAAGAAAATTGTATTGACAACACGGAAAACCGTGTGTTAGGAAAATGGCTCAATTTCATTCCCATTTCGGGGCTGTAGCTCAGTTGGGAGAGCGCTTGAATGGCATTCAAGAGGTCGTCGGTTCGACTCCGATCAGCTCCACCAGAGTATTAGAGGGGTGGCTGAAAAGCTGCCCCTTTTTTATGTCTTTTTTACGGCGGGCATTTGGTGCTTCACGCCCCCGATAGCCTTCATTCTGGTAAGCATTTTGCACGGAATGGATCGACCAGTGATCTTCAAGGGGTTGTATAAGAACATGCGATTTTTCTCCGCAAGATTGACGGGCGCAATCCTGATCGTTCTTTTCCTCTTCCACCTGCCGGGGGCCTCGCCCGCACAACCCTTCATCAGGGAGGACAGTGTCGATCGCATCGTCATCGAGAAATCCAAAAGGACCATGACGCTTTACAGGGACGGGCAGGAAGTTAAATCCTATAACATCGCCCTCGGTCGGGACCCCGTGGGTCACAAGCTGATGCAGGGGGATCAGAAGACGCCGGAGGGGGTTTACTTCATCGACTACCGCATCTCGAAAAGCATCTATCACAAGGCACTTCACGTCTCCTACCCGAACATGGCCGATGTCGAAAGAGCGAGGGCCATCGGCGTTTCACCGGGCGGCAAGATCATGATTCACGGGATGAAGGAAGACAAGTTCTGGATGGGATCGGTCCACTATCTCTTCAACTGGACCAACGGCTGTATCGCCGTGACGAACAGCGAGATCGATGAAATCTGGGATCTCGTTCCCGACTGGACGACAGTGGAAATCAGACCCTGACGGGTCGCTTCGGCACCGTTTTTGACAAGCCTGAATATCCCGCCGACCTCACCCCTACACAACCCGGGGTCATTTCAGACCTTGAAATAAGATTCGCGAGGCATTATAGAGGTCGCGTGTTATGTCCGGGGATACGGATCACGGGGGTGAAAAAATGACGTACATTTACAGGACCACGACCGGGACATTTTCCATCGAGCCCGATGAACAGTGCGAGGGCATGGTCAAGCTCTGTATCGGAGGCATGTGGCTTGCCACCTTCGAGAAGGCCGAAGAGGCCGCCCAATGCGTTCAGTGCAGGCAGACGGGCTGGTACGACTGGGACAAAGGCGCCCTCTCCGAATCCGCACCCTGCGACCTCGGCGAGTGGGAGTGCCTCTGAATCACCTTTTCAATACGTTGTTCTTTCTGTTTCCCGGAAGCGTTACCCGCCGCAGTCTCCCCATCACCTGAGGCTCGGCCTTGCAGGCATACGTTTTAAGACCGTTCCGCCCCGACCCCGGCGGGATCAAAGCGGAATGAAAAGCGCGAGCAAAACCCCTGTCGCAGACAGGATCCTCATCGAGTCATGCTGAAGCCTATCGGGAGGGTTTGGCCGGTTCGGGAGGCTCGACGGCTGTCTGGGGCATATCGAAATCCCTGACCTTCAGGGTGTTGATCTGTTCGAGGCCTGTAACGAGCGTCACCTGCCCTGTGATCCTGTTGAGTTTGTAGAATCCCACGCCGTTCATGGCGTGGACGGGGATGACCTGAAACCTTGTCCAGTAGAGGGCGACGACAAGGAGGACCACGCCCGCCGCCAGGTACATCAGACATTTCTTATCCATAAAACCTCCTTCAGGATTTGAATGGGCAACCCTTTTACTACAAACGACGGGAGAAAGATAGCCCTTTCATCCCTGCCGCTCGCCGCTTTTCCCTCCTGATTCTAAGTTGACCTTTCCCCGGCCATGAATTATATAAGAATTTAATAACATTTCAAAAAAGCGGGAAATCCCGTTGCCCCGGAAGGGACAGCGCGCCCCCCTTTGGAAGGAGCGATTGATGATGATCAAAAAAATCGTTTTCGTCACGGGTTTTCTCATGCTGTTGTCCGCCTGTGCCCCCGTCATTTCGCAGACCACCATGGGCACCGTGGACAAGAGCATCGCCTTTCCGGCCCTTCAGCAAAACCCCGACGCCTATAAAGGAAGTGTCGTGCTGCTGGGGGGTCAGATCATTACGACGACCGTGAAAGCCAACGAGACGTGGATCGAGGTTCTGGAAAAGCCCCTCGACTACGAACAGAGGCCCTCGGATGCCGACCAGTCCTTCGGCCGCTTCCTGGTGCGCTTTCAGGGCTTCCTGGATCCCGCCATCTATGCCAGCGGGCGAAAACTGACCGTGGCGGGGCAGGTGGAAGGCAAGGTGATCCGCCCTATTAAGGAAGTCAATTACACCTATCCCGTGCTCGCGGCTAGGGAGCACTATCTCTGGAAACCGGAAGACGCCTACAGCGCTCCGCGGTTCGGCATCGGTGTCGGGGTAGGCGCGGGAAGCGGGGGCAGCGGTGGCGGTGTGGGTATAGGGATTTACAGATGAGACCTAAGTATCTTATCCCGATCTTTTTCACGCTGATGGTCGCCTGTGCACCCTTTCCGCAGGAGACCATGCGGGAAGTTGAAAAAGACATCGCTTTTGAGGATGTGCTGAAGGACCCCGGGTTGTTCAAGGGGAAAGTCGTCCTCTGGGGCGGCGTGATCATCGAGGCCGTCAACCGGCCGGATGTCACCCTGATCATTGTCCGGCAGACGGAACTTGATTTCCAGAAACAGCCCAAGGATCTGGATAAATCAGCGGGCCGTTTCATCGTTCGATATGCGGGTTTCCTCGACCCGGCGATTTACAGCAAGGGCAGGGAACTGACGGTTTCGGGCGCCGTCGCCGGCAAAGAGGATCGCCTCGTGGGGGAACACCGCTATATTTACCCTGTCATCGATGCCAGGGATATCCGCCTCTGGGAGCAAAGACAGGATTATCCTTATTATTACGATCCCCTGTTCTGGGGTCCGCCCTATCCTTACTGGGGACCCTATCCTTACGGATGGCGCCGCCATCCTTACTGGTGGTGATGAAAAGAGACACCGGGGCTCAGGCGCCGGGCATCGGGAAATGAGCGGTGCGAACCTTTATCCGGTTGTTTTGCGGAATATAAAGGATCAAAACCAGGCGCTTTTAAGGTTATCAAGGGGGGATTTTATGGAGAGCATGACGAAACGCGGGATGGGGTGGCTGCCGGACTATCCGGATTTCAGGGATTACACGGTCGGGAGCGATCAGGTCCTCCCGATTCTGAAAAAGGCGAAACTTCTGCAGAGAGCCCGCGAGGTGCCGGACAAGATAGACCTCAGGGCCTGGTGCTCACCCGTGGAAGACCAGGGGGAGCTGGGTTCCTGCACGGCTCATGCCGGCGTGGGTATCGTCGAATATTTCGAAAAGAGGGCCTTCGGCAAACATCTCAACGCCTCGCGCCTGTTTCTCTACAAGGTGACGAGGAACCTTCTCAGATGGACGGGTGACACGGGGGCCTTTCTGCGGACGACTATGGGCGCACTGGTCCTCTTCGGTGTCCCGCCTGAAAAACACTGGCCATACCATGTCGCCGATTTCGAGAAAGAACCCCCCGCCTTCTGTTACGCCTACGCCCAGAATTACCAGGCCATCAGCTATTACCGTCTGGATCCTCCGGGGTCGTCGAATGAGGAGCTGCTCAAGCGGATCAAGGCCAATCTCGCGGAGGGGCTGCCCGCCATGTTCGGTTTCACCGTTTACGACAGCATCTCCCAGGCCGACAAAGACGGCCGGATTCCTTTCCCCACGCCCGGCGAAAAGGTCCTCGGGGGACATGCCGTGGCGGCGATGGGCTACGACGACAAAATGAAAATCAAGAATACTGGACCCGGGGGCAAGACGACCACGGGGGCCTTCCTCGTCCGGAACTCCTGGGGCAAGGCGTGGGGGGATGCCGGCTACGGCTGGCTGCCCTACGATTACGTGTTGAAGGGACTCGCCGATGACTGGTGGTCGCTGGTCAAGAGCGAATGGGTCGACACGGGCGAGTTCGGCATGAAGTGAGTGGCCGCTGCGGCGGGCTGTAAATGAAAAGCGGGGGTCGGAGAAATTCCACCCCCGCTTTTATTATCCATAACCGGGTGGATGCGCCTCAAAGAGCGCCGGCTTCTTTCTTGATGGTGATCTTGCCTTCCTTTGTCATCAATTCTTTCTGTTCATTGAGCCAGGCCTGGAAGTAGCCTGTTTGTTTCATCTGCAGGAGCCGTTCACGAAGCTCGTCTTTCCTCGCTTCGAATCCCTTGGGATCAACCCCTGTTCGCCCCTTGAACTTGAGGACCACGAAACCGTCGTCGGAGGAAAAGACGCGATCGGCAAACAGGTTTTTCTCCGATAACGGAAGCAGAGTATCGTATATCTCCTTGGAGCTGCCGACCTTGGGAACGGCCCCCGCCGTCAAAGAGAAAAAGCCCGTTTCCGAAATGTCCATTCCCTTTGCGCGGGCCAGGGAGCGGCTGTCTTCCCCTTTTTTGAACCGTTGGAGAACCTCCTGGGCCGTCGCCTGACAGAGGCTTCTCGCCCTGTCGTTGATGTATTTCCCCTCGATCTGGACTCTCGCTTCGGAGAGCTTGGGCACGTATGAGGGTTTTCGAGCCGCCAGCTTGATCAGGTAATGCCCTCGCGGGCCGGACAAAACGGGACTGACGTCATTGCCCTTCAACGAGAAGATCTCCTCTGCCGCGTTCTTAACCTCCCGAAGTTCCGCCGGCAGGTTTCCTCCCGAGAAGAATCCCGTGGTGTGTACGGGGAGCCCCTTCTCCTTCGCGTAGGCTTCGAAGTTTTCCTCCTGATAAATCGTGTCGTGAGCCTTTTTGGCCTCGTCGGCAGCGACGGTCATGGCCCTGGCCATTCTCAACTCTCTGGCGATTCTGTCCTGGACCTGGGCGAAGGGGGGAGCACTGCCCCTGCCGGCCGTCCCCTGCTTCATCCTCTCGTAGTGGCTCTTCACCTCATCGGCTGAAATCTGGACCTTGCCGGCGTAGTGCTCGGCCAGGAAGGCGAGGTATCGGACCTGAAACTGCTCGGGGACCCTCAGGGTCTCGGCGTTTTCACTCAGGTAGGCTTCGAGGTCTTTTTCCGTTGGTCGTACTTCTCTGCGGCAGTTCTGAAGGGGGAGTTTGAATATCTCCAGGTTGATCCTCTCCGTCTGGAGCCGGTAAGCCTCAAAGGCCTCCAGGTCCGACACCTTGGCGCCCTCCCTGATCATGCGCTCAAGCTTGATGATGCGAAGCCCCTTCCTCTGCGCGGCCTCGAAATCCTCGGCGGAGATCCGGTTGTATTTGAGGAACTGCTGGTAGAGGCGTTCATCGAACATCCCGCCTCTTTGAAAAGCGGGATATCTGGAAATATAGCGCTGCACTTCCTCGTCGCTCACCGTGATGTTCATCCGCTCGGCGATGTTCACGAGGACGGCCTGATTGACGAGGTTATCGAGCACCCGCTCCTTCACCTTGAGGCTTTTCATCACCTCGTCGGAAATGTTCCCCCCGAAGGTCTGTCGGTACATGTCCAGGGTGTTCTGCAATTCCCGGCGGTAGTCCGTGTAGGTGATGAACTTCCCGTCGACTTCAGCGACGGATTCCGCCTCTCGGCTCCAGCGAAGGGACCCGAAGTAGAAAATGAAGACGATGATGATGAGGCCGAGCAGGACCTTCATGATCCAGCTTCGGGCATGTTTTCTCATGAATTGGAGCATGATGAAATTCTCCCGGAATCAACCAAAGGTTTCTATTACAGTCGCATGAAAATTGCAACAATTTTCAGAATAATGATTGATTCGCGGGGTTAAATGCTGTATAAGAGCCCACCTAGAATCATGAACCGTGTCGATACACGGGGTTACGTTGCAGTGAGGAGGACGCAAGAAGGTGTTATTCGATTTTATCCTGGGGAAATTTTCAAACGATCTGGCCGTCGATCTGGGCACGGCCAACACGCTCGTTTTCGTGAAGGGAAAGGGCATTGTGCTCAGTGAGCCTTCCGTCGTGGCGGTGCACAGGGATTCGAGGGGGATCAAAAAAGTGCTTGCCGTCGGCGCAGAGGCCAAGAAGATGCTGGGCAAGACGCCCGGAAACATCGAGGCCATCCGGCCCATGAAGGGAGGCGTGATCGCCGATTTTGACATCACGGAAGCAATGCTCCGTCACTTTATACGGCAGGTTCATAACCGCAGGACCCTGATCCGCCCGCGGATCATCATATCCATTCCCTCCGGCGTCACCCAGGTGGAGCGCAGAGCCGTCAAGGAAACGGCCGAATCCGCGGGGGCCCGGGAGGTCTATCTCATCGAGGAACCGATGGCGGCGGCCATCGGCTCGGGGCTTCCCATTCGGGAGCCCGTGAGTTCCATGGTGGTGGATATCGGGGGCGGGACCACGGAAGTGGCCGTCATTTCCCTGTCCGGCATCGTTTATGCCAAGTCCGTCCGCGTGGCCGGGGACCGGATGGATGAGGGCATCGTTCAATATCTGAAACGAAAGTACAGCCTCCTGATCGGTGAAAAAACCGGGGAGATGATCAAAATGACGATCGGCTGCGCCTATCCCGAGGACGAGTTGAGGACCGTGGAAGTCAAGGGAAGGGACCTTATCTCCGGCATCCCCAAGATCGTGGAACTCAACTCCGAGGAGGCCCGGGAATCCCTGGCTGAACCCATCAGCATCATCGTCGAAACCATCAAGGATGCCCTCGAGCAAATGCCGCCGGAACTGGCCGCCGATATCGTGGACCGGGGAATCGTTCTGACGGGGGGCGGCGCGCTCCTGAGAGGGATCGACAAGCTTCTCAGGGAAGAGACGAATCTTCCGATCACCATTTCCGATGACCCGCTGTCGACCGTGGCCCGGGGCTCCGGCGTTGTGCTCGATGAAATCGACCTGTTGAAAGAGGTTGCCATTCAACTGTAGACGATAAGGTCGTTGAGGGTATCCCGCGTCACGGGTCAGGCACGGGCAAGACTCGAGAAGACTCCGTTCTCTTTCCGGCAACCCGCTGGGAGGCATTCCTAACATCGCATCACCGGATCGGTTCCATTCAGAGATGTTTTTCTTTAAAAAATATCAAAGGCTCGCCATCGCCTTTGTCTTCATTGTTGCCTCTCTCGCTCTCCTATCCTATCATCTGAAACGGCCGGGTCAGGTCGGATTCTTCAAGAAAGTGGCCATGGAGACAGCCTCCCCCGTTGAGAAGGGAATCCATTCCGCCTTCCGGGGGCTCGGGGACGTCTGGGGCCGCTACCTCTTCCTCGTCGGTCTCGAGTCCGAAAACCGGGATCTCAAGAAAAAAATCGCCGATCTCCAGAACGAGATCAATTCCTACCGGGAGATGTACTACGAGGTCGGTCGTCTGAAAAAAATCCTCTCCCTGGAAGAGACGATGATCTACTCCACCGTCGCGGCCAGGGTCGTCAGCAATGAAAGATCGTCGCTCTTCAAGACGATCATCATTGAAAAGGGAACCGACGACGGCATCGTTGAGGGACTTCCCGTCGTGACCTCACAGGGGATCGTGGGCCGCATCATTGAGTCATCCTGGAATGTCTCACGCGTCCTTCTGGTCACGGACTACAACAGCAACATCGATGCCCTTGTCCAGGGCAGCCGCGCGCAGGGTATTCTGCAGGGAGGCGGACCGCAGCTCTGCCGCCTCAAATACGTTCAGCGCACCGACGAGGTGAAGCCGGGCGACACACTGGTCACATCGGGGCTGGGGGGCATTTTCCCCAAGGGGCTGGTCCTCGGGATGATCGCGACGGCGGAAAAGAGGGAGACGGGGCTATTCCAGCACGTGGAGGTGATGCCCGCCGTTGATTTCACGAAGCTGGAGGAGGTGCTGGTCCTCATCCCCGAACGAAGCAAGGAGAAAAGGAGATGATTTTTTATCTTCTGACCCTGCTCCTGGCCTTCTCGGTCATCATCCTGCAGCGGACGTTCGTCGATCTTCTCTTCGCGGGGAAGATCAGCCTCGAGCTGTCGCTTATGCTCGTCATCTTTGCCGGCTTCAACTTCGAGGAGGTGCGGGGCGGCATTTTCGCCGCGCTGACGGGGTTTGTCTTTGACTGCCTCTCGGGCGCCGTCATGGGCCTCTATACCTTTTTTTACGTCATCGTCTTCTTTCTGACCCGGCTTCTGACGAACCGGATCTACAGCGAGCAGATGTTCTTCATCATGATCTTCACCTTTCTGTGCGTTCTCCTGGAGGGGCTTTACATTGTCGTCCTCTACAAGTCCGTCTTTGACGTCAATATGAGCTACAATCTCTACAGGGTTTTTTTGCCGCAGGCCCTTGTGGCCGGCGTTCTGAGCCCGGCGCTCTTCGCGGGGCTGAATTATCTCGAGGTCTTGTTTCATGCCGGAGATCGACGATCGACTGAATCCCTATGACCCGGGAGAGTACCGGAACCGTTTTCGGGCGCTCTTCTGGATTGTCCTCATTGCCGTGTCCCTGATCGTGGTCCGGTTGTGGTATCTTCAGGTCATTCAGGGGCAGGATCTGCGGGTCCGGTCCGAGAACAACCGGGTGCGTCTGCGGGAAGTCAAGGCCCTGCGCGGTATTATCCTCGATTCCCGCGGCGTGGTCCTCGTGGACAACCGGCCCTCTTTCGATGTGTTCATCTACCCCGAGGATGCGAAGAATGTCCGGAGTGTCATTGAAACGCTCGAGGGCCTGTACAACAAACACCGGCTCAGCCTCAGCGAGGACTACACGCAGCTCCTGGAAACCAGAAGGCCGCAGATGACCTACCGGCTGGATCGGAACATCAGCCGGGAAAAATTGGCCCTCGTGGAGACCCATGCCCTGGAACTTCCGGGGGTCAGCATTGATGTCATGCCCGTGCGGGAGTATTTCTTCGGGGAGTCGATGGCCCACGTCATCGGATATACCGGAGAGGTGAGCCGCACCGACATGGAGCGGGAGGGGGGCGAGCAATACCGGCCCGGCGATCTCGTGGGAAAATACGGCATCGAGCGGTACCTCGACCCGAAAATCAGGGGGAAAAACGGCGGGGAGCAGATCGAGGTCAACGTCGTCGGCAAAAAAATCCGAATGCTGGGGCGCGTGGAGCCCACCGTGGGATACCGGATCGTGCTGACCCTGGATTCCGTTCTCCAGCGTATCGCCTGGAACGCCCTGGAGGAGAAGGCCGGTTCCGTCATCGCCGTCGATCCCCGCGACGGATCGATTCTCGCCATGGTGAGCAAGCCCGGCTTCGACCCGAACCTCTTCAACCGGGGCATCTCGCAGGAGAACTGGGAGAGGCTCACAAAAAGTCCGCTCCATCCCATGGAAAACAAGGCGATCAGCGGCCAGTACCCGCCGGGCTCGACGTACAAGCTCATCGTGGCGATGGCCGGACTGGAGGAAGGCGTCATCACGCCCGAGACATCCTTCAACTGCCCCGGAACCTTTGAAATGGGGACGAGGACCTTCCGTTGCTGGCGAAAGGGCGGTCACGGCCGGGTCTCGCTCCACCGGGCCATTGTGGAGTCCTGCGACGTCTATTTTTACAATGTCGGGAAACTCCTCGGCGTGGATGCGATCGCCGAGTACGCCTATCAGTTCGGCCTCGGGGAGAAAACAGGCGTCAGCCTCCTCGGAGAAAAATCCGGCCTGGTTCCCACCAAGGAGTGGAAGCTGGCCCGGTTCGGCGTCCCCTGGCAGCCGGGCGAAACCATCTCCATCTCCATCGGCCAGGGATTCAATAACCTGACGCCTCTGCAGTTGCTGAACGCCTACTGCGCCGCCGCCAATCGGGGCAGGATCTACACCCCCAGGATCATCAAGCGGGTGGAGACGGAAGAGGGCCAGATTGTCCAGGAATTTCCCCCGCAGTTGAAAAAGACCGTCGACGTCAGCCGGGAAAACATCGAGCTGGTGGTCCAGGCCCTCTGGGGGGTCTGCAACGAGCCGGGCGGAACGGGGTACGCGCTGAAGCGGAAGGAAGCCGACGTCTGCGGGAAGACCGGAACGGCGCAGGTCATCGGTCTTCCCGAAGGGGCAGATGCAAAGCAGGTCTTTTTCCCTTACGAGTACAGGGACCACGCTCTTTTTGTCTGTTTCGCGCCGATGGATAACCCCGAAATAGCCGTCGTGGTAGTCATCGAGCACGGCGGCCACGGGGCCACGGCGGCTGCGCCCGTAGCCCGGAAGGTCATCGACGGATATTTCGCGAACAGGTACCCTCATGAGAATTGATCGGCGACTGCTGTATTCATTCGACTGGACGCTTTTCGGCCTGCTCACGGTGATCCTGTGCATCGGCCTCCTGAATCTCAACAGTGCAGGCGCAAGCGCATCGGGGGATCCTCCTTTCCTGAAGCAGATCCGTTGGATCGCCGTGGGGTTCGTCCTGATGTTTGCCGTGATGTGCGTTGACTACCGTCTCATCGCCCGGTCCGCCTACACCATTCACGGCGTGGCCATCCTTCTGCTCATCCTTGTCTATTTCTACGGGAATGTCACCCACGGGTCTCAGCGGTGGATCAACCTCGGGGGGTTTTCATTCCAGCCCTCGGAACTGGTGAAATTGACCCTTGTGCTGGCCCTGGCCAGGTACTTCAACGATCACAAACTGCCGGAGGCCTATACGATCCGCAGCCTCTTCGTCCCCATCCTGATGGTCCTCGTTCCCTTCGTGATGATCATCCGGCAGCCGGACCTGGGCACCGCGCTTCTTCTGCTCATCCTCTTCGGCTCCATGGTCCTCTTCGTGGGCGTGAAGTGGAGATCCGTCCTCCTGACCGCTCTGACGGGCCTGCTCCTGGTGCCCGTTCTCTGGAATTTCATGCACGACTATCAACGGGAGAGGGTCCTGACCTTTTTTGATCCGGGGCGGGATCCCCTCGGTTCGGGGTATCACATCATCCAGTCGATCATCGCCGTCGGTTCGGGGATGTTCTTCGGCAAGGGTTACATGCACGGGACGCAAAGTCAGCTGAAATTTCTGCCCGAGCAGCAGACTGACTTTGTTTTTTCCGTTTTTGCCGAGGAATGGGGTTTTCTCGGGGCCGTGATTCTGCTGATGGTCTGCCTGGCCTTCATCCTGTGGGGCCTGAAAATCGCCCAGCAGGCCCGGGATTTCCTGGGTACCCTCATCGCCTTCGGTCTCGTCATGCTCGTCTTCTGGGGTTTTTTCATCAACATCGGCATGGTGATCGGAATTCTGCCCGTGGTGGGTATTCCCCTGCCTTTTCTCAGCTACGGGGGATCGTCCATGGTGGGGCTGCTCACCGGCGTGGGGCTCTTGATGAGCGTGAGCATGAGAAGGTATCTGCTCCAACATGATTAGGACCTGTTTAATGGAGGGGACTCGAATTTGTATTTGACGTCGCCCGATCTCTTGGATAAGGAGGAATCCTATGTTAAGCAAGAAAAAACCGGACAATGACGAGATCAAGGCCTTTCTGGGAAAGGGCACGGAGTTCGAGGGGAAGCTTGTCTTCAGCGGGTCCGTCCGATTGGACGGACGCTTCAAGGGGGAAATTATGGGAGGAGGGACCCTTGTCATCGGCGAGGGGGCCCACATCGAGGCGGCCATCTCCGTGGACAACCTCCTGGTCGGGGGTGAGTTTCACGGCTCCGCCGAGGCCAAAAAAAGGGTGGAAATATTCAAAACGGGAAAATTTTTCGGAACGGTCACAACCCCTGTCTTTGTCGTTCAGGACGGCGGCGTCTTCGAGGGCGACTGCCGCATGGTCAAAGGTCAGGTCAAAGAGGACTGAAAGCATCCCGTGGCTCTGCCGGAAAAGCAGGAGAATCACGGATTTTCGGAGCCCCTTTGTATCGCCTCCCGAGCCGCCGCTTCAAGGCTTTCTTCAGCCGTCAGGAAACCCCTTCCCTGATTGAAAAAAAGTATTGACAAGGCCGGTCAGTTATGATTAGTAGTCAGCGCTTTAAGCATAGCTTGCCCGGAAGGGGATATCGTGGAAAAGCATTATAATGTCAATCAGTTATCAACGGATCGCCGCGATGTCGCCGTAACCCTTCTCCAGCTGCCGTCAGTGTCTTAAGTAACCGAGAGGATGTCCTATCCTCTCGGTTTTTCTGTGTTTTTATCTTTCATGTAAGGACCGGTCATCATGGTAGATATCAACAGCACGGTATTCATTCAGATCATCAATTTCCTGGCCCTGATCTTCATCCTCAATCAGCTCCTCTACAAACCTATTCTCCAGATAATGGAGCGCAGGAAGGGCATCTTTGATTCCGCCGAGGCGGAAATCAAGCGCCTGCAGGATACGATTGACAAGAAGGTGGCCGAGTACGAGGCCAGGATCGCCCAGGCCAAGGGCGAGGCCATGGCCCAGCGCGGCGAGATCCAGAAGGAGGGAGCCGAGAAGGGGAAGGAGATACTGGACGGGGCAAGGGCTGAAATCCAGAAAATGATGGATGACTTCCAGGTCCGGATGGCCCAGGAAGTGGACGGCGCGAGAGTGATCCTGAGAAGCCACTCCGAGAAAATATCGAAGGAGATAGCCGAAAAGGTCCTGGGAAGGAGTGTTTGATGAAAAGGTGTCGTGCGGGGAATCACTTGCGGAGGTTCTTGTTGAGCGTTCTGCCGGCCGTTCTGGGGACGCTCCTGGTCGTGGTGCCGGCTTTTTGCGCCTCGGCGGGGGGTGAAGTGGACCACAAGGCGCAGCTCTGGGACTTCGCATGGCGGCTCCTGAATTTCGCGATCCTGGTCTACATCCTTTACAAGCTCGCCTGGAAGCGCCTGGTGAGCTTCTTCCGGAATCGCCGTGAAGACATCAAGACGTCGCTGGCGGAGGCCAATGACCGGAAAGTGGAGGCCGAGGAGAAGTTCAAGGAATACGAGGTCAAGCTGACGAAGGCCACCGACGACATCCAGAACATTTCAGAGATGATCAAGGCCCAGGGCCTCGCGGAAAAACAGAAACTCATCGCCGATGCCGAGAAGGCCGCCGAGAAAATGAAAGAGGACGCCAAAGCCAGGATGGAGCAGGAGATGAAGAAGGCCGGTTCACAGCTCCGGACGGAAGCCGTGGAACTCTCCATCAAAGTGGCGGAAGACATTCTGAAGAGAAATGTCAGCCAGGAGGACCACGAGAAGATGGTCAAAGAATACATGGACAGGATGGTGAAGGAAAATTGATCGGGAGTGATATCGCCAAACGGTATGCCAAGGCCTTTTTTGACATAGCGGCCGAGGAACAGAAATACGAGGATTTCTATAACGAGCTCAAGTCCTTTTCTTCCCTGATCGATGAAAACAGGGACCTGCGGGAGTTTCTGGCCAATCCGGTCTTTGACCAATCGGAAAAGAAGTCCGTCGTTGAGCAGATTCTGGGCCGCGTCAGCATGTCCGGCATGACGGCCAATTTCCTGAGGCTGCTGGTGGACAAGAAGCGTATCGGCATCGCCGGGGATATCGCGGAATCCTACCGGCAGCTCATGGATCAGAAGCTCAAGAAGGTCCGGGTTTCCGTGAAAACAGCTTTTCCGCTGGACGGCGACCTTACAGGAAGCCTCAAGTCGAAGATCGCCGAGATGACGGGCAAGGAAGTGGAAATGACCGTCGAGAAGGACAGCTCCCTGATCGGGGGCCTTGTCGTCCGGGTCGGGGACACCCTTTACGACGGGAGTATCAAGACGCAGCTCAACAACATCAGGAAGCTCTTGGGAGAGGAGATATAGGTGATGGATGCGATCAGGGCAGAAGAAATCAGTCAAATCATCTCGAAGCAGATCAAGGAGTACGAGAAAAAGCTGGACATCAGCGAGACGGGTACCGTCCTCTCCGTGGGTGACGGTATCGCCCGTATCTACGGTGTCGAGAACGCCATGGCCATGGAGCTCCTGGAGTTCCCCGGGAATATCCTCGGCATGGTTCTCAACCTCGAGCGTGACAACGTCGGCGTCGCCATCCTCGGGGAAGACACCCATATCAAGGAAGGGGACATCGTGAAAAGGACGGGCAGGATCGCGGAAGTCCCCGTCGGCGACGAGCTTCTGGGACGCGTCATCGACGGCACGGGCCGGCCCATCGACGGCAAGGGGCCCATCGAGGCCAAGGAGAACCGACGCATCGAGATGGTCGCCCCCGGCGTTATCGCCCGCCAGCCCGTGAACCAGCCCATGTACACCGGTCTCAAAGCGATTGACGCCATGACGCCCATCGGCCGCGGCCAGCGTGAGCTTATCATCGGCGACCGCCAGATCGGGAAAACGGCCATCTGCATCGATGCGATCATCCGCCAGAAGGATACCGGCGTCAAATGCATCTATGTCGCCATCGGCCAGAAGAAATCAACGGTGGCGCAGGTCGTGGAGGCCCTGCGGCGGAACGGCGCCATGGACTACACCGTCGTCGTCAGCGCCTGCGCGAGCGACCCGGCCACCCTGCAGTACATCGCCGCCTATTCGGGGTGCAGCATCGGGGAGTACTGGCGTGACCGGAAGCAGGATGCGCTCATCATCTACGACGACCTTTCGAAGCAGGCCGTGGCCTACCGGCAGATTTCACTGCTCCTCCGGCGGCCCCCCGGACGCGAGGCCTTCCCCGGGGACATCTTTTACAACCACTCCAGGCTTCTCGAGCGCGCCGCGCGCGTGAGCTCCGATTACGGTGGAGGCTCGCTCACGGCCCTGCCCATCATCGAGACACAGGCCGGCGACGTTTCGGCCTACATCCCGACGAACGTGATCTCCATCACCGACGGCCAGGTCTACCTCGAGCCGGGCCTCTTCTATTCCGGTATCCGCCCGGCCATCAATGTCGGTCTTTCCGTTTCCCGCGTCGGCGGCGCCGCCCAGGTGAAGGCCATGAAGCAGGTGGCGGGCACCCTGAAACTGGAGCTCGCGCAGTACCGCGAGATGGCCGCCTTCGCGCAGTTCGGATCCGATCTGGACAAGGCCACGCAGGCCCAGCTGGAGAGGGGCGTGCGTCTGGTGGAGGTCCTGAAGCAGCCCCAGTACAAGCCCATGTCGCTCGGGGAAGAAGTGGTCGTCCTCTTTGCGGGAACGAAGGGATTTCTGGACAAGTACCCCGTGGACAAGATCAAGAGCTACGAGCCCCAGGTCCTCGATTACGTGAAGGGTAAATACCCCGAGATCCTGAAGGAGATCGACGACAAGCAGATCATCAGCCCGGAGCTTGAGAAGAAGATAAAAGACGTGCTTACGGAATTCGACAACATCTTCGTCGCCGGGTGATAGATGAGGCATTTTCGCTCACGAAACGCTAAGGGAGAATAAGACAGGCCATGGCCGCCCTAAGGGATATCCGAAGAAAGATTACTGCGGTCCAGAAAACCAAGCAGATCACCAGAGCCATGAACATGGTATCGGCCTCGAAGCTCCGTTCCGCCCAGTTGCGGATGGAGAACTTCAGGCCCTACGCCATCAAGTTCATGGATGTGCTGAACAGCCTTGCCCTCCGGGTCGATTCGAAGTCCCACCCCCTTCTCGCGGCGAGGGAGCCAAGACGAATCCGGGTCATCGTCATGACCTCGGACCGCGGTCTCTGCGGCGGGTTCAACACGAATCTCATCCGGGCGGCCGAACGGTTTGTGCAGGCGAAGGCCAAAGAAGGCAAAGAGATTTCGGTGGTTCCGGTGGGACGAAAGGGGAGGGATTACTTCAGGAAAAAGTCCAAGCTCCACAGTGCGCACACCGATGTTTTCCGGAAGTTCGACATGGGGCTTGCCATCGGGGTTGGCGAGGACGTCATTCCCTCCTTCATCGCCGAGGAGTACGACGAGCTGTATCTCGTCTACAACGAATTCGCGAGCGTTTCCATCCAGAGGCCGAGGGTCGTGAGGCTGCTGCCGCTGCCCTCCGTCGGCACCGAGGAGGAGGTGGACTACGAAAAACGGCTCGACTACATCTATGAGCCCTCCGACGAGGTCCTCCTGAACCAGCTCCTTCCGATGTACATCCGGGTGCTCATCTACCGTGCCCTCCTGGAAACCTCGGCGGGTGAGCACGGGGCGAGGATGGTGGCCATGGACAACGCCACGAAGAACTGTGACGACCTCACGAGGAGCCTCACACTGACCTTTAACAAGGTGCGGCAGGCCAATATTACCAAGGAGCTCATGGATATCGTGGGCGGCACGGAGGCGCTGAAAAAGGCGAAATAAGCCGAGCCCTGCAATCGGGATGGATTGTAAGGACGTCAGAAACTTTATAAGGAGAGCGGCATGAGCAATTTAGGAAGAATCGTACAGGTCATCGGACCGGTTGTCGATGTCGAGTTCGACGAAGGGCACCTTCCCCACATTCTGGATGCCATCAAGATCTCGAACCCGGCCATCAATGATGAGGAAGGCAACCTGATTGTCGAGGTGGCGCAGCACCTGGGCGACAACATGGTGCGCTGCATCGCCATGGATATTACGGACGGACTGGTTCGGGGCATGAAGGCCGAGGCCATCGGCTCCCCCATTCTGGTTCCCGTCGGCGAACCGGGGCTGGGCAGGATTCTCAATGTCGTCGGGAGACCCGTCGACGGTCTGGGACCGGTGAACGCAAAGGACATGATGCCGATCCACAGGTCGGCCCCCACGTTCCTCGAGCAGGACACCACGGTTCACGTCCTCGAGACGGGCGTCAAGGTCATCGATCTGCTGGTTCCCTTCCCCCGCGGGGGCAAGATGGGGATGTTCGGCGGTGCCGGCGTCGGCAAGACCGTCGTCATGATGGAGATGATCCATAACATCGCCATGCACCACGGCGGAATCTCCGTTTTCGCGGGAGTGGGCGAAAGGACGAGGGAGGGCAACGACCTGTACCTCGAAATGAAGCAATCCGGTGTTATCTCCAAGGCGGCCCTGATCTACGGCCAGATGACGGAGCCTCCCGGAGCCCGCGCCCGGGTGGCCCTCACGGCCCTGACGGCGGCCGAGTACTTCCGCGACGTGCAGGGGCAGGACGTGCTTCTCTTCATCGACAACATCTTCCGTTTCACCCAGGCCGGTTCCGAGGTTTCGGCCCTCCTGGGCCGCATGCCCTCCGCCGTCGGTTACCAGCCCACCCTGGCCACGGACCTCGGTGAGCTCCAGGAGCGGATCACCTCGACGGACAAGGGTTCGATCACGGCCGTACAGTGCGTCTACGTCCCTGCCGACGACCTGACGGACCCCGCCCCCGCCACGACCTTCGCCCACCTGGACGGCACCGTCGTTCTCTCGCGTCCCATAGCGGAACTCGGCATTTACCCGGCCGTGGATCCCCTCGACTCGACCTCGCGCATCCTGGACCCCAACGTCCTCGGCGATGAACATTACCAGGTGGCCCGTAACGTCCAGCTCATCCTCCAGCGTTACAAGGATCTCCAGGATATCATCGCCATCCTGGGCATGGACGAGCTTTCCGAAGAAGACAAGCTCACCGTCGGCCGCGCGAGAAAGATTCAGCGGTTCCTCTCCCAGCCCTTCTTCGTGGCTGCCCAATTCACGGGGACGGAAGGAAAGTTCGTCACCGTGAAGGACACCGTCCGGGGTTTCAAGGAAATTCTGGACGGCAAGCACGACGAGCTGCCGGAGCAGGCGTTCTACATGGTGGGCGGAATCGAGGAAGCCGTCGAGAAAGCCAGAAGGCTGTCTGAATAACCGAAAGCGGAGGTTTCCTCATGGCCGACGAGTTGATGGTTGAAATCGTGACACCGGAGAAGATGACTTTCAGCGGGAAGGTCGAGGAAATCACCATCCCCGGTATCGAAGGCGAGTTCGGCGTCCTGAAGGGGCATGCCTCGCTTCTCTCCGCGATCAAGTTCGGCGAACTGAGTTACCTCCGGGACGGCCGCCGGACCCACTACGCCGTGAACACGGGCTACGCCGAAGTGACGGCCGGCAAGGTCACCATCCTTGTGGAAACGGCCGAGAGGGCCGATGAGATCGACGTGGACAGGGCCAAGCGGGCGAAGGAGAAGGCGGAGCAGAAGCTGGCCAAGATGGCCAAGGAAGACCCCGGCTATGCGAAGGCGGAAGCCGACCTCAACCGCGCCGAGATCCGGATCAAGATCGCCGAGCAAGCCGGTAAATCATAGGTCTGAATTAACGGCCGTAAGAGACGGTCTCTGATATATGCTTGAAAAGAGCCAGGGTGAAGGGATAAACCTGGCTTTTTCATTTTATGCAGGTTTTGTATCCACGCCCGGGGCAGCCGTATTCTGCGTTGCGGGGATGGCCCGGACTGTGATATCGAGTGCGGGTGTGAGGAGGATCGGCAAATGACAAATGAGCGTGAGAGGAAATGGCGTTTCGTTATGTTTACCCTCTTCGGGCTTGCCCTCATGGCGGCTTTATTCGTGCCGGAGTTGTGTCAGGCGGCATCCGCCGAAGGGGATAGCGCCCATCCCGGACTCGGGTATGTGCTCCCCATCTGGTCGGTCATCCCCTTTGTCGGGATTCTTCTCTCCATCGCCCTCTGCCCCCTTCTGACACCCCATTTCTGGCACGACCATTTCGGGAAGGTGTCGGCCTTCTGGGCGGTCTTGTTTGCCGTTCCCGCTATATACGTTTATCACATGATGGCGGTTGTCCCGATCATTCACATCTACATCATCGATTACATCCCTTTCATCATCCTCCTGTGGGGCCTCTTCACGATCTCCGGGGGCATAGTGGTCACCGGGACGCTCCGGGGGACACCCGTGATGAACACGATCCTCCTCGTCATCGGCACCGTCCTCGCCTCCTGGGTGGGGACGACGGGGGCCTCCATGGTGATGATCCGGCCCGTGCTTCGTGCCAACCGTGACCGTGAGAAGAAGGCGCACATCATCTGCTTCTTCATCTTCCTCGTGGCGAATATCGGAGGGGCCCTCACGCCGCTCGGCGACCCGCCCCTCTTCCTGGGGTTTCTTCACAGCGTCCCATTCTTCTGGGTGACAAAAGCCCTGCTGCCCCACATGCTCCTGACATCCCTGATCGTGCTCGCCCTCTTCTACCTCATCGACACCTACTATTATCGAAAGGAAAAATCGCGGCTGGTCGTGCCGGAGACTCCGGCGGATAAGGTTCCGATCAAGATCGAGGGGATGTATAATCTCCTTTTCCTGCTGGGGGTCGTGGGGTTCGTTCTCCTGAGCGGTTACTGGAAGACGGGGTGTTTCAATGTCATGGGCATCGAAGTTTTTTACCAGAACCTTACGCGTGACATCGGGATCATTATCATGGGGGTCCTGTCCCTTCGCTTCACGCCCTGGAAACTGAGGGAAGCGAACGAGTTCAGCTGGTTCCCGATCATGGAGGTGGCGAAGCTCTTCGCGGGGATCTTCATGACAATCATCCCGGCCCTGGGCATCCTGCAAGCGGGGCCGCAGGGCGCCATGGCGGGTTTGCTCATGTATGTCAGGGATCCGGTTCACTACTTCTGGGCGTCAGGTTCCCTATCCTCCTTCCTGGACAACGCCCCCACGTATCTCACCTTCTTTTATATGGCTCTTGGGAAGTTCGGGATGACGGAGGCCATGGTCCCCGGCGCCTGCGCCCTGGGGTCGGTCACGGGGAATCCGGAGTTTGTATCCCTGCTCACGGCCATTTCCGCGGGTTCGGTTTTCATGGGGGCCAACACCTACATAGGGAACGCCCCCAACTTCATGGTGAAGTCCATCGCCGAGGAAGCCGGCGTCAACATGCCGAGTTTCTTCGGCTACATGTTCAAATACTCGATACCCATCCTCATTCCCTCTTTTATCCTGGTGACCTTCGTGTTTTTCTAAATCCGGAGGGGTGAATGCAGATGGGTCATATCAATCGGGGGTGCAGGAAGCCATGACGAGCAAGTATTACGAGGTCATTGTGGAAGGCTCCTACGAGCTGGCCAAGGGTTTCGTTCTCGGGTACCTGGAGGGCAAGGGGATCGAGGGTGAGGCCGTCTTCGAACAGGAGTACCACATCAAAAGCGATAGACCGCTGGGGCAGCTCCTGCGGATGCTGAACGTCAAGGGAGACGAGATCCGCGTCATCATCGGGGAAGGGGTCGGCCTGATGCTGAGAGAGGCCGTCGAGAAAAGAAAGACCGATCTGGGGCTGAAGGTCGCATCGATCCGTCTGATCAAGGGCGCCCGCTTCAATTTCAGGTACAAAACTTTCTCGAAGGAGTTCGGCGGGAAACTGAAGGAAACCTTCGCCGACCTGCCGCCGGGAGTGCAGATCAGCGGATACGATCCCGAGGAGATCGTCCGTCCGAAGGCCAAGGGGGTGGAGGCCTACGCGCCCCTGCACGAGTATGAAATAAAGGCGAGCGGCGAGGTGAACGGTCCCGCCAGGGAGGTCATCGACTTCTATGACCGGGTCGAGCACAACGAACTGATCGAACTGGAGGAGATACGGCTCGAATATGCCTGAAGGTGCGCTGCCGGGGTTCTAATCTTCATTCCGGATGGCGATGTTGAGGATCTCAAACTCGCGGAGACCGCCCGGCGTCTTGACCCTGACGGTATCCCCTGCCTCCCTGCTGATCAGGGCCTTCCCGATCGGCGAGGTGACGGAGATCTTGTTGTTGGAAGCATCCGACTCAAAGGGCCCCACGAGCTGGTATTCCATCACATCGCCCGTGTCGGCGTCGCGGATGGACACGATCGATCCGAAGACCGCCTTCTCGTCCGTCAACCCCTTTAAATCGATCACCTTCGAAGAGGCCAGGTTATTTTCGATTTCCTGCATCCTGCCGTGCAGGAAGGATTGTTTTTCCTTGGCGTACTGGTACTCCGCGTTTTCCGCGATGTCGCCGTGGCCCCGCGCCTCCTCGATGGCCCGGGCGTTTTCAGGGATGGCGACCGTCTTGAGGTGATGGAGTTCTTTCTTTAGTTTTTCGAAACCCGCTTTCGTAATCGGCATTTTTTGCATGGAAATCGTCCCCGGTGTCGACCTTCTGTAAAAAAAGATATCCGTTATCGGCGCAATAACGGATGCCTATATGTAACGGAGAATCTCTAAACTGTCAAGGGGATTTGCCGGTCATCCTCCTTGTCAGGACCGGGGAACTGTGTTAGAAGACAAGGAATTTCAGGAAACAGGGTATCCGTCGGATGCGCGATTCTTACAACAGGGACATCAGCTACCTCCGGGTTTCCGTGACGGACCGGTGCAACCTCCGGTGCCTTTACTGCATGCCGAAAGAGGGTGTCTCGCTCTTCGGGCACGATGACATCCTCCGTTACGAGGAGTTCCTGCGGATCATCCGCGCGGCGGTGGGGCTCGGCGTCGCCAAGGTGCGGGTGACGGGAGGGGAACCCCTCGTCCGCAGGGGGCTTCTGGACTTTCTCTCCGCCCTGAAAGCGATTTCCCTGGAGGACCTGAGCCTCACGACGAACGGGATCCTTCTCGAGGTCTATGCCGAGAAACTCTTCGATGCCGGGGTCCGGCGCATCAACGTCAGCCTCGATTCCCTGGATCCCGAAAAGTACGCGCGAATGACGAGGGGCGGCAACCTTCATGCGGTTCTCCGCGGCATCGATAAGGCGTTTCAAATCGGGTTTTCCCCCATCAAGATCAACACCGTCGCCCTGCGGGGATTCAACGAAGATGAAATCCTGAAGATCGCCGGGCTCACCCTGGAGAAGCCCTACCAGGTGAGATTCATCGAGTTGATGCCGGCGGGCAGGAGCGCCGTCAATGTTTCGGAACAGTATTTGTCCGGTGACGATATCATGGCCAGGATCGGCGCCTTCCGTAAACTCCATCCCGTGGACGGCGACGGCGGGAGAACGAACGGGCCGGCGCGGGTCTACCGGATGGAGGGCGCCGTGGGCGAAATCGGTTTCATCAGCCCTGTCAGCCACCACTTCTGCGATTTGTGCAACCGCCTGCGACTGACCGCCGACGGACATCTGCGTTCCTGTCTCCTCGTGGACGACGAACTGGATCTCAAGACGCCGCTGCGATCCGGGTGCTCCGATGCCGACCTGCAGGGCATGATCCGGAAAGCCATCCTGGAGAAACCCAGGGGGCACGATCTCCGGATCGGCAAGTCGCCGCAGAAGAAATCTCGCAGGGAAATGCGGCGGATCGGCGGCTGATACAGCCCCCTTCCTTACCCTCTTTTCTTTCGCTGTCCCGGGAATTTGTTATTCAGAGGCGTTCTGCCAGTTTAGATCTTTTTCTTCGAAGGGCGTCGAGAGGACCTTTTGAGCGGCGTCGAAGAAACGCTCCGGCACGAGGATTTCCACCTCCCCGAGTCCGTTGATGACGATGGCGTAGATTTCGCCGGCAGCCTCGTATTTCAACCGGAAGGGGATCTCTTCGGCTTCCAGCCGTCCCGCCACGATCCTGGCGTTGGTCATGCCTGATGCCCTGTAGACGACCCTCCAGCGGTCTTCCATGTCAGTCCCCCCGGATGATGATCTCGAGATAGAAATCGCCCCGCTCCCCGCTCCCGCTTCCCCGGCCCATGCCGGACAGTCGCAGCCTTGCGCCGTTCCTCACGCCGGGGGGAATGGTGACGTTGATGAGCTTTCTCTCCCCGTTGCGGATGATGGTGATCATTTTCTTCGCGCCATGTCCTGCCTCTCGCGGCGTGATGGCGATGCTGCCATGGAGGTCCAAGTCTTCCGTCACCGGAGCCGGACGGACGACCTGGAGGCGGGGGGTCGTCGTTCTCTCGTGGCTCATGCGTTCCGACAGCCCGAAATCCGGGATGAAAGAGCCGAGTTTCGTCAGGGCCATCCCCGCGACGAATCCGCCGATGTGGGCCCACCAGGCAACGCCGCCCATCTGCGCGTCGGACACGGAAGCGTAGAGAAACTGAAAAACGAACCAGATACCCAGGAAGAAAATCGCCGGGACCTCGACGAAATAGGGAATGAAAAAGATGGGGATGAGCGTCAAAATCCGAGAGCGGGGGTAGAGGAGGAGATAGGCCCCCATGACGCCCGCGATGGCGCCGCTCGCGCCGATCGTCGGTATCTGTGATTCCCAGTTGAAATACAGGTGGGTCGCGGCCGAGACCCAGCCGCAGAGGAGGTAAAAGATCAGGTATTTGAAGGACCCGAAGTGGTCCTCCACATTGTCGCCGAAGATATAGAGGGACCACATGTTCCCCAGGAGGTGCCAGAAACTGCCGTGGAGAAACATGAACGAAAGCAGCGGGACAGTCTGTTCAAAGAGGGTGAAGTGTGACGAGATTTCGGGGCTGCTGTAACGCGCGGGGACGAGACCGTAGGTGAAAATGAAGGCCTCGATTTGCGCCGACTGCGTGAGCTGGAGCAAAAACAGCACCACGTTGATGACGATAAGCGTCACATTGACGACGGGATAATTTCTGGACCGGGTCTCATCGCGGATCGGTATCATAAAATTAAAAAAGGCAAAGGGCTAAAGGCTAAGGGCGAAAGGCAAAGGGCAAAAGGCAAAGGGCAAAGGGCAAAGGGCAAAAGGCAAAAGGCAAAGGGAAAGGTTTTTATTGAAAAAGTAATACGTTGATTCGGGTCCTGACTCACCAGCCCTTTATAGAACACACTCTATACCTTTAGCCTGTTCTTATTACCCCAAATCCCGGGACCGGACAGCCGGATTTTTTGCGCCGGGGATCCGTCAAAAAAAGGGGCAGGTTTTACACCTGCCCCTTCAGTCAATTCGCCGTCGTGAAGCGGCTTACTTCACCCAGGGCTTGGGAACCGGGTACATGGCCCTGCCGTAAACCGTGTTGCATACCACGGCGCCGGCAAGGTAGACACCGATCCAGCCGGCAATGATGAGCCCCCAGCCGACAATCGGCTTGCCGACAGTGGGATCCATCTTGCCGAGGTCAAGAAATACGATGCACCACAGCACGATGTCAATCAAAACAACGAGGATGAAGAGGGCGGCATTGGATTTCGCGTACGCGGGGGTCACGGCGGTTAGGAAGCCGGCCCCGGCCATCCAGGTCCATCCCTCGACGTAGGAATGAGGCGCCATACCGAACTTGATCATAAAGAACTTCGAGACAAGGCTGAGAGAGGCACCGAACATGAAGAAGGCGGAGAAGAACAGGAAGACGTTTCCGCCGGTGATGTTATGATCCTTGAGCTCCATGACGGCCGTTGTGTACTGAACGACACCACCGCCGATGAGCCAGGCTGCTAGGATGGGTAAACCTTCTACCTTTACCCAGCCAAGAAATACCGCGGCGAAACCAAAGCATGCAACTGCAAGCGCGCCCAGGCCCGCAGGACCGGGAGATGCAAAGCTATGTTCATGCGCCATGAGATAAATCCTCCTTTTTTGTTGATCATGAAACAGAGTTATGAATGGTTAAGCACTTAAACCTCTCTATTGACTTTTTCCTCACCTCCCTTCCGCGTTTTTTATACCTGCCTGTTTCCTACAGACATGCCCCGATAAAAAATGTGGATGAAAATGATGGAACCCGCCTGATGTGGCGAAAGAACTTTTCCCCCCGTGGTTAAGTGCTTTGGATAGGGGTCTCGTTTCTGTTCCGAAAACAAAACGCCCGAAATTTGATTAACAGATGAGAACCCTTCTTGTCAAGAGGAAAAAGCTTTTGCGGGTCCATAAAAAAAACTTATCGGGCGGGATGAGAGAATATACGAAAAAAGTAGTAGATTCGAACTAATACATCTGTGCGGAGCGACTGTCTCAGGGCCGGCGCCGGCGCGTGAGTACAGGGTTAAAGCCCGTTGGAAGACATCCGACCGCGGCGGTCGGCGCTTACCGTGCCGGCCCCCAAATCGTCACGACCGGAAGACCCACATGATGATAAACATTCCCAGGAGCCAGACGATAAAGCCGTAGACACGATATTTTTTTTCCTCGGGCAGCCTGAAAAGGGCGTTCCAGGGCGTCACGTTGTCTGACTTTCCTGTCTCGACGACTTCGGGCTTCCTTTTCTTGCTTTTACTCATTACGGATTTCCCCGCTGCACATGGGTTGATTCGAAAGGGCGGCGGCAGCCTCCCGGCGACTTTTCATTATATTTCTAATGCATGTTGAAAGGTTTTGTCAAGGTGTGAGGGACGGCGCATGCATAAAAAAAGGCAAGGTGCGGACACCTTGCCTTTTTTGTTAACGTTCTTCTACTGCGCCCGATCAATCGAATTCTTTTGCGATTTGCCCCGGGCTAACCTGAACACTCATGTAACCGTACTTGTGTTCCTTCTGCTCGGCCGCCGTGGGGAACCGGCGGTCGGGGGCAGTCTTGAACATCCAGTGATTCGTCTTGAGGCCCAGCTGCTCAACGGCCGCCTTCTCCAGCGCCGGCCTGTCGTCGGGATGGGCGATGGAGATGAGCTTCCTTGATTTCTCGGCGTCCGTGCAGCCCTGGATGTTGACGATGCCGTATTCCGTGCAGACATAGGTCACGAGCCAGTCGGGGACGTCCACCGTGCTTCCCGGTTCCAGCATGGGTACGATACGGGACCGGCCCTTGCCGTCCCGTGATGTTGCCGCGAGGATGGCCCTGCCGCCCCTGGCCATGGAGGCGCCGAGGGTGAACTGGAACTGCCCGCCCGTCGAGGAGATGGGACGGCCGCCGACGTTACCCGCCGCGTCCTGACCCCGGAGGTCTATCTGGGCAAAGTTGTTGACGGTCACCATGTTGTCAATCTGGGACACGGTGAGGACGTTGTTGGTGTAACCGATGTCAAACCCGGCGAAGAACGGGTTGCGATGCATCCACTCGTAGTAACGGGGCGTGTCGACGGGCATGATGTAGGCCCAGCCGCATCTCCCCTTGTCGATGGTCTTCCGGGAGTTGTCGGCAACGCCCGCCTCGGCCAGCGTGAAGGCGTACTCGCCGATCATCTCGCTGTGGACGCCGATGTGCCTGAGTCCCGAATCCCGCAGGCCGATGACCACGGCCGTGGGGAGCGCGCCGATGCCCACCTGGATGCAGTCACCGTCGCGCATGACGGAGAGGCAGTTTTTCGCGATGGCCGTCTGTACGGCGTCCGGCTTGATGGCCTTTTCGGCGATGTACATCCACTGGTATTTCTCCTGGCTCGTGTCCACTTCGACGAAGTAGTCCACATCGTCAATGGGAATATTCATAGACCTTCCCGATTCGCACCAGGCGTAATCGTCGCGGATTTCGCAGACGAATTTCTTGCAGGACTTGGCGGTTATCATGAAGTTGTTCACGCCGTAGCTGGCGTTCACGTAACCCGCTTCGGGCACCGCGCAGGCCTGGACGCCCCAGTCCATGGCGCGTTTCGCCTTGTCCTTCCGGTAGAAGCGGGCGTATTCGGCATCCATACCCAGTGACCATCCCCAATGCTTCCAGTCGAACGCCTTGTATCCCTTCTTCAGGAGGCCGCGAAGGGTGGGGAGGAGGAAGGCTTCGTGGAGGACGTGGTGCTTCCCCTCCGGGTCGGCCGCGGCGAAGAAGTTGTTGCCGAGCATGATCGCCTGGTTCCAAATCTCGATGTTGTTGATTTCGCCGAACCGGGCAGACAGGGCTTCCATCGTGGGCAGGGTGTCGGACCCGGGGCCGCCGCGGTTGATCCAGTCTCCCGATTTGACCATGGAGGCCCATTTCTGGGCGGTGATGGTCTTGTTCCTGAGTTTCTGCTGAGTCGGTGTCTGTGTGACGATTTTCAATTTGTTTTCAATCTTCTGCTGGGCCATGTTTAAATATCCCTCCTTGAAAATTTTGGATTGAGGCTTTAATCTTCCCCTGTTAGAAAAGATCTCATCATAACGCACGTGTTAAAAAATATGATTATACGGCGACGGGATCCCCCCTTTCTGTATTTGATTTTTTAGAAGAATTTAGAAGGCTTTTGATTCATCGAGGTAAGGCACATTGTGTTTGACTTATCTTTCCGGTCCATAAAAGTCAAGGAAAAAGATGGTTATAATGAGGAATCATGGGCTGATCCGATTCGCGAATTTTTTCAAAAAAACATCGCCTTTCGAGGTTTCCATACCCCGGTCGCCTGCCGGGGTCTTACACTATATATAGTGGTCATGAAATGGGGCGTATACATTTTGTTGTATTTTTTCTTTACAACAGGGTTTTATTTTGCTACGCTTTCAAAAATTTATCGAGGTTTCGCCATGCCCTGTGATAAAAGCTCCTCTGCCGTCGCGGCGCAAGGGGAAGAGGAATGAAACTGAAAAAGCTCGAAATCCTTGGTTTTAAGTCCTTCAGGGACCGGACGGTCCTCGATTTCCCCGAAGGGATAAGCGGGGTCGTCGGCCCCAACGGGTGCGGCAAGAGCAATGTCGTCGACGCCATCCGGTGGGTCCTCGGCGAAATGCGCGTGACGATGCTTCGCGGCAAGAAAATGGAGGACGTCATCTTCAACGGCAGCGAAGACGCCCCGCCCGTCGGCATGGCCGAAGTGACCATGGTTCTGGAGAAGGGTCCCTACACCTTCCCCGGGGCCTACGCGGACTGCGCCGAGGTGATGATCTCGCGGCGGCTCTTCCGGAGCGGCGAGAGTGAGTACAGCATCAACAGCGTACCGGTGCGACTCCTCGACGTCCGGGAATTTTTCATGGACACGGGCGTGGGGGCCCGGACGTACTCCCTCGTGGAGCAGGGAAGTATCGCGAGCATGGTGGAGGCGAAGCCCGAAGAGCGGCGCGCCTTCATCGAGGAGGCCGCCGGGATCGCGAAGTACCGGAGCCGCAAGGAGTCGGCCCTCCGGAAAATGGAGTCCACGCGGACGAACGTGACCCGCCTGAACGACATCCTCCGCGAGGTCAAAACCCAGCTCAACCAGATCTCCCGGCAGGCCAGGCGGGCGGAAAAATTCAAGGCCCTCCGGGGCGAGATCCGTGATGCGGAGATCAAGCTGTGCCTCCAGGGCCGCCTGGGGCTGGTGGCGAAAAAAGAGGAACTGAAACGAAATTATTCCGACGCGGATGCCCGGGCAACGGAGGCGAGAACGAAACTCGCCGATGCCGAAGCATCGATCCTGGCCATGCGGACGGAGATCCAGGAGGGTGAAGAGGCCATGTCCGGGAAGCAGGAGCGGGTGTACGCCCTGCGGAACGACATCGGCGTCAGGGAGAAGGGCATCGAGTTTTCGAAGGGAAGGATCGTCGACCTCCGGGTCCGCCGGCAGAAGGACGAAGAGGACATTCAGACCCTTGGGGAAAGAAAACTCAGGGCCGGCGAGGAAATCGGCGCCCTGGAACGGGCCGCTGAGGAATCCCTGAGCAGAATTGACAACCTCCGGCTTGACATCGATCAAAGGACACGCGAGACGGAAGAACTCCGGGCGGGTGAGGAATCCCTGCGCAGGGAGGTCGATGAAAAGAAGGTTCACTACTTCGACATCCAGGCGGAAAAGGCGCGACTCAAAAACATCTTGGGCACTCTCTCCAAGAGCCTGGAGGATCTGAGGAGGCGTACCGAAAAGGACAGCCTGGATTTCTCCGAGAACGAGACCCGGTCGAAGGCCGTTGCAGGCGAACTCGAAAGAACCCGGGCGGAACTCGACGCGTCGCTCAAAGAGATCGAGGGGTTGAAGTCTGATGAAAGCGGGGCGATGGCCGAAATAGGTCGTTACGCCGATGAACTCTCCGGGCTCGATGGCGTCATCGCCGGCCTGAAGGAGGACCTGGGCAGGCAGTCGTCGAGGCTCGCGTCGCTTCGGGAGTTTCAGAACGGTCACGAGTGGTGCAGTGACGGGATCCGGTCGGTCCTGAGGGCCAGGGAAGAGGGGAATCTCTCGAGGGAGGCCTTCTTCGGCCTCGTGGCCGATCACATCGACGTGCCCGAACCTTACGAGGTGGCCGTGGAGGCCGTCCTGGGCGAAAAGCTCCAGTACATCATCGTGAGAAGCCAGGAAGAGGGCATCCAGGCCATCGACTATCTCAAGACCGCCACGGCGGGCCGCGGCAGTTTCGTCCCCCTGAGGGTCAAGGGCAGCGGCGAGGACTTGAACGGAAAGGACTACCTCCGGAACGCCATCCGGCTGATCGACGTCGTTCATGTCAAGGATGATTTCAGAAGCATCGCCGACTATCTCCTCGGGGACATCCTCCTCGTGCCCGACATCAAGGAAGGCGTTTCCCTGTGGCAGAGAAACGGGTTCCGCGGGACCTTCGTGACACCCGACGGCGACACCATCAGTCCCCACGGGGTGCTGACCGGCGGGAGTAGAACCGTCACGGAAGACACAAGCCTGCTCCGGAAGAAGAGGGAAATTTCGGCTCTCGAAGCGGAAGTCGGGGAGATCAAGGCCGCCCTCGAGGACAGAACGGCGAATCGGGTCCGTGCGGCTGCTCTCATCGAGGAAAAGGGGCGGGCGCTGGAAAACCTGAGGGGCGCGATCCGGGACCTGGAGCTGCGGGTCACGGGCGGGAAGAAGGATGTCGAGCGGCTCGAAGGGGAGCTCAGGTGGCTGGGGCAGAGGCTTTCCGCGCTGAGCTTCAGCCGGGAGAGCATGTGCTCCGAGGAAAAGGAGATGATCGAAAAGGTTGCGGCCGGGGAAGCCGACATAACCGTTCAGGGAGTCCGGGGCGAGGAGGTCAACGCCCTGATCCTTCAACTGCAAAAGGACTGGGAGGAGAAGAAGCGGTTGCTGGAAGAAAAGGAGAAGGCCCTGACCGACGGGAGGGTGCGCCTCGCATCCCTGGAGGAGAAGCGAAATGCCGACCTGAAGGCCCTTTCAAACCTCAGCTCCCTGCACAAGGACATGACCGGGGAGGCGGAGGCCAGGCAAAGGGACCTGGAGGAATGCGACCGGACCATCGGCGATGTGACGGGTCAGATAACGGCCGACGAGAAGGCCCTCGGGGAGCTCTATGCCGGCCTCGAGGAAGTGGAGAAGGAATCCGCCCTGATCCGGGAGCGCCACGAGGAAAAAGTGGCGCGGCTGGCCGCTGTGGAGAGCGAGGAGAAGGAGCTCAAGAGAAACCTCGATGACATTCTCCGGGAAGTCACCGATATCGATATCCGGATCCGGGAGACGACGTTCGAAATCGACGCTCTTCAGAGCCGGGTTCTCGAGAAATACAACACCGATCTGAACGCCTTGGCTCCGGAATTCATCCCCATGGACGAGGAGGCGGTCAATCTTTTGCGGGAGAAGCTCGACAGGGGCAAGGAGCAGGTTGAAAGCTTCGGCGAGGTGAACCTCCTCGCCATCGGCGAGTACGAGGAGCTCAAGCAGCGGCACGACTTTCTCGTCTCGCAGATCACGGACCTGGAAGCGTCCCTGGAAACCCTCCAGAAGACCATTGCCCGGATCAACCAGATTTCGAGAACGCGGTTTGCCGAGGCCTTCGATGCCGTGAACGAATGCTTCAAGCTCATTTTCCCGAAGCTCTTCCGCGGGGGCAGAGGGATGCTGCGGCTCACGGACTCGGAAGACATGCTGGAAACGGGCGTGGACATCGAAATCCAGCTCCCGGGTAAGAGGATGCAGAGCGTGAACCTGCTCTCGGGCGGGGAGAAGTCGCTGTCGGCCGTGGCGCTCATCTTCTCCATTATCCTCTACCGGCCGACCCCCTTCCTTGTCCTCGACGAAGTGGATGCGGCCCTCGACGATGCGAACATCGCCCTCTTCAATCAGTTTCTGAAGGAGATCGCGGAAAAGAGTCAGATCATCCTGGTGACGCACAACAAGAACACCATGGAAGTCGCTTCAAACCTCTACGGGGTTTCCATGGAGAAGAAGGGCATATCCAACCTCGTCTCTGTCAACCTCCGCGCATGAGTGCAAGATTGACATTGACTCTGAAGTTGAAATCCCGATAGAATAAAAGCGATTCAATGAGTTTCCGGCTCCGCCTTGCAGGAGCCCTTTTGTTTTGTGCCGCGGATGGTCCCGGCAGGGAGACGTGTTCAGATGACTCATGAGGAAAAAAAGGGGAGCAACCTGTTCGAAAGGCTGAAGAAGGGACTCAGCAAGACGCGCAGGAACATGATCAAATCCATCGACGAAATGATCTTCGGCGAGAAGGTCATCGGGCGGGATATCTTCGAAGAGATCGAAGAGACCCTCATCGCCGCCGATGTGGGGGCGGCTTTTACCCAGGACCTCATCGATGACATGAAAGACATCGTCAAACGGCGGGATCTCAGCAACCCGGAGGTCCTCCGGAAGATCCTCCGGGACAATATTGCCCTCATCCTGAGCAAGAGCGAGGCGCCGCTGGACATTCCAAAGGACGGGCTCTTCACCATCATGGTCGTTGGGGTGAACGGCACCGGCAAGACAACGACCATCGGCAAGATGGCCATGGGCTTCAAGGAGCGGGGATACAGCGTCATGCTCGCCGCGGCCGACACCTTCCGGGCGGCCGCCATCGAGCAGCTCGACGTCTGGAGCCAGCGTTGCGGCGTGCCCATGATCCGGCAGCAGATGGGGGCCGACCCCTCAGCCGTCGTGTTCGATGCCCTCCACGCCGCCCGGACGAAAAAGGCCGACATCCTGATTGTCGACACGGCGGGACGTCTTCACACAAAGGTCAATCTCATGGAAGAGCTGAAGAAGGTGAAACGGATCATGGGCCGTGAGCTCCCCGGGGCCCCGCACGAGGTGCTTCTGGTGCTGGACGCCACGACGGGTCAGAACGCCCTGACCCAGGCCCGGATGTTCGGGGACGAGGTGGGCGTCACGGGCATCGTGCTCACCAAACTGGACGGGACCGCCAAAGGCGGCATCATCATTCGCATCGCCCGGGAACTCCAGATCCCGATCCGCTATATCGGTATCGGCGAAGCGCTTGACGATCTCAGGGTCTTCAAAAGCAAGGACTACACGGACGCCCTCTTCGCGTAGAACCGCCCGGAGGGAAAAGACCCTTCGCGGCATTTTCCTTCGAGATTCGTCCCGGCCCGAGTGAGGACACATGGGGAAAGTTTTTGCCATCGGAGACATCCACGGCTGCCTTCGCCACCTGAGGGAGATGATCTCCCGCATCGAGGTGAACCCGAGAGAGGACACCCTGGTCTTCATCGGGGACTATATCGATCGCGGGCCCGATTCGAAGGGCGTGGTGGATTTCGTTTTGGACCTCCAGGTATCTCACGATCACGTCGTCTGCCTGATGGGGAATCACGAGCGGATGTTTCTCAACTACCATGTCTTCAACGTCGACCGGGAGATGTTCCTCTACAACGGGGGGCAGAGTACCATTGACTCTTACGGGATGGTGATGAGGGCGAGGGGCGAGATGGTGAATGCGCCCGATCGCCACATGGAGTTCTACCGGTCGCTCCTTTCCTACTGGGAATCAGACGATTACATCTTCGTCCACGCGGGGCTCCGGCCGAGGGTTCCCCTCGAGAGGCAGGATCCCGAAGATCTGCTCTGGATCCGCCAGGAGTTCTTTCGCTCGACCTACCGGTTCGACAAGACGGTGGTCTTCGGCCACACCCCCTTTGCGGAACCCTTTGTGATGAACGGCAGGATCGGCATCGACACCGGGGCTGTTTACGGCGGTAAACTGACCTGCCTGGAAATCCCGGACATGAAATTTCACTTCGTGGAATAACGGGACATGAAGGTTCTCGAATGCGTTCCCAATTTCAGCGAAGGTTCCGATGATAAGGTCCTTTCGTCCATCGCCGACGCCCTCGCGTCCGTGGAGGGGGTCCGCCTGCTCGATGTCTGCAGGGACCCCGACCACAACCGGACGGTCTTCACCTTCGTGGGCAGGCCCGGTGCCGTCGAGGATGGAGCGGCCGCGGCCTGCGACAGGGCCCTCGGGGCCATCGACATGTGCAGACACCGGGGTGTCCACCCGCGCATCGGAGCCGTCGACGTCGTTCCCTTCGTGCCGATCTCGGGCCTCGGCATGAAGGACGCCGTGGAGGCGGCGCGCCGCTTCGGGAAGGCCTTCGCGGAGAGGAACGGGGTCCCCGTCTATTTCTACGGGGAGGCGGCCCTTCGGACGGACAGGAAGGATCTCTCCCACATCCGCCGGGGCGGCTATGAGAGCCTGGAGCGAAAGTTGAGCGACCCGCAATGGGCGCCCGACGCGGGACCGGCCCTATTCGATCCCTGCAAGGGGGCTACCGCGGTGGGGGCCAGGGAGCCGCTCATCGCGTACAACATCAACCTCAGAACGGACGACCTGAACATCGCCAAAAGAATCGCGGGAGAGATCCGGCAGTCCGGCGGGGGACTCCGGTCCGTCAAGGCGATCGGTGTTCCCCTGAAGAGCCGGGGGATCGTCCAGGTCTCCATGAACCTGACGAACTTCAGGGAAACCTCCATCAAGGAGGTTTTCGACATCGTGACGGAAAAAGCCGGTCGACAGGACGTGGAGGTCCTCGAATCGGAGATCGTAGGCCTCGTCCCGGCCGGCGCCGTGAAAGGCGTCACGCCCGGTGACCTGAAACTCATCAATTTTTCAGACAGCCTGATCATCGAAAACCATCTGTAACGGGGCCCGTCGATCATTGCCCGTGACGTGCGGTGTTCCGATAGCCACATGGTCATGAAGGAGGCTCGAAGATTCCCCTCATGGACGCTCGAGTGTTGATCATCGGTGCAGGGCTTGCCGGGATGGTGGCCGCCAGGGCCGCCCGGCGGGCAGGGGCCGGCGTTCTTCTCGTGGACAGGGGTGTTCCCGGCACCGGGGCCAATTCGATTCTGGCCAATGGCAATTTTGCCATCACGTCGGCGTCTCGCCCGGCGGTCGACTACATCCGGGATGTCATCGAAATCGGCAAGGGGATCAACCGCCTGTCCTATGTCAAGCAGGTGGCGGGGGGGACCTCGGGCATCGTTTCATTTCTGCGGGATCTTGGTCTTGATCTGGTGGAATTGCCGGGTTCCTGTTTCATTCGTGCGTCCTCACCCGAGATCATACCCGGGGTGACCCTGGTCAGGAAACTGGCCGGGGAGCTCAGAAGCACAGGCGGCATCGGGATTCTCACGGGTTTTCACGTCACGGAGCTTCTCCGGGACGGGGGCCGGGTTCATGGCGTGAGGGGCTTCGACAAGAAGGGGAGGGAGAGAACCCTCAGTGCCCCTGCGGTTGTCCTGGCCTGCGGCGGTGCCGGGGCGGTCTACGCAAGGAACGACAACGCAAGAACCATCCTCGGGCAGGGTTATCATCTGGCAGCCGAAGCCGGCCTGGAACTCCGCGACATGGAATTTGTCCAGTGTTACCCCATCGTCATCGCCGAGCCGGGGCTTCCCTCGATGATGATCTATCCTCCCTATCCGGATGAAGGGAAACTGCTCAACGCCGCCGGCGAAGACGTTGTCGAGAAACACGGACTGGGGAACATCAACGCCGCCATCATGACAAAGAGGGATACGTTCTCGGCTCTCCTGATGGAGGAGGAACGGAAGGGACCGGTCGTGATGGATCTGAGAAAGGTCCCGGAATCGGCCTGGCAGAGGCATCCGTTAAGCCTTCTCGCGCGTCTTCACATCGACGCCCGCCGCAAACCGGTCCGGGTGGCGCCGGCGGTTCATTTCTGCGTGGGCGGTGTCGCCATCGATGGGGAAGGGAGGACAGACCTCCAGGGCCTCTACGCCTGCGGGGAGGTGGTGTGGGGGCTGCACGGCGCGAACCGCATGGGTGGAAACGCCCTGACGGAATGTGTTGTGTCGGGGACGATGGCCGGTTGCGGTGCGGCGCGCCTTGCACGTTCCGCCCCATCGGCCGTGACCGGGAGAAGTGAAACGGGTGCCGCGGCCGTGTCAGGAAGCAAAGGCAGGGAAGCGGATTTCCGGCAGCTTCGTCGAGCGATCACGCAGGTGGCCCGGGATTCGGCCGGCGTGGTCCGGTCGCGCGACGGTATCCGGGAAGGCCTGATGAAGATCGAGGGTATTGAAAAGGAGCTTGGAGAATCCGCCGCCGAAAACCCCGCGGAGAGAATCGCGAGAGAGGACCTCATGTCTGCGGCCTTTGTTGTCCGGGCGATTCTCGAGGCGAGCCTGGGGCGTGAGGAGAGCCGGGGAACCTTCATGCGGAGCGACTTCCCCTTGCAGGATGACATCAACTGGCTCAAGAATTCCGTCTGCACCCGCGATCACGAGGCTCGGGGCGGGGTGCGCGTGAGGTTCCAGGACGTTGGTCGGCGCGTAACGTCCCGGCAAGAGACCGCATGAGGGACCGCGTTTTTTCGATTCCGGAGGTTGGAGGCCGGTGACGTTTGTCAGGGAATTTCTCTTTGGTGCTTCCCCCGTCGGGTGCGAGGGACACCGTCTCCGTGTCGACATGGCCATGGACGAACGGCTGGAGGGCTGGATCGGGATTCCGCACGGGGGGATCGGCATGGGGGCCATCGTTGAGCTTGCCATGCGGCTCGACAATCGCCCTGCCGATGAACGGGCGCTGTACCCCTATTCCGTGGACTTTCGCATGGGCGGTTCGGCGCTGCGCGTCGGCGACAGCGTGAGGATGGAAGTCTCGCAGGCGGATGCAGGGGCGATTGGAAAGATCCGGATCGGGGGGGATGCGGCGCCTTACCTGTCGGCCGTCGTTTCTTATCAGAAAGAAGACCCGGGGATACAAGAAGTTTTCATGTCATATCTGCCCCGTTCGTTGAGGGACATGGGCCGGCAGCCGATGGATCTCCCCTACTATAAAAATTGTTTTGTCTGCGGCATCGAGCGCCGTCACCCCGGTCTGCGAAGGAAGTTTCAGCTCATGGGCCGGGAAGTCCCCGGCGACATTGTCATGGCAACGGCCGGTTTCGAAGCAGGGGATCGGGAGACCTTTTATCGCTTCCAGAGAGACGGGAGGGTGCACCCTCTCGCCTTTCTCGCCCTCCTCGATGAAGCCATGGGGTGGGCCGGTTTCATGCGTTCCGCAAGCGGCGGTGTGACCGTCAGGCTGAGTTTCACGTTCTACAGGAGTGTCCGGGCTGACGAGCACCTGGTCTTCCTTGCCCGGGGGGAGAAGGTAAAAGGCCGTGACGGTTCCAGATTGCTTTACTGGTCATCGGGCGGTGTCGCCGCCGTCGGAAAAGACGGGACCTTCGAACCTGTCGCTGTCGCCTCGGGGCAGTTTCTCGGCGTGCCCGCTCTGACGGAGCAGATGAGGAAGGAACTCATTCCCCCGGAGTGGACCCGGAGGGTGTTTGATCTCGCGGGCGCGTCGCGGGCATAAGTGATCGGATTGTCGGGAATTCGCCCTTTCTTGACACCTCCCGTCAATCGTGTTAAAGGCTTTACCCCGTTGCTTTTGCGAACGTTTTTTATCGTGCCCCCGTAGCTCAGTAGGATAGAGCACCGGATTCCTAATCCGGGTGTCGAACGTTCAAATCGTTCCGGGGGTACCAGGAATATCAAGGGGTCGCAGAATGCCTGCGGCCCCTTGTTTTCGTTCAGTCAGCGTTTTGGTTAAAGGGCAACGACCCCGCTCCCTCGAGGTGCTATTTAATGATCGGGGAAATTCGTTTTCTGATTGACACCGGATGACTTTTTCAAACTTTCCAGTACGGCACCTGATCGACTACCCAACTCCGTTTTCTATTGAGAGCGGGATTCTCTGTTTAAGGAGAAAGATGAATACGGAGGGTCGAAAATTGGCGAAGGTTGGATGCATCGTCACGGTTGCCTGCCCCGTTGTTTTCGGGCTTCTGTAACTCCCTTTCTATCAGTGGTTTTATAGTTCGTAGAAAATCTTACGAACCGGATCAGGAAAGTTTGTGCTGGCGGACCCATGCGGCCACTTCCCTGGGACTGCTGAGAACCGTTACGCCTGCCGCCCGGAGGGCTGATTCCTTGCCTTCGGCCGTTCCCGAAGTGCCCCGCACGATGGCCCCGGCGTGACCCATGCGCTTGCCCTGCGGGGAAAAACGGCCGGCAATGTAAGAGGCTACGGGCTTGGTCACCTTCCTCGAGATGAACCCGGCGGCTTTTTCTTCCTGCTCCCCGCCCACTTCTCCCACGATGATGATGGCGTCCGTGCCCTCGTCCTTCTCGAAGCGCTCGATGATGTCGGGCAGGTTCCGCAAGACCACCGGGTCGGCGCCCATGCCCACAACGGTGCTCTGGCCAATGCCGACCTCCGACAGGATGCCGGCAAATTCATAGGAGAGCGTCCCGCTGCGGGAAATGATCCCGACACGCCCGGGGGTGAAAAGGGACGCCGGCATGATCCCCATTTTCCCCACGCCCGGCGCGAGGATGCCCGGGGTGGTGGGCCCGAGGGCGAATACCCCTCTTTCGAGGGCGTAGTTGCGCATTTTCATCACATCCGCGACAGGGATGTGCTCCGGCACGACGACGATGAAGCTGATCCCCGCGTCGACGGTCTCGAGGAACGCATCCAGCACGAATGCCGCGGGCACAAAAAAGACGGATGCGTTGGCCCCGGTCTGCCTGGCGGCACCGGCGACGCTGTCGAACACAGGCACCCCCTCAACGATGGAGCCTCCTTTGCCGGGAGTGATGCCCCCAACGACCTTCGTGCCATACTCCACCATCCATTTGGTCTGGATACTGCCGATCCGGCCTGTGATGCCCTGCACAATCACGCGGGTGGTGTCATCGATCAGTATGCTCATGGTTCAACCTCGATCAGGATTCAATTTTTTATCGGCCAGCTTTCCGGAATAAGCTGATTTATTTCGCGGTATTCGTCCCGGTAAGTTCATACAGCTTCTCGACGGCTTTCTCCGTTGCCGTGTCGGTCACCACGTGGACGCCGCCGGAGCGGAGAATTTCCCATGTCTCTTCCTGGCGGTTCCCCAGTGCCTTGGCGACGATGGGGAGCTTCACCTTATGTTCTTTGATGTATCGCACTACTCCCTTGGCGCCTTCGTGGATCGGGTTGATCCCGCCGTAGACATTGATGAAGATCGCCTTCAGATCGGGCTTCATCATGATGAGTTCCATGCATTTGTACAGCAGATCCGCCGTGATGCCTCCCCCGGTCTCGAGAAAGTTTGCCGGTTTCATTTTCTTGCCGATGATATCCATGGAGACCATGCCGAGCCCGGCGCCGGAGGCGATAATCCCGATATCGCCGTCCAGATCCACGTAGGTCACCCCGATTTCCCTGCCTCTTCGCTCCAGGACGTTCTCGATCCGGTCGATGCGGTCCGGAAGGGGATGGCGGATCCTTGAGAGGGCCGAATCATCCACCTCCAGCACGGCGTCGACGGCGAGCAGGCTTCCGTTCTGAAGAACCGCGAGGGGATTGATTTCCGCGATGAGCGCCTCGTAGGAAGAGGCCACGTGGTACAGCCGGCCGATCACGTCGCTCCAGGCGGAGACCAGCTGCTGATTGAGGCCGAGCAATTTCAGAAGGCCCCGGGCCTGGTAAGGGTAGTAGCCGAAGGAGGGATCGATGTGAAGGGTTGCAACCTTTTCCGGGGCGTTTTTCACCGTCTCCTCGATCTGCACGCCGCCCTCGGTGCAGACGAGGATGACAGGCCTGCCGGAATAGCCGTCGATCGTAAACCCGACATACAGTTCCCGGGCGATCCGGGCCTTCTCGCAGACAAGAATTTTCCTGACGGGCAGCCCTTTGATCTCCGAGGCGAGCAGCGCTTCGGCAGCGTCCTTCAGCTCATCCTGCGTTTCGGCCGTTTTGATGCCGCCGACGAGCCCGCGGCCGCCGACGAGCACCTGCGCCTTGAGCACGACCGGATACCCGATCTCACCGGCGATCTGGAGGGCCTCGTACGCATCCGACGCGACGCCCCGCCGCGGCACCGGGATACGGTTCTGCTCAAAGATGTCCAACGCCTCGTATTCATGAAGTCTCATGATGATGTCCCTTTCAGATTGGATTTGTCGGATGAGCGCACAAATTGCGCAAGTATATAGAATTGCCGGCACGAGATGTCAAACGAAAAGAACGGGATTCCAGCACGAAAAAGCATTGTGTTTTTTGATGTAAAACTCAATTGAAAATTTAATTGAATTGTTGTAAGAGATGCATCGTTTTTATTTAAAAGTACATGAGAGGCCGAGGACAATGCGAAAAACAAAAAAGAAGACAGCCCCCCGTGAAGACAGCAGCCAGGTCGCTTACCAGGGAATCCGACGTTTGCTGTTCACCAAGGAACTCGTTCCGGGTCAGAAGATCTCGACGGCGGATCTCGCCGAGAAGCTCCAGCTGAGTCCGACGCCGATCATCCAGGCCCTTCGAAGACTCGAATTGCTGGGGTTCGTGTCCCACGAACCGAACCGCGGCTTCCACATCACCCCCTTCAGCATGAAGGAGATCGAGGAGATTTACGAGATGAGGGAGCTCCTCGAACCCTCGCTCCTTCGCGCCACCATCGAGCACCTCAAGAAGGAAGGCATTGCGGAACTGAAGAAGGCCATGCAGGCGCACCTTGCGGCGGAACGCGATTTTCACCTGAAGGACCGGCTGTTCAAGAACAAGGAATTTCACCTGACCCTTGCGGCCCTGTCGGGCAAGGAGACCCAGGTCCGAATCCTGCAGAACCTCTTCGACCTTCTCTTCCTGAAGTACGGCGGACTTCCCAGCACCTCCCTCACGGCAACGGACCAGGAGCACCAGGAGATATTCGACAGCGTTGCCATGCGGAGCCTGGACAGGGCCCAGCGGGTACTGAAGAATCATATAACGAACGTCAAGACACAGTTTCTGGCCAGCGTCCGGAAGATGCGAGCGGAGCAGGAACGGGCGGTATTTTAAAGGATCCCTGCTCTTCGGCATGAAGGAAGGGTTTAAAAAACGCATTCTAGTAAAATGAGGAGATCATATTATGGGACTGAAGACAAAAGAACAGTACATTGAATCCATTCGCGCTCTCAAGCCCACGGCCTACATGTTCGGGGAACGTTTGACCAACATCGTGGACAACCCCCGCATCCGGGCGGGGATCGAAGCGACGGCCGCCACCTATGAAATGGCGTTGAAGCCGGAAAACCGGGACCTCTTTACGACGGTGAGCCCCCTCATCAACGAGCCGGTGAACCGCTTTACCCTGCCGCCGTCGAGCATTGAGGATCTCGTCGCCCGGGTCAAGATCAACAGGAAAATGGCCAACTATGTCGGCACCTGCCACCAGAGATGCACGGGGCTCGACTGCCTGTCGACGCTCTCCATCGTCACCTACGACATCGACCAGAAATACGGCACCAGGTACAACGCCAATTTCATCGAATTCCTCAAGCATATGCAGAAAAACGACCTCGCGGCCAACGCCGGCGTGACCGACGTCAAGGGGGACCGGTCCCTCTCCCCGAGCGAACAGATCGACAAGGACATGTTCCTCCGCGTGGTCGAGAAGACGGACAAGGGCATCGTCGTGCGCGGGGCAAAGGCCCACCAGACAGGCTCCCTTTCCGCCCACGAGATCATCGTCCTCCCGACGAGGGCCATGGGGAAGGTCGACAAGGACTATTCCGTCGCCTTTGCCATCCCCTCCGACACGAAGGGGCTCATCCACGTCGTCGGCCGGTCCACGCTGGACAAGCGCGAACTGGAAGGCTGCGACATCGGGAATGTCTACTACTCCAAGTATTGCCCCACTCTGATTTTCGACAATGTGTTCGTTCCCTGGGAGCGAGTCTTCATGTGCGGGGAGACCGAGTTCGCCGTTGAAATGGTCATCCGATTCTCCTCGTTCCACCGGCAGAGCCACGGCGGATGCAAGTCGGGCCGTATGGACTGCATGATCGGCGCCGCACTCACTCTGATGGATTACAACGGGACGTCGAAGATGAGCCACCTGAGGCAGAAGGTCATCGACATGATCCACCGGGCCGAGACGCTCTACGGCTGCTGCCTGGCTTCTTCCTATGAAGGGTACAAGGAACCCTCCGGCACGTACTTCATCGACACGGTGCTGGCCAATGCATCCAAGATCCACGAGGGGAAGGAGCTGGCCGAAGCCATCCGGCTCATGGTCGACGCCTGCGGCGGGTACGTGGCCGACCTGCCCTCCGACAAGGATTTCGAGAACCCGGAGATCGGGGCCCTTCTGAAAAAATACCTCAAGGGTGTCGACGGGATCCCGGTCGAAAACCGGGTCAAGATGTACAGGCTCGTCGAGAAGCTCGCCATGGAAAGCGCCGATTCGATTTCCGACATCCACGGCGGCGGTTCGCCGGAGGCCCATCGCGTCACCATTTTCCGCGAGACAAACCTGGAGAACAAGAAGAAGGCGGCGAAACGCCTGGCCGGGATAGACAAATAAAGGAAAGGGATCACACCCCTTCAACGGACAGGGCCGGAGATTCACTGGAAGGTGAATTTCGGCCCTTTTGCATCGGCCGGAATGCGCGAAAAGAAATCAGCCCGTCGACTTTATGCTATGAGCAGATCCACACGTGAAAGGACTTGGGGCCGTGCACCCCGAGCGTGAGGACCTTCTCGATGTCGGCGGTGCGGCTGCATCCGCTGACAAGCACAAAGTGCCTGTCGTCTTTTGCCAGGGAGAAGGCCTGGTGGATGTCGGCGAGCAATGCCTCCGGCGGCACCAGGACCAGGTGAACCCGGGGCAGTAGGGACATAAAATCGGGCTGGCCCTGCGTCGTGCGCAGAAGGCTCGTCCCCGTTTCGGGGAGCGCGGCATCGGCTACGGTGATCCCCAGATCGCATCCGGCAATCCGCTTTCGGCTGCTGTCGGGCGGAAGGATCTCGACCTCGAGGCCCTGCAACAGATCCTTGAGGCCATACTCCCTGTACAGGGGATGATCGCTCAGGACCGCCGTCCTGACCCCCTCGTCCTTGACCAGCTTTCCGAATGCACCGGCAAACTCCTCCCGTCCCCGAACCTTCCTGGTCAGGCCGCTCAGCCGCTCGACCTCGCGAAGCATCCTTTCGATTTCCTTCTCCAGGGCCTCCGCGCGCCTCGGCGCAAACCTCGCCGAAGGGGGCAGCGGAGAGAGGGGGGATGCAGGAACGGGTTTCAGGGCCGACCGCACTCTGGCGAAGATCTCTTCTCTGGCCGGGTTTTCTTTACTCATGGGACGTCCCCCCGTGGCCGGTATTCTTTGTGCGCGTTCTCCACCAACCTAGGAAATCCCCCTGGGGTGCCGGGAAGGGCCTCGACAGGGTCCAGCGGTCCAGCGGTGCCGGCATGCGGTGTATCCAGTCGCCGTGTCGCAGGGGGGCAAGCAACGTTCTCCCCAGGCGCCCGGCCAGACGGTAGAGGGCGGGAGACCCCATTACGTACTGGAGCGCCCGCGCCGCTGCCCGGATCCCGGCCGGGGCCGAGGAACTCTCGAGTTCGTCCCCTTCCATGCAGCGTCGGCGCAGATGGAGGAGGATCTCCGTGATGGGGATCATGACCGGGCAGATTTCCGAACAGGCCCCGCAAAGCGTGGAGGCGAAGGTCAACCCCCCGGCAGCTTGCGTCCCCAGGAGCTGAGGCGTGAGGATGGAGCCGATCGGACCCGGGTACACCGCTCCGTAGGCGTGGCCCCCGACGTGGTTATAGACCGGGCAGATGTTCATGCACGCCCCGCAGCGGATGCATGCGAGGGTCTCCCGGGCCGTTTCATCCCGGAGGATCCGCGTCCGGCCGTTGTCCAGCAGGACCAGATGGAATTCCCTCGGGCCGCCCTCGCGAACGCCTGTGATGAAGGTGTTGTAAGCGGTGATCTTGCTCCCGCTGACGCTTCGCGCCAGCAGTTTGAGCATTACGGCGGCGCTGTCCCAGTCCGGGAGGATCTTCTCGATCCCCACGATGGCCACGTGGACGGGCGGCAGGGACGTGCACATCCTGCCGTTTCCCTCGTTGGTGACGAGGATCAGCGTGCCCGTTTCCGCCACGAGGAAATTGCCGCCGGAAATTCCCATGTCGGCGCCGAGGAATTCCTCGCGAAGGAGTTTGCGGGCGATCTCCGTCAGCTGCCGGGGATCAGGCTCCGTTTTCACCTTGAGTTTCTCGCGGAAGAGATCGGCGATTTCCTCCTTCGTCATGTGCAGGGCCGGGGCGGTGATGTGGGAGGGCCGCTGTCCCGCCAGCTGCACGATGAACTCCCCCAGATCCGTCTCATAGACCCTGATCCCACGGCCTTCCAGGGCATGGTTCAATTCGATCTCCTCCGTCACCATGCTCTTGACCTTGACGACGTTGCGCACGCCGTGCCGTGACGCGATGTCGAGTACAATCCGATTGGCCTCCTCGGCATTCCTTGCCCAGTGGACCTGTCCTCCCGCGGCCGTTACCTTCTCCTCCAACAGGGCGAGATATTCATCCAGGTGGGTAAGCGCGTGCATGCGCAGGTCGTGGCCTGCCTTACGCAGCAGCTGCCACTGCTCCTCGCCGAATTCCCTGACGACGTCCGCGCGTTTGGCCAGGGCGGTGCGCGCGCTCTTCTGGGTCGCCGCCACCATCGCCGGCGGCACGTTCCGGGTATTCGCGCGGAAATCGATTCTTGCCGTTTTCCCCGTCACGCCGCACCTCCCATCGCCAGCAGCTCGATGAGATGCAACGCCTGAACGTTCGAGTTCATTTTCTGCAAACCGCCGCGAATGTTGATGAGGCATCCGGGCTCGCTGACCACGACATACTCCGCGGTGCTGGCGGCGATGTTCCGCAATTTTGCTTCCATCATCGCCATGGAGACTTCGGGATAGGCGACGCTGAAGATCCCGCCGAAGCCGCAGCAGGTCTCTTCCTCGTTGAGCGGAACGAGGTCCAGCCCCCGGACCGCGTTCAGGAGGATCCTCTGTTCGTCTCGCACCCCCAGCCCGCGTGTGAGATGGCAGGGGGAATGACAGGCCACCCGGTGGGGGAAGGACGCCCCCAGGTCCGTCACCTTCAGAACCTTCACCAGGAACTGGCTGAACTCGCAGACGCGGCCCGCGATTCTCACGGCCTCCTGGTGCTCCGCTGTTCCTTCCGGAAACATGAGCGGATAGCGGTGTTTGACGAACATGAGGCAGGAGCCCGACGGGGCGACAATGTGGCCTTCCGTCCCGGAAAATGCCTTCATCCACCGCAGGGCCATCTCCCGGCCTTTTTTCTGAAAACCGCTGTTGAAAAAAGGCTGGCCGCAGCAGGTCTGGTTTTCGGGAAACTCGCAGGTGACGCCGATCCGCTCCAGGATCCCCACCATCTTCTGCAGCATGTGGGGAAGGAGGTTCTCGCCGAGACAGGTGACGAACAACTGGACTTTCATGACAGGAATCCTCACGGCTTTTCGCCGGGCCTCGCCGGTCCTGCCGTCCTATAGCTCATTGTCCTCGCGATGTAAATACAGAACTGGGTCGGCCCGCCGGCGTCTTCATTCCGCCCCGTCCCGGCACGAAAGGGCGGCGAAAGGCCTGTTTCTCGGCGGTTACGGGAGGTAGTTGTAGATCATGTACATCTCGTAGGCCACGATGCCGGCGTAGAGACCGGCGGTGGCCGCCACGAGATACTTGACGCCCTTGACTTTACTCAACAGGCACAGGGTGACGACGGCGATGGAGACGATGGTGAACTTCCATACCCAGAATTTATCACCGTAGGTTGCAATGGCGGCGCGTGCCACGGGGTTTAATTCCCATCCGCCGCCGTCCAGGATGATGCCGGTGAAGATTGCATCCATGATATTGAGCACGACGATCAGGACAAGCAGGATGAGCAGCCTCGGGCTGTAACGGTCGACGAATACCCCCTTGAGCCGGTCCTCCCTGCGGCGAAAGTGCTTTCTTTGACCTGAGATGGTGTGGCGGCTCAAGCCCGGCGTCGGTTCCCGGCGTCGATCCTGATTTTTTCGTCTGTCTATGAAGGTAAAGGCCATGGGCATCCTCAAGCGGCCGTATTAAACAGCAAAAACCGCGCCCTGTGCAATAAGGAAAAAGTATGATTTTCAGGGATCTCCCCCGGGGCGTCACCGGTACGGGAATCCGCAGAAAGAGAAGGCCCGAAGGCCTGAGTGCAGTAAATTCACTAATTATTTAGGTTGGTTATAAAAAAATAGCTTCTTTTTTACCTTCCGCCCCCTCGCCTTGACAGCCTGAACCGAGGGGCGATATATTAATGAAAATTATTATCGGGTACGACTCGTCGGTTTAATTTTGCCAATGCCCACAACGGATAAAACCATCCGGCTCACCGGTGTCCGCCAGAACAACCTCAAGGGTTTCGATCTGGAGATACCCCTCGGGAGTCTCACCGTCATCACGGGTCTCAGTGGTGCGGGAAAGTCGTCCCTGGCGTTTGAGACGCTCTATGCCGAAGGGCAGCGCCGCTACGTGGAGACCTTTTCCACCTACGCCCGCCAGTTCATGGACCGCATCGACCGACCCCGCGTCGAGGCCATCGAAGGCATCCCTCCCGTCCTGGCCATCGAGCAGGGTGATCCCGTAAGAACCTCGCGCTCGACCGTCGGGACCATGACGGAGATTACCGATTACGTCAAACTCCTCTACGGACGAAGGGCCGGACTGTTCTGCCGAAGGTGTGAAAGGGCCGTCCGGAAGGACACACCCCAGAGTATTTTCACCGAACTGTCGGACCTCGAGGAAAGGACCCCCGTTGTCATGACCTTCCCCTACAGGGTCCGGGGGAGCAGGGAGGATAATCTCGACACGCTGAAGCAGGCGGGTTTCTACCGTCTCTGGAAAGCGGATCGGCTTGTGCCCATCGAAGAGATTCCCGACGACAGGGAGTGGAACGTCGTCGTGGATCGTTTTCATTTCAAGTCAAGGGAGAAAAAACGCATCATCGACTCCCTCGAGACGGCCCTGAAGGCCGGCAGGGGATTCGTCGACCTTCATCTCCCCGGTCGTGAGGCTTTGAGATTCAGTTCGGCCCTGCAGTGCCCCTACTGTGACATCTCCTACCGGAGCCCTTCGGCCAATTTCTTTTCCTTCAACTCCCCCGCCGGCGCCTGTCCCACCTGCCGCGGTTTCGGCCGGACGGTCGACGTGGACCTCGACCTCGTCGTTCCCGATCCGGGGAAATCCGTCCGTGAAGGGGCCGTCAAGCCCTGGTCCGGCGTGGCCAGGGGGGAATTCGAGGATCTACTCGACTTCTGCCGCAGGAGGCGCATCCCGGCGGACGTTCCTTTCAGAGACCTCACGGAGAGACAGAAAGCCCTGATCTTCACGGGGGATGATACTTTTTACGGCGTCAGGGGGTTTTTTGAATGGCTGGAAACGAAGCGTTACAAACTCCATGTCCGGGTCTTCCTGTCACGGTACCGGGGCTACCTGACCTGTCCCGCCTGCCGGGGAACCCGTTTCCAGGAGGAGGTTCTCCTGTGGCGTCTCTGCGGGAAGAATATCGCGGAGGTCTATGCCATGGGCATCGGAGAGGCCCATGAGTTTTTCTTGCAGATGGACGAACCGGATGAGGCGGCAGCCGTCCTCCTCGGCGAAATCAGGCGGCGCCTCAAGTATCTCATGGAAGTGGGTCTTGGCTACCTCACGCTGGACCGCCAGTCCCGGACGCTGTCCGGCGGGGAAGTGGAGAGGGTGAGCCTGACCAAGGCCCTTGGTTCCTCGCTCGTCAACACCCTCTACGTTCTCGACGAGCCCACCGTAGGGCTTCACCCGCGGGACAGCAGCCGGCTGCTCGGCATCCTCCGCTCCCTGAGGGACCTCGGCAACACCGTTGTCGTGGTCGAGCACGACCCGGAGATCATCAGGGGGGCCGACCACATCGTGGACCTCGGTCCCGGTGCGGGGGAAAAAGGGGGGGAGCTTCTTTACAGCGGCCCCTTGAGCGGTATCGGGCGGGCCGCAGCCTCGCTGACGGGAAAGTACCTCCAGGGTGGTTTCAGGATCCCGCTTCCGGAGCGAAGAAGAAAGGCCAGGGGCTTCATCGCAATCAGGGGGGCCCGGGAGAACAACCTGAAGGGAATCGATGTAAAAATCCCCCTCGGGGTCCTGGTCGCCATCACGGGTGTATCGGGATCGGGGAAGAGCACCCTCGGCATCGACACCCTCTACAGGGGCCTCAGGCGGTTGAAGGGCGGGGTCGAGGAGAAACCCGGCAGGTTCGACGCCATCGAGGGAGGGGAGCACATCCGCGATGTCATCCTGGTGGATCAGCGTCCCATCGGCAAGACACCGCGCGCAACACCGCTGTCCTATGTGAAAGCCTTTGATCCCATCCGGGCGCTCTTTGCCGCACAGCCGGGGGCGCAGACCCGGGGGTACGGGGCTTCCACCTTTTCCTTCAACACGCCGGGCGGAAGATGCGAGGAATGCCGCGGCGAAGGGTTCGAGAAGGTGGAGATGCAGTTTCTCTCGGACATTTATCTGCCCTGTCCGCGATGCAAAGGGAAGCGCTTCAGCGACGAGGTTCTCGAAGTCCGCTTTCACGGAATGAACATCCACGACGTCCTGTCGATGACGGCGGACGAGGCCGTGGAGGCATTCAACGGCCATCCGAGGATTGTCAGGGCCCTGAAACCCCTGAGCGATGTCGGTCTCGGCTATCTGCGGCTCGGCCAGCCGATCAACACACTCTCCGGTGGCGAGGCGCAACGCCTCAAGCTGGCCCAGCACGTCAGCCTCGCCAGGACCCGGGATTCCCTGTTCATCTTTGACGAGCCCACCGTCGGGCTTCATCCCGTTGACATCTCGAAGCTCCTCACGGCTTTTGAAAGGCTCCTCGAGGAAGAAAACAGCATCGTGGTCATCGAGCACAACCCCGAGGTGGTGAAATGCGCGGACCACGTGATTGATCTGGGACCGGACGGGGGAGAGAACGGGGGGGCGATCGTGGCGAGTGGCACCCCCGAGGAGACCGCGCGCTCGGGCGATTCGATCACCGGCGCCTTCCTGAGGCCCTACCTGAGGGAACCGCCCGCGGGGATGTCCGTCCGGGAGCCCCCTGCCGTGTTCGCGCCTGTCCCCTCCGGCGCGGCCATGCTCGTCCGCGGGGCGCGGGAGCATAACCTCCGGAATGTGAGCCTCGAGATCCCGAGGGACAGGATGGTGGTCGTCACGGGCGTGAGCGGTTCGGGGAAGTCGACCCTCGCCTTCGATATCCTCTTTGCCGAGGGGCAGCGCCGGTTCCTGGAGTGCCTGCCGAACTACATCCGTCAGTACCTGAAGATCATGGACCGCCCCGAGGTCGACGACGTGACGGGCATACCGCCCACGGTGGCGATCGAGCAGAGAACAAGCCGGGGCAGCGCCCGCTCGACCGTGGCCACACTGACGGAGATTTATCATTACCTTCGCCTTCTCTACAGCAAGGTGGGGGTTCAGCACTGTCCCGGTTGCGGAAATCCCATCGTGGCGAATCCCCCCGAGGAGATCATCGCCGGTGTGGGCAGACGTTCCGGGGGCGGAAAGGCGGCGATCCTCGCCCCGCTTGTCCTGGGCCGGAAAGGCATCCACCGGGAACTGCTGATGAAGATGGGCAAGTTCGGTTTCCGGCAGGCGCTCGTCGACGGCTCCCTCCATCCCCTGGAGCCGGTGCCGAAGCTCGATCGCTTCCGCGAACACGACATCGATGTGGTGGTCGGGGAAGTGAAGAATGCCGATGATCCCCGGCTGCCGGGGATCGTCCGGCAGGCCCTCGATCTCGGGCGGGGGACACTGAGGCTCATGGACCGGCAGGGCCGCCTGCAAACCTACAGCGAGAAGAGATACTGCACCCGGTGTCAACGGGGATTCGATGCGCCGGACCCCAGGCTCTTTTCCTTCAACAGCCGGCAGGGGGCCTGTCCCCGCTGCGAGGGGCTCGGTCGGCTCGGGGAGACGACCTGTCCGGACTGCCGGGGGAAGCGGCTTCGCGAAGAGGCGCTCGCCGTCAAGGTCAACGGCCGGGGCATCGGGGATCTCGTTTCGCTCTCCGCGAAGGAGGCGGAGAAACTCCTCGTCTCTTTCAAGTTCGATGAAAAGGAGGCCTTCATTGCCGGCGGGATTCTCTCTGAGCTCCTGCCCAGGCTCAGGTTTCTCTGCCGTGTCGGGCTGGATTACCTTGCCCTGGAAAGGTCGGGCGACACGCTTTCAGGGGGCGAGGCCCAGAGGATACGCCTCGCGGCGCAGCTGGGTTCAAACCTTGCGGGGGTCTGCTACATCCTGGACGAACCCACCATCGGGCTCCATCCTCGGGACAATGAGATGCTTCTTTCCAGCCTGCGGGATCTCAAGGATCGCGGCAATTCCATCGTCGTCGTGGAGCATGACGAGGAGACGATTCGCCGGGGCGATTATGTCATCGACCTCGGGCCGGGCGCGGGACCGGGCGGCGGCCGTGTCGTCGCTGCCGGGACCCTCGATCAGATCAGGGCTGTCCCGGAATCGGTGACGGGCGCGTGGTTGAACGGAAACCGCGAACGGGCCATCACCTCCAAATTGAGGCCGGCGAGAAACTGGCTCCGCGTTCAGGGTGCGACGATGCACAATCTGAAGGGGATCGATGTGGCCGTACCCCTGGAAACCCTGACCTGCGTGACCGGCGTCAGCGGCTCGGGGAAATCCACGCTCGTCAAGGAGATCCTCTATCATACCCTGGCATCGAAGCTCTCGAGGAAAAACGGCCGGCCCCATGGCTGCAGAGAGATTTACGGCTGGGAGCACCTTGCGAGGGTTGTGGAGATCGACCATTCGCCCATCGGGCGCACCCCTCGCTCCACGCCGGCAACCTATGTGGGCCTCTTCGATGACATCCGCCGCCTCTTCTCGATGGTGCCCGACGCCCGCACACGGGGTTTCGGCCCGGGACGCTTTTCATTCAACGTCCCGGGGGGGCGGTGCGAGGCCTGCGCGGGCCAGGGGCGCATCCGGGTGGAGATGGCCTTTCTGCCGGATGTGTACGTTGCCTGCGAGACCTGCGGCGAGAGGCGTTTCAATGAGGAGACCCTGTCCGTCTGCTACCGGGGAAAAAATATACACGACGTCCTGGGAATGAGCTTCCACGAGGGCCTCGAGTTTTTTGAGGCCATCCCCCCTGTCCGCAGCGCCCTGGAGCTTCTCGTTTCCATCGGTCTGGATTATCTAACCTTCGGACAGTCGAGCCCCACCCTCTCCGGCGGCGAGGCCCAGCGGATCAAACTGGCCCGCGAGCTCGCGGCGGTGAACGGCGCGCGGAAGACCCTCTACATCCTCGATGAACCGACAACGGGCCTTCACCTGGCGGACATCGAAAAAATCATCATGATCTTCCAGAAGCTGGTGGATCAGGGGAGCACGGTGGTGGTCATCGAGCACAACCTCGAAGTCATCAAATCCTCGGACCACATCATCGATCTGGGGCCGGAAGGCGGAGACAGGGGCGGAAGAATCGTTGCCGCGGGAAGCCCCTTCGATGTGCTGCGGCGGAAAAAGGTCTCCTGGACGGGCCGTTTCCTGGACCGGTATCTCAAGGAGGGCGGGGCATGAGCCCCGCTTTGGCCGTAAATATTTTTTACGCGTGAAGAAAATACACAACAGGGAGTCCGTCATGCACCGCTTTGTCGCCGTCTTGTTGTGGACGGTCTGTATCGTTGCCTGGGCGCTGCCTGTCGCGGCGTTCCCCGCGGATGAAAGGCCGCTGAATATCGTTCTCATCGGCTGGGACGGCGCCCGGCGGGATCGCGTCCGGGAATGTCTGGAGAGGAATCAGCTGCCTAACCTGAAGCGACTCTCTTCGGAAGGAAGGCTCGTGGCCATCGACATCCTCCGAACCACCGACACCAAGTCGGGGTGGGCCCAGATCCTGACGGGATATTCGCCGGAGATCACCGGTGTCTTCAGCAACAGCCGCTATCGGTCGATTCCGAAGGGCTACACGGTCTTCGAGCGGCTGGAGAGCCACTTCGGCCCTGAAGGCATCGTGACGATCGCCGCCATCGCCAAGAAAGACAATCTCGGCGCCGGCCCGGGCGAACCTTATTTCCACGCGAAGGGCGCGATGGATCTTTTCGTCAACGGCCTCGGGACCAGCGCCCGCGTCGTGGAGGCGGCCCTGGAGCAGATCCGGAAGAACAGGTGGAAGCGGTTTTTTCTCTTCGTGCACTTTGCCGAGACGGACTACGCGGGGCATCGGCACGGCGAGGATTCCAAGGCCTACAGCGAAGCGCTCGGTGCGGCGGATGAGGCGACAGGGCGGATCATCGGGGAGTTGAGAAACCTCGGCCTCTACGAGAAGACCCTCGTCTATGTGACGGCCGATCACGGCTTCGATGTGGGGCGCACCTCCCACGATGACGCGCCTTTTGTTTTTCTCGCGACCAATGACAGGGCCGTCATGCGCCGCGGGGAGCGTTCGGACATCGCCCCCACCATCCTTCATCGTTTCGGCGTCGACACCGGGATCATCCGGCCGCCGATCACGGGGCAGGCGCTGACGGAGCCCTTCGCATCTCCCCTCCGGTAGGTATGGAAGGTCTCTGTATCGGAACCCCGTAAGGACGCGTAGTTGTTATCGAATCCAGGGGCACAAAAAAAGGCGGGTGGAAACCCGCCTTTCGATTGCATGCTTCGCCGTGCCCGTCAGGTCACCTTTTTCAGGGCTTCGATGGCCACTTCGATCTGGTCGTCCGTCGGCTCACGGGTGGTGATCTTCTGCAGCAGCAGGCCGGGCCAGCTCAAGAAAGCCGCCCATGGACGCTCCCGGTATTTCCCGGTGAGCCGGATGACCTCGTAGGAAATCCCGGCGACGACAGGAAGGAGCATTAGCTTGTAGAAGACGCGCTGGATGAAGTCGGGTCTTCCCAGGAGGGAGAAGACGAGGATGGAGATCACGATCACGATCATCATGAAACTCGTGCCGCACCGCGGGTGGCGGGTCGAGAAGGCCCTGATGTTTTCCACGGTCAGGGCCTGGCCGTTTTCCCAGGCGAAGACCGTCTTGTGCTCGGCCCCGTGGTACATGTAGACCCGACGCATGTCCGACATGAGAAGGGTCGAGGCCAGAAAACCGAGAAAAATGGAAAGGCGGATGCACCCTTCGATGACGTTCAGCAGGATCGTGCTTTCTACGTAGGCCCGGAGGATTGAAAAAAGATATGCGGGAATCACGATGAAGAGAAAGATGGCCATGGCGACGCCCGTCAGGAGTGAAACCACCGTGTGCCACTTCGGCGGCTTTTTCGCCTCATACTTCATGGCCACATCGGCCGAGTAGAGAAGGGTCTTGATGCCGATGACCATCATCTCGAGGAGCGCCACGAAACCCCGAACGCACTTCACCCCCAGCGCCTGGTATCTCCTGGTGAGGGAGACGTAGGTCTGCTCCCGGATCTCGATGTCCTTGTCGGGCGTTCTCACCGCGACGGCGATTTTGTCGCCATGCCTCATCATGACGCCTTCGATGACGGCCTGGCCGCCGACGATGTCTTCCCGGTGGGGTTTTTCACACATACGGTTTCCTGGTCCCTTCAACGGCGCCCTGAAACGGAGCGCCACCCGGTCCATACCGCTTTTTTGCCGGCCTTCGCAACCCTTAATTCTCTGTCCGGTGAGGGCGGCGGGGCTCAGTTCTTCGAAGAGAGGTGTTCCTCGATTTCCCGCATTCGCCCGGCCTCAATGCGAAACAGGGCGTGGGCTTCATCGAGGGTCACCTTTTCGAAGCGGATGCGGTTTCTCGGCATCGCCTGGGCGACGCGGGGGATGTCGGGCGTGATGACGGTGGCGATTTTCATGTAGCCCCCCGTCGTCTGCTCCACGAGAACGATGATGGGCTGCCCGTCGGCGGGAACCTGGACGTTGCCCGGCATGGTAGGCTCGGTGACGATGCTTTCGGGACGGCCTTCGTCGCGGAAGATGGGCGGTCCCTTGAGCCGGTAACCCATCCGGTCGGTTTCAACGCTCACCTCGTAGCTCGAATTGAAGAAGCTTTCCATTGCCCTCGTGAAGTAGTCGTCCTGGGGTCCGGGAATGGCCCGCAGGGTGATGTCCGGGCCGTACTCGGGGATCCAGTGCCCGGGCAGGCGCCGCGGCGTCGAAAGGAGGACTCCCTTGCCCCGCGATATCACGTCCCCTTTTTTCAGGATCCGCCCCTCCAGGCCGCCGAGCTTCGCCCGGACGAGGGTCGACCGGCTCCCCATGACAAGGGGCACTTCAATGCCGCCGGTGACGGAGAGATAGGCGCGGCAGCCTTTTACCGCTTTCGGGATTCTCAGCACGTCGCCCCGCCGGACCCGGTGGGCCCGCCAGCCGGCCGCGGCTTCACCGCTCAGCGTCATCCCCATCTCGGCACCCGTCAGCGCGATGTCCGCTTCCGCGAGGACCTCCAGGACAGGGCCCGTCATGGCGATCTCCAGGACGGCTGAACCTGCGGGATTCCCGACGAGGAGGTTTGCCATCCGGTAAGCGAAGGTGTCCAGCGCGCCCGAAGGCGGCACGCCGCGGTCCAGGTAGCCGAAGCGGCCGGCATCCTGGACGGTGGTATAGAGGCCGGGGACCCGGACAAGGAAAAGTTCCATCATCCCCACTCCTTTTCATATACCCGGTGAAATTGCTCTTCCGTGACGGAAACGAACCGGATGCGGTCCCCCGCCCGGTAGAGGAAAGGTTCCTCCCGCCAGGGGGCGAAGAGGCGAAGAGGCGTCCGGCCGATGATCTGCCAGCCCCCGGGGCTGTCCTGGGGATACATCCCCGTCTGGCTTTCGGCAATGCCCACGGAACCCGCCGGCAGAAGCGTCCGGGGGGTTTTTCGCCGGGGCGTGTGGAGCCGGCGGTCAAGCCCCCCGAGGTAGCAGAAGCCGGGCGCGAACCCGATCATGTAGATGTGGTAGTCGACGGATGTGTGCACGGCGATGACCTCGCCGGCATCGAGAGAGTTGTGATCAGCGACGATTTCCAGGTCCGGACCGAACTCCCCGCCGTAGCAGACGGGGATCTCAACGATGCGCGGTTCCGCGATTTCGGTCTGCCGCAGGTTCTTTTCGGCAGCTTCGATCGCCTTTGCGATCTGATCCGTTGATACCATCAAGGGATTGTACAGGAGGGAGAGGGATCGGTAAGCCGGGATGATGGCCTCCACGCCCCGGGGCAGCGACTTTCTGAGCATCGCGGCCATGGCCCGTACCTTTTCATTCACGGTGCGGTCGATGCCTTCGCCGTACTCGACGATGATGGCGCGGTCGCCGCAGAAGCGGATGCGCGGCTTAGTGTACAAATAGGCATCTGGCATGTGGCTAAGGGCAAAAGGCTAAATCGTCTATTAGGTTCTTTTCGTTTATTTCGTTGATTTCGTGGTCAGGCCGGAGGCCTGCTCCGGTACCCTTGACCCTGGCCCCGACACCCTGTTTTCAGATGAACGTCCCCATGGGGACCACTTGCATTCCTGCCCCCTCCAGCGTCGCCCGGATCTCCTTCACGTGCTCCACCGCCGAGGGGTTGTCGCCATGGACGCAGAGCGTGTGGATCTCCATCTCCAAGACACTGCCGTCGGTGGCGATGATCCGGCCTTCCTTTGCCATGCGAAGGGCCCGCTCGGTGGCGATTTTCGAATCCTCGATGACGGCGCCGGCTATTTGCCTCGAGGCGAGTCGGCCGTCGGGTGTGTAGGCCCGGTCGGGGAAGGCTTCGAAGGCGACCCTGATGCCTGCTTCCTTCGCAATTCTCTTAACAAGGGGCGCCTGAGCCCCTCCGAGGGCGAGGTAGATGAGGGACCGGTCGACGGCTGCGATCGCACCGGTGATGGCCCGGATGAGAACCTCGTTCCCCACGCTCGTGTTGTAGAGGCTCCCGTGGGGCTTGACGTGCTGGATCGGAACTCCCAGGGCGGCGCAGAAACCCTTCATGGCCCCGACCTGGTAGATAATGTAGTCGCGGATTTCCTCGGGGTTGCAGTCCATGTTTCGCCTCCCGAAACCCATGAGGTCGGGGTAACCGGGGTGAGCCCCCACACCCACGCCGTTATCTTTCGCGAGCATCACTGTACGGTGCATCACGTGAGGGTCGCCGGCGTGGAAGCCGCAGGCAATGTTCGCCGAGGTGACGTGCCGGATCGCCTCGGCGTCCAAACCCATCGTCCAGGCGCCGAAGCTTTCCCCCATGTCGCAGTTGAGATCGATTTTCTTCATGGCGGTCAACCCTTTGCTGAATTTAAGGCGGCCGGGATTACCTTACTTCATTTTTGACGGCAGGTACAACGCGATTTCAGGAAAGGCCGTGAGCAAAACCGTTGCCAGGAGCATCAGGAAGAAGAAGGGCAGTGTGGCCTTTGCAATCTTGAGCAGGTCATCGTTGGAAAGCCCACTGATGACGAAGAGGTTGAAACCCACGGGCGGCGTCACCTGGGCCAGTTCGATCATGACGACGAGATAGATGCCGAACCACACGGGGTCGAATTTCGCCGCTTCGATGAGGGGCAGTACGAGGGGCGCCGTCATGACGATCATGGAGAACCCGTCGACAAGGCACCCCAGGACCAGGTAGAGAATCGTGAGGTAGAAGATGAGCATATAGGGTGAGAGCTTCATCGAGACGACGAACTCCGTGAGCGCCCGGGTGATGCCGAGGAAGCCCATGACGTTCGAGAGGTACGAGGCGCCCATGACAATGAGCATGATCATGCAACTCGTCTTCACGGAGTTGATGAGGCTTACCCTGAAGACGTCCCAGGAGAGGCTCCGGGTCAGGGCCGCGAAGAAGAGGGCTCCGACGACGCCCACGGCCCCGGCCTCGGTGGGGGTCGCCCACCCCATGTAAATGCTCCCCAGGACCATGAACACGAGGATCACGACGGGGGCGATAGCCGGAATGGCACGGATGCGATCGGCCCAGCTGTGATGATCGTCCGCCTTCGGGGCGAGTTCCGGTGTGATGAGGCAGCGTATGAGGATGTATGCGCTGAACATGGAGGCGATCATGAAGCCGGGGATGAATCCGGCGATGAAGAGTTTCCCGATGCTCACATCGCCGATGATGCCGTAGACGAGCATCATCATGCTCGGGGGGATCATGAAACCCAGAGTGCCTGCGCCGGCGAGCGAACCCATGGAGAGACCGTGGTCGTAGCCCCGCCTCTCGAGTTCCGGGACGGTGATCTTCCCGACGGTGGCCGTCGTTGCGGCCGAAGAGCCGCTCACGGCGGCGAAGAAAGTGCAGGCGAGCACGTTGACGTGGACGAGCCGCCCGGGGATGGCGTCCATCCAGGGGGCAAGGCCCCGGAAGAGATCGGAGGAGATGCGGCTCCGGAAGAGGATCTCCCCCATCCAGATGAAGAACGGCAGGGCCATCATGG
>DAIMEJ010000017.1:0-6938 GCA_036725345.1 Syntrophales bacterium
GCCGACAACCTGCAGACGCCGGCCCAGATGGGCGCCTACGTGCAGAAGGTTTTCTATTGTCCCCCCGCAGCAGGCGCAGCGATGGCACCGGCCGCAGCGGCGCCTGTAGCGGCAGCGCCGATGGCTGTCGACAAGCTTGGCGCCGTCTACTTCGATTACGACAAGTTCGACCTGAAGCCCGCGGCGCGCGACACGCTGAAGAAGAATGCCGACTGGCTCGCGAAAAACAAGGACAAGAAGGTTGTCGTCGAGGGGAACTGCGATGAGCGCGGGACCAACGAATACAACAGGGCCCTCGGCCAGAGAAGGGCTGATGCCGCCGCCAAGTACCTCAAGAGCCTGGGCGTCGGTGCCGGGCGTGTCTCGACCATCAGTTACGGTGAGGACCGCCCTGTGTGCAAAGATTCGAACGAGGCCTGCTGGTCCAAGAACAGAAGGGCCGATTTTGTCATCAAGTAAACATTCCCGACAGGTCAGATGAACCGGAAAGCCTCACGGCTCGGATCGGACCGTGGGGCTTTCCTGTGTCATGCTTCTTTTTTAATGCGGGTCGCTCCACGGGCATTCGAAGGCCTCCTGACGAATGTCGTCGGATATGCTTGCCGGTGTCGTGGGGGGTACCAGGAGTCGGGATAAGTATCGGGATCGAGGGAGATGCATGAGGAAAACAGGGCTTATCGTGTTGATCCTCGCCGTGTTCGTTCTCACCGGGTGCGTATGGCTCAGGTACCCTGAGCCGGGTGAACCCCTTGGCAAGCTGGGTGACAGAGCCCTGGTTTACGGAAAGATCACCATCAAGGAAGGGGGCAAGGAGTTCAAGCCCTGGAGTTCCAATCTGCTCGACGTCTTGGCCACTTTCGGCAGGCCCAATGTGGACTTTTCCATCTTCTGGGTCGAAGCGGGAGCCCGGGGCTTTTCCGTGGCCGTCGAGGGTGACGGACATTTCTACTGGATCATCCCGAGGGGAACGTATCTCCTCTACCATACCTGCCTGGATCCCCTCCCGAGCAACGAAGCCTTCGCGGCCTTCCAGGTACCCGCCAGGGGAGATGCCGTCTATGCCGGGACGCTGATCGTGCATGTCGAGTCGGAGTACGAGTCGTCGAGCGATGAAATCGGATTCCGCGTCACGGCGGTCGAGGTCGAGGATGCCTACGAAGAGGAACTGAAGATCCTGCGCAAGAGACACCCCGGCCTGGCTTTGGATGTCACGAAGATCCTGGCGAGATACGACCCCGTCTTCCCCGGCCTCTTCAAGGATTACGATCGTTACCAATGTGAGCGGATCCTCAACCGCAACGGCCTGACTCTTCTCTCTTACGGCACCCGCTGAAAGCGCGCAAAGCATTGCCCCGTCCGCGTCCCGGCCTGCCCCCCGACCCTCCGGATGAACCCGCCTTTCACCGATGTTTTGTTTCACGACGCTTGACAGCGATCCCGCTTTTCTATATGTCCAGGATGTCCTTGGAGCATTTTTCATTGATTGAGACGGCTATCATGGAGAGAACCCAATGGAACCAAAACGGTGCAATGGCCGCGAGGCCGTCCTCGTGGACGGATGCCGGATTCCTTTCCTGCGCTCCGGTTCGAGCTACAGAGATCTGACGTCCTATGACCTCGGCAGGCTGGCGTTGAAGGCCCTGCTGGACAGGACGCAGGTCGATCCTGGAAAGGTCGAGCGCGTCATCCTGGGTACGGTGATCACGCGCATCGCCACCAGCAACGTGGCCCGCGAGTCCGCCCTGGCCGCCGGGTTTCCCCCCCATGTCCCCGCCTATACGGTGACCCTCGCCTGCATATCCGCGAATGTGGCCATTACGAACGGCGTTGATCTCATCAGCACGGGCCAGGCCGATATCGTCGTCGCGGGCGGCACGGAGAGCATGTCCGACATTCCCATCTGTTACCGGAAACCCGTCCGCCGAAAGCTGCTCGAGGCCCAGAGATACAGAGGGCCCATGGACTTTCTCGAGTTCCCCAAAGGCATCGGTCTGAAAGATCTTCTTCCGGAGGTCCCCTCCATTTCGGAGTTTTCCACGGGAAGGGTGATGGGGGAAGATTGCGACAGACTGGCGGCCCGACTTGACGTCAGCCGCGAGGATCAGGACAAGTATGCCCTGAGGTCGCACCTGGCGGCGGCCAGGGCGACGGCGGAAGGCCTGCTCGGCGGGGAGATTGAACCGGTGCGGGTCCCACCTGATTTTCAGACCGTCTCGGCGGACAACGGTTTCCGGGCCGACACCTCTCTCGAAAAATTGGCGGGCCTGAAGCCGGCCTTCGTGAAAAAATACGGGACGGTGACGGCGGGGAATTCATCCTTCCTGACGGACGGGGCCGCGGCGACGCTGCTTATGGCGGAGGATGTCGCGCTGGCCCTCGGATATAGGCCGAAGGCCCGGATCCGCGCCTATGCCTATTCGGCCCAGGACCCGGGAGAGGAACTGCTGCTCGGCCCTGCCTATGCAACCCCGAGGGCCCTGGACGCCGCCGGAATCGGGCTTTCCGATATTGATGTTTTTGAGTTTCACGAGGCCTTCGCGGGACAGGTCCTGGCCAACCTTCGGTGTCTTGCCTCAGATTCCTTTGCCCGGGAAAAACTGGGCAGGGCGGAAAAGGTGGGGGATGTCCCCCTGGAGAAGTTAAACACCCTCGGCGGATCCCTGTCGCTGGGCCACCCTTTCGGTGCCACGGGCGCCCGGCTGGTCATTACGGCGGCCAACCGGCTCATCCGAGAGGACGGCACTTTCGCTCTGGTGGCGGCCTGCGCCGCCGGAGCGATGGGGAGCGCGATCATCCTGGAACGCTGGAGGGATCAGTGACCCCCGCCCCTCGCGAGGTTCCGTTTCCCGCAGATTGCTGACCACGGGAGGAATTCTTCATGACCTATGCCCAAGTCGAACAGCAGAACGGCGTGGCCGTCATCTGGCTCGATCAGCCCGGTGAGAAGGTGAACAAGATCTCGCTCGATCTGCTCGATGGATTCTCGGAGATCCTGCACCGGATAGAAGCGGATCCTGCCGTGAAAGGTGTCGTCCTGATCAGCCGCAAGGAGGACAACTTCATCGCCGGCGCCGACCTGGATCGATTCCGGCGGGCGGAAAACCCGGCTCCGGTGGAGGCCCTCAGCCGCGACGGCCACGTGATCCTGAACCGCATGGCCGCGTTCCCCAAGCCGATTGTCGCGGCGATTCACGGGGCCACCTTCGGCGGCGGTCTCGAGGTGGCTCTCGCCTGTCACTTCCGGATCGCCACGGACGACCCGCGGACGGTGATGGCGCTGCCCGAGGTGAAGCTGGGACTTCTGCCCGCCGGGGGCGGGACCCAGCGCCTCCCCCGTCTCGTGGGTCTGCAGAAGGCCCTGGACATGATGCTCACGGGAAAGAACATCTATCCCCGCCAGGCGAAAAAAATGGGGCTGGTGGACGAAGTCGTCGATCCCTACACGCTTCTCAGGGCCGCGAAGATGGCGGCTTTGGAGCTGGCCGAAGAGGCCCTCGAGCGCAAGAAGAAACGGACCCTGCTGGAGGGTCTCATGGAGAGCACGCCTCTGAGCCGCAAACTGGTTTACAAGAAGACCAGGCAGATGGTCCAGAAAACGACCCATGGCAATTACCCGGCGCCCTTCAGGATCATTGACTGCGTCGAGGCGGGTCTCGAAAAGGGGCTTGAAGCGGGCGAGAAGATGGAGGAGAAAGCCTTCGGGGATCTGGCTATGACGCCGCAGTCACGGGAACTGATCCGGATATTTTTCGGTATGACGGCCCTCAAGAAAAATCCGCTCCAGGACCAGGTTCGCCCCGCGGGAAAGATCGGGATCCTCGGCGCCGGTCTCATGGGATCGGGCATCGCGAGCGTGAGCGCGGAAAACGGCATGGATGTCCTCCTCAAGGACGTGAGTCCCGAGGCCCTCGCTCGCGGCGAGAGGGCCGTCTGGCGGGAGCTCGACCAAAAGGTGCAGCGGCGAATCCTCACCCCTTTCCAGCGGGACCGGATCTTCAGCCGGATCTCGGGCCAGGACGGCTACCGGGGTTTTGAAAAGGCTGACCTCGTCATAGAGGCGGTCTTCGAGGATCTGGACCTCAAGAGGAGGATGCTCCGTGAGGTGGAGACCGTCGTCAGGGAGGATGCGATCTTCGCAAGCAACACCTCCGCCCTTCCCATCGCGAGCATTGCAGAGGCCTCCGTCCGCCCCGACCGCGTGATCGGGATGCACTACTTCTCCCCCGTTCCCAGGATGCCCCTTCTGGAGATCATCGTCACGGCCGGAACCGCTCCCTGGGTGACGGCAACGGCGATTGACACGGGGATTCGCCAGGGGAAGACGGTGATCGTCGTGAACGACGGGCCGGGTTTCTACACCACCCGGATCCTCGCCCCCCTTCTCAACGAGGCCCTCGTGCTGCTGCACGGGGGGGCCGATATCGAGGAGGTCGATGGAGCCATGCTCCGGTTCGGTTATCCCGTGGGTCCTCTAGCCCTCCTCGATGAAGTGGGAATAGACGTGGGGGCCCATGTTTTGCGGGTCCTCGGCCCCCTCTTCGCCGGGCGCGGTGTTCGGGCCGATGGGGCTATGGAGGCGCTCTTCAAGGCCGGGTACAAGGGGCGCAAAAACAACAGGGGTTTCTATCTCTACGATCCCTCCGGCGGGGGGCACAAAAAAGATGTCAACGAGGAAGTGTACGACTTCTTCGGCGGCCCCAAGCGGGTGGGCGTCGGGGAGGCGGAGGTTCAGAACAGGCTGACCCTTGCCATGATGAATGAGGCCGCCTATTGCCTTCAGGATGGCATCCTGAACTCGCCGAGGGACGGCGATATCGGGGCCGTCTTCGGTCTCGGGTTCCCGCCTTTTCTGGGAGGGCCATTCCGATACATCGATCGGCTCGGTCCCCGGCGGGTCCTTGCCATGATGGAGGATCTCGTGAACATTCACGGCCGGCGTTTCGAGCCGGCGGCGATCCTCCGCGACATGGCCGCGGAGAACAGGCGCTTCTACCCGGGCTGAGGCATGACCGGGGGGGATGGGCTTACCGACCGACTGAAGGAACCGCCATGTCACCGGAAAATTTCGTTCAGGTCCTGCTCAGAAATTTTGCAGAATACGCCGACGCCCCTGCCATGATGTTCAGGAAACAGGGGTCCTATCGGACGATCACATACCGCGATCTCGAAGCCATCGCGCTCCGCGTCGCCTCCAACCTGATCCGATCGGACCTCCGGCCGCGGGACCGCATCGCGATTCTTTCCCGGAACCGTCCCGATTGGGCCTATGCGGATCTGGGCTCCCTTCTGGCCGGCGCCGTCACCTCTGCTATTTACGCCACGTCGCTCCCCGAGGAGGCGGCTTTTATCCTCCGGGATCTGGAGGCGTCCATCCTTTTTGTCGAGGACCCTTCCCAGCTCGGGAAGATCCTCGCGATCCGGGACCGGATCCCCTCGGTCGTAAAGGTCTTCGTTTTTGAAGAGACCTTCGAAAATCCAGACGACACCTGGATCCAGCCTTTCTCCGCGCTTTTGCGGGACGATGAACCGCTGACGGAGATCCGGGCCAGGATGGCCGGGATCGTCGACGCCATCGGGGGCGACGACATCATGTGCATCATCTACACGAGCGGCACGACGGCGAACCCCAAGGGCGTCGTCCTCACGCACAACAACTATCTGCAGACCGCCGTGATCCTCGTCGAGGGTATGGGAAGGGATGTCGTCAGCCGGCTGCACCGGAACATCAGCTTTCTTCCCCTGGCCCACGCCTTCGAACGCTTCGCCGGCTACTATCTGCTTCTTTACCTGGGACGATGTATCGGCTACGCCGAGAGCCTCGAGGCACTGGCACAGAATCTGCGTGAAATCCGGCCGCAGTTCATGGTGGCCGTGCCGAGGGTCTTCGAGAAGATCCATGCCCGTATGACCCAGAATGTCCGGACGTCCCCTCTGACGAAGAAGATGATCTTTCACTGGGCCATGAAGGTCGGAAAGGAGACCAGCCGCTACAGGACGGCCCATCGTCCGCTGCCCCCGGGGCTTCGGCTCCGCCACAAACTGGCGGAGAGAATCGTTTTCAAGAAAGTCAAGGAGGCTTTCGGCGGTGAACTCGAGTTTTGCGTCTCCGGCGGGGCGCCCCTGAGCAGGGAGATCGCGGAATTTTTCCACGCCATGGACATCCTGATTCTGGAGGGCTGGGGCGCCACCGAGGCCACCACCCCCTCGACGATCAACAACCCCCGCGAATACCGCTTCGGTACCGTGGGCAAATCACTCCCGCGGGTGCACGTGAGGGCGGCCGAGGACGGTGAACTCGAGGTCAAGGGGCCAAACGTCTTCAAGGAATACTGGAAAAACCCCGCTGAGACGGCCGCTACCTTCACCCCCGACGGCTACTACCGGACGGGTGACATCGGCGTCATCGACGATCAGGGCTGGGTGACTATCACCGACCGGAAGAAGCAGCTGATCATCACCTCGGGCGGGAAGAACATCGCGCCGGCGCCTGTCGAGCATCTCCTGATCGGCGGCCGCCACATCGAGTCGGCCTATGTTCACGGGGATCGGCGGCACTACCTGACGGCGCTCCTCGTGCTGGATCGGAACGCCGTTGAAGCAACGGCAAAGTATCTCGGGTTCCCGGACCTGTCCTGGGAGGAGACGATCCGGCACCCCGCAATCCTCGAGAAGGTGCAGAAAGAGGTGGACCGGGCCAACGAGCAACTTCCCCGGTACATGCAGGTCAAGTATTTCCGGATCCTCCCGAGTCCTTTCACCATTGAAAGCGGCGAGCTGACGCCAACGATGAAGCTGAAAAGGGGCGTCGTGGCCGCCCGGTATAAAGACCTGCTGGACGGGATGTATGATGAATAGGCAAAAGGCGAAAGGCAAAAGGCAAAGGGCGAAGGGCAAAAGGCAAAAGGCAAAGGGCGAAGGGCGAAGGGCAAAGGGCAAAA
>DAIMEJ010000017.1:7038-58166 GCA_036725345.1 Syntrophales bacterium
GGCGAAGGGCAAAGGGCTAAGGGCGAAGGGCAAAGGGCAAAAGGCGAAGGGCAAAGGGCTAAGGGCGAAGGGCAAAGGGCAAAAGGCGAAGGGCAAAAGGCAAAAGGCAAAGGGCTAAGGGCGAAGGGCGAAGACGAAGTGCGAAGCCTGATGCCTTAGTAGGAGGTTTCATGAAATCGCTTTACTTCGGTTCGGAACATGAGACATTCAGAAGCACTGTGAGGCAATTTGTAGAAAAGGAAGTCGCACCGCACGCCGACGCCTGGGAGAGGGAGCGGCGCATCCCCAGATCCATCTGGAAAAGAATGGGAGAGCTCGGCTTTCTCGGGATCAACCATCCCGAGGCCTATGGCGGGACGGCGGCGGATTTCTTCTTTTCCGTCGTTTTCCTCGAGGAACTCAACCGATCCACCGTGGGCGGTTTTCCGGCGGCCGTCAGTGTTCATGCCTACATGGCGACGGAATACATCTCCCGGTTCGGCAGTGAAGAACTGAAACGGAGATATCTCGTCCCCTCTATCGGGGGTGAGAAAATCGGGGCTCTGGCCGTCACGGAACCCGACACGGGTTCGGACGTGGCAGCCATACGGACTCGGGCCGTGCGTCAGGGCGATCACTATCTACTGAACGGGTCAAAAACCTTCATCACAAACGGTGTCTTCGGCGATTTCGTCCTCGTCGCGGCGAAAACGGACCCCGGGGCCGGGGCGGGCGGTATCAGTCTCATCCTGGTGGATCGCGATACACCGGGCTTCAAGACCCGGCAGCTTCACAAGATCGGCTGGCACTGCTCCGATACGGGCGAGCTGTCTTTCGAGGATGTGCGCGTCCCCCTGTCCCACCTCGTCGGCGACGAAAACAGGGGCTTCTATTACATCATGAAGTGCTTCCAGCTCGAGCGACTGGTGAGCGCCGTGCTCTATGTGAGCGGCGCTGCGCTCTGCCTGGAGGCCACCCTGAAATACATCACGGAGCGGGAGGCCTTTGAGCGGCCCCTGTCGAAGTTCCAGGTTATTCGTCACGCCCTGGCTGATCTCCGGGCCGAGCTGGAAGCCGTTCGTCAGCTGACGTACTACACCTGCTGGCTTCACAACGGGAAGGAGCAGGCCGTGGATTACTGCTCCATGGCAAAGCTTCTGTCGACGGAGCTCATGAAAAAAATGGCGGACACCTGCCTGCAGTTCCACGGCGGCTACGGTTACATGGACGAGTATCTCATATCCCGCATTTACCGGGACGCGCGCGTGGGGACGATCGTGGGCGGTACATCGGAGATCATGCGCGAGATTATCGCGCGTCTGATGATTGATCAGGTCCGTTACGGGGCCGTGCCGGAGAAGGCGGCCTCAACGCCGGCGGCGGGTGCGACCGCTCGGCGCAAGGAAGAGGCCGGGGCGGCGGAACCTCGCGAAGGCATACCGGCCACCGCCGCCGGGATCCTCAGAAGCCTGCCGGGGCGTTTCATCGCCGAAAAGGCGGGTGACTGGGAAACCCTTTTTCATTTCGATCTTTCGGGTCCGGAGGGCGGGCAGTTCACCGTCACGATCCGGGGGGGAACCTGCACCGTCGAAGACGGCTTGAAGGGCAATCCGGAATGCGTCGTCAGGACGTCGGACAGGCTCTACCGGGATATTGAACTGGGGAGGGCAAACGCGGAGGTCGCCTTCATGACGGGCAAGATCAAGGTCAGCGATCTGGTCGAGATGATGAAATTTATCAAATCGTTCAGGCGCCTCCCGAAGGCGTGAACGGGGCTTCCTTCAGTCAGTCTGTCGCCGAGATAAGTTCGAAGACGAAACTGCCCACGGCCACCTTGGTCTGGATTTTCACGGGCAGTTTTTTTTCATCCGCTGTGTACCAGAGCATCATGTCGGGTTCCTTTTCTTTTCCGAAGACCTTCTCCAGTCGCTCCATCTCGGGGATGATCAGGTAGGTATCATAGGGCTTGCCGTCAATGACCAGCTTCTCCCGCCTGTCCACCCTTGCCCTTGTCGCGATCATTTTTTTCCCGTCAGTGACGGGGATCTCCAGTACGTCGCCTTCCTTCATCGGGTACAGGCGCACGACGAAAAAAAGTGACAGCGGGTCGAAGGTGCCGGCCCGGATGGGTACGGGTTTCTCCGCCTGTCCGAAGTTCGTGTAAGTGGCCGTCATCTTTTCCCAGTCGAATGTGACCACGACGTCGCGGGGGTGTTCCCCCGTGGCCTTTTTCGAGTAATAGAGCGTCCGGGACATTTGAACATCGGGGTAGGCATCCTGCCGCTCACGGATCTTGTAGATGAGATCCACGACGGCATTTGTTTTTGTCTCCATCATGAAATGATAGGTCCGGACGTCCTTGTAGGTCTTGTAGGGCAGGACCTCGATGACGGCGTCTCCGGCCGTGAGCATGCCCCAGCTGGCCCGGTAAACGAATTTTTCCCCCGGATGAAAAGGCGCTTCTTTCGTTGCGGCCTTCGCGCTGCAGGGGCCCGGGGACGAAGCGAGAGCTATCACAAGGAAGACAGCAAGAACCCCCGGTGACAGGTCCCGCCGGGGGAGAAAAAACGACCTGCTCACACGCCGGAAAATATGTGTTCTGTTCATGAGTTTTCCCCTCAGTCCGACTGCTTTCCCCGGAGAGCCGAAGATGTTTTTTTGACACAGTACAAAACCGGAACTAATGGTACTAACTATACAATATTGCTTGCTAATTTTGCTTTTATCTTTAAGCGCCCGAAGGGAGAAAGTCAAGCTAAAAGCGTAACGCCCCTTTTGCGTCTATTTTTTTGACATCCCATCCTGTCCCCGAACCGACCCGCTCGAACCCGCCGCCGGGTGAAAAAGTGCACTGAATTGCTCTGTTTCGCGCCCCGGCTCATGGCACCCCGTCATTTTTATTAAGTGCAATCAGATGGCATAGTTAGTGCTTTATAAGCCATCGATACAAGATGATCTCCATGAGGGCCTGCACGGCGGTTACAAACCCCCCCGCAGACACACGGCGGGGAGTGGCGGAAGAGAAACTCGAGGAGGAATTCGGTGCAGGCCTTGTTTAAAGGGGGGCCCTTTCGGTGGGGGTGAACGAGCAAACCAAGATTCGTGAAGCCACTCTTTTGAACGAACCTGTAAAAGCCCTGTTGCCCGGCGCAAAGAAGGTCTGGCTCAGCCTGATCACCAGCGGGTTGGCTGAACATGCCGACATCGAAACCACCCGCAGAACCATTGTCATCAATATTTTCATCATCATCGGCATCCTTTCGCTGATCACGCTCGGCACTCTCGCGCGCATTCAGAATAATCTGATCCTCTCATGGGCCGATTATCTTGCCGCCCTCGCCCTCACGCTGGCGATTCTCTACTTGCGCACGACGAAAAATTTCAAGCCGACCGCGTATTTCGGCGTCGGCCTGATAATGTGCCTCTTTTACTACCTCCTGTTCACCGGGGGGGTGAACCATTCGGCCCACGTCTGGTATTTCACCTTCCCCCTCATCGCGACCTTCGTCCTCGGGGCCACGGAAGGCCTGATCGCGACGATTATCCTGTTCGTTCCGGCCCTCCTGTTCTTCGGCATCAAGGACCCTCCCGCCATGCTCGCAACGTATTCCATGGATTTCAAACTGCGGTTTATACCGTCCTTTGTCGTGATTGCCGCCTTTGCCTATCTCTTTGAGAGCACGAGGGAAAGGGTCCAGGCGAAACTCACGAACGTCAATACGGAGTTGAACAGCACGGTCTCCGTGTTGAAAGAGACGGACGACAAGCTGAGAAGGGCCGGCGAGGAACTGGAGAAACGCGTGATCGAGCGGACAGAACAGCTCTACGTGGCCATCATGCAGTTGGAAACGGAGATGGCGGAGCGCAAGCGGTCCGAGGAGGCCCTGAGAGAAAGCGAAGGAAAGCTGAACGCCATTCTTTCCTCCATCAACGACTACATGGTCATGGTGGATCGGGACCTGAACATTGTCTGGAGCAACGAGAAGGCGAGGGAGGCATTCAACATCGACTGCGACGGGGGGAAGTGTTACGAGGCCCTGTGCGGCAGGGACCGGCCCTGCGGGACGGAACCCTGTTACGCGGTCAAGACGTTCCAGGACGGAGACATCCACGAGGATGAGGCCATCCTGATCAACCGGAGCGGCCAGGTCCTCGATTGTCACTGCGTTTCGAACGTGGCCTTCAGGGATGGCGGGGATAAGCCTTCCGCCGTCTTGAAGGTTCTGCGGGACATCACGGAAAAGAAGCAGACGGAGCGGGAAAAGAAATCCCTGGAGGAGAGGCTCAGGCGTTCCGAGAAGATGGAAGCCATCGGCACCCTCGCCGGGGGTGTGGCTCACGATCTCAACAACATCCTGGGTGCCATCGTAGGATATCCCGAGTTGATCCTGATGGACCTGCCGGAAAAAAGCCCGCTGAGAAAGGGGATTTCGGCCATCCAGAAGTCGGGCGAAAAAGCCGCGGCGATCGTCCAGGACATGCTGACCCTCGCCAGGCGGGGTGTGGCGGTGATGGAGCCGGTCAACTTCAACGACATCATCCGGGATTACCTGCGGAGCCCCGAACTCGAGAAGTTGAGATCCTTCCATCCCGACATCGGGGTTGAAGGCCACCTCGACGATGAACTGCTTCCCATGCTCGGCTCACCGGTCCACCTGTCCAAGGTCGTGATGAATCTTGTTTCGAACGCTGCCGAGGCCATGCCGCGGGGAGGGCTGATCAGGATCGAAACCACGAACCAGTACGTGGACACATCCATCCAGGGTTATGACCATGTCACCGAGGGCGAATACATCGTCACCAGGATCACCGATACGGGTATCGGCATCGCACCGAAGGACATCAGCAAGATCTTTGAACCCTTCTACACAAAAAAGGTGATGGGCAGGAGCGGGACGGGTCTGGGCATGGCCGTTGTCTGGGGAACCGTGAAAGACCACAACGGCTACATCGACATCCAGAGCGAAGAAGGCAAGGGCACCGCCATCACCATCTACTTCCCCGTCAACCGGCAGGCGGCGGGCAAGGAAGAGAAGAAGATTTATATCGAAAATTTCATGGCCCGGGGAGAGGCCATCCTGGTTGTGGATGATGTGGCGGAACAGAGGGAGATTGCCTACGTCATGCTGAAGAAGCTGGGCTACGACGTGAGCGCAATGTCCAGCGGGGAAGAGGCGGTCGAATACCTGAAACACCACTCCACGGACCTCGTTATCCTGGACATGATCATGGATCCCGGCATCGACGGGCTCGAGACCTATAAAATAATCACCGAGCAGCATCCGGGTCAGAAAGCGATTATCGTCAGCGGATTTGCCGAAACGGAACGCGTCAAGGAGGCCCAGAAGCTGGGGGCAGGGCAGTATATCAAGAAGCCCTACACGCTGGAGAAGATTGCCGTTGCCGTCAGAACGGAGCTGGATAGCGGAATCCGTCAGCCTGTCAAGGCGGCCTGACGCCGTTCGACTGCAAATAAACGGAAAGGTCTTTATCACCATTTCGCCACTACACGAAGGGAGAAGATTCCATGAGGAGAATAGAACTTTTAACGAAAGCTGAAATCCACCACTTCGGCGTCGAGATCGTCCACGGCCAGATGGAGCGTGACGGCTTCGAAATTCTCGGCGTGAACCCTTCGATGACGGTTACCCCGCAGATCGTCGCCCGCAAAAACGGCCAGCTGTGCTTTGTCGTCGTTCGGACGGATTTTTACCCGAATCGGGGAACTCTGGCGAATGACGAGGACTTCTTCTACAACCTGGGACACGCCGAAAGAAACAACGCCCTGTGCTACTTCGCCGGTGTGAGGCTCTGCAATGCCGCGGCGACGGATGCGGGAGACGAAGAGGGAATGAGCCTGCCCGTCAAGGGGGCTGATTTTTACGTGGAATATGAAGGCCTGAAGATCATGACCACGCTGGACCGCATGAAGGTCCGGGATGGCCGGGGATTGCGGGATCTGGAAGAGAGGGAGGTAAAACCGGCGATCGTGAAGAGCTTCTCGGAGGCGATCAGGAGTGCAGCCTCTCAGAAGTGAATGACTGCCGGATCGGGGCGTTAGCCCCGCTCGTCCACCAGGAGTGCGAAGAACCCGAGTTCCTTGGACTTCCGGTTGAATTCATCCTGCGAGATGTCGGCGTGGCCTGTTTCGGCAACAACCATGGATTCCTGGACGCACCCCGGAATCCAGTACGATTTGTAACCCGGCAGGGGGGGCTTGAAGGTGACGCCGGGGCGACCGACGGCAACCTTGTAAAATTTATTTTCGCCGGGCAGAACGGAGATCCGCGGATGGGAGTCATCCACGAGTATCGCCGATTTTTTTAGCTCCCCGTAGTAGGGAACCACGTCGTCTCCCCTGGGCGTCTGAACGACAATCAGGTCCGCTGCTTTCAGTGAGTCAAAATCGTTGTTGTCGATGATCAACCGGTTATCGACCGCGTGAATCTTGATTCCCCTCACGTTGTAACCCAGGTCCAGGAGGTTCTGGATGATCGCCTCCCCGATCTCTCCGATACCAAGGAGGGCTATGGTCGTCGAGTCCTTCGGCAGACAGTGTTTTTCGTAGATTCTCTCCACGGTCTCCACGACGGAGAAAACCCTTCCCCGCAGGCCGTAGACGAAAGGCTCTCCATAGGGGTAGTGGCTCTTGAAATATCGCGGCCCCTGACCCGCGATGGCGATGGCTTTCGCCCCCGTGACCTTCCGCGCAAACTCCAGGCGTCTCATGATCTTCCCGACGAGCTTCCTGTCGGTCTTGAGCTGCTCGATCGTGTTCGGCAGCCCCAGGACGAGACCGCGGCCGTAGCCGTTTCCGCTCGTGATGACCCCGGCGATAAAAGGTTTGCCCGAGATATACTTGGTCTGTACCTTCCGGATGCCGGGGAGGGTGTACCCTTCGATATCCTGGGCGTTGCCCGGATAGATCGTGAAGAGGGTGTTGATTTTAAACATCCGGCACACTGCGAGGAAAATGAAAATGGGCCATCGCAGTATCATGGACAGGAAAGCAAGGGTCTGCCTCTTGAGGTTTCTCTGTCTCTGATCGAGGGACACTTCTTACCCCTTCTTCAAGAACGCCGGTTCTCGGGTTCACTGGAGAAGGAAGGACAGATGGTATGAACAATCAAGCCGATGCGTGCGGGACACGCTATTAGGGCCCACCCTCCTCCAAAGTCCTTATTTCTTTCAGAATTTTTTCTAATTTGTCAAGACTTTTTTAGGGGGGCGTTTTCAGTTTCAACTGTTGCATCTGAAGGGGGCGAAGACGGCATTCATCAAGCAAGAGAACCGCGCAGGGCGGCGCGGTTCTGTTTGAGCTTTTATTCAGCTGCTCGAGGCCTGTAAACCCTGCCTAGGGCCGCTTTCCGTATTTCTTCAGGTGCGCTTCCCGGGCCTGCCTGACCCAGTTTTCCCGCCGGATTCGATCCTTGAAGGCCGTGAGTATCGAAGAGACCCGGTCGATGTCGGCCCTGGTCCATGTCGCTATCTGCCGGTATGTCCGCACCCCCAGCCGGTTCAATGCCCTTTCGATAACGGGCCCGATACCGCTGATCGTCTTCAGGTCGTCCCTGGCCCCGGTCTTTGCCGTCCGTCGGGCCCGGGGTCTTTCCGAGGGCCTGGACATCCCGATCTTCTTCCTGAGTTTTCCGATCTCTGCCTCCATCCCTTGACTGCGGGCCTCAAAGGCTTTAAGTGCCCTGTCGTCTTCGATGACCCGGTTTTCGAGTGGGGCGAGTTCAAGGATCCGCCGTTTCAGCTCCGCGATCAGGGCGTCTTTCTCCCGTGCCGCCGCCGAGCGGTTTTTTTCCTGTTCCTGCGCCCGCCTGTTTTGCCCCTCCATCTCGAGAAGCGAGGATTGGAGCTCGCCGGTTCGGTTTTGGAGGGCTGTTATTTCCGCATCCTTGTCGGCAACGGCTTTCTGCAGCCGGCCGTCCGTTTCTCCGAGACGTTTTTTAAGCGCATCGATCTGCTGGTCTTTTTCGCGGGTGACGGCCTTCAGGGTCATATCGAGCTCCCTGAGCATTCCGTCTTTGTCCTCGATCTGTTCCAGAACGGGCTCGATCTCCGTGATGCGAGTCTCCAGGTCCCGGATCTGCCCGTCTTTCTCACGGACGGTGGACGCCAGGAGGGCACCCATCTCCGAGATCCGTCTGTCTTTCTCCTCGGCCTCGCCTGCTTTGAGCTCGAGTTCAGAAACGCGTTTTCTGAGGGTTTGAACCTCCATTTCCTTCTCTCGCAGGGAGGCCGTCAGCCGGGCGTCCATCTCCCTGAGCCGGTTGTCTTTATCCTCGAGCCGGGCCTGCAACATCTCGAGTTCTCCGACGCGCCTGTTCAATGTCTCGACGGCTCCCTGTTTTTCCATCGTCGCCGATTGAAGAAGGGTGTCCATCTCCCGGAGCCGGTTGTCTTTGTCCTCGAGCCGGGCCTGCAACATCTGGAGTTCTCTGACGCGCCTGTTCAATGTCTCGATGGCGCCCTGTTTTTCCATCGTCGCCGATTGAAGAAGGGTGTCCATCTCCCGGAGCCGGTTGTCTTTATCCTCGAGCTGTGCCTTCAGCATCTCGACTTCGCTGGTGCGCCTGTTCAGTGTTTCGATGGCGCCCTGTTTTTCGCCCGTCACCGAGTGAAGCAGAGCGTCCAGTTGCTTGAGTTTTCTGTCCTTCTCCTCGAGCTGCGACGCCGTGAGCTCCAGTGCGGCGATCTTTTTCTTGAACCCCGCGACCTCCGAGGCCTTCTCTCCAAGCTCCCGCCGGACGCGTTCATCCAGTTCGCGCAGCTTATTCTCCCTGTCCTGCAGGCGGGACGGTAAGGGTTCGAGTTCGGTGATACGGGCGCCGAGCCGGGCGATCTCGCCTTCTCGTTCCTTCAATTGCCCGAGAAGCGGTTCCAGCTCCAGGAGCCGATCCCGAGCCCGCTGGAGCTCCTTCCCCGTTTCCGTGAGCTCTCTGCGGGAGGCACTCAGGTTGACCTTCATTTCATTGAGGTTGGCTGTTTTCGCGTCCACCTCGGATTTCAGGTCTTCGATCCTGCGGTTTGTCTCCGCGATACGGGTTTCGGCATCCTCGAGGGAGGACCGGAGGCTCGAGCGTTCGTGTTCAAGGGCCCTTGTCTTTTCTCCCCACCCGGCTTCGACGCCGGCCAGCCGGTTAGACCAGTGCGCGTTCCGGAGGTTCCAGGCCACGACGAAGCCTGCCGCTGCGACCGGTAAAAAATAGATGAAGATTTCAGAGGGGATCGTCGCCATACCTCATTCTCCTTTCTTTGCATGGAGCGCTGATGGACGGTTGACCTTTTGAACCCGGGGGGCTTCCCGTGGCGGGCACGGAAGTGCGAGCCTCACGGGCTCCGCGAAGAGGAATATTCACAAAAAGATTTTTATCTCAATAAGTTAGACGGGTCAAGTGTTGAATTGATATTTCTGCTGAAGTCCGGGGAAAGGATTCCTGGATGGCCCTTGCCGCGCTGCCTGTCTTTTTTAATGAGGACTTGCATTCTGACCCGTTCCGTCGTATTTCTAACCTTCATATATAGTCTGCCATGCTAAACCCGGTTGATCCGGGGCGGATGATTCGTTGCTGGTTTACCGGTCGCTCTCGACGTCGACCGAGAAACGGAGGGGACAACGCCCCGGTCTTTCGGAGGAGGGGGTCATGTTGCGCAGGCTTCCCGAGGATCAGTTCGTCCAGGCAGGGCGCTTCAGAGTCCGCTACCTGACGGTCGGAGCGATTGAGTCGCCCGTGATACTTCTTCACGGCCTGGGAGCATCCAGCGACATCTGGATGCACAACATCGAAGCCCTGGCCCTGCAGTACCGGGTCTATGCTCCCGATCTGGCCGGTTTCGGCAAGTCCGAAAGGCCGGAGACGCCGCTGACGCCTTACGCCTACACCCAGTTCCTCTACGATTTCATGAACGCCCTGGGCATCGGGAAAGCGAGTCTTGTGGCCTCGTCCTTCGGAGGGGCGATTGCGCTCCTCACCGCCGTCATGTATCCTGAAAAAGTCGAGAGACTCGTCGTTGTCGGGAGTGCCGGATTCGGCAGGGAAATTGCCTGGACGCTCAGGGCCATGTCCCTTCCCCTGATCGGGGAGATCCTCACCTATCCGAGCCGCCAGGGGGTGAGGGCCTTTTTCAGGCAGGCCGTCTACAACCCGGCCGTGATCACTTCGAGCTTCGTCAACCTTTACTATGGCTACTTCGCAAGCCCGGGTTTTCGCGAATATCTCCTGAAACTGGTGCGCATGATGGTTGACATTCACGGCGTGAAGGCTGAACTCGTCGGTCCCGCCGTCTGGAATCTCCGTGACATCACTCAGCCCACGCTCATTCTCTGGGGGGACCGGGACCGCATTATTCCCGTCGAGCTGGCCTATTTCGCCAAGAAGAGGATCAGGGGATCCGAGTTGCACATCTTCAAGGACTGCGGACACATCCCCTTCTACGAGAGACCGGAGGAGTTTAACAAACGCACGCGCGAGTTCCTGTCGGTTTCGTCATGATGACTTTGCTTCAGGACCGTCCGAAGGGGTGACGATGAGCCTTTCCCCCGGAAAAGAAAAAATCATCTTCGTGGTCAATCCCGAATCGCGCGCCGGGGCCACCCGCAAGCGTTGGCCGGGCATAAGGGGGATGGCGGAGAAGCGACTGGGTCCCATCGAAAGCTGCCTCACCACGGGGCCCGGGGACGCCACGGGAATCACCCGGCGGTGCCTCGGGGCGGGCGCCGGCCTGGTCGTCTGCGTGGGGGGGGACGGGACCCTCAATGAGGTCGTCAATGGTTTCATGCAGGAGGACGGCCCGGCGCGTCAGCAGGCGGTGCTGGGTTACATCCCCGTGGGAACGGGCTGTGACTTCGCTCGTTCCGTTTTCATTCCGCGTAATGTCGAAGGCGCCCTGGATATCATCGCAAGGGGGAAGACTCGCCTCATCGATCTCGGGCGTCTCGCCTACACCGACAGCCGGGGTGAACGAGTTGAGCGCTATTTTGACAATGCCGTCAGCTTCGGCATCGGCGGTGCGGTTGTCGCCCGCGTGAGGGATTACGCGCGGTTCTGCGGGCCATACACCGCCTATTTCTTTTCCCTCCTTTCGTCCGTCATTCTGGAGGGAAAGAAGCAGGTCCGGTTGGGCGTCGACGGCGGCTCCGAAGCCTTCTTCAGGGCATGGCACATCGTTGCGGCCAACGGCAGATTTCAGGGACGCGCCCTTCAGGTCGCGCCCGATGCCTCCATGGATGACGGCCTTCTGGATGTCCTCGTCTTCGGGGATATCGGCCTCATCGATGTCTTCCGCCATTTGCCGAAACTCTACACCGGCAGGACCGAAACCATCAAGGAAATCACACGCACCCGGGGCAGAAAGATCAGCGCGAGCTCGGACGAAGCGGTACTCGTGGAGGCCGACGGAGAACTCATCGGCAGGCTTCCCGTCGAGATCGAGGTCGTCCCCGGGGCCGTGAGGGTGATCGCCGGGTCCTGAGGGGTCAGAGGCTCCGGCAGCGGCGCCCCGCAATCAGTCTTTTCACCGGGGTCCGGGCGCGGGAGGCGAGCGACGGAGCGTCAGCGCCGGAAAGAGGGAATCGGGATGACGGCGTGTTACAGGTGCCGCAAGTATTGATCGGGGCGGTGAAAGGTGTCAGCGACAGGCGGACGGACAAATCAGTTTGACCGGCTCATGAAGATGGTGTGAATCGATGAAGAAGGTAGCGGGAGACAACCGGCGCCAGACAGGAGGTAAGCCCATGGAACTGGAAGCTGCCGTAAGGGGGAGACGCAGCATACGGAAGTTCAAGACGGATGAGCTCCCGAAACGCGTTGTTGAGGAAATCCTGGAAGCGGCTCGCTGGGCTCCGTCCTGGGGCAACACGCAGGCCTGGGAATTTTACGTGATCACCGGAAAGCCGCTCGAAGTGTTCCGGAAAGAGAATTTCGAGAATCTGACTGCCGGTAAACCCTTCAGACCGGATGTTCCCATACCCGAGGTCTGGCCGGAACACATGAAAAAGAGATACGGGGAACTCGGCCGGATTCTCCTGGCGGCCCTGGGCGTCAAACGGGAGGACAAGGAGGGACGAAATCGCTTCTACGGCGAGATGGCCCTTCTCTTCGGGGCCCCTTGCCTTGTCGTTGCATGCATCCCCGGGGACACGCTCGTCGAGTACGCCATGCTCGATGTCGGCCTCGTCACCCAGACCCTCTGCCTCGTGGCCCACGGGAAGGGCGTCGGCACCTGCATCATGGCTGCCGCCGTCGGCTTCCCCGATGCGCTGCGCAGGGTCGCGGGCATCCCGGAAAACCGGAAAATCATCGTGTCCATCGCCATGGGGTACCCCGAGAGCGCCGATCCCGTCAACCGGTTCGAGAGGCCGCGCGCGGGCCTTTCCGAATTCGTGCGGTGGGTGGAATAAGATTACGGCAGGCACTCATGACGGATAAGAAGAAGCGAGAAAACGGTCAACCGCCGAAGGAGATCAACACCGGGATCCAGGCCCTGATCGACCTGGGTCGTCGTCAGGGGTATGTGACCTACGATGATATCCTCAAGGAGTTTCCCGAAACGGAGCAAAACCTGGATCAGCTCGAAGATCTCTATGAAGTCCTGTCCGCCCGGGGTATCGAGATCGTCGAGGCCCCCGTGGAAGTCGAGGCGGAGAATGCGACCCCGGAGGCGGAGGCACCCCCGGTGGCGGCGGAGGTTCCCGTTGATGATCCCGTCCGCAGGTATCTGAACCGGATCGGCGAGATGCCGATCCTCACGCGGGAGCAGGAGGTGGAACTCGCCCAAAAGATAGAGCAAGCGGACGAACAGTCGAAGAAGAAGATGGTCGAGGCGAACCTGCGGCTTGTCGTCTCTGTGGCACGCAGGTATCAGGGGAGGGGCATGCCGCTTCCGGACCTCATCCAGGCCGGAAACCTCGGCCTGATCCGGGCCGTCGAGCACTTCGACTGGCGAAGGGGCTACAAGTTCAGCACCTACGCGACCTGGTGGATCCGGCAGGCCATCCTGAGGGCGCTGGATGACACGGCCCGCACGATCCGCCTCCCCGTCCATATGAAGGAGGCACTCAGCAAACTGGTCCGGGCTTCGAGGAAACTCCGTCAGGAACTGGGCCGTGAGCCGACGACGGAAGAAGTGGCGTCGGAATTGAACCTGCCCGTGGATAAGGTCCGGGAGATGTACGACATCACCCGCAGGCCGATTTCACTGGATATTCCCGTCGGTGATGAAGGTGAGACCCGGCTGGGTGATTTCATCGAAGACCAGAGGGGCTTTGAGCCCGTGGATACCATCACGGCCGAGGACCTGAAGGCCCAGCTGCAGGACATCCTGGAAACGCTCTCGCCGCGGGAGCGGGAAGTCCTGACCCTGCGATTCGGTCTGGAGGACGGCCGGCCCCACACGCTCGAGGAAGTCGGGCAGAAGTTCGGGGTGACACGGGAACGCATCCGCCAGATTGAGTCCAAGGCGCTGAGAAAGCTTCGTCACCCGATTCGCAAGAAACTCCTGGAAGATTTTCTGGACTGAAATCCCGGAGGGGCATCCCATACCCACGGTTCCGTGGGAGACGCGATCGGCAGCCTTCCATGAAGAATCAGAACCTCGCCAAGATGTTCTACGAGATTGCCGAGTACCTCGAGATGGACGGGGTGCCTTTCAAACCCTACGCCTACCAGAAGGCCGCGACAACCCTGGAGGCCATGAAGGAGGACGTGGAGGACGTCTACAGGCAGGGCGGCATCAAGGCGCTGAGGGCGCTGCCCGGCGTCGGCGAGGCGATTGCCAAAAAAATAGAAGAATATCTGACGACGGGGAGGCTCCGGTACTACGAGGAATTCAAGGAAAAGATGCCGATTGATCTCGGCGAGATCATCCGGGTGGAGGGGATGGGGCCCAGGCGCGCCAAGACCCTCTTCGAGAAACTGGGCGTCCGGAATCTGCAGGAACTGGAGAAGGCGGCGAGAGGCCACCGGATCGCCCCCCTTGCCGGGTTCGGTGAAAAGACGGAGAAAAACATCCTCGAGGCCATCGAATTCCTGAAGCGGAGCAAGGGGCGATTCCTCCTCGGCGATCTCCTGCCCGTCGCCGAAACGGTTCTGGAGAAGCTCCGGGGGGTAAAAGGCGTCGAACGCGCCGATATGGCGGGGTCGCTGAGACGCATGAAGGAAACGATCGGCGACGTGGATTTCCTGGTCATCTCCAGGGATCCGGACAGGGTCATGGATGCGTTCGTGTCCCTCCCCGGCGTGGAAAAAATATGGGGAAAGGGAAAGACCAAATCCTCCGTGCGGATGGCGGAGGGCTACGACATGGACGTCCGGGTCATCGCGCCGGAGAGTTACGGCGCGGCCCTGCAGTATTTCACGGGTTCCAAGGAGCACAACATCGCCCTGCGGAAGATCGCCATCGACCGGGGGTTCAAACTCAGCGAGTACGGCCTCTTCAAGGGTTCGAAAAGCATCGCCGCGAGAACGGAAGAGGAAATATACCGGCGGCTCGGTCTTCAATGGATCCCGCCGGAAATGCGGGAAGACCGCGGGGAGGTCGGGCTCGCCGAAGAGGGGAGGCTGCCCGAGTCTGTCTCGGAGGAGGACATCCGGGGGGACCTGCACGTCCACAGCGACTGGGACGGGGGGAGCAACTCCATTGAGAGAATCGCGGAGGCGGCAAGGGAGAGAGGTTATCATTATGTCGGGATTGCCGATCACACGAAGTTCCTGAAGATCGAGCACGGCCTCGACGAGAAGAAGATCCGCGAGCGGAATGCGGAAATCGACGACCTGAACGAACAAGCGAGGAAGTCCGGGTCGCGCTTCAGGATACTCAAGGGGTGTGAGGCCAACATCATGAACGACGGCTCCATCGACATCAGCGACGACGTCCTGGCGGAACTCGATTTCGTGATTGCGGGGATCCACTCTCACTTCAAGATGGCCCGGACCGACATGACGGAGCGGATCATCCGGGCGCTGAAGAACCCCCATGTGGACATCCTCTCTCATCCCACGGGCCGCATCCTCAAGCGGCGCGACGAGTACGAGGCGGACTTCGACCGTCTCCTGAAGGTCGCCCGCGAAGAGGGAAAGGTCCTGGAGATCAACGCATACCCCGAGAGGCTGGATTTAAACGATACGAATATCCTGAAGGCCGTCAAGTCCGGTGTCCGCATGGCGGTCAATACGGACGCCCATCACGTCGACCAGCTGGACATGATGAGATACGGCGTGGCGCAGGCCAGGCGGGGCTGGGCGTGTAAGAAGGACATCATCAACACGTGGCCCGCGGCGGCCCTCCTGAAGGTCATGAAGTAGAGGGAGGCCCGTCGAGGCGGCTGCCCCGCGGCGGGGATGAACCCCCGGAGGACTTTTCGACGGGGAGAGGTCAACTGAAAAATTTTACGGAGGTAAATCATGACGGGGAAAATTCTTTTCTCTGTATTTCTCACGGCGGGTATTCTTTTCACACCGCAAGCCCGGGCGGCACCCTTCGATGACATGCTCAAAAGCGTCCGAATCCCCGCCGGGTTGTCCCGGGACGAGGGCACCACCGTGTCGGGTCTCAAGGAAGCCCTTTCCGTGGGGACGGACAGGGCCGTGAAGTCCGTCTCGAAGACGGACGGTTACTTCAAGGACCGGGCCATCAAGATTCTCATGCCCGAGAAGATACAGAAAGCGGCGGACGTCCTGAAGATGGCGGGCTACTCGAAGGAAGTGGACGATTTTGTCCTCAGCATGAACCGGGCGGCGGAAAAAGCGGCGCCCGAGGCGGCGTCCATTTTTGTCGATGCCATCAAGCAGATGTCCTTCGAGGACGCCGGGAAGATCCTGAAAGGGGGGAATACGGCCGCCACGGACTATTTCGAGGCCTTGACGTCGGGCCGGCTCTTTGACAGATTCAAACCCATCATCTCGGAGAGCATGAACCAGGTGGGCGTGACACGCTCCTACAAGGCCATGACGGACAAGTACGCGGCGGCGGCGCCTTTCATGAAGATGGAGTCCCTCGACCTGGACCGGTATGTTACGGACAAGGCTCTCGAGGGGCTTTTTTTCAAGCTGGGGCAGGAGGAAAAAGCCATCAGGACGAACCCGGCCGCGCGGACGACGGAACTCCTCCGGACGGTTTTCGGGAAGTGATCCGATGATCGACGGAAGATCGAAAGGATGGCCGATCATTTCCGTCCGCCGCTTTTCGGGACGGGGAGGAATCAACCAGTGAAGTCGGCAATCGAATCCGTTTACATCATCGGTGCCGGGGCCCTCGGTGCGGCCTATGCCGGCCTGCTCCATGAAATGGACAGGAAGGTTGTGGCTTTCATCGCGGCGGGCGAGCGGGCGGTGCGGCTGAGAGACCAGGGCGTCATCGTCAACGGCAGACCTTACCGGATTGCCGTTTTCCAGCCGGAGGAGATTCCGGATCCTGCAGACCTCGTCATCGTGGCGGTCAAACATCATCACCTCGATCAGGCCATCGGCGAGTTGAAGAGAGCCGTCGGCGAAAAAACGACCCTCGTCTCCGTCATGAACGGCATCGACAGTGAGGAGAGGATCGGCGCCGTTTACGGGATGAGCAAGGTCCTCTATGCGGTCAACGTGGGTATCGACGCCCTGCGGGAAGGGAACCGGGTGACCTACAGGAGCCAGGGCAGGCTCCTTTTCGGCGAGGCCCGAAACACGGTCTGGACGGACCGGGTCAGGCGCCTGAAGGAATTCTTTGACAGGGCCGGGATTGCCTGCGAGGTGCGGGAAGACATGATCCGCACCCTCTGGTGGAAGTTCATGATCAATGTGGGAATCAACCAGGCGTCGGCCGTCCTCGGTGGTTCCTACAGCCTTTTTCAGACCTCCCGGCAGGCGAGGGACCTCATGGCGTCTGCCATGCAGGAGGTCATCCGGCTGGCCGAAGCAGCCGGGGTGCATCTGACGGATGAGGATGTCCGGAACTGGTATGCCGTCCTTGACGCGCTCAATCCCTCGGGGAAAACCTCCATGCTCCAGGATGTCGAGGCGGGGCGGAAGACGGAGGTGGAGATGTTTGCCGGCAAGGTCACCGAACTGGGTCGGCGCTACGGTGTCCCCACGCCGGTCAATGAAAGGCTCTTTGCGGAGATCAGGAGGATCGAGGGCGCCCTGAAACGGCAACCCTAGACGTCATCTCCATTGAAAATGCCCCGGGAATGCCGGTCTCGATGCCGCGACGACTCGCCGGATCATTTCAGGATGATTTTGGGATCCGCAATGTTCGCGTTCGGGACAATGATGCGGGACTGCTCCTGGCGCTGCATTTCCTTGGCCTGCTCGACCAGGTGTTCCACGAATTGTTCCATGGTCTCGGGGAACTTCTCCAGGGCCTGCTGAAGATTCTTCGCCTCGATGGGAAACTGGATGGGCAGGGGGCCGTGCTGGGTGACGAGGGACGACTGTCCGATATAGAGAATCTTGCGGTTCTTGTCGAATTCGCCGTTCGATTTGACGGGCGTCAGCTGCCGGATGGCGCCGACTCTCATATCGGTGAAGATTTCCTCCCTGTAGAGGTCCTGGACGCTGATCCGGACCTTCGGCCTGCCGGCTCCGCCGGGACCCGCGGCCTGGGTGGTTTCTTTTGTCTGGTCTTCCATGGCCTGTCTCCTTCGCTGTCGGGTGTGCGGGGCAAATACCATATTTCGGAATATAAATACAGCCCTATCTGGTTCCTGAGGCATGGGTGAGGGCGGTGATGTGACGTGGACCTCCCGGTCCTCCCGGGGGGCATTCCCGTGGCGCTTAACGGTGACACAACCACACTCCGGAGGATATGTGATGAGGGTCTTGCGGCTTAACCCGAAACGCTGGGACGACTGGTGGAATGCCTACTTTGACGAGGCCTTTCCGCTGATTGAGGACATGATCACCCTGCAGGTTTTCGGGACCATGCTGGCCGGCGCCTTCGACAGACCGGGGCCTTATGCTTCGGAGGTCGTCATTTCGGAGGACGAGTTTCAGAGGCTTCTGGAGTGGTGTGCCGGTGCCCTCCCGAACTGGAGCCGGGAAGGGGTCATACCCGTCGAACACAACTCTGAGGACTATTTCGAGAGGAAAAGTCTGTACAGGGATGCCCGCGGGCGTTTATTTTACTGCGATGCTAGCGGCCGGCTGTGGCTTCTCGAGGGGAAAATCGAATGGGCGGGTTACGCGCCGTGCCGCTCTTACTGGCGACCTCATCCGGGAACGCTCAACAAAGTGCCCGAGTCGAAGGTCGGTGACAAGATCAGGCACCTCATAAGGGACCTGGAGCAAGGGGGTTAAAAGCAAAAACCCCTTGCCGCTCCCCCCTATATGCCGGTGAAGGGTATCATGTGGTGCTCGAGTTTCGTTAAGCCCCCCTCCACAGCCACATGGATCACTGCACGGGCGACCATTTCGGGGACCTCGCGGTTGAAGACACCCGGTATGATGTAATCCTCCCTCAGCGCCTTTTCCCCGACCATCGATGCGATGGCCTGCGCGGCTGCCGTCAGCATGTCGTGATTGACCTCGCGGGCGCGGCAGTCAAGGAGCCCGCGGAAGAGCCCCGGGAAACACAGAACGTTGTTGATCTGGTTGGGATAATCCGACCGTCCCGTTGCCACAATCCTGGCGTGCCTCGAAGCCTCCTCCGGCATGATCTCCGGTTCCGGGTTTGCCATGGCAAAGACGACGGGATCCCTCGCCATCTTTTTAATGTCCCGGCCGTGGACGATCCCGGGCGTGGACAACCCGATGAAAACATCGGCGCCGGCGAGGGCCTTTGAAAGGGAACCCTTCAATTTCCCCGGGTTTGTCACGGCCGCTATCTCTTCCTTGACGGCGTTCATGTTTTCTTTCCTTCCGCTGTAGAGGGTGCCTCTGCTGTCGCAACCCACGATGTGTCCGACACCCACCGAGAGGAGCAGCCGGATGCAGGCACTGCCCGCCGCGCCCAGTCCGCTCACGACAACGCGAAGGTGTTCAAATGTTTTCCCCGTGATCTTCAGCGCGTTGATGAGACCGGCGAGGATGACCACGGCCGTCCCGTGCTGGTCGTCATGGAAGACCGGGATTTCCAGATCTTTTCTAAGCTGTTCCTCGATTTCAAAACAGCGGGGCGCGGAGATGTCCTCCAGGTTGATTCCGCCGAAGGCCGGGGCAATCCACCGGACGGCCCGGACGATTTCTTCCACTTTCTGCGTGTCCAGGCAAATGGGGAAGGCATCGACGACGCCGAGTTCCTTGAAGAGCATGGCTTTTCCTTCCATGACGGGCAGCGCGGCCATCGGCCCGATGTTTCCCAGCCCGAGAACGGCGGAACCGTCCGTCACGATGGCCACGGCATTTTTTTTGATGGTCAGGTCATAAACGCTGGCCGGGTCTTCGTGGATGGCCATGCAGACCCGTGCGACACCGGGCGTGTAGGCCATGGAAAGATCGTCGCGGCTCGTGAGGGGGAGCTTGTTCCTGATCTCGATCTTGCCCCCGCGGTGAACCATGAAGGTCCGATCGGCCACGTTCAGGATGATGATGCCGCGGACACGACGGATCGCGTCCACGATCCGGCGGCCGGACTCGAGATTGGCCGCATTGATGACGATGTCCCGGATGAGGGTTTCTTGTCTGAAGGCGGCGATGTCGATTGAGCCAATACTGCCGCCTGCCCTGCCGATGGCGCGGGCAACCTTGGCGAACATACCCGGTTTGTTTGGGATTTCCAGCCTTACGAGGATGCTGTATCCGGGTCCAGGCGTCCTGAGCATGTGGGGCCTCCCGAAAAAACAATGATGGATAAATCTAGTACAGACGGGATTAGAATACAAGGGTGACGCAGGCGTCATCTTGCCGCGCCGGGTGTCTGTCGGCGCGACGGGCGGGAGGTGTGGGACGCCGTGCGGGTTTTAGTTCTTCAATGCGTCGGGACATGCAAGGCCGGAGAAATGTCCTGAAGGAAATTGCGGCCAACCATCCGGGGTGTCCGCCTGTCAATTCTCCGGGGGAGAGGCGGCATTTTGACAGCCATCCCCCGGCGCGACCTGCGGGTGCAACTCATGATGAATCCGGACGCGGATGTCAGGCACCGGGTGCCTGTTTTTTTTCGGCCGCAATCTTTTCGTCGGTCTTTGTCTCTTTGATCTCCTGGATTTTCTCGGCCAGTTTTTCGGTCCAGGGGTCCCTTGTTTCGAAATCCGCGGGGTCGTAAAAGAGCAGGAACGGGACAAGGGCGATGAGCCCGCATATTATAAACGCCTGGTAAGGGGATGCGTTTGCGAGAAACTCTATCATCGTGCTTCTTCCTTTCATCGTAAGTATCATGACGCACATCCCCTCCCTGTGGAATCCTATCAATCAAAAAAGATGCCAGAGTGCTCCCTCGTTTTGGGAAAAATTGGACCGACAGAATTTTTCAGCCGGACTTCGCCGCTGAAATGCGAATGAAGGGGGCGCGGAAACATCGCCTATTTCGTTTCCGTAACCAATCCGCGCCCTTGAGAGTCCTTGAAGGAATCGGTTTAACTTTGAGGGAGTTCGGCGCCCCGGACCTTTCGGCCGGCCTTTACCGGGGCAGGAGGCCCCCCCGTTGAAAAATGAGAAAGCAGGCGGGCTATCCTTTCCGGGGCACCCCGTACTCGAACTCGCCGCAGTCGATGACGGTATCGCCGTTTTGCGCGTTTCTTGTCTTCCAGAGGGCCTTTCCCTCCGTCAGTTTCCAGATGACCGTCTGGATGGGCTCCCCCGGGTAGAGGGTCCTCGTGAAGCGGCAGGCGATTCGTTTCACCTTTTCCGGCTGTTCGGGAACAAGGCTCGCGATGAGGGCGCGGCATGCGAAACCCAGCGTGCACATGCCGTGGATGATATTCTTTTCGAACCCGGCTCTGCGGGCGAAAGCCGGAACGGCGTGCAGGGGGTGATAGTCGCCGGAGAGGCGGTAGAGAAGTGGCTGGTTCGGCGAGGGAAGGGCCCCGACCGTGAAATCGGGGGGCCTCTCGGGAAACGAAACGACCTTCCGGGGCGCGTCCTCTCCGCCGAACCCTCCATCGTAGCGGCCGAAGAGGGAAAAGACGGCGGTGAAGAGCTTTTCCCCGTCTCCCGCAAAGGTATCGGCTTCGCCGATGACGATGGCGCCTTTTTCTTTCTTGTCATAATATCGGGTGATCTGTCCTTCAGCCCTGAAGGTCCCGGAGACCGGGATGGGCCGGTGGCAGATGAGTTCCTGTTCACCGTGAAGGAGACCCACGTCGTCAATATTGGCCGCCTTCGAGATCTCGAAGAAGAAATCGAAGATGGTCGCGATGCCGAAGGTCGGGATGACCTTCAGGTTGCTCTCGTGGACGAAGTGGAACTCGTCGAAACCCGCCCCTACCCCGAGGGCGTAAAGGATGACGTCCCTCCAACTGTACTCCTTCACTACCGGTCCGATTTTCTTTCCCCGTGCGTTCAGGTTGAGAGCCATGTGCTTTCCTCCTTTTTTTATTGTTTGAGACGGCCTAGGGCGCGGGCAGGGCGAGTGCAGGGTCGAACCATGTGAGCATCGTGTCGTTCTTTTCCCGCGGATAGGCGTGATAGAGGTCGGGGACGATCTCCTGGGTGATATCGGCACCCGCCTCCCGGAGCATTTTATAGCCTGTTTTTGCGTACCACAGAGGAAACATCCAGTCGCGCGCGCCGTGAACCCACAGGATGCGCCGTCCCCGGACGTGCCGGAGGTTGAAGGGGGGGAGGATGCCCGCCGCGAGGGCGAAGGCCGAGAAAGGGGATTCTTCGTCGAGGGCTCGTTTGAGCAGGTAGGTGGCCCCGTCCGAAAGACCGGTCAGCAGCATTTTCTTCCTGTCCACGTTCCAGCGGTCGATGACCTGCCGGAGGACTTCCTGCAGGAACGCCTCGTCGATGTCGGGTCCGGTGATGGACCAGGTGCTTCCGCGCGACGTCGGGGCGACAAGAAGAAAACGGCGGCTCCTCGCCTCGCGGAGCCACGTCCAGATGAAGTCACGACCGTGACCGAATCCGCCGTGAAGGGCCATGACGAGAGGCCAGGGATCCGAACCCGTGTAGGTTTCGGGGATGAAGATCGAATAAGTGCCACGGGCGTAGGGCTGCTCGTCGTCGCCGACGTGCCGTAGCCCCGCAGGGCCGTCCGATGACGCGGGCCGAATGAAGGCGTCCTCATTCTCGCGAAGGGGCCTTTCGAGGAAAAAGCGGTTGACGGCCGGGAGGCTTTCGTGAAGCGGGTAGAGGATCTCCATGGCGCGGTTCACCCGCCGGGCGGACTTTCTGAAATTCACGAGGAATGCCTCGAGATAATCGGCCGCCACGGAGAGACGAAGCGAATCCAGGCAAAGCGCCGAGGCCTCCAGGAGAGCTTCCTTCAAGGCCTTTGACGCCGGCGGGCACGGGCTCGACCGGAGGCGGTTGAGGGACTTCTCCAGGCGCTCCGCCAGGGGGCCGAACCTCTCCCTGAGAACGGGCACGATCCCCGGAAAAAAAAGGCGATGGCCCTCCTCGAAGGCTTCGAGGGCGGCTGTGAGGTCGCTCAAGAGCGCATCACGGGCCTGTTTGTGGTCAGCGGCCGCGTCGGGCGGGTTTCCCTGCCCAGATCTTTCTGTCGTCATTTACCCCTGCTCCCGCCTGTTTCCGTGTAACGTCGGGTTCAATGCTTTTCTCTTAAAACATTTTCCCGACCGGCGCAAGATGCGACACTGTCTTTCCGCCCTCCGGTCGGAAAAAAAGTATTCCGCGGACTTTTTGTACTCTCATAGACCGCGAACAGGAAAGGGGGATAGTCATGGCGAAATTTTTCATGTTCGGCAAGTACAGCGCCGAGGCGGCGAAGGACATCAGCCCGGAGCGGACAGGCCGGGCCCTTGAGGTGATTCAAAAATTCAAGGGAAGGTGGAAGGCATCCGGATGCAGCAGGGAGTGACGCGAATACGGCCGCCCAAACCCCTCGCCGGTCGCGCAAATTTCATTGCCTTATCGTGCCGTTCGGGATATAGGATTTCCGCGAAGACCATTTCAGGGAGGAAAAAATGAAAAGCATGACACGATTGCTTTGCGTCCTGGTTTTGGGGTTCTTCCTCATCGGTTGCGCCGCTACCGGGCTCTACCTGAGTGCCGATCGGCCGCGGGTCAACATATCGAACATCCAGCCCAAGGATGTAAAACTCCTTGAGCAGGTCTTCACCATGGACCTCCGGATCCAGAACCCCAGCGAGTCGGCCATCGATGTCAGGGGGCTGGCCTTCAACCTGGATATCAACAACAGACCGTTCGCAACGGGTGTTTCCAACAAACAGCTGACCATTCAGCCCTTTACATCTCAGATTATACAGGTGGAGGCTGTCACGACCCTGGCAAACCTGCTGCGACAGGTTTCGCAGGCTCAGAAGAGCGCGGATGCGACAAAGCTGAAGTACCGCCTCCAGGGGACCATTCACACGGGGTCCGCCCTCGGAAGGATTTCCTTCGATGAAACAGGTGAGATTGCGGGTCCCCAACAGTAAACCGCAACCGGACAGGTATGGCACCGGGTGTCCCCACCGCCTCTTCATGACCTGGCTCCCCGGGACTCTGTTCAGAACTTCAAAAGGAGGTCGTTTTCATGCAGTTTCTGGTCATCGCCTATGACGGCACGGACGAAAAAGCGCTGGACCGCCGGATGGCGTCGCGAGAAGCTCACCTCGCGGGCGTTCAGAAGATGAAAGCGGAGGGAAAAGTCCTTTACGGTGTGGCCATTCTCGGTGCGGGAGACAGGATGGCGGGGTCGGTGATGGTGGTCGATTTTCCTTCCAGGGCGGAACTCGATGCCTGGCTGAGGGCGGAGCCTTACGTGATCGGGAATGTCTGGCAAAAAATAGAGGTCCTTCCGGCACGTGTCCCGCCGATGTTCACCTAGCCTGTAAGCATCTCTCGACAGGGTCTTTTCTCCCCCGGGTTGGCCGGGTCCTCAGGCCCCGAAGCGGACACGGGCGACGCGGTTACCGAGAAGATTGAAGAAGAGAGGGGCCATGAAGGCCAGGTAGCCCCACCTCCTTTTGCAGTAATCAAGGACGTTCCACTCGCTGCACAGCTTGATGCCGCAGTCCCAGGTCTCGATCTCCCTGCAGTCGGTCATCGACCATTTGAATTCCAGCTGACCGCCGCCGACTTTCGATACACATTCGTCGAACCGGCCCATACCGACGGCGAGAGGGGTCAGGACTTCAAAGATCATCTCCGCACCCGAAAAGCATTGGGCCAGCCTCCGGAAAACAGCCCGGACATCCCCTTCGTCGAAATACATGAAGAGGCCCTCGGCGATGATGAGGGGGGCACGGCCCGCGAGGTCGACCTCTTCCGTCCAGGTGAAATCGATGATGGATCGGCTTATGCAACGATGCCGCTGCGTCTCCGTGAAAAAATGCCGTCTGACCTCGATCACCTCCGGCAGGTCCACCTCGTACCAGAGGATTCTGCCGTTATCGACCCTTTCGAAACGGGTGTCGAGACCCGCGCCGAGGTTGATGAAGACGGTTTCCGGCTGCCCGGCGATGCGGTCCAGGACCGCCTCGTCGATGAGCCTTGTGCGAACGGCAATCCCCGTCTGCGTCATCCAGGCCCTGTCGAACCTCGTGAAGTCATAGTCCAGGACGTCGCAGATCTCCACGGCCTTGGGGTCGAAGATGATCGGGTCTGAACGCTTTGTCTCGGCGGCCCTCGCCCAGAGCGGGATGAGCAGCGTTTCGGAGACGCCCTCCAGGCCGACGGGGACCCTCGGTTGACGCATGTTCACCGACCCCCTTTGCGTTTTCGACGCGACCGAACGAGCATTCTCGAGGTGTGAGGTGGAGTTCGAAGGCGAGGTGTAATCCGAGCTTGTTCCTGAGGAAGAGGTGTCGTGCGTGTAGTAAGTCCAAGTTTAGCATATTTCTTGCGAAATAAAAAAAGCATTCTAACGGCATCTTTTGGCCCCGGGAATTCCCGGGAAAATTCCCTTGACAGGACCTTTTGTCGAGCATAAGATTTTTTGACCCCAGCTTACGGATTCGGGCAGAATGCCTTTCGGGCCTGAACAAAGGCTTTTGACCTGCACGGTCAACGGTGAAAAGGTCGCATATCCCTGATCTGAAAGAAGGCGTTATCCACTGCGGGCAAGAGTTTTCCTTATCGGTCGAATCATTAATTTTAAAAAGGAGGCATTTTATGAAGAAATTCGCGGGAAGTGCAGTCGTCGTTCTGTTGGCCATTTTCTTGGTGATGGCCCCGGTGCAAACGGCCAAGGCGGCACAGGCGGGGCCTTATTACGTGGGGATCTTCGGGGGCTATGTCATTCCGGATGATCTGGAACTTTCAGGCGAGTTAGACGGGGATCTCAGCCTGGACAGCAGCTGGGCGCTCGGCGCGAAATTCGGTTATATTTTCCCCGGGGCCAAGTGGTTTGCCATGGAACTGGAGTATACCTATCTGGCGGACCAGGATGTGGACGAGTCAGGGCTTAACGGTGATTTCAGCGCCAACAACCTGATGGCCAATTTCGTTTTCAGGTACCCCGATGGGACGATCCATCCTTACGCCGGGTTCGGACTCGGCTGGTCGTGGGGAAACGCTGAAGTGAGCAATTTACCCGGATACGGTTCGGTTGACGAAGATGCTGATGATTTTGCCTGGCAGCTTTTTCTGGGGGTGAATTTCGAGATCACGCCGCAGTGGTCCGCAGACCTCTCGTACAAGTATTTCACGTGCGAGTACGGCTTTGAGGGTACGGATGCGGAAGCCACGAACCACATGATCCTCCTCGGGATCAATTATCACTTCTAATCTGAAAATCATGCTGAATGAAAAGGCGGGGCCATGAAGGACCCCGCCTTTTTATTTCGTGGTAATGGCCGGCAATCCTTCAGCGCATCTTGCCCCCGTAAGGGTTGACCCAGAGGCTCTCGATGCAGGGCTCGCAGAAGACCTTCGCGTGGGCGGAGCCGCAGCCCTCGGGCCAGAGGGTGAAAAAACGGCAATCCGCGCACAGCGCCTTCACGCAGCCGTCACAATAAATGATCGAGACCTTCTTCCCGCAGACCTCGCATATCTTCATTCCATCGCTGACACGCATTGATAAGACCTCCTCACGCGTCGTTCTTCGTTGAACGCCGCCGGGTTGTCGTCCACACTCTATCGTGAGATGTCGAATGTACTCTACAGAAATTTCCGCCCGAAGTCCACCCTCAACACGCATTCGCAGCTCCCGGACGGATAAAGGAATGCGCCGATGAACTGCCGGATTAATCCTTGACTTCACTCCGGCGGGTGGATAATTTTAATGTAAAACGCAGACAGGCGGGAGGAGTCCATGACGGCCCGGCAGGTTCTCAACAGGAAGAAGCGCTCCATGTCTATTCTCCTTTTTATCAGTTTTATGCTCTTTGTTCTCGGGATCGGCGTCACGGCCGTATTTCCACTTTTTCCCGTGGCTGCCTTCTGGGGGTTCGGCATTTTCTTCGTGACGCTCCTTTACACCTATTTCGGCATCCGCTGCCCGAGGTGCAGGAGGTCTTGGGGAAACCTGGCGATGTCCGGCGGGACGCCTTTTTCCATTTCCGATCAATTGAAATCCTGCCCCAAGTGCGGTCTGGATCTGGATTCACTGTCGGAGAGTTTCTATGGCTAGGACCCGAGTGGTCGTGTTTCGAAAGGGGAGGCAACCGTTGTCATGAAGGAAACATTTCGGAAGATCGCGTTCCTGGCGAGCGCCTTTGTGCTCTTTTTCTTTGTTCTCTTTGTGATCAACCAGACGGCACAGGTCGTGGACCTCGCTTCGAGGGTCAGCCCCCTTGCCGGGACGGTTGTCTTATGGCTTCTCGTCGGTCTTTATGCGGCCGTCCTTGTCGTCACCGCCGTCATGTTCCTTCGCCTTCCGAAGCCCCTGATTCCCCCGGAAAGCGAAGAAGCCCCGGAGTTCCCGGCCTACCTGAAGGCCCTGCGGGAACGACTGACCGTCAACCCCCTCCTGAAGGGCGAGGACCTCTCCGGCCGCGAGCAGGTGGAGCGGGCCCTGGCCGTCCTCTCGCGCGGTTGCGACGATATCATACAGAAAAGCGCCGCAACCGTTTTTGTCAGCACCGCCATTTCCCAGAGCGGCCGCCTCGATGCCCTGTTCGTCCTTACTACCCAGTGGCGGATGGTCTGGCAGATTGCAAAGGTCTATTACCAGCGGCCGACCTTCCGTGATCTGGCGTATCTTTATTCCAACGTGGCCGCCACGGTCTTCATGGCGAGTGAACTGGACGACATCGATGTGAGCGAGCAGGTGCAGCCGGTGATCTCTTCAACCCTGGGCGCGGTGAGTCTTTCGATCCCCGGCATGCAGGCCCTGACGTCGATCCTGGTGAACTCGGTACTCACCGGGGCGGCCAACGCCTTTCTGACCCTCCGGGTGGGCATCATTGCAAAACGATATTGCGGCTCCCTCGTCATGACGGAGCGCAAATCGATCCGCCGCTCGGCCGCGATAGAGGCCGCCAAACTGCTCGGCTCCATCGTGAGACAGGGTACCGGTCGTGTGTCAAAGGCCCTCTGGGAAGCGTCCAAGGACAAGGCCGGGGGAGCCGTCTCCGGTGTCGCCGGATTTGCGAGGGGGGTGAAAGACTCCCTGTTTTCAAAACTGGGTGTCACGAAAATCCCCGAGTGAGATTCTTCGCCTGATCCTGGGTTCGGCATACAGGGACAGGCGATCCTTATTTTTATTGACAGAAAGGGTCATCAGCGATACTAACTCGCGTGACCGAAATCGCCATAGAGCGCTAAATCGACATCCGTTCCGTATCAGGAGGGCGTATGAGGGCTTTAGTCACTTATTTCACTCGAACCGGAAACACCGAAAAAGTCGCGCGCGCGATTTTCAACGCTGTTGAAGTTGAGAAGGAAATCCTGCCTCTCGACGAAGTTAAAACCGTCCAGGGGTATGACATCGTCTTCATCGGGTTTCCCGTTATCAGGAATGCAGTACCCATCGAGGTCCAACCCTTCATCAAAGGGCTCCCGGCAGGGGAGAAAGTGGCATTCTTTTCCACCCACGGTTCCCTGAGAGGCGGACTGCTCTCGAGACAAGCCTTCGAGGATGCCATCAGCCTTGCCATTGGTAAAAAAGTTCTCGGGCATTTCGGGTGCCGGGGCAGGGTAAGCCCCGAGGTCATCGATGCCCTGGAGAAACAACCGGAGACTAAAGCCTGGGCGGAGGTGGCCCGGACGGCAGATCCTCACCCCGATGCCGCGGACTTGAAGGATGCCGTGGAATTCGCACGGGCGATGATCGCCAAGGCGCGATGATCCCGCCCGTCCACGACAGTCCTTCCATCGCTATCTGTTTCAACGACGCTTCAGCCCGCCGCCCGGGAACGGGCCGGCGAAGGTTGAACGCCTCTGTGCTCACGCGGGGGAAAATGCCATCGGTGTGAACACCGGAAAACTTCTCGCTGGCGGATCCTCCTGTGATGAAATACGATGTCGTCGTCGGTGCGGGCCGGACCAGTCTTCCAATCGCCGGGCCTGTCCGTTTCCGGCCCTCGACACCCCGGTCTGAATATCAACACATTGAAATAACTTGTTCTATTTTGTACTATCAGGGCCGGAACAGATGCATTCGTGTGATGATTTTTGGCATGGATCGTGAAGATATAACAGACGCAGGCCCGAGGCCCGCAGTGAGGGTTCTCTTTCTGCAACAGCGCCAAGCATAAGCTTGCCGGATTACAACACACTGATTTAATTAATAAATGGCCGAGGTGAAGGGCTGAAGGCCCGCCTGGGTCACAGGGGAAGGAGGATTGGGATGTTCAGGAGAAAAGACAGACGTTCGAAGACGTCGCGTCCCGACGACACATCTGGGCAGATGGAACAAAGTTATTTTGGAAGCAGCCAGAAGGGGAGCATCAGTCGCCAGGGAATCATCCTCATCATTCTCCTGCTGGTGGCCGGTTTTGCGCTGGTGACGACGATGGGCAAGTTTAGTGCCCCGATACCCGGGCTCGGGAAGTCAGCCGATGACAGACTTCACAACCTCGAGATGGAGATGGTCAAGGTGAAGTCGCTTCAGGAGCGGCTTACGTTTTTGGAGATCACCGTCGCAAAGAAGCTGGGACAGTTGCAGGGACAGGACGGCAAGACGATCAGGGACGAGGTCAACGACCTCAACAGGCGGCTGGACGAGCTGGAAAAAAAGATGTCCTCGGCAGGTTCAGCCAGAAAAAAGTCTCGATAGCCGGCTGAAGTAAAGAATAGCGGACAAGCGGAGCCTGATGCCGCAGATAATGCGCTCAGGCTCTCGCTGTTTCGAGTCGGCGTCATCCCCCGGGAGGTGGAAATCGGTGCGCCCGAAGCCCGATATCACCTGCCCGGCTTCTTTGTCCTTCCCACGGGCGCGAGGTAGACGGCGAATTCCTCTCTCCCGTCTATCCGCAGGAGTGTGTCCAGTGCCTCCTGATCGTATGCGGCTATGGCGCAGGTCCCCGCCCCGATGACTTCACAGGCGAGGTATAGGTTCTGACAGACGTGGCCCGCATCGATGGCGATGACCTTGTGGGCCGCCAGGTCGTATCGCCACTCCATCCGGTAGGGTATGGTCGTCCAGATAAAAGTCACGGCCGCCTGGCCGGGGCAGGGCTGACCAAAAGTGGCCGCAACCATCTTCTGGGCGAGGTGATCCTCCGCAAACTCAAAGAGCAGCTGGTGCTCCAGGGGCAGGTAGCGGTAGACGGCGGGCTCCAGACCTTCAATGTTCAAGACGCAGAGATAGGTTTCCAGGGCATGCCGGCACCCGGCCGAGGGAACGGTGCGGTAGGCATGACCGGCGTCGATCCGCTGACGCACCCCCTGTGTGGCCCACAGAAGAAAGGAAAGCTCTTCGATTGTGAGGGGCTCGCGGCGATAGGTCCTGCGACTCCTCCGGTTCCCGATGGCGCCGGCGAGGTCACAGGCCGGGATCGATGCCCACTTCCCGGGTTTCACGAGATCCACTCGCCGCGCATCGGCGCTGAAGGGTTTTTCGATTGGCGGCGGATCGGCACCTCTGCTCTGATCCGTCTGTGCGAAGTCGATCCTTTTTCGGATGCTGTCCTTCAGAAAAAAGCGGTATGTCTCAAGACGTTCCCTGTCCAAGGTCGGATCTCCTTTCAAGGCCCGTTTTGTCCGTGCGGGGATGCACGGTCCTGAAATAAAACTCCCCATCCACGCCGGGGATGATTTCAACTTCCCTGTTGACCCTTTCACGGACATCACATATCATCGCGAAAATTTCAGAAGCCCCTCCCGGCGGCCGGTATTTTCCCATGCCCTTCGGACTGAAAGACCTCGTTCTCATGCTGGTGGTCTACGCCTCCATGGCGGCGGGAATCCTGTGTCCCGGCTGCTGTGCTTTCTTTCAGCCCCTGCCGGTGTACTTTCTCATGGCCCTCTTTTTCCTGAGCTTCCTTTCGATCGAACTGAAGGATGTGTGGCGCACTTTCAGGGAGTCCGCCGGGGTCATCGCGGCCTTCGTCGTCCTGAAGCTCGTCGTCGTGCCCGTGATCATCTATTATATCTTCAGGGTCATTGCGCCTTCCTACGCCGTGGCGGCCCTACTCCTGGGCGGGATCTCCACGGGGGTGGTGGCGCCCTTCGTGTCCAACCTCGTGCGGGGCAACAGCCCCCTCGTGCTGGTGGTCGTAGTGATCACGTCCGTCCTGATTCCCTTTACGCTTCCGGCCCTCATCGAACTCCTGCTTTCCAGGGAGGTGGATATCTCCCTGACGGCCATGGTTCGGATGCTTTCCCTCGTGATCTTTGTTCCCATCGCGGCCGTGCAGGTCCTGAGGCGCCTTGCCCCGGCGTTCCTGGGGGCCGTGATGCGCATGAATTTCCCGCTTTCCCTTTTTCTCTTCGCAGCGATCAACCTCGGGGTATTTTCCCGGTACTCCGATTTCCTGGGGCAGGCACCCTTCACCGTCATCATGGCGACCGCTGTTGCCGTTGCGCTATCGGTCATTTTCTGTCTGACGGGGATCCTCTTTTTTCTGGGAAGACCGGTGGAAGATCAGCTGGCCGGGGCGGTGATGCTCGGAAACATGAACAATGTCCTGGTCCTCGTTTTTTCCTCCGAGTTTTTCACACCCATCGAACTGATGGTGGCGGCGATGTACCTGGTGCCTTTCTTCGGCCTCGTGATTCCCCTGCGATATTATGACCGGAAACGCAGGGCCCGGGCGACGGCATCTCTTTGAATGGGGAAATCCTGCAGCTGCGGGCCACCCCCCTGACCCGGGAACCCTTTTCGCTTTCTCTATCGACTGCCGATATCCGGCCAGCGGGAGACGGGATCTGTCGAGCGGACGATGTGCATTCCGGCCCTGGCGAATCGACGGAAGGCGGCATCGGCCTCATCCGTGTAGTCAATGACGCCCGGGATGACAACGGGCGAAGTGCAGTCTTCCAGGAGATAAACCTTTTTCGCGAGGCGGCTGTCCATGTCCAGGATGTCGCTCAGGAGGTCGTCGATCGTCCAGGCCACGCAATGGCTCTTGGCCTGGCCGGCGATGATGACGATGTCGAACTGGAGGAGTTTCCGGATGAAGGTCGTGTTTCTGCGGGCGATCTCGTTCCCCTCCGCATCCTCGAGGACTTCCGGGCTCAGGACGGAGTAATTTTCCGTGAGGGGGTTGTCTCCCTTGATCTGGAAGTCGGCCTGGCTGTACCGTGCAATGGAATGGAAAAAAACGGCTTCCTCGAGGGATGAAACGAGGGCGTAACCGATGCCCCCGAGCATGGCGTGATAGGGCCATATCGTCAGGTCGTATTTGCCGCCGGCCTTCAGCCGGCGTGCGTAATGAAGGAGGAACTGCTGCCCCTCCTGTTCGGAGATCCGCAGGCTGTACCCCACGGCAGGGTTGAACTTCCACACGCCCCCGCGGAGATCCTCCTCGGATATGAGCGTGAAGGGGGCGGGGTGCTCCCCCCGGTCGTTGATGAGAAAGATGCTGTGAAAAATCTGCATGGCCTGATGCGTGTCCATGGTGGGGCAGATTTCAGTGATCACCCCGAGATTGCGGTATATGAATTCACAGAGCCGGCGGTTGTCGTCGACGGCCCCCGTTCCCGTGCGCCCGCCCACATACAGCTCAAAACCGGGGATGCAGAAAGTGTTCTGCACGTCAACGGGAAGAAGGCAGATCCTGTATCTGTCCTCGATGGAAGGCCTGATAGCGTGCTCCCGGGCCCAACTATCGGCGTCAGACGCCCGTTCCTGATAGGGGACCTTCCAGACTTCCGCCACCTTCTCGGGTCTGTAGTGGGGCGGGATCGGCCACTGTCTGAGTGCCATGTCCTTAAACCCTCCGGTTCTCATCATGTGGGTTCCCGGCGAGCCGGGATACCATCGGGATCAAACCATCTTTTCTGCAAAAAATCAATTACGAGCAGGCCCACAGAAATCACCGCGGCGGGATCACCTCTGTCCGGGGGGGATCACTGGAATCTTTTGATTTCAATGGGATAGACCGTTTTGGGACGATCGAATCCCATGATACCCCGGATGTCTTAAAAAACCCTCAATATTCTTCAAATTTTTCCGAATGATAGTGGTGATGGGGTTGTGTTCCCTCCGCGGGGGTCCAAGGCCAGTCTTTACAGACAAAAGCTCGGGAGTTGTATGGTGGATCTCTTCACACAGATATCGATCCTGGCGACGCTCGTCGCGATCGCGGTGGCGAATCTGTATTATTCGAAGTTCGGCTTCCGGGGGCGAATGATCCTCAGGATCGTTCTTCCCCTGATGACTTTCATCGTCACCATACAAGCCCTCAACGCCTACAACCGTCCGAATTCCGCAGCGAAGGGGAATCAACCGGCCGTCGTCAAAAAGAGTGTCGAGGCCGCCCGCCCGGGTGAGGCGGTGCCGCAGGGCAAACCCCTTCAGGACGCGGGTCCCGCCTCTCTCGGAAACGCCGCCGGGGGTGCACAGGACGTTTCGTCCATTTACAGGAGCATCGGTCCTTCCGTCGTGGTCGTCCAGAGATATGACGAGGGAAAGCAGCGAACGGGAATCGGCACCGGTTTCTTTGTGAGCAGCGGCGGCAATGTGGTGACGAACCATCATGTGCTCCGGGGAGCGGCCTTCGCCGACATCCGGATTTCGTCGGGGAAAGTTTACCCGATCCGGAATGTGCTGGCGGAAGATCCGGAAAATGACCTGATCATGGTTTCAGTCGAGATCCCGCCTATAGAAGTACAGCCGCTCACCGTCCGCGCGTCCCTTCCCGCCATCGGGGAACGTGTGGTCGTCATCGGAAGCCCCATGGGTCTCGACCAGACGGTCTCGGACGGGATCGTTTCCGCGATCCGCGATCTGCCGGGAACGAGAAAGGTGATCCAGATCACCGCCCCCATTTCGCCCGGTTCCAGCGGGAGCCCCGTCGTCGACATGAAGGGGGATGTGATCGCCGTGGCCTGCGCCCTCATGGCCAACGGGCAGAATCTGAACTTCGGGATCCCGTCGGAATGCGTTTCGAATCTTTCCCCGGGGAGCGGGTTTCCATTGACGCAGATAGCCCGGGCCGGCACTCCCTTCGAGGGAAATTCCGAGGAGGGAATGAGAAGAAGGGTCGAGGAGACGAGAAAGAAGGCTGAAGAGGATCGCGTCCGGGCCGTTGAGGAAAAGCGCCGGGCCAGGGAACAGATGGTCAACGAGGCGAACGATCACATCAAGCAGGGCAACCATCACATGAGTTTCAGCCGGTATCTCGACGCCTTCTACGCTTATGAAAAGGCCCTCCAGATCTGCCGCCAGCTCGATGACGTGAGGGGTATGGCCTTCTGCGTCGAGAGCATGGGTATTGCCATGGAAAAGTACGGACGCCACGACATCGCCCATGATTACTACCGGCAGGCAGCAGCCCTCCGTGCGCAGAGGATCGGGACAGCGTCCCAGTAGACCTTCTTTGAATCCGTCATGAAGAATATGCTTCTGGAAAAAGTGGACTACCAGGTCGAGCGGACCTATTTCGGCACGTGGCGTCGATATGCATACGAGACGGGAGCGCGTTTTGCCGAATTCAAATCTCATGACGGTTTGCTGGGCCTCCCCTTCATCCACTACACTGCCGGGATATGCCCGGAGACGGGAAAGCGTCTGGTTGCGAAGGGCATCATCGCCGTGGGCAGAAAGGCCGTGGGTGTTGTCGCCGTCGGCCAGGCCGCGGCAGGGCTTCTGGCCCTGGGCCAGCTTGCCGTCGGCGCCGTCGCCATCGGGCAGGCTGCCTTCGGCATCGCCGTGATCGGTCAGCTGGCCATTGCGATTCTTTTCGGGCTCGGACAGGTAACGACAGGTTACGTCGCCATCGGGCAGTTTGCCCTGGGTCATTACGCGCTCGCCCAGTTCGGTGCGGGGGACCACGTCTGGAGCACGGGGCGCGCCGATCCGGAGGCCGTCGAATTTTTCAGATCACTCCCGGTCGGGCTGAAAAGTTTCTTCGGGTGGTAGAGAAGGGCCCGGCGGAAATGAAAGACACCGTCCGAACGGGCCGTGCATCGGCGGGTGAGCGGCTTCTTCCGTCACAACGAGTCATTCCGGGTGCGAAAAAAAATAGCAGGGTTGCGAAACCCTGCTATTTTTCAGTTCCGGTCCGCGCGGAAATTCCCTGCGCGTGTCGACCCCCTGTTTATTTTTTCATGGATTTCTGGAAAATGGCCTCGGTCTTCTTCGCGTTGTCTTCCGCCATTTTCGCAGCGGCCTCGGCTCTCGCCGCGGCGTTATCCGCCTTCGTGGCGGCCTGGGATATTCTCTCGGCATCCCTCGCGCTGTCCATCCGCGCGGACTGCGCTGCGGCCCTTGCGGCCTGAGCTTCCTGCAGCGCCTGATCCGCCTTCTGGCTGACCGCGTTGACCTGCGCCTGCAGTTTCTCCAGGTCACCGGTTGTGGCGCACCCCGAGAACATGAAGACCAAGCCCAGCAGAATCGCCATCATGAACAGACCTACGTGTTTTCTCTTCATTGCGTGATCACCTCCTTCGCCAATTTCTGTTATTTTAGCAGAGAATAAAAAAATCTCAAGCTATCCTTTGTCATTTTTTCTCAGGCAGGCGGCCCACCGCCACGGGGAGTCCGTTCTTATTCTCCACGGCCTGCTTGACTTTCTCGATGGACACGTGGTTGCGAAGCCCCCTTTTGTCCAGGAGATTCATCGCGTGCTCTTCCATGTCGTCAATTTTTTCGTAGAGGTCCGGATGAACCTCCATGTAAATCTGGCCCTTCCAGTACCCGACCTTGACCGGTTCGTAGATGATCTCCACGTAGGTCCCGACGGGCACCTCCTTGTAGAGGCGACTGATGTGTTCCGGGTACAGGCGAATGCAGCCTCCGCTGACGGAACGCCCGATGCTCCAGGCGTTGTTCGTTCCGTGTATGCCGTATTTTCGGTTCGATAGGCCGATCCAGTATTTCCCCAGCGGGTTGTCCGGCCCGGGCGGCATAATTTCATAGCCGTATTTTCCCCGGCGATCCGGGGGCACTTTCCATTCCGGGTCCACGTCTTTTCTCGCGACGCGATAGGTGCCGAGCGGGGTCTCCGTTTCCAGGTCCCCGATGCCCACGGGATACGTTGTGACCTGCCTGGTTTTCGGGTTGAAGCGATAGAGCCTCAATTCCGGGATGTTTACGACGATCCCCTGTCGCTTCGTGGTCGGCAGGACCCAGAGCGTCGGGATGGTCAGCCGGGTGCCCGCTTTCGGGATCCACGGATCGACGGCGGGGTAGAGAATTTCGATCTCATGGAATCCGAGACCGTGGTTCCTTGCCACGTCGAGGAGGGTCTCCCTGGGCTTGATCGTGTGTTTCTTCAGCGCGCCGATGACGGTTTTCGCTTCCGTCCCTTTCCCCGTTGTGGCGGGGAGGCGGTATTGATAGCTCCTGGCCGCGGCGCTTCCCGCGGCCGCTGACAGCGTCAGGATGGCGAGACCGTAAAGGAGGATCTTTTTTGTCAGGTTCAATGGGATAACGTAAACTTTCTCGTTTGTTCTCTTTGGTGTTGAAAGGATTTGCAAGCCGCCCGATCAACCGTCGCCCTTAATAATAAAAAAAACGATTTTTTGTCAAATTGAAAAATGGTAAAAAGAACGAAGAGATCGCAAAGACCATTGCGGGGGGAAAGGCATATGAGCGGCAAAGGCGTGTCCCGGTCCGTTCTCACGGGGGCTTGGGTCATATTGTGTCTCGTGGCGGGCTGTGCCCGTTATGGGGTGCAGCCGCCTGTCACAGAGGCCGTCACTCCAGCGCCTCTGTCGAGGGAAGCGCTTGCCAATGCGGAATATCTGTCCGAGTTTGCCTCCGGCGGAAAGGCGCGGCTGAAGGACGGCATTTACCGGGAGAAAACGGCATCGGAATCGGCGATCGCTACCGTGATAACGCTTCACGAGCGCTACGCCTTTGGCGACCTCGACGGTGACGGTTCGGAAGACGCGGCCGCCATTCTCGTGGTTCAATCCGGCGGCAGCGGCACCTTTTATTATCTCTGCGCCGTTCTGAATGAAGAAGGAACGGCCGTCAATGTGGCCACCCTTTTTCTCGGTGATCGGATACAGGTGCGGGATCTTCTTATCCGTGCCGGCCGCATAGAGGTCGACATGACGGTCCACGGACCGAAGGACCCCATGGTCAAACCGACCAGAGAAACACATCGCACTTACTATCTTTCGGGCAATCGTTTAATTCGGCAAAAGCAATGACGACGATGTCGCCTGGACCTGTAAAAAATTCCACAGTAAATTGTTGCAAAAGTTGCAGAAATAATGTATCAATTTCGGCAAGTTGGAGGTGATTTGAAGACCTGCCCGCGATGTCTCGCGCATTTTGAAGAAGAAGAGGAGCCCGGACACAGTCCCGTCAGGGACCTCGGAGACGGCATCCTCGAAAGCACCACGGGGATGAATCCGAAGGATCTTTGCGCGGACTGTCGTGAAGAGATAGGGCTTGTGAGTCTCTTCGGATTCGGGCGTTGAGCGGATCATCTCCTTGGGGGGGAACATGCTCGAACCGCTGCTCATCGTCATGGTCGTCATCCTCGTGACGACGCTGGTCCTGGTCGTTATTCTCATCAGGCGCTCGCCCACCGACGCCCTGTCTTTCATCCAGGCCTATTTCTCCATTTTCGAGAAAAACCAGGAAAACATGGAACGATCCATCCGGGAGGAGAGTTCGAAGAACCGCCAGGAAAGCGCTTTTCTCGCCAAGCAGAACCGCGAGGAAATGAGCGGCACCTTCAAGCTCTTCAGCGACTCGCTTCTTGGACGGATGACGGAGATTTCAACGCTGCAGAAGAATCAGCTCGATGTTTTTTCCGGCCAGCTCCTTTCTCTGACCCAGTCCAATGAGGCAAAAATGAGCCAGATGAGGGAAACCGTGGAGTCACGCCTCAAGGTGCTTCAGGACGACAACAGCGCCAAGCTGGAGCAGATGCGTCTCGTCGTCGATGAGAAGCTTCACGCGACCCTCGAGAAGAGACTCGGCGACTCCTTCAAGCTCGTGAGCGAAAGGCTGGAGATGGTCCACCGGGGGCTGGGAGAGATGCAGTCCCTCGCGAGCAGCGTGGGAGACCTCAAAAAGGTCCTGACGAACATCAAGGCAAGGGGGATATGGGGCGAAATCCAGCTCGGTGCACTCCTCGAACAGATTCTCACCCGGGAGCAGTACGAGCAAAACGTGCCGACCAAGAAGGGAAGCAATGAGCGGGTCGAGTATGCCATCAAGCTTCCCGGTCGGGACGGCGGAGATGCAATCATCTGGCTTCCCATCGACGCCAAGTTCCCTCAGGAAGATTATCAGAGGCTCGTCGAAGCCCAGGAACAGGCCAACGCGGAGCTTGCCGAGGAAGCCGCACGTCAGCTGGAAAACCGCATCAAACTCGAGGCCAGAACCATCAAGGAAAAATACATCGACCCGCCCTATACAACTGATTTCGCCATTCTTTTTCTTCCCGTTGAAGGCCTCTACGCGGAGGTTGTGAGAAAGGCCGGGCTCTGCGAACTCCTGCAGAGGGAATTCCGGGTCGTCGTGGCGGGCCCGACGACGCTTGCGGCCCTTCTCAACAGCCTTCAGATGGGATTCAGGACGCTCGCCATCGAGCGGCGCTCCAGCGAGGTCTGGGCGCTTCTGGGAGCGGTGAAGACCGAGTTCGGGCGATTCGGCGATTTGCTCGACAAGACACAGAAGAAATTACAGGAGGCCAGCAGCACCATCGAGAACGCCGCAAGGAAATCAAGGACGATCGAGAAAAAACTGCGAGACGTCCAGGCTCTGCCGCCGGGTGAGGCCGTCACGCTGACGGAGGAAGGGGAAGAAGAGGGAATCCAGTGAAAGCGCGGCTGTTCATGGACGCCGTCCATCGCGGAATGATTTGTTTCATGCCCTCTGGACGGCCTTGAAATACTCGTGGAACATGAAGACCAGAAAGTGGGCCTGTCCCCAGTCACAGGGAACCCCCGCAAATACCCTTGAACCGCCGCCGGTATCACCGGAGACCTCCATGAACGCGAGAACGTCGTCGAGCCGGACAGTCCTGATTTCGTCATCCTGGAGGCGTATCGTCAGAAAATTGCTTCCCGCGTCCGCGACAAATCCGGGGAGTTCGCCGCCGAAAAGTTCCGTTAGAATTTGCCTCTGTCCATTCGTCATGTTCCCCCGCCCTCCACTCAGCCCTGCCGCCCGTCATAAATTGTGTCCCCTCCGGCAGCCCCTTTCTTTTCGATCTTGCCGGGTACCTTCCCGTCCCTTTGGTGGCTGTGGTTACATATTCAAGTTTCGCATCGTTCGTGCCAAACGGCCGGAAATGGCAGATAAAAATTATCAGGATCATCATATTTTTCATTTCTTTCCAACGGGCTGGGCTCGCGGGGCGGTCTAGCCGCCACTGCTGTCCATCGCCGGGAGCGCCGTGCGGGGTCCGGCTCGAGAACTTTTTTATAAGTCCGGTGAAATTCACCATGGCCCCTATCAGGAAGAGCGGTGTTGCAATAACGGCGCTCTCAGTGGTATGTATCCGCAAATGATCACTGACAACGCCGTCAGCCGGTATGGGCGTGGAGCCTGCCCTAAATCGGGAAGCGGTGCGTCGAAGATGAGACCGCTCCGGCGGAAAAGGAGGAGGGGTATGTATCGGACAAAAATATTAGCTGTCACGGTTGCCCTGTGCATGGCCATGACCGTAAACGCGGGCGCTGCGGAGGAAGGGGCCCATCTCCTGAAGGACAATGCCATCGGCATCAAGGCAGGGTATCACCTCTACCCCGGCAACGACTTCATGGATTTCTGGGGCATGGACAAGAAGGATTTCGATGGCTTCGTCGGTGAAATCGCCTATGAGAGGCGGCTGTATAAATACCTCTGGCTGGAAGTGGCCGTGGGATATTTCGAATCCGGCGAGGAATACAGCGGAGTGCGGCTCGCGGGCGACAGCATGGACATCACAATCGTCAACGCCTACCTGTCCCCGAGCCTGAAGCTCGTCTTTCCCCTGACGGACACCTTCACTTTCTACGCAGGGGCCGGTCCCGATTATTACTACACGGAGAACAGGCTCAAGTACGAAGCGGGGGGATTGACTTACGACAGGGATGAAAGATTCAACAGCTTCGGCGCGCACGGCCTTGCAGGGATCGAGATTTACTTCATGAAGAGGCCCAAGGATTTCGGTTTCTGGGATGCGCCGGTGGGCATTTTCTTTGAGTATAAATACACGTGGCTGCCGGTGGATGATTTCGACAAGGATCTGGTCAAAGATTTCAACGCGGCGAACGGGACATCCTATAAAAGCCACGAGGTCGAGGTCGGCGGCAGCACTTTTTTGGGCGGTTTCCGGTGGCATTTTTAGCCGCGGGATTTTTCAATTCTCTGAATGACGGGGCGGGGAAGAAGGGCCGTCGAAATCCATGAACAAGATGGACAAACTGCTCCACATCAAATACGCCGCCCTCTACATTGAACCCCGGCTCGTCGGCAGTGACTTCGAGCTCGTCAAGGCGGCCGAGGAGGAGTGGATGCGTCTTGCGGATCAGCTCTACGAGGATAACAAGCGGCTCATTACCCCGCGGCAATACCAGGCAGCCAGGACACAGTTCGAGTACTTTCTCGTCCTCCTGGAGATGACGATCGATCACCACCGGTGGGAGGCACCGCCGTCCGAGTGACGTATTTTTGCCCCGGGATCCGGGTTTATTTGACACCGTCCGGTAAGCGGGTTCCTCAAGAGTTCGGCAAGGGGGAGTGAAATATAAGTAGTTGAAATTATTAGTAGTAATTTGCCTAAATCGAGAGCAAACTGGTCAAGATGAAGCCATAAAGCGAACTTACAAACGCTATCCACAAAGGTGTCCACAGTATTACTCACAGAACTGTGGATTTCGATGTACAAAATGTTGACTGTTCCCTGAAAAGCGCCTGTCTTTGCCAAAGGCCGGAGTGATCAATGAAAAGGAGGATGCATCTTATGTTCAGAAATTCTGTGATAATGGCCCTTCTCATGAGCCTTGCCCTTGTTTTGTCAGGGTGCGTGGTCCAGAAAAGCGCCTACCAGAGGAAGTACGATGAAGCGGACAGACTGGGCATGGAAGTCGCCTCTCTTCAACAGCAAAACAAGGCCCTGGCGGAAGAGAACGAACGGCTCAGGCAGCAGGTTCAGGAGTTGAGCGCGGACAGGCAGGAGCCTGTCGAAACGGTGAGACCGACATCCACCGCTGCCCCTGCAGGGAAAGAGGCGCCAAAGGCGGCGGAAGAAAAAATAACGGAGTCCCCGCAAGAGAAAGCAGCCGTAACACCGCAGGCGGAAACCGCCAAGCCTGTACCCGAGAAGAAGGACATGGGCCTCAAATCGATTCGTCTCAAGGTGCTGAGCGGCAACGGCAAGATGTCCTCGGCCAGGAAGATGGCGGGGAGACTGACGAGACTGGGCTACAAGGTGGAGGTGGTCGGAATGGCGACGACGCCGGACTACGCCAGGGACACCGTTTATTACAAGCCCGACTTCGAGATGCAGGCAGTCGAAATGGCGAAGAAACTCGGGGGCAAGGCCATCACGAAGCCGATGTCCTGGTCCTCCGTTTTCGACGTGATTGCGGTGGCCGGGAAGTGAAAGAATCCGATAAATCGAGGGATAAAAGAAAAGCCCGGATTGACGGAAAAATCCGGGCTTTTCTTTTTTTCAATCGTTGAAATGTGGAGGGGCTTGAATTACTTCACCCGTGTCCAGGTGTTCGTTTTTCCGATGAGCGAAATACCGATGAAACCCCTCACATCCAAAATGTCAGCCGATTTCAGTGTCATCTTGCATTTGTAGGTTTTCCCGTCTCTCGGGTCGTAGATGTGACCGTCCTCCCAGAGATTATCTTTCGCATATTTAAATCCCCAGAGCATGACCATGCCGAGTATCGGTTTCGTCCTGAGGGCGGGATCGGGGTTTTCGCGGTCGACCTTCGTCTTTCCCGCCATGCCTTTCTTGTCATCGGGCGGATAGACGGGCTCCTTGAGCCAGACGATTTTCCCTTCGTAGCGGTCCCCGGACTTGTAGATTTCAATCTGGGATTCTTTTTCCTGATTCCACCATTTACCCAAGATGGCGTCAGGGTTTGCGGCCTGGGCCGGCAATGCCATCAGGGACAACGTCAGGATAACGGCAATCATCCAGAATTTTTTCATGTTCCATCTTCCTCCTTTTGGATTTTAACCGGGCAGAAACTATTACCCTTGCGGGTTACATACAGGATGGGGGCATTTTTTTCCATAAACTTTTTATGATTAAAATTTGAATATTCCGGAAAGAATATACCCGACGGCCGTGAGCAGCTGCGTGAAAAGCACGACGATAACGTTCGTGGCCATGCCCGGAATCAATCTGCTCATGTCCTCGCTCTGGAAAGCACTTCGGACGGCTTTGACGGCCGCCGGTATGGTGAGGAGCGCCAGAAGCGTGAACGGTGGCATCGCCTTGAAAATGACGGCGCCGAGGATCCAAAGGTATACGAGAACGGTGAAGGCCGTGTAAACGACAGCGGCACCCCGACGGCCCAGGGTGATGGGCAGCGTCTTTCGGTCTCCAACCTTGTCGGCTTCAGTGTCCGGGAATTCATTCAGGAGAAGCAGGTTATGGACGAGAAAGCCGGACGGGACCGAGGCAATCAATGCGTGCGGGGTGTATGTGCCCGCCTGGGAGAAATACATGCCCAGTACGGGAAGGATGCCCAGACCGAGCCCCGGCGACCACTCCGGCCAGTGGCATCTGAGGATTAAGGGGCTGTAGAGGACGACGCAGGCCGTGGCGACGACAATCAGCGGCAACAGAAGCCAGCCCTTCACCGTGCAGAAGTAGAAACCGATAACCAGGGCCAGCATCAGGCAAACGATGCCGAACCAGGCTTCTTCCCCGGGTGTCAGATGTCCCTGCTTGATGAGCCCGGATCCTCCGCTGAAAGGCGTGACGGTGGTGACCTTGTCCACCCCGCTTTTATAGTCGAAATAGTCGTTCAGGGCGTTGCAGCTGGCGTGCGCCAGCGCGAGTCCGATACCGGCGAGGATGGCGTCCCCGATATTGAAGAACCCGTCGTACCAGGCAATGCAGGTTCCCAGAATGCCGAGCGCCACGGCGAGGAGCAGGAACTGCGGCCTCGATGCAAGGAAAAATGCTTTGATTTTCATAGGCCCTGTCGATGCGGCAAGTTGTTCTTCCCGGTTTTTCCGCCGGCCGCGGCGCAGGCAGGCCCGGGACACTATGGGGGGAAAGCTACGCTTTTCTGCGGATTAAGTCAAATGAGGACTGGGAAAAGGAAGCCGGGGGCCTCACTCATTGAAAATGGACGTGGAACGGGATTTGACGGGCTAAAGGATGAACAATGCAAAATCATCGAGCCATTTCAGGCATTTCCTGACGAGATGGATGAACTTTTCGAAGGGCCATGAAATGACGCTGATGGCGGCGAGGGCGATCCTCTCCGCCGATGTGTATCGGGGATGGACGGTGCTCGGCATGGTAGAAGTCCTTTCTGGACCTTTCATGCAGCCGTTGAAAGGGCCGTCGGGTACGGGGTTTCCCCCTGAATATGTTATCGGTCGATGCCCGTTGAATCTGAAGGGACGTCCGGACAGATAAGAGTTGGCATTCCTTTTGAATTCTGTATAATAAGAAACCGCCGGGATTCCGGCAGGACGGGTCTTATGTAAGTTCACGGTGATAAGCCCCGCGTGATAGAATCACCGGAAGGCAGACTTCGAAGAATGCCAAAATCAGGGAAGACAAGAACCGTTTTCTATGTCTCGGACCGCACCGCCATCACGGCCGAGACTCTGGGGCACAGCCTGCTTGCCCAGTTCGACGGCATGGAAATATCGCAGCAGACCTTCCCCTTCGTCGATACGGAGGAAAAGGCAAAGGACGTGGTCAGGAATATCAACCAGACTGCGAAAAACGGTGCGCGGCCCGTCGTGTTCAGCACGCTGATCAAGCCCGATCTTCGTCAAATCATCCTGACGGCCGATGCCGTCGTCATTGACCTCTTCGACACCTTTATCAAGCCGCTGGAGGCCGAGTTCAAGACCCGGTCCTCCCAGAACATCGGTCAACACCCCGCACTGTTCAGGGACCTGGACGTGCGAATAGACGCGGTGAACTTCGCCCTCAGCAACGATGACGGTGTCTCGACGAAGGACTACGACAAGGCCGACGTGGTCCTGACCGGCGTGTCTCGCGCCGGGAAGACGCCGACCTGTCTGTACCTGGGCCTCCAGTTCGGTATCTATGCCGCCAACTACCCCCTCACGGAGGACGACCTTCTCATCGAGTACAAAAAGATACCCGGTGTCCTCGTTCCATACCGGGACAAGCTTTTCGGACTAACCATCAATGCCGAACGCCTGCAGAAGATCCGCTCGGAAAGAAGGCCGAACAGCCGCTACTCGTCGCTTCACCAGTGCCAGCAGGAGGTGGCCATGGCCGAGTTCCTCTTCGTTTCCAAAAACATCCCCTTCATCAACGTCACCACCATGTCGGTGGAGGAAATCGCGGCGACCATCTTGCACAGGGTCCGGCTGAAAAGAAGGCTCTTCTGAGAGACTCTTTACCGATGCATTTCCCGGCCCGTCGTTTCAACCCGCAAGTTTCATCTCAATTTCATTGACAGACGGATAAAGTTCTGGAAAAAGTAGACAGCCTTCCTCTGACGGCAACGGGCGGCGAGGCCAAGAACTTTTCGGGGTGAGACGATGGATCTTCGTGTCTTTGAGAAGATGGGCGAATCCGAACTCAGATCCTACCTGGAGTTTCTTCTCTGGAATTACCGCGCCGTCGACGGTTTCTGGTTCCTCTTTGTGTCCGATAAATTCGGCCAGGAAGCGGCCGAGCGGATCAACGAGCGCGTCTGGGGGAAGGTGCCGGAACTCGTCGCGAAGGACTTCATCAAGCGATTCAAGATCGAGGAAAAGGGGCTTGAGGGGTTTCTCAAGGCCCTGAGGCTCTTTCCCTGGTGCATCATCATCGGTTACGACATCGAGGAGAAGCCGGGTGAGCTTTTCGTCTCGGTTCCCAGCTGTCCACCCCAGGTCGCGCGGGTCAAAAAAGGCCTGCCCGAATTCGAGTGCAAGACCATGCACCAGGGCGAGTTCGAAAGCTTCGCCCGCGTCATCGACGATCGGATCCGGGTGGAGTGCCTCTTCGCGCCGCCCGACCCTCATCCGCCGGGGTGCTTCTGCAAGTGGCGCTTCACGCTGGGGGATAAGCCCGCCAAGTAAACCGCAGGCCATAATATCTCATTCTGTTGCAGGGCCCGGTTTGGTTGGGCTCCGTTTTTCACAGGTGGTCTGACGGCTTCGCAGGCAGCGAGATGGGCAAAAAGAGCGTGAAGAAAAAAGGTCTCGAAGAGGAAGCCCGGGAGTACTGGAGGCTGAGCGAATATGACGAGCGGGTGCAGGACCAGTCCCACTGGCTCGGCTCCGCCCGGTGGGACCGCGGCCGCTGGCTCGCCTACGGGGATTTCCACGGCGGCCTCGTCCTCCGTCTCCTTCGTGAGCATGCCCCCGCCGGTTACACCACCCGTCTCGTTGACAAAGCCGCGCTGGACTGGGGCTGCGGCGGCGGCGCGAATTTGAGGGCCCTCTGCGGCATCTTCGGCCGTGTCACCGGTGTCGATGTGTCCGTGGCGACAGTGGCTCAATGTGAAAAGCAGTTGAGGCTCCTCGGCTGCGAAAACTTCGCTACACTGTGCTTCCCCGCCGATCTGCCCGGCACGGTGCTCGAGCGACTGGGGCCGGCGACTTTTGATTTTGTATTCTCCGCGGCCGTCTTCCAGCACTTTCCCTCCCGGGATTACACACTCCGTGTCCTCGAAGTCATGGAAAAACTGATGAAGCCCGGCGCCTGCGGCCTTGTACAGGTGAGGTACGACGACGGCTCGGACAAGCTTCGGCAGAAGGAGAGCGATTACGCTAAAAATGTCATCTACATGACGTCCTTTAAAGCAGGGGAGTTTGCCGAACAGCTGAAGACGGCCGGCCTCACAATGCTTTCATACGGGCGCGACCTCGACAACCCCGAAGACCGACACGAGTATTTCTTCTTCCGGAAGGAGGGGTAGGGCGGAGCGACCGCTACATCTGGAGGAGTCCTGAAATGGGCGTCAATATATATCCGATAAAAATTGGTTATGACTGCTGCTACCTCGTGCAGGAACAGGGGATCATCATGATTGATGGCGGTACACCCCGGAGAATGAAGTCCTTCACGAAAGGTGTCGGGAGGCTGCCGATCGAACCCGAACAGATCAAACTCATGGTCCTGACCCACGGGCACTGGGACCATATCGGCTGTGCGAGGGAGATCAAGGAGATGACGGGTGCAAAGATCGCCATCCACGGCAATGAAAAAGAATGGCTCGAGAAGGCCATGAAACCGATGCCTCCCGGGGTGACGCGCTGGGGTGTGATCCTGGCAAAGGCCATAACCATGATCCTGCCTTTGGTCCATATCCCGGCTGCAGCGGTGGATTTGGTCATCGGTGATGAGGTGTTCCCCCTGGCCGAGTACGGCGTTTCCGGCAGGGTCATCCACACCCCCGGCCACACGTCCGGCTCGGTCAGCGTGTTGTTGGACACGGGGGACGCCTTTGTCGGAGACATGGCGATGAACATGCTCCCCATGACACTGAGGCCGGACCTGCCCGTCTTTGCCGAGGACTTCGAAAGGCTCAAGGAAAGCTGGCGGCTGCTGATGGACCAGGGCGCTAGGACGGTATACCCGGCCCACGGCAAGCCTTTTCCGATCGAGGTCATCAAAGAAATGCTGTCGTAGGGTGGCGCAGACGGAGTAGGCCCTCGCGGAACTTCCGTGATAAAACTTCTTGCACAAACCGGGGAAAAGCTTTACCTATGCCTCACAAAATTCATTGATGGAGAGGTAAAGTGACTCGCCGGGAGAAATTGAACGCCACCCTCAAGATGAGGGCCTTCACCTTTTTCAAAATACCCCTTCTCTTCTATGTCTCGCCCACGGTTGAAGAGATGAACCGTGACCGTTGCGTGGTGAGGATCCCCCTCAAGCGCCGGACGAAAAACCACCTCAACGTCATGTATTTCGGCGTTCTTTGCACGGGCGCCGACTGCGCCGGCGGCCTCATGGCCATGCGGCTGATCCGGGAAAGCGGCCGGAACGTGTCTCTTCTATTCAAGGATTTCAAGGCGGAATTCCTGAAGCGGGCGGAGGGGGACGTCTTCTTCACCTGCGAGGATGGCCCGGCGATTCGCGCCCTGGTCGGCAAGGCCATGGCATCGGATGAGCGCGTCGAACACCCGGTACGGGTGACGGCAACGGTACCGTCTAAACTGGGGCCGGAGCCCGTGGCCCGGTTTGAGCTGACTTTAACTTTAAAAAAGAGAAGTTAGACTTTATTGATCCGGGACCCTGCCAATACTACTTTCTCTGCTCATCCGATGATTTTTAATGTAAAAAAAGGGACCAAGAACAAGCGGTCCCTCAAGGAGGTCGATCGGATCATCATCTTGCCTTCCCCTGCTTTTTTTTAAACTTTTATCGAAGCAAACTTCCGGATATGACCATCCGCTGGGCCTCCGAGGTGCCCTCATAGACCTCCGCGATCTTGGCGTCGCGCATGAGTCTCTCCACCTTCGCGCCCTTGATATAGCCGTAGCCGCCGTGGATCTGGACCGCCTTAACGGTGTGGTGCATCGCCTTTTCCGTGGCAAAGAGTTTGGCCATCGCGGCCTCTTTACCGAAAGGCAGCCCTTGATCCTTCAGCCAGGCGGCGTGATACGCAAGAAACCGGGCGGCGGAGAGATCCGTTGCCATGTCCGCAATCATCCAGGCGATCGCCTGGTGGCGGGCGATGGGGCTTCCCATCTGGACTCTATCCTTCGAATACCGGACGGACTCGTCGAGCGCGGCCTGGAGCATGCCCACGGCCTGGGCGGCAATCCCGATCCGGCCGTGATCGAACCCCGTCATGGCCATGGAAAAGCCTGCGCCCTCCTTCCCCAGCAGGTTTTCCGAAGAAACGCGGCACTTCCGAAACACGACCTCCGACGTCTGTGACGAGCGAAGCCCCATCTTGTCAAAGTGTTTTCCAGGCTGAAGCCCCGGGGACCCTTTCGGGACGATGAAGGCGCTCATGCCCTTGCGTCCCGCCGGCCGGTCCGTCCAGCAGAAAAGGATGTACGTGTCGGCAAGCGGCCCGTTGGAGACGAAGGTTTTCGTCCCGTCGATGACGTAGTCTGACCCGTCTCTCACGGCGACCATGCTGATGGCCATGACGTCGGTACCGGCTTGCGGCTCCGTCAGGGAAAAGGCCCCCATGTGCTCCCCTTTTGCCAGGGGGATAAGATATTTTTTCTTCTGCCCGTCATTCCCGAAAGTGGCAAGCGTGTTGCCGACAATGCCGGCATGAAATGACACTGTGAAGCCCGTCGAGGAGCAGGACCGGGAGATTTCTTCCACGACGATGGCATGAGTTACATAATCCGCCCCCGCGCCGCTATACTCCATGGGCAAGGGGATTCCCATCCAGCCCCCTTCGCCAAGTTTCCGGAACAGTTCAACGGGGTGACGGCTGTTCTCATCAATCTCCGCGGCGATGGGATCGATGTTCTTCTCGGCAAATTCGCGGATGTTTTTGCGTATGAGTTCCTGTTCCTCGGTCAGCCTGAAATCCATGTGACTTCCTCCACTGTTGCACTCTGGAGCACCTTTCAAAAAATCCCGGTGCCCCGCCATTTTTTTATTTGTCCGTTATCTTCCTGTCACCTCGTCAAGATATCTGTCCTTGCTTCGATAGCACATAGGACCGCTGCCATATCTTTGGCTCCATGTCCGAGATTCGCGGCTTCAGCATATAACGCCTTGCATGTTTCAATCAGCGGACAAGCGAGACTGGCTTCTCTTGCCTGGTTGGTCATTAGGTTGACTTCATTTAATCGTTGACTGGACTGAAACTGTATTATAAGTTCAGTAATATTAAAAATATATTATCCATATTGATATGATATTTATAAAGTATCAATGGAATTAAGACACCTCACCTATTTCATCGCCGTAGCCGAAGAAATGCATTTCGGCCGATTCCAAGACAGATCGGGCCCGGTTTTTTCGATCACCTCGTCGTCCTCTGTCAGAAGGAAGGCTTCAGCCCCCACATCGTTCTCGAAGCTTCGCAATATCATATGGTCCTCGGTCTGGTGGCTGCGGGGCTCGGTATCGCCGTGGTACTCGCTTCTATGCAGCGTTCACGTATTGAGAGGGTTGTTTTCAGAACAATCTCGGGAGGGATGGAAACGGTCCTTGACATGGCATGGTTTACTGGCAATCAATCCTTGATACTCAAGAACTTTATCCATCTAGCAAGAAAGTCGGCTCGTTCGCTTACCCCACATAAATAAACAAAGTCACACATGACTAACAGAGATCATCAACTTTGCTTGTTTTTGCCGGACTGCATAATACAGGAAGGAAGGGGTGGTCTGACCAGAATATTTGGCCAATAGCACATCAAGCGCACGTTACACCTCCTACTACTTGATAGTGATGATTCATCGACACTGACGATTACGATTCGAAAGGGACGACCGACAGGCATTATCAGACCGCAACCACGTCGTCATCAGGCGCGTGTGGCCAGCATGGTTGCAGTCCGGTGAATGCAATGGTTATCTCAATTCACGTGCGGGTACGAATAGGTTCTCCCTCCGGTCGAAAACCGTCACCTCAGGACCGAGCGGGTTCGAATTCCCGCCCGTCATACTCCCCTTGTGCTTCCGCGATGCACATCTGCGAAGGAGCAACCTCAACCGCGGCGCGCCGCCTCGATGGCAGCAATGTCGATCTTTTTCATTGTCATCATCGCATCGAAAGCGCGCTTCGCGGCAGCGCGGTCGGAATCGGTGACCGCTTTCGTCAGGGCGATCGGCGTGATCTGCCAGGACAGGCCCCATTTGTCCTTGCACCAGCCGCACACACTTTCTTGGCCGCCGTTGCCGACGATCGCGTTCCAGTAGCGATCCGTTTCGGCCTGGTCAGCGGTTGCGACCTGAAACGAGAATGCTTCGCTGTGCTTGAATACGGGTCCGCCGTTGAGCCCGAGGCAGGGAATCCCCATGACGGTAAACTCGACCGTCAACACATCCCCTTGCTTCCCGGACGGAAAGTCTCCCGGTGCGCGATGTACCACGCCAACGGATGAATCGGGGAAGATCTTGGCGTAGAAACGCGCCGCCTCCTCGGCGTCGCCGTCGTACCAAAGGCAAATCGTGTTCTTTGCTTGCTTCATCGTATCAATTCTCCATCGTCATGAGCCACCCGAAACCGGAGTCAACGATGTGCTCGCAGTCGAGGGGCATTGGCTCGTTCAACATTTCCGTGTCGATGTGCGGCAGATCCGCACTATTCCTGCGCTGCTCACTGTGTTTCGGCAGACGGGATAACGCAAAGCTCAGCCGAGGAAGGCCGCATCGCGACCTGACATCGGCTGGAGCGCCGTGTTATGCCAGCACCTTACCCGGACCACTGCGGATTCCATACGACCTCCCAAAGATGGCCATCTTGATCTTGGAAGTAGCCTGCATAGCCTCCCCAAAAAGTGTTCTTCGCAGGCTTGACGATGGTCGCACCTGCGTGTGCGGCTTGGCCCATGACTGCATCGACGTCGTCTTTAGACGAAACGTTGTGCCCAAGGGTAAACTCCGTTGGGCTTGGCGCAGTCAGCCCAAGCCCTGTGTCGTGAGCAATGCTCTTGCGAGGCCAAAGAGCAAGGCGCAACCCGGGTTGGAGGTCAATAAATACTACCGCTCCATATTCGAATTCTTTTCCGATGATTCCGTCTGTCGGCAACCCTAGACCGTCGCGATAGAAACGAAGTGACCTATCCAGGTCATCAACGCCGATTGTGATAACCGTGACTCTAGGCTTCATGTGCAAATTCCTACTTGAGCATAACGGAGCCGCGGCACGAAGCGTCCGCGCCAACATTCGGGTGCAGCCGCTTTGCGGAGCGCAGCGGAGCAGCGTCAGCTGCAGCCCGTTGTTAGGTGGCATTGCGATTTGCTGTGCGGACAAATTCAGCTGAAGTTTAAGCCCCGAAAGATCCGGTCTTCACGTCCCCAGCACGCTCGTAATTGGCGACCATGACACCACTTGGCGTTGCCTCCGAGTGGGTGAGCTTGAACGCCGCCGGAATGGTACCTTCACCGAAGAGACGCTTACCCGTTCCAAGGGTAATAGGAAAAATCTTGAGCCACAGCTCATCCAGCAAGTCGTGCTTGAAAAGCGTCTGGAGAAGTTGGCTACTGCCGTAGACATGAAGATCGGGGCCGTTTTGCTGCTTTAATCTCAGTATTTCTTCCACAACATTATCTTTGATAAACACGGTGTTGTCCCAAAGCGAATCTGTACGAGTGACCGAAACAACATACTTGGTCGAAGAATTGATGCCCGGCCATTCGCTTTCGTGTGCCGGCCAATATGATGCGAATATTTCGTAGGTCTTTCGTCCGAGCAGGAGATCGCGCGGCGTGGTCATCTGTTCGTGCATGATGGCTCCACCCCGCTCGTCAAAATACGGCACAACCCAGCCGCCATACTTGAAGTTGCCGTCAGTATCCTCCTGCGGCCCGCCCGGTGCTTGCATGACCCCGTCGAG
>DAIMEJ010000018.1:0-56486 GCA_036725345.1 Syntrophales bacterium
GGTTCAAGTCCCTGTCCGCTGTCGCCCAGGAGGCCACCGGGAGCAAGTGGAATGGCTTCCTCTTTTTCGGACTGGTAAAGCCCAAGGGACCGCAAGATCAAGACATTGGGTTAAAAATTTTTTTCATCACCCCCTTGCACCTGTCATATCATGTGTTATATTTTTATTAAACTATTTCCTGGCGACAGGGCTGCCGGGTGACTGGAGGGCTGGCCTTGTGGATCAAACGGTACGATATTGTGATTCTTGTCAAGGAGGTCCGGGTTCAGCTCGACCTTAGCCAGGAGGATTTTGCAAGGGAGATCGGGGTGAGTTACGCCACCGTCAACCGGTGGGAAAACGGGCGTTTTTTGCCATCCAAGATGGCAGTGAGGCAGATCGAGACCTATTGCGACCATATGATCGAACTGGGACGGCTGCTGTTGCCCGAGGACCTGTAAAGGAGGCTTTATAAGCCCAAAACCCCAATAGATACGTTGACATACCGTTGATTTCGGGCGTTTCGGTTATATGGGACGAGATATTCCGGAATTGGCTGATGACAGCCTATTTGTTGAAAAGCTAAATCAAACGTTTACGGCGGCGGACGCCGACCTTGTGGGCCGGGCGCACGCCTTTTTTATTGAAAAAAAATGCGCCGTCGATTCGGCGGGTTATCATGCCGCCAACCTGCTTTTTGAACAGGAAGCGGACGCGGTCGCCATCGCCGCTTCCCTTTTAGTCCCTCTTTTGTGGCAAAATCTCGCCTCGCTCGATGAGTTGCGGGAGCACTTCGGGCCGGCCATGGCCGCCACGCTCGACAAACTGCACTCCCCCTTTACCCCCCAAAACGGCGGCCGTCCCTATCGGCACAAAGAGATCCAGGAAATATTGGGCGCGATAGGCGAAATCCCTCGCAAGGCATTATTGTTCATCTCTTTCCGGCTGTTGGCCCTGGAACGCGCCACTTTCCCCTGTTCGGCCTCGGCCCGAAACTTGGCCCAAGAGACCCTCGATCTGTTGGTGCCCATCGCCAACCGCCTCAGTATGGGCGACCTGCGGCGCAGGCTGGAGGACGCCTGCTTTCGCATCCTTGATCCGGACAAGTACGCATACCTCAGGGAGCGCGTCGCTCCGATCCAGGCCGAGGACGACAAATGCCTGCGAATCCTGTTGGACGGGGTCCAGCGCCTGCTGGGAAATAACGGCATCGCCGGCCGGGTTCAGGGCAGGACCAAAAGCCTAAACGCTATTCAGCGCAAGATGACGCGAACGGGCCGGTCCCTCAAAGAGATCATGGACCGCGTGGGTTTGCGGGTGATCGTGGCGTCCGTGCCCGAGTGTTACACGGTCCTGGGCTTGCTGCACGCCCATTTCAAGCCGATTCCCGGCACCTTTGACGATTACATCGGGCTGCCCAAGGACAACGGCTACCAGTCCCTGCATACGTGCGTCTATCCGGTCCGGGAAATCTCCCACAAACCCATCGAATTTCAAGTACGCACCGAGTTGATGCACATGGAGGCCGAGCACGGCTCGGCGGCCCATTGGCGGTACAAGAGTGAAGCCGAGGCCGCAGACCGAGACCGCCAACGAACCCAATGGATGCGGGGGCTTGCGCACCAGCACGCCGAAGCGCCCAGCAACGAGGCGTTTGTCGAGCTTCTGCACCGCCAGGTGTTCCAGGATCATCTGGTGGTCTTCGGCAACGGCGGCCGGATCGTGCGCCTGGCGGAAAAGGCCACGGTTCGGGATTACCTGACCATTGCCAACATCGAGGTGCCCCAGGGCGCGGAGGTGAAAGTGAACGGCCGAACCGCGGCACTGGATCACACCCTCCGGGACGGGGATTCCATAGCGGTTCTGGCCGGCGACGCTCCGAACGGTCCAACCCAAAGCCACGGTCCGCTTTGGGCGCTTGACGCAACATATCCGGCAGGCCCGCATTTGAAAGATACGGAGCCGGTGTCCTCCGCATTCCGGGGCAATTCACAGGAGAATCGACATGCTTGAATCCGGCGACCACCCATCCCGCCCAAGAAAGATAGCGCTGATCGGCAATTTTCTGCCGCGCCAGTGCGGCATCGCCACCTTTACCAGCGATCTGCTGGCGGCCCTTTCCGAGGAGAACCCCGCCGGAGATCATTTCGCGGTGGTGATGAACGATATCCCCGAGGGTTATCGGTATCCAGGCCAGGTGCGTTTCGAAGTCAACCAGCGGGTTCTGGCCGAGTACCGGTTGGCGGCGGACTTTCTGAACATGAACCGGGTGGAAGTGGTTTGCCTCCAGCATGAATTCGGAATTTTCGGCGGGGATAACGGTGTTCACATCCTGGATCTGCTCGGCGGCTTGCGCATGCCCCTGGTGACCACTTTGCACTCGGTGATTCAAGCCCCAACCCAAGGCCAGATGACCGTCACCAAGCGCATCGCCCAACTCTCGGACCGCCTTGTGGTGATGAGCCGCAAGGCGGAGCAGATTCTCGAAACCATCTACGGCGTTCCGGCCGAAAAAATCGCCCTGATTCACCACGGCATTCCCGACGTGCCGTTTGTCGATCCCAATTTTTACAAGGACCAATACGGCGTCGAAGGTCGCAAGGTGATTTTGACCTTCGGCTTGCTCTCTCCGGGCAAGGGCGTCGAGACGATGATCGACGCCTTGCCGGCGGTGGTCAGGCAGCACCCGCAGGCCGTTTATATTGTTTTAGGAGCGACCCATCCGCACGTGAAAAAGGAGCAGGGAGAAGCCTACCGCCTCTCGCTTCAGCGCCGCGCCCGGGAACTGGGTGTCGGAGACCATGTGATTTTTCACAATCGCTTCGTCGATTTGAAGGAATTGTGCGAGTTTCTCGGCGCGGCGGACATCTACGTCACGCCCTATCTGAACCAGGAGCAGATCGTTTCGGGGACCCTGGCCTATGCCCTGGGCAGCGGCAAGGCCACCGTTTCCACGCCATACTGGTACGCCGAGGAGATGCTGGCCGAGGGCCGCGGCCGGATCGTGCCCTTTTGCGACGCCGCGGCCCTAGCCGACCAGGTCAATGACCTTTTCGCCCAGGAGGTGGAGCGGCACGTCATGCGCAAGCGGGCCTATACCTTTTGCCGAGGCATGGTTTGGAAGGAAGTGGCGCGACAATATCTCGACGTTTTCGGCCAGGTCAAGCGGGATAGGGAAAGCGCGCCCAGGCCGGTTTTCCGCGCCAAGACCATGGGGGCCGTTCCGCGTGAGATCCCCCAGCCGAAGCTGGATCACATCATTCGCCTCACGGACGATGTGGGTATTATGCAGCACGCCAAGTTCATCGTGCCGGACCGCTTCCACGGCTATTGCACCGATGACAACGCCCGGGCCCTGATTGCCGTGCTGATGGCCCAGGGGATGATAGCCGACGGCGAAGCTGTCACCAACCTGGCCTGCACCTATATCAGTTTTCTGCATCACGCGTTTAACGAGGAAAACGGCCGTTTTCGCAATTTCATGGGATATGACCGCCGGTGGCTGGAAGAGGTCGGTTCCGAGGACAGCCACGGGCGCGCGGTGTGGGGGCTGGGCCAGGCGGTGGCCCTGGCCGAGTCGGAAGACATTCGCGCGGCGGCCCAGGCGGTGTTTGAGATGGCGCTGCCCGCCCTGACGGAGTTCGACTCGCCGAGGGCCTGGGCCTTTGCCCTGGTGGGCATCCATGCCTATTTGAGCAAATTCGGCGGCGACAGCGAGGTGCGGCGCATCCGTGAAAAACTGGCCAACAAGCTGCTGCGCCTGTGCCACGACAATGCATCCGACGACTGGCCCTGGATCGAGGACATGGTGACCTATGCCAATGGAAAAATACCCCAGGCCCTGATCCTGTCCGGAAGCCGGCAGAACAAGGTGGAAATGTTGAATGCCGGACTTCGGATGCTGGAGTGGCTCATGAAAATCCAAACCGACCCCAGGGGGCATTTCGTACCGGTGGGCAACAATGGCTGGTACCCCCGGGGCGGCGAAAAGGCGCGCTTCGATCAGCAGCCCATCGAAGTGCTGAACATGATCGAGGGCTGTCGCGAGGCCTACGAAGCGACCAGCGATGAAAAGTGGCTGTCCCACGCCCAGCGCTGCCTGGAGTGGTTCCTGGGGCGCAACGATCTGAACGCGCCCCTGTACGATCACAAATCCGGCGGGTGCTGCGACGGCCTGCAGGCCGATGGCCCCAACCGCAACCAGGGCGCGGAGTCGACGCTGGTCTGTTTTCTATCGATGCTCGTCTTGAATCAAATGCGCGGCCGCCAGATCGCGGTGGAGGCCACGGCCGATACAAACCTTGAAACACGGCGCGAGGTGACGGTCCATGGCCAATAAACCCATTGTCATGATCAGCTCCTATCCGCCCAGGTTGTGCGGCATTGCGACCTTCTGCGAGAAGGCGCGGAAAGTCATTCATAAGGCTGGGGGCTGAGAGCTCGTTGTTTTGGATTTGGAGTTTTAAACCGGAGTAAAGGAAGAGACATGAGCGATGTCAGATTCAAGGAGCTTTTTAACAGGCACTCGGCCAACCCCATTATCACGGCAAGAGATCTTCCCTACCAGGCCAACGCGGTGTTCAACGCCGCCGCCACGCGATGCGGCGACGACACCCTGCTGCTCATGCGCGTGGAAGACCGCCGCGGGTTCTCGCACCTTACGGCGGCGCGCAGCCGGGACGGCGTGACCGACTGGCGGATCGACGCCCAGCCCACCTTTCCGGCCGATCCGAAAAACCATCCCGAAGAGATCTGGGGCATCGAGGACCCCAGGATAACTCGGGTCGACGAGCTGGACCTGTGGATCATGATGTACACGGCTTATTCCAGGGGCGGTCCGTTGGTTTCCCTGGCCACCACGCGTGACTTTCAGACCTTCGAACGCAAGGGCGTCGTCATGCCGCCGGAAGACAAGGACGCGGCCTTGTTCCCGGCGCGGTTCAACGGGCGCTGGGCCATGCTTCACCGGCCGGTTCCCGGATTCGCCGGTGTCGGCGCGCATATCTGGATCTCCTTCAGCCCGGACATGAAGCATTGGGGCGACCACCGAATACTGCTGCCGGCCCGCAAGGGAGGCTGGTGGGACGCCAACAAGGTTGGTCTTTCGCCGCCGCCGCTGCGAACCGAAAAAGGGTGGCTGATCCTCTACCACGGCGTCCGAAATACCGCCTCCGGGTGCATTTACCGGTTGGGGCTTGCGCTTCTGGACCTGGAGGACCCGACCCGGCTGTTGGCCAGGGCGGACGAATGGGTTTTCGCGCCGGAAGAGATCTATGAGACCGTCGGCGACGTGGACAAGGTGGTGTTTCCTTGCGGTTGGTTGGTCGAGGGAGACGATATCCGGATGTATTACGGCGGGGCAGACAAATGCATCGCCCTGGCTACGGCGCGGGTGTCGGAGTTGCTGGATTGGCTCGAAAAGCACAATCAACAGGACAGGCGCGTGTGGGGGTAGCCATGAAGATCGCCATGCTGTCACCCATCGCCTGGCGCACCCCGCCCAGACACTACGGTCCCTGGGAAAATGTGGTTTCCCTGCTGACCGAGGGCCTTGTGGCGCGCGGGATCGATGTGACCCTGTTCGCCACCGGCGAGTCGCGAACCCGGGCCCGGCTCAAAAGCGTCTGTACCAAAGGTTACGAGGAAGACGCCGAAATGCTGCCCAAGGTGTGGGAGTGTCTGCATATTTCCGAGCTGTTCGAACAAGGGGACGACTTCGACCTGATTCACAACCACTTCGACTATCTGCCGCTGACCTATTCCGGCATGACCGCGACACCGGTGGTGACCACCATCCATGGTTTTTCGTCGCCGAAGATCCTGCCGGTGTATAAGAAGTACAACGGCAAATGCTTTTATGTGGCCATCAGCGAGGCCGACAAGTCGCCGGAGCTGGACTATGCCGCCACTATCCATCACGGCATCGACCTTGGCCGGTTCACCTTCAGGCCCGATCAAGGAGAATATTTGCTCTTTTTCGGCCGCATCCATGCGGAGAAAGGCACCGCCGAGTGCATCGAGGTGGCCCGCCGCACCGGAATGAAGCTCATCATGGCGGGCATCATCCAGGACCAGGGCTATTTCGCCACAAAGATCAGGCCCTACTTGGATGACGACCGCATCATCTACGCGGGCAGCGCCGGGCCGGAAAAACGCAATGAACTGCTGGGCGGCGCATACGCCTTGTTGCACCCCATCGGTTTCGACGAGCCATTCGGCCTTTCCGTGGTGGAATCCATGGCCTGCGGAACCCCGGTGGTGGCCTTTTCCAGGGGAAGCATGCCGGAAATCATCGCCCACGGGGAGACCGGTTTTTTGACCGCCGACATCGACGGGATGGTTCAGTATTTGAAAAATGTCAAAGACTTGGACCGCCGCAAGTGCCGCCAAAGAGTCGAAACGTGCTTCAGCGCTGAGCGCATGGTGGCGGATTATATCCGGGTGTACGAAACCATCCTCGACGGCACCCAGCGCGGGGACCACCGGCCCTGGGGCTTTTACGAGGTTCTGGCGGACAAGCCGGATCACAAGGTCAAGCAGATTACCGTCTACCCCGGACAGCGCCTGAGTTATCAGCGCCATTTCAGGCGCTCCGAGCACTGGTACGTGCTCGGCGGCACCGCGGTGGTGACCCGAAACAATGAAGAGATCGAGCGGATGTCCGGCCAGGCCATCGATCTGCCGGTAGGGACCTGGCACCGCATCCGCAATCCCGGACCGGACAACCTGGTGTTCATCGAGGTGCAGACCGGAGACTATTTCGGAGAGGATGATATCGAAAGATCGGAGGACGATTATGGCAGAGTCTAAGGAACCGATCATTCGGCGTTACGAGAAAAACCCCATCCTGACCAAGCATGATGTGCCGTACCCGGTGGAAACTGTGCACAACGCCGGCGTGGTCAAGCACAATGGCAAATATGTCATGCTCTTCAGGTCCCACCTGCGCAACGGCCGGTCGATCATCGGTCTGGCGGAAAGCAGTGACGGCGTGCGTTTTGCGGTCAGGCCGGAGCCGTTCATCACCCCGGCCAAGGCCGAGCCGTTCGCCGGCTACGAGGCTTTTGGCGTAGAAGATCCGCGCATCTGCCCCATGGAGGGGGGATATCTAATCACCTACTCGGCCTATTCCCGGCACGGCGTACGGGTGGCCCTGGCCGGAACCACGGATTTTGAGCGCCTGGAACGGATCTCGCTGATCACCCAAGCGGATTATCGCAACGTGGCCATTTTTCCTGAAAAAATAGGCGGCCGCTACGCCCGGCTGGACCGGCCCCATTCGGAAATCTCACCGTGGTCCATCTGGATTTCCTATTCGCCGGATCTGGTGCATTGGGGGGATGCCAAGGTCGTCATCAAGCCCATGACCTACCATTGGGATGAAATGAAGGTCGGACCGGGGGCCACGCCCATCAAAACCGAAAAAGGATGGCTGAACATCTTTCACGGCGTGTTTAAAACCATGGACGGCGCCGTCTACCGACTCGGCGTGGCCCTGCATGACCTTGCCGACCCGTCAAGGGTCTTGGGCGTGGCCGACGACTGGATACTCCAACCCGAGGACCTTTGGGAGATCAGCGGCTACGTGCACAATGTGGTTTTCTGTTGCGGCGCGGTGGCCGAGGACGACGGCACGGTGAAGATCTATTGGGGCGGCGCGGACACGGTGATGTGTGTCGGCACGGCAAAGATTGCCGATCTGGTGGATTTGTGTCTTTCAAATCCCCGTCCCGCGCTTGGATGAGATGAGGTGGTGAAATTGAAGGCATAAAATAGTACCAAATGGAAGATGTCAACCACACTGTCGAATCCATAATGGCGCATCCGGGAGCGATGGTGGTTTCCGGAATCAGGAGCCCCCCTAATGCCTGAACGTATGGATTCGATTTTAATGTACAACCCAGCAATAATCAATGGAGGTGAGTGCCATGCTGACAAGAAGACTTTTTGATACCCCGGCATGGGACTTTGATGTCACAAAGCCCTTTGCCGAATTTGAACGACTGCGGCGGAGGATGGACCGTTTGTTCGACCAATGGATGCCGCCCGCCTGGAAAGCCGGAAGGACAATGGGCGTGTTCCCGTTGGTCAATCTGACCGAAGACCGGGAAAGCTACATTCTGCGGGCGGAGATCCCCGGTTTGAAGTCCGAAGACCTGGACATCCAGGCCACGGCCAAAAGCGTCTCTATTTCGGGGGAGCGCCGAATTCCCCAGGAGGAAGATAAGGTCAGCTACCACCGGCGGGAACGCGAAGGCGGCCGGTTTTCACGGGCCGTGGCGCTGTCCGGGGAGATCGATCCGGACAGGGTTGACGCCAAGCTTGAAAACGGCGTGCTGACCTTGCGGCTGCCCAAAACCGAGGCGTCAAAAGCAAAGCAGATTCCAATCATGCTTTCTCAATCATAATGGAAAGGGGGTGAATGCCATGACCGAGCCCGAAACCAAGGCGTTGGTGCCCAAAGGCAAACAGGAAATCGTTTCAAAGGCGGGGCAGACAAAGGATGGTCTGGTCTTCACGCCGGATGTGGACATCCTGGAGTCGGACCGCGAAATCACGCTGCTGGCGGACATTCCCGGCGTTCAAAGCCGGGACCTGAAAGTGGATCTGGAAAACGGCGTGTTGACCCTGACCGGCGATGTCGCGCCGTGGGAGGGCCCTGACGAGAAGAATATTCTCATCGAGTACGAAACGGGCTGTTTTTACCGGCAGTTCAGCATATCCGAAACCATCGACCAGGAGCGTATCGACGCCCGGTTGAGCGACGGTGTGCTGCGGCTGACGCTGCCCAAGGTTGAAAGCGCCATCCCGCGGAAAATTCCCGTTGCCGCCGGATGATGGCGCCGTCCATTCGGAAGGCCGCTGAACCGAGCGGCCTTCCCGGATGATCTGCAAGTGAATGTACTTAAATATCAACACACTGAACCAAAATCGCAATTGGAGGAATGGAAATGAAAATCAAACCGTTGAATGACCGAGTGATCGTAAAGCGCGTGGAGCAGGAACAGAAGACCTCCGGGGGCATCATCATCCCGGACACCGCCAAGGAAAAACCCCAGGAAGGACTGGTCGTGGCCGTGGGGCCCGGCAAGCGGGATGACGATGGCAAACGGACGGCGCTGGAGGTCAAGGAGGGGGACCGCATCTTGTTCGGCAAGTATGCCGGCACCGAAATCAAGATCGACGGCGAGGAACACATCTTCATGCGCGAGGATGATATTCTGGGAATTTTGAACTGAAAAGGAGGAAAACGCCATACCTCGACGTGCCCATTGCTCATCGGCTGAGTCTCGGAGACCTGTACCGTAGACTCGAAGATGTCAGCTTCCACATCCTTGATCCCGCCGGGTATGAGAGCCTGAAACAAGAGGTCACTCCTATTCAGGCCGGTGACGACAAGTGCCTTGAAATCCTGATTGAAGGGGTGAGCCGATTGTTAGACAAGAACCGCATTCATGCGGCTATTAGTGGGAGAACGAGCCTCTACAGCATTCATCAAAAGATAACCCGGACGAAGAAGCCCCTTGCGGAGATCATGGATCGGGTAGGACTGCGGGTCATCGTTGCAACAGTGCGCGAATGCTACACGGTTCTGGGCCTATTGCATACCCACTTCAAACTCATTCCCGGCACCTTTGACGACTATATCGGTATGCCCAAGGAAAACGGCTACCAGTCCCTGCACACATGTATCTACCCTGTGCGGGAACTTTCTCATAAACCGATCGAATTCCAGATACGCACTGAACTGATGCACAGGGAGGCTGAGCACGGCTCGGCCGCACACTGGCTCTATAAGGGAAAGCCCTCGGATACAGGAAAGGCCACTACGGATTCTTCATGGATGCATGGACTGGTGCGTCAGCATGAACAGGCAAAGAGTACCGAAGCATTCATCGAAATGCTTCATCGCTGCGTTTACGAGAACCATCTGGTTGTCTTCGGCAAGGGAGGGCAGATCACTCACCTTCATGGCGGGGCAACGGTTCTTGATTACTTGAACACCACCAATATCGTCGACCCCGCAGGGGCTGCCGTTAAAGTAAACGGCGAAATCGTGGGGATTGAGTGCGTTCTTCGGGATGGAGACTCCATCGAAATCGTGGACCAGAAGGCGCCCCCGGAACCTGTCCCTAACATTGAGGAAATACTCAGCCGCAATGTCGTCTCATGGACACATAGGAGCGAAATCCCGGTTAAGGCGTAAGTATCTAGCCATCGAGCGGGCTACAAGGAGCTTGTCGAATGAATCAAATGTCGCGAGAAACTATTTCACCGGAGGATTGCGTAAGAAGAATCTTCGAACTTAGCGGGACGAAATTGAAACCGGAGGTTGCATCTGAGTTGTGGCCACAGGTGTTGAACCATAAGTGGTTTCTATCGGAAAAAGTAGGAAGGGATATAGGAATCCGAGTGGCATGCATTGATTTTTTTGAAAACATCAAAGAGGCCCCGGACGAGTACAAAGCCTATAAGCACAGGAACATACTGGTGGAGATGGGGGCTCAGGTGATCGGGAAAGACATCTGGGATACCATTGCCGATTCTCAACCACCCAAACAACTGGTCAATCGGCGAATCATCCTGCCGTTGACCGAACCGGAGCTTTCGAGGAAGCACGGAGTGGTTCCCCCGAAGGCAATCCTTTTCTTCGGTCCGCCCGGCACGGGTAAGACTCATTTCGCTAAGGCAATCGCCGGGGTTCTTTCCTGGTGGTACATCGAAATTGTGCCCAGTATGCTGATGACGGATGGCGTGGAGAAGATAGGCGCCAATTTGAGGGCTGTGATGGAAAAAGCACGAAACCTTAACGAAACCGTTCTATTTATAGACGAGTTTGAAGAAATCGCGGCCAGTCGTGACAATGCAGACCGAATTGATAAGTCTATCACCAACGAGTTTCTCAAGCAGGTCCCCTTGCTCAAGAGTCAGGAAAATAAAATACTGCTCGTCTGCGCCACCAATTACATCCGTCAGTTGGATGAGGCCATGCTTCGACCGGGAAGATTCGACTGCATAATACCGGTCGGTGGGTTGGATAAGGAAGGTTCGAAGTCCATTCTTCAGGGCTATCTATCGAAAGTGAATGTCGGAGAGATGGACCTCGATCAAGTGGCGGAAAAGACGGTCGGGTTTACGCCTGCTGACATTGAATATCTTTTCCAAAAGATTGCACAGTACGCTTTCGAGCAGGAGTTGGTCTCTAAAGAAGACTATCGAGTCACAACGGAGACGCTGCTCCAGATCCTTCCTGCGATTCGTCCGTCGTTGACGGATGAGGCACGAGAAGATTTCGAGAAGGAGGTTACTGCGTATTCTAGGGCCTGATTTGAGTGCTTCCGGAATTTCATTTGTTGAAAACACAAGAACAAACGGCAGGACATGTGGCCATGAAAGTCGGGAATATCGATGCAAGCCGAGAATGTGAGTTTAAACACGACTACATCGGTTTTGATGCAGGGGCCTATTATCTGTTCTGTAAGATATTGGCCCCCATGAATGTCAAGAAATCCGAGGAGGTTCCATGTAATGAAAACAATGTCAAATAAACTTAATAAATTCAAATGGTTATTTTGCGAGGACAATCTTGTACATGAGAATGATAAAGATTACCAGCACCTCCTATCGGAGCAAGCCATCCGGAGAGCAGGTGGTGAGTGCGAGTGGTGCGGACGGCGAGCGGATTGGACTTATCCGTACATGGACAACTCTGCAATTGAGTATTGGATCTGCGCCGATTGTGTAGAGAACGCGGTATCCTCATAAAATTTTGCGGTTGACACATTGCATTCCGTACAAAGTCGTGACAGCTTGTTCAGGGAAAGATTCCAAACGTTTATAAATAGGATTCAATACTTTGCATCCAAGTATTTCAGGAAAGGGGAGAAAGGATGCTCTCAAGAAAAAATCTCGAGCGATATGCAGAGGTTCTGATCTGGGGTCTCAGAACGGCAAGAACGGGTAAATTCAAGCGGGGGGACGCCGTTCAGGTCCTCTACGATGCGCCTGCCGTTCATCTGGCCGAAGTGGTGCAGGAGAAGCTCCTGACGGCGGGGTTGAACCCGGTCATGCGATGCGGCATGACACCGGCAATGGAAAGGAATTTCTACAGCGTCTCGGATCGCCGCCGACTGACTTTTATTCCTCCCGGCGAACAGGAATTTTACGAAAACCTCAACGGCCGCATCCATCTCTTCGCGCCGGCAACGCTTGCACATCTGCGGGACATCGACCCCAAACGAATCGCCCTTGCAACTGTGGCCCGCAAGGAGTTGAGAGACATCATGGACCGCCGGGAAAACCAGGGGCTCTTCGCATGGTCGCTCTGTACAGTTCCCACCGAGGCACTGGCATCCCAGGCGCGAATGACCCTGAGGCGCTACGAGAGGCAGGTGATCAGGGCTTGCTACCTCGATGCCGCCGATCCTGTCACGCAGTGGCGGACCCTCCACAAGGCGGCCATGGGCATCAAGCGCTGGCTCAACGGCATGAAGGTCCGTCATTATCATGTGGAATCGCGGAATATCGATCTGATCATCACACCGGGCGAATGCCGTCTGTGGTGCGGCATCACGGGCCATAATATCCCTAGCTTCGAGATTTACCTCTCGCCGGACTGGAGGGGAACTGAGGGCCGGTATTTCGCTGACCTGCCTACCTTTCGTGACGGAAAATGTGTCGTTGATGCCCGGTTCGAGTTTGCAAAGGGCGTGGGTCGACTCATCGGCGCACGGACGGGCGAAGCGTTCACACGGAGTCAGTTGTCGATGGACAAAGGGGCCTGCCGCGTCGGAGAATTTTCGTTGACGGACCGGCGTTTTTCCAGGATCGACCGCTTCATGGCCGACACGCTCTATGACGAGAACTTCGGGGGCAAACACGGGAACTGCCATCTGGCCCTGGGTTTCTCCTACGCCGACACCTATAGGGGTGATCCGTCTCGGCTGGACCGGAGGAGGAAAAAAGCCCTGGGTTTCAACGATTCTGCACTGCACTGGGATTTCGTCAATACGGAGCCCAAGACCGTGACGGCGCACCTGTCGCAGGGCAAGAAGGTCGTCATCTATGAAAAAGGCGAGTTCTGTTATTGATTTCTGCACCCCGCACCCCCGCCGAAACCAATCGGCTTTCCGCTTGGAAAAAATAGAAACAGGGCCGGATAAGGCCCTGCTTCGGTAAGACGAGTTTCCCCTGCTGCCACAAGACTCGGCGCCGGGGATCGATTCAGTCGCATGGAACAACTCACCGCTGAACGATTCCAGGACAATCTCAAGCGCCTCAAGCTCGCTGCCGCTGCTTCTCAGCGATAGATTTTAAGCTCGCGCACGAATAGTCTACTCGCTTGTCCTGAACCAAACTTGAGTGTACAGACGCTGTCATGTGAAGTCGTGGTTATCGAGTACATCTGCCTATACGTAACATATTATGTATTAACCGTTGAAACAAAGGAGAAGATGAGGCGATGATTCAGGAACTTTTGGAACCTATAGCCCGGCGAATTGCTCCAGACAATTCCTCTGTGTCGCAACCTTTCAGGATGTATCCCAGAACACCGGCACGCAGCATGCCCGAGATGATACTATCGTCGGCATATATGGATAAAGCAAGAACCTTCATGTCGGGCTTTTCGGCAAGAATCCGGCGGGTGGCTTCGATGCCGTCCATGACCGGCATCTTGACATCCATGAGAATGATATCCGGCGATAGTTCTCGTGTCAGAGCAACTGCTTTCTCACCGTTTTCCGCCTCCCCGGCAACGGCCATGTCGCTTTGTTGTTCTATCACCGCTTTGAGCGCATTGCGAAATGCCTGATTGTCGTCTACGATTAGAACTCTGGTCTTCATAATGTTTTCCGTCTTCTCTTAATTTTGGGGGTCCTTGTGCTCAGTCGGGTCGTGAGGCAGAATGGCTGTCACCGTCGTGCCGCTTCCCGGAGCGGATTCGATCCGGAGGCATCCGCCTATGGCACTCAGTCGCTCCTGGATACTGTAAAGACCGAACCCGCCTTCGATGGTGGGAGTCCTGCGTGTCTGCGGGTCAAACCCCACACCATCGTCTGTGACCTTTACTCGGCAGTGTCCGTTTTCCCTGTCGAGCAGAACATGGGCATTCTGGGCCTCGCTGTGCTTCACGACATTGTTCAGTAACTCCCGAACCAACTGGTAGAGAATTGTTTTCATATCTTGATTCACATGCTTAAATGCATGCCGTATGTCGCAAATAATCCGTACGGGGTGTCTTTCCATCAACCGGTCAGCGAGGGATTCGCAGGCGGCCTTCAGTCCCATGTCGAATAGAAGGGGATTACCGATGTCGTTCATCAGGGCACGCGTCTCCTGGATGGACTGCAGGAGGAGAGACTTGGCCTCTTTTAGGGTCTGTTCCTGATAGGTGCCCTTAAGCATATCGATGTGCATCTTGGCTGCTGCCAGGGTTTGTGCGACCTCATCGTGCAGTACTCCTGCAATCCGCTTGCGTTCCCGCTCCTCTGCCATGACAAGTTCCGAGGCAAGACTGCGCAGCGACGCTTCCGCCTGTTTACGCTCGGTAATGTCGATGCCCACCTCCATGATGAGGGGGGAGCCATCGAAGTCAGTGAAGGGGAAGTCAAAGATATCGTAATTCCTTCCATCTGGTCCGGTCCATTCCCAGTGATGGCGTTTCCCCGTTTTCTGGACTGTAAAGGTTTCGCAGATCTCGCATGGCTCCATCCGATTGAAGAGATACTCATAGCAGCGCTTTCCGTGGGATTCGCCGAACCGCTCCCGGAAGAAACGGTTGGCAAAGGACACGTGATAATCCGGCGTCAACAGTATTGTGTAAACCGGTAGCTTTTCAAGAACGTCATAGAGCCTCTGCCGTTCAGCCTTCACGGTCTCCTCGGCCCTCTTAACCTCGGTGATGTCCCTTGCAGCAGCAAAGACGCCCATGGCTTTCCCTGTCTCATCCCGGTACAGAGTGGCGTTGTACAGAACCGGTGTTACATGTCCGTCCCGACGCTTCAGTTCCAGCGGGTAATCTCGTACAATGCCATGCTGGAAGACCTCCTCGTAACCGGCCCTCGCTTTTTCCGGTTCCGTAAAATAGTCCGAGAAATCGCTTCCGATGAGTTGCTCTCTGGGAACGCCTGTAATTTCCTCGGACGCGCGGTTGACGTCCGTTATTTTTCCATCGACGCTGATCGTGACCAGTGGATCAAGGCTCGCCTCGATCAGACTGCGGGCATAAAGCGATTCTACATGCAACTCGTACGTCCGCTCCTTGACCCTCTCCTCCAGATCTTCGTTTGCCTTCCGGAGCGCTTCCTCCATCTGCTTGCGCTCGGTGATGTCCAGGCCGGTCCCGATGATATACTCGATGCTGCCATCCTCACGGGTAATTACCGTGTTGGACCATGCGATCATACGGCGCGCCCCGTCCTTTGCCACCCAGTGATTCTCGTGCTGCTTGGGAAAATCCCCCGCGCATATTGCATTCCAAGTTTTCTGCACGCCCTCCATATCCTCCGGGGGGACCAGGGAATCCATGAACACACATCCCAGCACCTCTGCAGCTGAGTAGCCCGTGATTTTTTCACATGCCCGGTTGAAACGTCTGATCCTGCCCTCTCTATCAAACACGACCACCAGCACTCCGGCTGTGTCCAGCACGGCCGCGCTGATGTCGCGTTCTTTCCGCAGCATGTCCACTGTCCACGGCTGTTCATCGAAGAGACTGCTGTTTTTCCCCAGTGGTCCGGCCATATCGCTTCTCTCCCCGGAAACCAGTTGGCCATCCACTTACGATGCCGGTTTCCTTGGTGCTTTCACTCCCATAGTCACGCATTCATTAAATAATATATTTTTGTCGTATTGTATATGCACCAAAACCCCAAATTTGAATAAGAAAATGGATTAATCTGTAGTGATTGCCGATAGTAACATTTTATCTTTAGTCAACAGGGGAACATCCCATTTTGCGTTGCTAAGCCACCGGGCTTCGTGCTACAAGGTGGGGCACAAAGTGGGGCACAATCAGTCCCTCCGAAGGAGATCTGAAAATCCGTCTTCTGTGATTTCAATAAGTTAGCTGTGGGGAGGTTCGATGAAACCGCCCCCCTCATCTCCACCATTTTTTTCTCATACCGCATGACCCTCCGTTATAACCGGATATCAGAAATTAAAGCCCCGCCTCCCTGTCCGAGGGCGGGGCTTTCGCTCAACTGCTTCCCGGGATGGTCACCTTCACGGACTCATCGACCTTGCGGAGGACCGTTCCCCGCCTCCCCTCAGCCTTTATCTTGAGCGTGGTTTCGTCAACCCTCGTGTAGGAGAAACTAAAATCCCCTCCGTCTCTTCCGATGGTATCGGCGGCTTCGACGTATTCATCGACCGTCGGCCATATGCCACTGCGCATGTATTGCAGGCTGCCCCAGGACGTAACGCGGGCGCGCCCCTCGGCGAGAGCGGACTGAACTGCCTTCATCTTTGAATCCTCAACGAGATCGTAGTACGTCGGGAGGGCTATGGCCGCGAGAATACCCAGGAGTGCGAGAACCAGGACAAGTTCAACGAGGGTGAAGCCTTTTTTGTTGATAAAATGTTTCATACTTTCTGGCAGCCAACGTAAGTATAATTATCAACAGCATGTGTTTCTTTTGTTTCATTTTGCATAATTAAGCTCATGATTCAATCGGTCATTCGTCGTATTTTTTCTACGACTTGCGTATTAAGAAAGCAGTACGAAAAGGGACCACCATGATTAAAAATGTTCCGACAAAGGACCCTTAATGTCTCTGATGACTCCGGAGAATGACCGGCGGGCGGTTTTCTCGAGGCGAAACGGCAGGATACAAAGTTCTTGCAACCCCCTGACGGCTCTGTTAGAAAATTCCACATCATTCGAGGGTTCGGCCGGTCACAGGTCTGCAGGGAACCCTCGACCTGTCAGGGGTTACCGCATCTCATGAAGGAAATTTTCACTGTCCGGGAATTGACGGAACGTATCCGCTTCGTTCTCGAGTCGAGTTTTGATTCCATCTGGGTGGAAGGGGAAATTTCAAATCTCAGAAAACCCGCCTCAGGCCACCTTTATTTCACCCTCAAGGATGATCAGGCCCAGATCAGGGCCGTCATCTTCCGTCCCGTCTATCGAGCCATGAGATTCGAAATCCAGGACGGCATGCACATCATCTGCCGGGCGAGGCTCAGCGTCTACAAGCCCCGGGGCGAGTACCAGATCATCATCGAGGCGGCCGAACCGAAGGGTGTCGGAGCCCTCCAGATCGCCTTCGAACAGCTGAAGGCGCGCCTCGAGAAGGAGGGTCTTTTCGACCCCGCGCGCAAGAGACGGATCCCCTTTCTACCGGGAAGGATCGGGGTCGTTACTTCCCTGAGCGGTGCCGTCATCCGCGACATCCTCAACATCACGGGGAGACGTTTCCCCTCCGTCGACATTGTCATTGCCCCTGTTCGCGTCCAGGGGGCCGAAGCCCCCCTCGAGATCATGGAGGCCCTGGCGAACCTGAACGCCCTGCCCGACGTGGAGGTCATCATCGTCGCCCGCGGCGGCGGGTCCCTGGAGGATCTCGCCCCCTTCAACGACGAACGGGTCGCACGGGCCATCTACGAATCGAGGATACCCGTCATTTCGGCCGTGGGTCATGAGATTGACTTCACCATCGCCGATTTTGTGGCCGACCTCCGGGCGCCCACACCTTCCGCCGCGGCGGAACTGGTCGTGCCGGTGAAGCATGAACTCCGTGAATCCTTGGGCCGGCATTATCGTCGACTGGAATCCCATCACCGCAGGTTGATGGAAAACCTCGCTGAGCGGGTCGAGTCTCTGCGGGGGCGTCTCCGGGACCCCCGGAGGCAGATCGCCGAACTTCGAATGGCCCTGGATGAATTCTGCGACAAACTGTCGGCGGCCATCCGGCGGGGGACTTCGGAGAAAAAAACGCGGACCGCGGCCGAACTGCGCCACCTCATGTCCCTGACACCCCTGGCCTCCGTCAGGAACTCGCGGTTTCTTATTGAAAATATGAGAAAAAACATGCTAACTGGGTTCTTCCGAACAATGGATAATGCAAGGGGAAAGCTGGAGACCCACGCAGGCATCCTGGATTCCCTGAATCCCCTTGCCATACTGAAGAGGGGATACAGCATCGCCCGCAAGCTTCCGGAGGGTCTGATCATCAAAGAGGCCTCAACCCTGACGGTGGGGGATGAAGTGGGCGTCAAGGTTTCCGAGGGGAGTTTCAACGCCAGGGTAATCCGCATCGACCGGGGGTAATCATCATGGCAGAAGAAAAATTCGAAAAGGCCCTTGCGAAGCTCGAGGATATCGTGAGGCGGATGGAGCAAGGGGACATGACGCTGGAGGAATCCCTCAAGGCCTTCGAAGAGGGGATCCGGCTCTCGAGGCTCTGCGCGAAAAGGCTCGACGAAGCCGAACGGCGGGTCCAGCTTCTCCTGAAGGCCGGGGAGGACCTCTCCGTGAAGCCCTATTCAGGGGAATCAGAGGAAACGGGAGCAGATGAAAAATAATCTTGAGGGTTACCTCAAGTCGAAAAAGGAAACCATTGACGCCGCCCTTGAACGCTATCTGCCCGACGTGAGTTCAGTCCCCTCCATTATTTTTGAGTCTGTCCGATACAGTGTCTTTGCGGGAGGGAAACGTCTCCGCCCGGTCCTCTGCCTTGCCTCCGCCGAGGCGGTGGGCGGTGAAACGGAGAACGTGCTTCCCGCGGCATGCGCCCTGGAGATGATCCATACCTACTCCCTCATCCACGACGACCTCCCGGCGATGGACGATGATGATTACCGGAGGGGCAAGCCGACGAACCACCGGGTCTTCGGAGAAGCCGTGGCCATCCTGGCGGGAGACGCCCTCCTGACGGAGGCCTTTCACCTGCTTTCAAAGAAGGAACTCTTCAAGGGGGTGCAGGACGGAAGTCTGATAAGGGTGATCCACGAGCTGTCCCGGGCTTCCGGTTACTTCGGCATGGTGGGCGGACAGGTCGTGGACATTCAGTCCGAGGGCCGGGCCCTGGATGAGGAGACCCTCTATTTCGTCCACACACACAAGACGGGCGCGCTCATGACGGCCGCCGTGCGGACGGGGGCCATCCTGGCGGACGCGACGGAGGAGCAGATCCACAACCTCTCCCAGTACGGGAGGGACCTTGGAATCGCTTTCCAGGTCGCCGACGACATCCTCAACGTGGAGGGGAACCGGGAGGCGCTCGGAAAAGAGACAGGGAGTGACGCACGGCTCAAAAAGCTGACGTTTCCAGCGGTGATGGGCCTAGAGGCGTCGCGCCTGAAAGCCCGGGAGTTCGTGGCGCACGCCCTCGCCCATCTCGAGTCCTTCGATGAGAGGGCCGAACCGCTGAGGGCCATCGCCCGGTATACCATTGAACGGCAGTCGTGACGGGCATCCTGACGAGGTTTCAATCCCATGCTCGAGAAAATAAACTCACCTTCCGATATCAGGAATCTTCAGCTGAATGAGATGGAGATCCTCGCCGGGGAGATCCGCGAGACGATCATTGAAACCGTGTCCCGGACGGGCGGGCATCTGGCCCCGTCACTGGGGACGGTGGAACTGACACTGGCCCTCCACTACGTCTTCGATACCCCCCGGGACAGGATCGTCTGGGACGTCGGGCACCAGGCCTATGCCCACAAGATCATCACGGGCCGAAGGGAGCGTTTTCACACCCTGCGCCAGAAAGACGGCATCAGCGGCTTCACCCGCAGGGAGGAGAGCATCTACGACGCTTTCAACGCGGGCCACAGCAGCACCTCCATATCGGCCGCAGCCGGCATCGCCGAGGCCCGGTGCCTGAAAGGCGAAGATTTCAAGGTGATCGTCGTGATCGGGGACGGATCGCTCACGGCGGGGATGGCCTTCGAGGCCCTGAACTGGGCCGGCGACCGGAATAAAGATCTCATCATCGTTCTGAATGACAACGAGATGTCTATCTCCCCGAACGTGGGGGCCCTGTCATCCTACCTCAACCGCATCATGACGGGGCACAAGATGATGAAGTTCAGGTCGGACGTGAAGAACTTCCTGAAGACCCTGCCCAACATCGGCGAGCAGGTATTGAAATTCACCCAGCAGGCGGAAGAATCGCTGAAGGGTCTCTTCGTTCCCGGGGTCCTCTTCGAGGAACTTGGGTTTCAGTACGTCGGACCCCTGGAGGGCCATCGGCTCGATCATCTTATCAAAAATCTCCGGAACGTGAAGGAACTCAGGAAGCCCGTCCTCGTTCACGTCGTCACGGAGAAGGGCAAGGGATATCGCTTCGCCGAGGAATACCCGTCGCGTTTTCACGGCCTGGGACCTTTCGACCGGAAGACCGGCCGGCCTGTGTCCGACGGTTCCGGCGTGCCCACTTACACGGAGGTCTTCGGCAAAACCCTCGTTCAATTCGCGAAAGAAGATTCGAAGATTGTGGCCATCACGGCGGCCATGTGTTCCGGCACGGGCCTGGACCCCTTCTGCGAAGAACTGCCGGAGCGGTTCTATGATGTCGGCATCGCGGAGCAGCACGGTGTGACGCTGGCTGCGGGGCTTGCCGTGGAGGGGTTCAAACCCGTCGTGGCCATCTATTCCACCTTTCTCCAGAGGGCCTATGACCAGATCCTCCACGATGTCTGCCTGCAAAACCTGCCGGTGGTTTTTGCCCTCGACCGCGGAGGCATTGTCGGCGAGGACGGTGCGACCCACCAGGGTATTTTCGATCTGGCCTATCTCAGATCCATCCCCAACCTGGTCGTCATGGCGCCCAAGGATGAAAACGAGCTCCGACACATGCTCAAAACCGCCATGGGGCTGTCCGGCCCCGTCTCCATCCGGTATCCACGGGGCCGGGGCGTGGGCGTGCCCCTGGAGGATCCTCCGCGGCCCATCGAGATCGGAAAGAGTGAGGTTCTGAAAGAGGGGAATGATCTCGTGATCCTCGCCATCGGATCCACGGTCTACCCCGCGCTTTCGGCCGCACGGCAACTCGGGAGCGAAGGGATCCGGGCGGCTGTCGTCAACGGCCGATTTGTCAAGCCCCTGGATGCCGAGCTTCTGTACTCCATTGCCGCCCGGGTGAAACGGGTCATCACGGTGGAGGAAAATGTCCTCATGGGCGGTTTCGGGAGCGCCGTGCTCGAGATGTTCCAGGAAAAAGGCCTTCGGGATATCGCCGTGAAGAGGTTGGGCATTCCCGATGTCTTTGTGGAGCACGCCACCCAGTCGGAGCTGAGGCGAAAATACGGTATCGACGAAGAGGGGATCAAGGAAGCCGCCCGGCAGATGAATTCCCGTTAAATCCCTTCCGCTCACCATGTGCCCGAAAAGCATCAAGGTCAGACTCGACAGACTTCTCGTGGATCGAGGGATCGCCCCGACACGTGAAAGGGCGAGGGCTCTCATCCTGTCCGGCATCGTCATGGTCGGTGAGGAGCGGGTGGACAAGGCCGGGGCCCTGTTGCCGTTCGACGCGGAGATTCGCCTCAAGGGCGAGGATCATCCTTACGTGAGCCGGGGCGGCGTCAAACTCAAGGGCGCTCTGGACGCCTTCGGCATCGATGTGGCGGGGCTTGTGGCCCTTGACGTGGGGGCCTCCACGGGCGGTTTCACGGATTGCCTCCTCCGGGCGGGGGCCAGAAAGGTCTACGCCGTCGATGTCGGATACGGGCAGTTTGCCTGGAAATTGAGGACGGACGAGAGGGTCGTCCTCTTCGAGAAAACAAACATTCGCTTTTTCGACGGCCGGGGAATCACGGATCCCATCGACATCGCGACGGTGGATGCCTCCTTCATATCACTGAAGCTGGTTCTCCCCCGTGTGGTGAGTCTCATCGGGGAAAAGGCTTCCATCCTGGCGCTTATCAAGCCTCAGTTCGAGGTCGGAAAAGGCGAGGTGGGAAAGAGGGGTGTCGTCCGGGATCCCGCCGCGCACGAGAGGGTGATCGAGGACACGACGGCATTCAGCCGGGGACTGCAGCTGGAGGTCCTGGGGATCTGTGAATCGCCGCTGCAAGGTCCTGCGGGGAACCGGGAGTTTTTCATCTATCTGAGGAAATGAGCTGAAAACGATGGAGATCAGACTGGCCAGGACGGCGGGCTTCTGCATGGGCGTGAGGAGGGCTGTCGACATGGTGCTCGACATCGCTCAGCACAAGGGCGATGAGAAGATCTACACGTACGGCCCATTGATTCACAACCCGCAGACGGTGGAGCTGCTGAAAAAACGGGGAATCGTTCCCGTCACCGATTTGAGCGACGTCGAGGAAGGCACCATCATCATCCGCGCCCACGGCATCTCTCCGCAGGAACGGAAACTCCTGCAGGACAAGGGTTTGAAGATCATCGACGCCACCTGTCCCCGTGTGGGGCGCGTCCAGGCCATCATCAAGAAGCACGCCGCCAGGGGCTATGCCGTGCTCATCGCGGGCGACCGGGAACACCCGGAGGTGGACGGCCTTCTCGGGTACAGCGCCGGACAGGGCCTCGTGATCGGGCGGCTGGAGGACGTGGAGACCCTGCCCGCCCTGGAACGTGTCTGCGTCGTTGCCCAGACGACGCAGAGTGCCGACGAGTACGCGAAAATCATCAAAAGGGTCAAGGAACGATTCCCCGACGTCGTGGTCTTCGACACCATCTGCGACTCCACGGAAAGGCGGCAGTCGGAGATAAAGGACCTCGCCTCCGAGATGGATGCCGTCATCATCGTCGGGGGGAAAAACAGCGCCAACACCCGGAGACTCGCGCAGATCTCCGGGGCGAGGGGCATCCCCACGTTTCACATCGAGACGGCCGAGGATCTAGGCGCGATCCCCATCGACGCCTACGAAAAGATCGGTGTTTCCGCGGGCGCCTCGACCCCCAACTGGATCATTGAGCGTGTGGTCGACCACATCACCGGCGGGTGGAGCCAGAAGAAGAAAACACTGAAGCAGCACCTCGTCAACGCCTGGCTCCTGACGGTGCGGACGGATATCTACTCGGCCCTGGGGGCCGGCTGCCTCGCCGTCGCATCGGCTTTTCTCCAGAGGGAATCCCTGAACCCCATCGCCGTCGTCATGGCCTCGACCTATGTTTTTTCCGTGCACACGCTCAACCGCCTCATCGACCGGGAGTCCACCCCCTTCAGGGGCTCCTTCCGGGAAGAGTCCTACCTGAGGCACGAGAAGGCCTTCACCTTCGTGGCCGTTCTCTGCATGTTCCTCTCGCTAGTGCTGGCTTACCTGATCGGTCTTGTGCCCTTCCTGGTCCTGTCTTTCATCTCGATCGCGGGCGCCCTCTACAACACGAGGATTTTCCCGAAGAGCTGGCGCTTCAGGAAACTAAAGGACCTGCCGGGCACCAAAAACGTCTTCATGGCCATGGCGTGGGCCTTCGTCGTGGCCGTTGTGCCTCAGGTGGATGTTGATCTCGTCGTCAAGCCGGCCATGGCCGTGGCCTTCCTCTTCACCTTCACCGTCGTGATCGTGCGGTCCGCCCTGTCGGACATCATGGACATCCAGAGCGATCGGCTCATGGGCCGTGAGACCATCCCGGTCGTCATCGGAGAGGACCGGACGAAGGGGCTCATGAAGGGGTTGTCCCTCTTTTTGCTCCTGCTTCTGATACTGTCTTTTCCCCTGGGATGGACCTCCACGGTGAGTTTTGCGCTGCTGGCCTGTGTGTTTTACATGTGGATTTGCTTCAAGCTTTGTGATAGAAAAGCGGCGTTTTCGGCCGCGGTGTTGAACGGGTTTCTGGAGACAAACTATGTGTTGGCCGGGTTCGTGGCCGCGATCTGGTTTGTTTTCAGGGCCCTTTTCCTTTTGGGGGTATTGCACTGAGGAAAGCCGGAGTTTTTGCCGTGTTTCGCGGCATGTATAAATATTCGTGCGGGAGAACGGGCATGTTCATGCGAATCATCGGGTGTCTGTCGGCTTTTGCCCTGATGGTGCTGGGCGGTTGCGGGGACCTCCAGTACGTGAAGACGACACCCGAGGCCAAGCATTTCCACCCCAAGTCCATCGGTGTCCTCCCCGTCGAGGTGGGCATCAACACGGAGGCCAAAGGCGTCATCGACAAGGTCATCGCCGACGACTTGATGAAGAGGAGGTGGCTGGAGAAAGTCCTGGCCTCGCCGGCCATCCAGGAGGAATTATCGAAGGACGAAGTGCTCCGCAAGGCCATGACCGATTACGTTTCAAAGCTGATGACGGTCAGCTTTTCGGATCCCGAACTTTCCAGCAGGATGGGTTCTGCCTTTCGTGTCGATGCGCTCCTCGTCTCCGATCTCGACTTCTGGGAATACACAACCCACGGAGAAAACAAGGTGGCAAGGGTCGGGCTGGCCTTGACCCTGGTGGAGGCCGGCACGGGGGCGGTCATCTGGAGCGCCAGGCACGAAGTACAGGAAAAATACAGGTGGTGGCGACCCGAGCTGGTGAATGTAGCAAAGAAGATTGTCGACCAGATGATCGACCGGATGCCGCATTGACGGGGCAAAGTCCCGCGGGTTCCGGGTACAGGGGACAGGGTCCGGGGGAGGAAAAACAGACGATCTGGACATACCGTATTTCGTGATTAACTTTAGATCTGGAAGGATATGGCAGGAGGATCGGTATGGTTGATCCCCATGAAGCGATTCGAATAATACCCAGTGATTAAGGGAGTTTCGTGATGAAAGAAAGGGTCAAGGAAGTCATCGAGAAGATCAGGCCGAATCTTCAGGCTGACGGCGGTGATGTGGAGCTGGTCGATGTCACCGACGACGGTGTGGTGAGGGTGAGGCTTATGGGAGCCTGCAAGGGCTGTCCCATGTCCCAGATGACGTTGAAGACGGGCATCGAAAGTTACCTGAAAAAATCGGTTCCCGAGGTCAAAAGGGTCGATTCTGTCTGATTTTTCGCCGGCAGGAAAAAGGTTGAATAAATCGCAAAAATCTGCGATATAGCCGCGGAATCGTCCGGCTCCCTCGGCAGTCAGCGGGTTCGTGAGCTGGATTTTTATATAGCCATTCAATTCTGGAGGTTTTTCGGAACATGTCATACACAATTACGGATGAATGTATCGCCTGCGGCAGCTGTGAGGAAGAATGCCCGGTCAAGGCCATCAGTGAGGGTGAGGAAAAATACGTGATCGATCCGGAACTCTGCACGGATTGTGGCTCCTGTGCCGATGTCTGCCCCGTGGAGGCGATTCTTCCCGGGGAAGAAAAGTAAGCATCGGCCCTTCAGGGAATCGCAAGGGGAATCCGTTGACCCTCCAGGGGGAGATCGAGATTCCCCTTCTTTATATGGACAAACCGTCCGGGTGGCGTCTCCCATGGGACTCTTCATCACCTTTGAAGGCATTGAAGGCTGCGGCAAGACAACGCAGGTGAGGTTTGCCGCTGAATATCTTCGCAAAAAGGGCATCGCGCCGGTTGTGACCCAGGAGCCGGGCGGAACGCCGCTTTCCGATTCGATCCGGCGGATATTGCTGAACAGGGGGGGCTTCCGGATCGGAGCGAACGCGGAGGTTCTTCTTTTCGCGGCGGCCAGGGCGCAGCATGTGGAGGAGATCATTCTCCCTGCGCTGAAGGATAACAGGGTGGTCCTCTGTGACCGGTTCTCCGATGCGACCATTGTCTATCAGGGCTATGGCAGGGGGATCGAAATCGATGCCGTCAGGCGCGTCATCGACTTTGCCGCCCGTTCCCTGACCCCTGATTTGACCCTTCTCTTTGATGTCCCCGTGGAGCTGGGTCTGGAAAGAGCCCTGAGAAGAATCTCGAAAAAAAAGGGACCGGCACCCGAGGACCGCTTTGAGCAGGAGGGCCGGGAGTTTCACCGGAAAATCCGCCAGGGTTATCTGGATCTCGCGGGGCAGGAACCGGGCCGATTCCGGGTTCTGGATGGGTCTCGGAAAATCGAGGAGGTCCACCGGGACGTCTGTGCCCTCATCGACGCAGCGCTCAAGAGGTGATGCCGTGTCCTTTGAGGGTATTTACGGCCAGGATAAGCAGATCGCCATCCTCAGGCGATCGATGGAGAAAGGACGAATTCCCCATGCCTTCCTGTTCCACGGCATGAGGGGGGTCGGGAAAAGGACGACGGCCACGGCCTTCGCAAAAGCCCTCCTTTGCGAACGGGGGAGTGCCTGCGGCCTCTGTTCAGCCTGCCGGAAGGTCGAAAGCGGAAACCACCCCGACGCCGTCGTCATCAAGCCGCAGGGACAGTTCATCAAGATCGACGATATTCGCGATCTCCGCAACCAGATGAGGTTCAGGCCCCTCGAGGGGCCCAGACGGATTTTCATTCTCGTCGATGCGGAACGGATGAACATCGCCTCCGCGAATTCTCTTCTTAAAACACTGGAGGAGCCGTCCCCCGTCAATGTTCTCGTTCTGGTCAGTTCGCGACCCTACCAGCTGCCCATGACGATCCTCTCCCGGTGCCAGAAGCTTCGATTCCATCCGATACCCGCCGACGTTGTGGCCCGTTACCTCGGGGAGAAGGTCGGCCTCGACGGGGAGACGGCGGCCGCCCTGGCGGCCTCCTCGGGGGGGAGCATCGGCAGGGCCCTGGAGATGCACGGGGAATCCTATCTCGTGCGGAGAAAGCAGTTCATTGAAAAAATCTGCGAAGGCTTCTCGGACCCCCTGAAGGGGATCATCTTCGCCGGCGATTTCGGCAAGGACAGGAAGGAGATCCAGCTGCGGTTCGAGATCCTGAAAAGCTGGTATCGGGACCTCATGGTCTACAAGGAAACAGGGGAGACGAAAAAACTCGTCCACCGGGACTTTGCAGAGGCCGTCGAGTCGATGGCCGCGGGCATGACGCCCTCCGACATCCTCAGGGCCCTTGAAACCGTTGAGTGGGCCTACCTGGCCCTGGAGAAGAACGCGAATAAACAGTTGACTTTGGAAGCGATGGCTTTTAAATTATCCGGGCAGGCATAACCTTTTGAAATCATTCAATCCTGCCTGTGAGGTGCGGCCGGGATCCCGGGTGCCCGCAAGGAGTTCGACCACCGTTGAAAAATATCGTCAGTGTCAAGGTTGAAAAGGAGGGGAAGGTCTTCAGCTTCAGCGCGGGTGACATTCCCCTGAAAAAGAACGAGCGGGTCATTGTCCACACCGACAACGGTCTTTCCATGGGTCTGGTCGTGTCGGAGGTGAAATCCGTCCCCCTTCACAAGCTGCCTACGGATCTGAAGAACATCGTCCGGAAGGCCACGGAGGAGGACATCCGGTCCAGTGAATCGAACCGCGGTCTCGAGGAAGAGGCCTTTGAATTTTGTTTCGGGAAGATCCGGGAACGGGGGCTTCCCATGAACCTGGTCGAGGTGGAAAGCAATTTCGACCGGAGCAAGCTGATTTTCTATTTCACCGCCGACAACCGGGTGGACTTCCGGGAGCTCGTAAAGGATCTCGTCCAGCGGTTCAAAACAAGAATCGAGCTGCGGCAGATCGGTGCCCGGAATGAATCCCGGATATTCGGCGGACTCGGCATCTGCGGGAGAAAGATCTGCTGCACGAATTTTCTCTACAATCTGGACCGCGTCTCCATCAAGATGGCCAAGGAGCAGAACATGCCCCTCAACCCCGAAAAGATATCGGGGCTCTGCGGCAGGCTCATGTGCTGCCTGGCCTTTGAGTTTGATGCCTATCTGGATATGAAACGCGGCATGCCGAAGTGCGGCAAGCGAATCACGACCCCCGAGGGCACGGGGAAGGTAAGCCGTCAGAATATCCTGAAAGGGACGATCTCCGTGGAACTGGAAGGGGGCAAGGAAGTGGAAATGGATATGAAGAAGATGAAGGGCCTCCAGCTCCAGGACAACGTCGTGCACCCCAAAAAGTAAAGTGTGTCGCCGGCGCCCTGTCGGGAACCTTCGATGGACAGCGCCCCGGGCAGCCCGGTGAAAGGAGCCTCTCCGTGAAGAGTGACAGTCGGGAAAAAGTCTTCTACGTGACGACACCCATCTATTACGTCAACGCGTCCCCGCACATCGGGCACGCCTACACGACCATCGTCGCCGACGTCATGGCCCGGTTCTACCGCATGGCCGGTTACGACGTCTTCTTCATGACGGGCACCGACGAGCACGGCGACAAGATCGCGGAGGCGGCGAAAAAGTCGAACGAGACCCCCAAGGCCTTCACCGACCGAATCAGCGCCCAGTTCCGAAACCTGTGGCCCCAGCTCAGCGTGACCAACGATTACTTCATCCGGACGACGGACGAAAACCACGTGCGAACCGTTCAGTACATCCTCCAGAAAGTGTATGATGCCGGGGACATCTATTTCGGAAAATACGGCGGCCATTACTGTGTCGGCTGCGAGCGCTTCTACACGGAGACGGAACTCGTCGACGGCAAGTGCCCCGACCACCAGACGGTCCCCGAATTTCGCGAGGAGAGCAACTATTTTTTCCGGATGAGCAAGTACCAGGACTGGCTCGTCCGGTACATCAGGGACAACCCCGAATTCATCCGCCCCGAGCGCTACCGCAACGAGGTCCTCGCCTTCCTGCAGCAGCCGCTGGAGGACCTCTGCATCTCGCGCCCCAAGTCCCGGCTCACCTGGGGGATCGAGATCCCCTGGGACAAGGACTACGTGACCTACGTCTGGTTCGACGCGCTCATCAATTACGTCACGGGCGTCGGTTATCCCGGCGGGAAAGAGTTCGACAAATACTGGACCGCCTCGGAGCACCTGATCGCCAAGGACATCGTCAAGCCCCACGGGATCTACTGGCCGACGATGCTCAAGGCCGCCGGCATCCCCCCTTACAGGAACCTCGACGTCCACGGATACTGGAACGTGGATCAGAGCAAAATGTCCAAGAGCCTGGGAAACGTCGTCCGGCCGCTGGACCTCAAGGACAAGTACGGTCTCGACGCCTTCCGGTACTTTCTCCTTCGCGACATGGTCTTCGGACTCGATTCGAGCTTCAGCGAGGAGGCCCTCGTACAGAGGATCAACGCCGACCTGGCCAACGATCTCGGGAACCTGGTGAGCCGCGTGGTCGCCATGGCCGTGAAGTATTTCAAGGGGAAGGTCCCCGAGGCCGGGACGCCGGAAGAGACCGATCGGAAGATCACCGACGGGGCCCTCAAGACCTTCAAAGACTTCGACGTCTCCTTCCGGGAGCTGACCTTCCACAAGAGCCTTATCGCCCTCTGGGAGTACATCAACGTGGCCAACAAGTACATCGTCGAGACGGAGCCCTGGACGCTGGCGAAGGATCCGGCGAAAGGATCGCGCCTGGGAACGGTGATCTACAATCTCCTGGAGTCGCTCCGGTTTGTGGCCTACCTGATCGCCCCCTTCATGCCCGGCACGACGAGAAAGATTCTCGATCAGATCGGCCTGAAAGACATGAAAGAACTCCGGTTCGAAGACCTCAACAGGTGGGGAGGACTCAAGCCCGGGAGCACCGTGGTCCGCGGCGAGGTACTCTTCCCGAGGGTTGAATACAGGAAAGAGGAGGAGGCGCCCGTGAAGACGTTCGAAAGCCTGCCGGATATCCCTTATGATGAATTTCAGAAGATCGACCTTCGCGCGGCGAAGATCCTGGAAGCCGAAGCCGTTCCAAAGTCGGCGAAACTCGTGAAGCTCAAAATTGACTGCGGCGAGGTGCGCACCATCGTGGCGGGGATCCTCCAGGACTACAAGCCCGAGGAACTCGTGGGTAAAAGCATCGTCGTCGTTGTGAACCTGAAGCCCACAAAACTCATGGGCGTCGAATCGCGCGGAATGCTGCTGGCGACCGATGCCCTGAAGGGGGGTCTGTCCCTGGTGATGTTTGACAAAGAGACCGACCCCGGTGCGAAGGTAAGATGAACGGCGCACACAGCGGCCGGTATCGCCGGCGGGCCGGGGAAGACACCCCGCGGGCGATCAGGCGAACCGCGCACAGGCATCATGCCACGTGAACATCGGGTGGCCGGGTCCACCCTCAAAAAATAAACGGAGGTTCCTCGAATGAAATTAGCGAACTACTTTGACAAGATGAAAGGATTCGGTATTCTTTCAACGGCGGATTCAAACGGGAAAGTCAATGCCTCGGCGATCTCGAAACCCTTTGTCGTCGATGAGGGGACGGTGGCCTTCGTCATGCCGGGCAATCTCACCCACAAGAATCTGCAGTCCAACCCTCACGCGGCATATTATTTTCTCGAGAAAAGCGACAAATACGATGGTCTGCGGCTCCACCTGACCAAAATCAAGGAATCGCAGAATATGGCGGCCATCGAGGAAATCAGGTTAAAGCGCTACCCCATTTTCACCACGAAGTACGACAACGCCTCCAAGTACGCCGTTTATTTCAAGGTGGACAAAGTCCTGCCTCTCGTGGCCTCCGGTGTGCTCAAGCGCGGCGTCAGGCAGCCATAGACCATGCCTCCGAACCGGGCGGGGGAGGTCTGGAAGTCAGGCCGCGGAGAGTCCAGGGCCGGGCGGCGGCCCGGGCCCTCGGGCGGAATGACGCCGGTATGTCTTCCAGCAACCGGTGCGCTTGTCCGAGGCCATGCTAAAAAAGAAAACGAACTGTCATGAAAACGCTCGAAGACTGGGAAAAACAGTATCCTGAAAAATTTGCCTCCGAGGAGCAGGTGTTTGCGAACATCCATCGGGGGGACACCATTTTTATCGGTTCAGCCTGCGCCGAGCCCCAGTACCTCGTCCAGGGTCTCATCCGTTATGTCCAGTCCCACCCGAAGGCCTTTTTCGACGCTGAAGTGCTCAGCATCTGGTCTCTCGGCGTGGCCCCCTATGCCACGGAGAAGTTCAAGGAAAACTTCCGCCACAATTCCTTCTTCATCGGAGACAGCACCCGCAATGCCGTCAACCAGGGGCTCGCCGACTACACGCCCGTCTTTTTGTCCCAGGTTCCCGAAATCTTCCGCCGGGGTCTCGAGCGCGTGGACGTGGCGCTCATACAGACATCACCGCCCGACGAGCGCGGCTACATGAGCGTGGGGGTCAGCGTGGACATCGTGATGGCCGCCGTGGAGGCGGCCGGCATCGTGGTGGCACAGGTCAACCGGCACATGCCCCGGGTCCACGGCGACACCTTCATCCACATGGGAGACGTGGATTACGTGGTACCCCATGACGAACCGATCCTGGAGTACTCGACGGAGGCGGACACGGATATCACCCGCCGGATCGGCGAATACGTGGCCAAGCTCGTCGAGGACGGCGACACGATCCAGGTGGGTTACGGCTCCATCCCGAACGCCGTTGTCGCTAACCTGAAGGGGAAGAAACATCTCGGGGTGCACACGGAGCTGCTGAGCGACGGCATCGTCGATCTGATCAAAAAAGGTGTCATCGACAACACCCGCAAGACCGTCAACCGGGGAAAGACCGTGGCCACATTCTGCATGGGGAAAAAGTCCACCTACGAGTTTATTCACGACAATCCGGCCGTCAGTTTCCAGCGGATCGACTACACGAACAATCCGTTTCTCATCGCCCAGCACGACAACATGGTCGCTATCAACTCCGCCCTTGAAATCGACCTCACGGGGCAGGTCACGGCCGAATCCATCGGCAGGACCTTCCACAGCGGCATGGGCGGCCAGGCCGACTTCATGCGCGGCGCCGTACGGTCCCGGGGCGGGAAGCCCATCCTGACGATTCAATCCACCGCCCACAACGGCACCGTCTCGCGGATCGTTCCGACCCTCAGCCAGGGCGCGGGAGCGACGCTGACCCGCGGAGACGTCCATTACGTCGTGACGGAATACGGCATCGCCTACCTCCACGGCAAGAACATCCGGGAGCGGGCCATGGCGCTCATCGCCGTCGCCCACCCGAAATTCAGGGAATGGCTCGTCGAGGAGGCGAAGAAGGCGGGCTTCGTCTACCCGAATCAGGCGATCATGCCCGGCGAAAAGGGAAGATACCCGGAAGAACTGGAGACCTACCGCAAAACCAAGACCGGCATGGATATCTTTCTGCGGCCCATCAAGATATCCGATGAACACCTGGAAAAGGATTTTCTCCATCGCCTCTCCGACCGCAGTCTTTACCTGCGATTTATCTCGAAGCGCCAGGACATGCCCCACGACAGGCTCCAGGAGCTCGTCGTCATCGACTACACGCAGGAGATGGCGATCGTGGCCGTCGTCGACGAAGGCCAGAAGGGACACGAGAAATTCGTCGGCGTGGGACGCTACTACATTTACCCCGACCGGCAGAGCGCCGAGATTGCTTTTGCCGTGCGGGACGACTATCAAAACAGGGGCATCGGGCAGGAACTCCTCTCCTATCTCACCTACCTGGCCAAGCGGCAGGGGCTGCTGGGTTTCACGGCGGAAGTCCTGGCCGCCAACGAGCCCATGCTTCACGTCTTCGAGAAGGGGGGCTTCGAGATGCAGAGGCGGACCATCGCCGGGCTCGTGGAACTGAAGATGATGTTCAAGCAGGAAGGGGCTGCGCGGCCCCAGAAACCGTAGGCATGAAACGTGGATTCCCCCGGGCTTCCGGTTGAAGAGAATCCACGCGAATAAACATTTCACCGGGGGAACCGCCCGCAGGGCGATTCCCGCCGAACGAACAGGGAGGCAGCTCAATGGACGAAATATCCTATAGTCGGTCCCTTGACAAGCGGATCGAGGAACAGGTCAAACGATGGCAGGCGGACCAGAAGAAAAAGTACAAAAAGCCGATACGGCCCGTCATCACTATCTCCCGGCTTCCCGGCGCCATGGCGGGCGAACTGGCCGGCAAACTGGCCAAGGACCTGGACATCGATCTCTTTGATCAGGAAATCGTGGAGAAGATCGCCGAGAGTGCCGACAAGAGCAAGCGGGTTGTTGAATCCCTCGACGAGCAGGACCGCGGCATCCTCGAGGAATGGATCACCGCCCTGGGAGAAAACCACATGTGGTCCTACGAATACCTCCAGCATCTCACCAATGCGGTCGGCGCCATCGGGGCCCACGGGCATGCCGTCATCGTCGGCAGGGGGGCCAGCTTCATCCTGCCCAGGGAGGTGTGCCTGCGCGTGCTCGTGGTCGCACCGCTGCTGGTCAGGATCAAGAACGTCATGATCAAATTCAAAGTCTCCGACAAAGAGGCGTCACGGCAGGTGATGAGACTGGATGCGGAGCGCAAGGCCTTCATCCAGAAATACTTCCATGCCGACATGATGGATCCGACGAATTACGATCTCGTCATCAACACGCACAATATCGACATCGATCTGGCGGCCAGGCTCATCAAGGAAACGTTCAATTCGCGTCACTGGTACGACTATTCCGCCAAGAAGAAGTAGGGAACAATCGTGATGACAAGCCTTGACGCCATTTTCTCCCCGAAGGCCGTTGCCGTCATCGGGGCCTCCACCACCCCGGGCAAGGTGGGATACGACATCTTTGCCAACATTCTGAAGGGCGGCTACCGGGGGACGCTCTATCCCGTCAACCCCGCGGCGAAGTCCATCCTGAGCATGCGGTCTTACCCCACGGTAGAGGATGTCCCCGACACCGTGGACCTTTCCATTATCGTCCTGCCCGCGGGGGCGACCCTGACGGCGGTGGAGGAGTCCATCCGGAAAGGTGTGAAGGGGATTGTCATCGTCTCTGCGGGATTCCGGGAGATCGGTGCAAAGGGCCTCGAGTTGGAAAACAGGATCGTCTCGGTCTGCCGTGAAGCCGGAGTCCGTGTGGTCGGCCCGAACTGCCTCGGTGTCATCAACCCTCTCCCCCGGGTGAGCATGAACGCGAGTTTTTCAGCCCGGATGCCCGGCCCCGGCAATATCTCCTTCATCTCCCAGAGCGGTGCTCTCTGCACGGCCGTCCTTGATTTTGCCGCGGACCGGGGTTTCGGTTTTTCCAAGTTCATCTCCATCGGCAACAAGGCCGACGTGGATGAGGTGGATCTTCTCCAGTACCTCCACGAAGATGCCGACACGGCCGTCATCATGATTTATATCGAAGAGCTTCGGAAGGGCGAGGCCTTTATCGCCATGGCCAAGGAGGTCACCTCCGGAAGCAGGCCCACGCCGGTCCTGGTCGTCAAATCCGGCAGGACGTCGGCGGGGGCGAGGGCGGCGGCCTCTCACACGGGGGCTCTCGCGGGGACCGAGGCGGTCTACGAGGCGATCTTCAAGCAATCGGGGATCATCCGGGCGGAATCGGTCAACGAACTCTTCGATTTTGCCAACGCCTTCGCCTACAAGCAGGAAAGCCCTCTGGGGAAACTCCGGAGGAAACTCCCGGGCGGGAAACGCGTGGCCATCATCACGAATGCCGGCGGACCCGGGATACTGGCCACGGACATGACTGTCTCGGCGGACCTCGAGCTTGCCCGGTTCAGCGAGAAGACCATGGAGGATCTGGCCCGGCATCTGCCCTCGACGGCCAGCGTCCGCAATCCCGTGGATGTCATCGGCGACGCGACACAGGACCGCTACGAAAACGCCTTATGGACGGTTATCCGGGACGACGGGGTGGACGGGGCCCTTGTGATTCTCACGCCCCAGTCGATGACGAACGCCCTGGGCACGGCCGAGGCCATCGTCCGGGTGGCCCGGGGAACCCACAAGCCGATCATCTGCTGCTTCATGGGTGTCGTCGACGTATCGCCGGGGGTAAAGTACCTCCAGGAACACGGCTACCCTGTCTACCAGTTTCCGGAAAACGCGGCGAAGGCCATGGGGGCCCTCTATCAGTATACGGGGTGGCTCAACCGCGAAGAACTGCCGGAATGGACTTTTGCTCACGACCGGCAGCGCGCCGCCTCGATCATCGCCGATTGCCTGGCATCGGGCAAGACGCACCTCGGGGAGGTCGAAGGGAACGAAATCCTGAAATGTTACGGTTTCAGAACGCTCCCCGCAAGGCTGGCGGCCAGCGAGGAAGAGGCCGAAGTCATTGCCGGCGAGATCGGTTTCCCCGTGGCCATGAAGATTGTCTCTCCCCAAATCCTCCACAAGACCGACGCCGGGGGAGTGGTCCTGGGACTCAAAAACGGGGAAGAAACCAAACGGACCTTCCGGGAGATTGTAAAGGGGGCCAGGAAATACAATCCCGATGCTGTCATCAGCGGCGTTCTCGTGGAGAAAATGGCCCCGCCCGGTGAGGAGGTCATCCTCGGCCTGAACCGTTACGATATCGGGCCGCTTCTGATGTTCGGACTAGGCGGCATCTTCGTCGAGATATTCAGGGACGTGGTCTTTCGCCTTGCACCCATCGGCAGGAACGAGGCGCACCGGATGATCGGGGAAATCAGGGGATTCGGTCTTCTCTCGGGGTTCCGGGGGAGACCCAGGGCCGATCTCGAGGTGCTCGAGCAAGCCATCGTGAGCCTTTCCGACCTGGCCGTCAATCATCCGGAAATCATCGAGATGGACATCAACCCGCTGCTGGTTCACGGCGAAGGAAAGGGCGCGACGCTCGTGGACTGCCGGATTCTGCTGAAAAAGCCCTGACGGACGGCTTCATCACATCTAGAGCAAGCTTCATCGCCCACCCGCGAAAACCGCGGTGCACAGCACCCGATCAGAAAGGGCGTTCCGGTTGTCGCGCCCTCATCATCACACATCAGCCGCCGACGTTGTCTCGCCGCCGTCGTGGTCAGGATTCAAAAGCCTGCAGAAATTTCCGCTCCCCTTCGTCGGTGCCGACCAGGATCAGCTCGGCGCCCTGGCGGATCTCCATCTGCGGGTCGGGGTTGATCGTCATGGCGCCGTCGCTCTTGATGGCAACGATGGAGCATTCGGTCATCTCGCGGATCCTGGAGTCGGCCAGGTTCTTCCCCACGAGCAACGCCGGGACCTTGAGACGGAAAATATTGAGCCCCTCGGCCAGCATCGCCGTGTCCTCGTTTTTCAGGAAGTTGTAGATGGCGTCGGCCCCCAGGGAGGCGTAGGACATGACGAAGTCGGCGCCTGCGCGGTGCAGCGTCGAGACGTTCCGATCGAGGTTCGCGCGGCTGAGGATCTGCATGTCCGGCCGCAGGCTACGGAGATACTTGGTCAGGTAGATATTCGTGGCGTCGTCGTGTGTCGTCACAAGGGCTGCGGGGGCCTTTTCAATCCAGGCCTTCTGAAGGGTGCGGATGTCGGCGGCGTCCCCGACGACGTAGTGTGCTTCGTCCTGCAGCCTTTTCGGGTTCTTCTCTATGACGAGATAGGGCCTCTCCCGTTCCTTGAACCGCTGGGCAATCGTGTCCCCCACCCGCCCGCTGCCGACGATGAGCACCGGATCCGTCGTCAGTTTGCATATGTGGTAAAAAGAGTAGATCTCATCATAGGCCGCCAGGTTCTTCTCGGAACCGGCCAGCAAAAGCACGCTGGTGCGCTCGATCAGACTGTCGGCCCTGGGAACCTCGAAGCGGCCCCGTTTCCAGATTCCCACGACGCTTACCCCCAGGTTCTCGCGCAACTTGCTCTCGGCCAGTGTCTTGCCGACCAGCGGGGTGCCCATAACGGGGAATTCCGCGATGATCAGCTCGTCATGGCGGCTAATGATGTTGGCCTTGCAGTCGCCGCCCACGGTCCACGCGGCCAGGGATCGGCCCAGCATATCGTAGATCGGGAGCACCTTGGTGCTGCCAGCCATGTCCAGAATGTCCTCGGAGTAGGGTGAATTGGCGGTGGTGAGGATGGAAACCTGTTCGCTCAGTTCCCGAACGGTGAAGGCGATGTTCGTGTTGATTTCATCGCTGTTGGTGGCCACGACCAGTGCGGCCTGCTCGACGCGCATTCTCCGGTAGGTTTCCGGGTCGTCGATATCCCCCACGGCCACCCGGACGCCCATGTCGTAAAGATCCATGGCACGTTTGAAGTCATCGACGATGACGACATAATCGTGTTTTTGATTCTCCAGTTTTTGAATCAACGCCATGGTGACAGGGTCGAAATTGGTGATGATAACGTGGTTGCGGGTCCCGGGCGGCAGTTCCCGGGGTGTCCGCTTTCTCGACTCCGCCTCGGTCCAGGGGGCATAAAAGAACTTGATGAACATGAAGGGTAGAAGGCTCAGAAGAAAGACCATCCCGGAGAGCAACACCACGATCGAAAAAGCACGCCCCAGATCTGACTGAAAGGTGATGTCGCCGAACCCCAGGGTCGACATGACCGTGAGGGTCCAATAAAACCCGGTGAGCCACGAGTGGTCCTTTCCCTCGGCGGCCATGATGAAATGAAAGAGGATGCTGTAAATCGTCACCATGACGGCCAGGACGACCAGGAACTTGATGAGCTGGCGGACGTTGCGCTTGGTGCTCTCACGCTGGAAGAAGTAGGAGATAAGGGCTGGGTTGTACTTCATTGCGGTATTCCGGATGAAGAGAGGGGTTATGTGCCGTGATGCCCCGGGGTGATCTCACTGCCCCGGTCTTAATTCCTCGATCTTTACCACGTTTTCGTACATGGAAAAGAGCGGGATTCGCCAGCCGTATTTCCAGATCTTGACCTGTTTTCCTTTTAACCGGACGGCATCGTTCTGGACGGTTCCCGCGTCGAACTTGAACCGGTATTTCGCGTCATAGTTGACCAGGGGCCGGTACTCCGTTGCGATCATGAACTTTCCGTCGACCTCTGCCATCTGGGCATCGGTGATACGGGTCACGACCGTGTCCGAGACGAAATAGCTGAAGAGAACGGCGAGGACAAGAAAGAGGGATACGCAGAGTATGACCAGGACCCTTGTGTTCTTCAGGAATGCGGGCATTTGAACTTTCTCCTCTCTCGTCGTGACGATGTCCTCAGAATTCCTCAATCGTGAGTTTGACCATCCTGTCCCCCTGCCGGATCGCGTTGACCACGTCCATCCCTTCGGTCACTTTCCCGAACACGGTGTGACGGCCGTCGAGGTGAGGCTGGGGCGAGTGGGTGATGAAGAACTGGCTCCCGTTCGTGTCGGGTCCCGCATTGGCCATGGAGATGACGCCTTTTTGGTGCTTGAGCGGGTTTCCCTTGACCTCGTCCTCGAAGGAATACCCGGGTCCTCCGCGCCCCGTGCCCGTGGGGTCACCCCCCTGGATGACGAAATTATCGATCACCCGGTGAAAGGTGACGCCGTCGTAGAACCCCTCCTTAGCGAGAAAAACGAAGTTGTTAACCGTCTTCGGGGCGTGTCGGGGGTAAAGCTCGAGGACGATATCCCCCTTTGTCGTCTCGACCGTCACACGGTAGGTCTTCGCTGCGTCAATCTGCATCGCGGGCGGATTACGCCACTGCTTGTTAGACATTGATCTATTCCCCCTGTTAAGTCTGTCGAGGTCCATTTAGTCATGCCGCAAAGCGACAGGCATCAGGCTCACGGCTTCCGCTCAGCCCTTGCGTCACTCACAGCTGCGCAAAATGCTCACTCCCCCTCGTCGTAAGCTTCCGCTTTCGTCTTTTGGACGGTCACTCTCCCTTTCCCGGACAGACTCGGCGGCGCCGGGACGGGGACATCGACGGGTCTGATGAATTTCCGCACGATATCGTCCGTCTTCAACACGTTGAGCTTCTCGAAGAGGAAGTAGAATTTCTCCTCCAGCTCTTTCCCGATCCCTTTCAGGACATCGGGCGGGAGGTTCCACATGTCTTTCTTGAAGGGCCCGAAACCTTTCTTTCGCGTCTTGTAGATAAACTGCTCGTCGGTGTCCTTCGCGCCCTTCTCGCTGGCAAGGTCTTTCCGGATGTAGTCGTAGATCCGTTTGCGGAGGTCCCCGGGGAAGGCGGGGTGATCGTAGATCATGTTCTGAAAGGCCGTGGCGAGGTGCACTTCGGCGGTCCCCCGTTTCGGGAAGTGGTCGAAGGCTTCATCGGGCAGGGTCGAGGCCCCGTGCTGGACGGCGCCGGACATTCCGAATTCCTTCCGGGCGGCCTTCGAAAGTGTCTCCAGCGTGTCGAAGTCAAGCTTCACTTTTGCAATCGAGCCGTCCGGCAGGACCACGCCACCGTGGGACGTCCCTGTCTGGACGCTGATCTTGCTCAGGCCCTTGAGGCCCTTTCCCTTCTTTGCCAGCTCTTTTCGATAGCCCGTCATGAAACCCCGGAGCTCTTCGACGGTGCTGTTCTTTCCGCCCACTTCGCCGATTTCCCCCCCCACGGAGGTGGTGATTCCCCGGGGCTCGATTTCTCGAACCAGGGCGGTGATGTCGGCCGCGATGGCCGCGTTGTTCCTCTGCTGCTCCTCGACGGTTGCTTTGCCCAGGTCGACAACGGTGGAAGAGTCAATGTCGATGTTGTAAAACCCCGCCTGGATGCCTTCCCGCACCAGCTCCTTGACCGCATCCACTTCCCTCGCAGGATCCGCAGCGAACTTTTTGGCGCTCACCTGGAAGTGGTCGCCCTGCAGAAATATGGGACCGCGGTACCCGCTCTTGATGGCCGCCGCCGTGACCGATACGGCATACTCCACCGGCCGCTGCTCCGTGTATCCAATCTCCGATCTTGCGATTTCGAAGATGACGGGACCGACTTTCCCCCGCAGGGCGGCCCGGAACACGGCCTGGGCCGATTCGTAGGCGAGTCCCCTCAGGTTGATCGCAGGGACGGTGAAGCCCGAAACCTCCCCCCTCCCCATGGCCTCATACAGGGCATGGATGGACGAGGGGATGATGCCCAGCGCCGCGCCGGCGCGACGGATGATCCAGCGTGCCGCTTCCTTCACGCCTTCGTCGGGGCTGAGGACGGCTGTGTATACGAGGTCATCGATGATCGAGGCCCTGAGCCTTGCCTCGTCGAGAACACGGACGCTGTCCCCTTCGGACTGCAGAACCCCTGAAACCCCCTTTTTCAATGCATCAACGCTGTTGTACACCATGCTTATACCCCCTTGCGGTGACGGGTCCCGCACCCTGTCCCCCGGTTCGACTCTGTCATCTATATTGAAACGATGCGAACCTGTGCTTTTCCGCGATCATACACAAAGAGAGCCGGCTGGGAAATGGTCCGATGGGCAGGGCCACCACGCGTGGGCCGTCTTACGGCAGGTACTCCTTCACCTTCTCCACTTCGAAACGGCTCCCGATATAGATCGGCGATCGATGGTCCAGCTTTTGGGGTTTAATGGTGAGAATATCGGATTTCCCGTCCGTGGCCATGCCGCCGGCCTGCTCGACAAGAAAGGCCATGGGCTGCAGTTCGAAAATCAGGCGAAGCTTTCCCTGGGGGCTCTTCTTCAGGGCCGGATAGGTGAACACCCCTCCTCTTTTGATGAGCACCTGGTTGATGTCCGGCACGAAGCCCCCGCTGTAACGCAGCTTGTATCCTTCCGCTTCCAGAAACTCGACGTACTTGAGGTGTTCCGGCGTCCAGTCCTTTCGCAGGCCGCCCAGTCCGTAGATGGAACCGCGTTCCTCCAGGGTGATGTTTTCTTCCGAAAGCACATATTCCCCCTCGCGGTTGAGGACGAACTCATGTGTCCCCTTGCCGGCGGAATAGACCATGGTGATCAGGGGTCCGTAGGTGATGTACATCGCAGCGACCATGGAGTCCCGGCCGGAAGCATCCAGAAGAGGGGCGTTGTGAATTCCGACGATGGTGCCGATGGAGAGATTCGTGTCGACGAGGGATGAGCCGTCGAGGGGGTCCGCCGTCACGTAGTATTTGGCTTCTGCCGTCTGAAACGTGATGACCTTGTCGGACTCTTCCGACACATACTCCCGCACGAATCCGGAGAATTCGAGCTGGTGGATGAGAATCTCGTCGGCGCTCCGGTCCAGGGCAAGCTGATCGTCACCGTGAATGTTTTTGAATCCGGCGAGCTTGCGATTTGCCTCGTGGATTTTGGCGGATATGTATTTTCCCGTGACGGCAATCTGCCAGATGAGCCGGCGAAGATTCATTTCGATGCCGGCCATCCACATGTGGCGCCGCAGATCGACGATAAACTTGCTGTAGTCCGAAATGTTCGTCATGCCCGATCTTTCCTCCCGCGTATTTCAAGTGCCCCATTTAAACAGGCGTTTGCCTTTTTGACAAGAAAAATTCTGGTTGCCTGCGATTCCATATTCCCCCTTGTAAAATCGGTCGGCTGGCGATAGATTAAGCCTGCAATAAATTTCTTCAAAGGGAATGAGGCTTTTCCCGTCAGGCCTATGATTCGAGAGATCGTCACCTGGCCCTGCGTCGGCTGCGGATACTGCTGTGTCGCGAGGACGTGCACCTTCGGCGTGAGCAGGCACCCTGAGGCTCTGGATCGGGTCTGCCCCGAACTCCAGTGGAACGGCCGTCGCTACATCTGCAAATTGATGCAGATAGAGGGGCGGACGGGCTCTTTTTACCGGATGGAGCTGCGCTGCGGAAACGGCTGCGTCTCGCAGAATCCATGGCGAAGGGATGTCCGGGAGAGAACACCCGATGAAATCGCCGCGGTCGAAAAGAAGTCGACGCTTCGGAAAGGTGGATTCAGGGGTCTTAGTCTTTGAAGGCGGCGTTGGGGTTGACGGCGGGGTCGTGTGCGCAGTCGTAACAGTAGTAAGCAGGCCATACGCACCCGCAGCCGGAGCCGATCAGTTCAAAGACCGCGCAGGACTCGCAGAGAACCGCCTCGCAGCCTAGGCATCTCGCGAATATTTTCGGGTTTCCACATTTTGCGCAGACACGTTCTTTTGCAGAGGGCTTTTTATTTTTCATATTGCTATTTTGACGCAACGGGCCGGATTTGGCCAGAAAAATTTCAACCGGTGTTCCGGTGGATTCGAGCACGGCCCTTGCAGGGAAAGGCATCACCCCGGGTACCGGGGGATCTGACCGCCGGCGACGAGGAGGATCTTAAACGTGTTAAAGGGAAAGAAGAAGGAAAACGAAGGAGCACGGATATCCCCTGATGAACTGCTGTCCGTCATGGGCCGTACCCCCGCCGATAACCTCGAGGGGCTTGAGACATCCTATCCGTGGAAGAGCAAGATCACCGGTCAGATGATCAGCGCCCTTTTCAAGCAGCAGAAAGCACTTGAAGCCATCAGCAAGGACCCGGTCCACTGGGGTCCCCTGTCCTTTACGGCGTCGATCCAGAACGCCATGATCGAACGGTTCCTGACGGGGCCCATCAAGGCCCATGCGCGCCTTGCCGCCAGGGCGGGAAGAAACCCGGACTTTTTCGGGGACATGAACGGCTGGATTTACAAGAACTACGCCCGGCTGCTTCACAGCCTGACCGGCTATTTCATCACGAACGGGCATTTCGATCGCGGGAAAGCGCGGCTGGTTTCTTCCTCGCCGGAAGGCCAGGCCTTCCTGCGGGAATACATCGATGAATTTTTGTATCTGGAGAGGAACTACAGCTCCATCGGACTGACACGGCTCAAGGCGATGAAGGACCTCCTCAAGAGCCTCCTGATGGTCATTACGGAAAAACCGCTTACGGGGGAGCCCCTTCCTTTCATGGAGGGAACCTGCAGCGGGTTGTCGCCGCAGACCGTGGAAAAGTATCTCGAAGAGAACCGGCAAAGATTGGAAAACCTGCACCATGAGAAGGCCTTTGACCTGAAGGAATTCTCTGAATGGTCGACCCTGGGCAAGATCGGTTATTCATCCTTCGAAGTGGTGGAGGGATCGAAGTTGCATAGTGTGACGCTCCGGTATTACCCCCTGCCGCCGGATGTGAAGCCCAACGGCAAAGTCCTCTACATGGCCACGCCCCTCATCAACAAGCCCGAGATCTTTGACCTGGCCAGGGGCAAATCCGTCATCGAGGGGATGCTGAAGGAAGGGTTTCAAATTTACCTTGCGGATCACGGCGAAGCGGAGCCGGATGACGCGGAACTGGGCCTTGATTTTTACGGTAGAACGGTTCCCGATACGTACCTGGATCTGATCAAGGCGCGCCACCCGGGTCAGGAGATTCACGTGATGGGATACTGCATGGGAGGAACCATCATCCTTCCTTACCTGGCCAGACGTGCGGAGGAGCGCCTCGCCAGGGGGGAGACTATGGATATCCGGAAGGTCGTCCTGATGGCCTCGCCCGTGTTGTTTGACGACGGCCTGAGCGGGCACGGAGCCATGCGGGAGGTCATCCGGGGGAGTTACGACCCGGTTCTCATGGAAGCGCTGTACAAATCGGTGAACATTCCGCCCCAGCTTATCGAAGCCGGAATGAACGAGATCCAGCCGGGCGTCCAGTATACCGTTTCCCTGGGATTCTACGGCAGGGCCTGTCGCCTGGATGCCATTCACGACTCGGCCCATTTCCTCTACTGGTTGACGCACGGCACGAAGTTTCCCGCCAGGGCCCACGGGGAGTGGATTACGAAATTCTTTCTCGGTAATGAGCTCTGGGAGGGGAAATACCAGCTTTCTTCATCCAATCCCGCCCTGGACGGCAAGCCCGTCGACATGGGCGCACTGCGTGAAGGGGGCGTGATGCTCTTCGATTACAGGGGCACGAGGGATCCCATTGCCCCGCCGGGTTCGTGCCGGGCAAGCGAAAAATGGGGACAGATACAGGATGGGAATATCCAGGTGGAAAGGGGCGGGCTGAACCGGACCATCGAAAAGAATATCGGTCACATCTTTGTCGTGAGCAAGAAACTCCTGTCGGAGTTTCTCGAGATGGCTGCGGCGTTTCTCAAATGAGAAAAGGAGGCTTTCAGCCTCCTTTTCTCATTTCAATTCTCGCATGCCGCGCTTACTCTTTGGACTTCGTTCCGCCTTTTTTCGGTGCGGCTTTTTCCTTCCCGAAGAGGGATTTCCAGAGCTGAAAGTAAGCCCTGGTCTGACCGGCAACAAAGTTTGACCACTCATCGATGAATGCTTCCGTCGATTCCATGCAGACCTTCATGACCTTTTCGGGTTGTTCCCCCTTCGCCCCGCCTGAACGGCCAGCTTCGGCCATTTTCTCCAGGTTGCTCAGCCACGCCGAGTAGACCTTCGCGTAGCTTTCCTGCCATCCGCGGGAGAATTTGACGAACTCGTCGATTCCCTGAAAAGATGGGACCGCCCCGACAGGTATGGACGAAAAGGATTGCTGCCAGGTCCGGAAGGTCTCGTCCCAGGGGGCCTTGTCGTAGGAAGGTGAAAATCCGTACATTTTCATGGGCTGCATGAACATCTCGAAGAGGTCTTTGTAAATCCCGCCGAATGAATCGGACCATTTCTTCATGATATCCTCCGGCCTGTCCTTGGCGGAAGTCTCCGCCGCATCCATCCAGGCCTTGGTCATCTTGCCGTACATGTCGAGACCTTTGGACATCATATCGAACCCCTCTTTGGGCCAGTGCGCGAAAAAGTCCGCCCAGGGCCCCTTGTCTTCCTGCATTGCCATAAAACTACCTCCTTTCCTGTAGGCTGAATATTGACTTTGCGATTAATGCCACTCTTACGAAGAAATAACAATACTTAATTATTTCAAGGGAACTATCAGGTCAGTTCCCGTATAACAGAATAACACTTTTTAATGATTCCGCCATAACCCTCGAAGGAGTCCCGCTTTCAGGCGGGAGAGTTTGAAAATGTGCGGATCCGGCGCAAGAGAAGATGGAGGAAGAAAAATATCGGCAGAAGGATGAGGACCGCGGGGTACAGGATCAAGTGAACGAGAGGAACGACCAGTGCCCTTAATATCGTTTTCAGGAGATCGTGTTGCCGGATCATTTCCACCAGGCCGGGGGAGAGTTTGTAGTAATACTTTACGAAGGCCCTTCCCATGGCGCTTTTCATGAGGATCCTGTCACGGAAAGCCCTCAGCCTGCTTATATGGCCATCATAGGGTGTTCCCGTGAGGATATACGACACGGCACAGAAGAAGAGGTCATCGTCGTCGTCATCATCCGTAACACCCGTCCTCGCCGAAGCCTCGTTTGAATAGGGTGAGTATTCTTCAGAGTTGTAGGCCCTGACGCGGTAATAGTACCTTGTGTAAGCATCCAGCCCCGTGTCCTGGTAGTGGGTGATGTTCAAACCCACCCTGTAGATCTCGGCGAAAGCGCTGGACGATGTCCTCCGCTCGATCACGAAACCCGTCTCGTTTCCGGAGTTGTCCGTCCAGGAGAGGTTGATCTGGTGAAGACCGGCGGCGCTTGCGTTGAGAAAGGCGGGGGTCGTGATGGCGCCGACAATGGGGATCGCCATGCCGCCGGCCGGGGCGTCATAGGCGGAGTAGGTCACAACCACGCCCGCGTCCACGGAAAGAGGCCCGTAGGGTTTCTGGCCGATCAACCGGTGGTCGGAGGTTCGGATTTCGGAAAGAAAACCATCCCCGGCATGCTGGACATAGACAAGGGTCCCGTCGGGCGAGAAGGCCATCCCCGATGGTTCCAGGCCGAGTTCGACCGAGCCTGTTGCGGATAGATCCCTTGTGTCGATGGCGAGGGCGAGGGTCTTCGTCGATGAGCGACCCGTCACGTAGAGAAAGTCGCCCCCCGGCGCGACCCTGATGCCCGAGGGTTCGAAATCGCTCCCGAGTTCGATGACACCGGACGGCGTGAGGTCCCGGGTGTCGATGACGGTCAACGTCCCCGGGGCGGCACTGGTGATGAAGAGCGTGAGTCCGTCCGGCGCGAGGGCAAGGCCCGCCGGTTCCACGACGGATAAGAGCGATTCCCTGATGGTATCGTCCGCCGTCCCGATAATCTCGATGCCGTCGCGACAGGCGACGTAAAGCGATTCTCCGTCCGGAGAGACCGCGATGTCCACCGGGGCGGAGGCAGTGGCGATCGAGTTTCGCACGCTGAAATCCTCGGTCGACAGCACCAGGATAGTGTCTTCCAGTGCTTGGGCAACGTAGAGGAGGCGTCCATCGTGTGAAAGGGCAAGGCCCTGAGGTCCTCCCCCGGTCGGGATGGTCCGGAGCAGCGCCCCGGTGGAAACATCGATGACGGAAACTGTATTTTCTGATCGATTCGATACGAAAGCCGTCGTGCCGGCATCCGCTCCCGCTGCAAGGCAGACCAGGATCCCGATTATTAGAGCGAGGCGAGAGAGCATCCCTGTCCTTTCTGACAGCATTTCGTCCATCCCAGCCGGTTTAATTTTTACGGTGTAAATAATAGCATATTTCGAGGCTATCCAAAACGGGATTTCTGCGGACTTCATGGAATGGGCGGGGTGTTAAGGGATAGAGCATCTGACATATCGAAATAAATCAATAAGAACAAAGTATTATAGTCTGCCCCGCCCCGCTCATGTCCGACCTCGGCTAAGACGACGAATGGTTTCTATCGCGGGTTTCGGACTGCGGTCAGATTGATGCCGCCCCCGGCAAAAGGGCATCTCTCGAGGTTGCCGCCGATACCGTTTAGTGAGTGCAATCAAGCCGCTTGGCAGAGCTTCTGCGGTTTTGCTCACGGGACAATGCATTTTTCAAAAAAACAAGTTATAAAAGTCTAATTCACCGGGCGGCCCTTTCCATTTCCAGGCGGGCCTCTGCCATGTCCGTCGGACGGATGGATGCCATCTGCCCGTCCAGCCGATCCCTGTGGTTCTTGAATTCGGACATCCATTCTTTCGGGACGGGTTCTCCCCTCGGTATCTCGGCTTTGCGGGGATTGACGGGACTGTGGTTCCTCCTCAGCTCGAAGTGGAGGTGCGGTCCCGTGGACATGCCCGATGAACCCACGTGGCCGATGACCTGCCCCTGGGTGACGTTTACGCCGTTTCTGACCTTTATCCTCGAAAGATGGCCGTAGTATGTTTGATAGCCGTTGCCGTGCCGGAGGATCACGAGCCTGCCATACTGCCCTTTGTGTCCCGCGAAGGTGACCTTGCCGTCTGCCATGGCGGAAACCGGCGTCCCCGCCGGCGCGACATAATCCAGCCCATGGTGGGGCCTGCGGATTTTTGAAATGGGGTGGAGACGGGACCTCGAAAAACCGGAGCTGATGTGCCGGAAACTCAAAGGCGCCTTCAGGAACTGCTTTCTCATGGAGTTGCCCTCGGCGTCATAATAGGCGGCCTTGCCGCTTATTTCGAATCGGTATGCCCGAAAGGACTGCCCGTCGTTGAGGAATTCCGCCATGAGGATATCGCCGTACTTTTTGAATTGCCCGTCGCGAAAGAGCCCTTCGACGACCACCCGGTAGCTGTCTCCCTTGCGGAGGTCCGTGTTGAAGTCGATGTCCCAGGCAAAGACGTCGGACAGGTTGAGCGCCAGGATGAGGCCCTCGCGATCTTCTCCGAAAGAGGCAATCAGGTTTTCCTCGATGACGCCTGCCACGCAGAGGGGCCGTCTCTCGTATTCCAGATCGATCCTCTCTGCGCGAAAACCGGCCGCCTGGCGTGTGACGTTCACGAAGGCATCGTCATTGATCCAGTACTCGAAGGCAGTGACCCGGTTACCGCCGTCAACGATGATCCGGTAGGGCTGTCCGGGCAGAAGACTGCTCAGTCTGTGAACGCCCGCCATGGATTCCTTCAGCAGGGACAGATCCTCCAGGTCGAGTTCGCTCCGCTTGAAGATGTCGAAGAGCGTCTCACCCTTCCGGATGAATCCGCTGATCTCGACTTTCGCACGGTCCGTTTGTTCCGGTACGGGGAAAGTCTTGAGGAGACCGAGGAGGAGCGGGAGTGAGGCGAGCAGGAAAACCGCCGCGGCTATGAAGACCCCCTTTAATATCGTTCTTGGAGACATCTTGGAGAGCATACGGGCCTATCCATCCTCGCTTTCACGACGTCTTGGAAGGAATGAAATACCAAAGACTTCGTGTCCCATAACCAAAATCGACGACATTTTCAATAAAAACAATCCGGCGAACGCGATTCGGTCTTGCGGCGGTGAGGGGCCTCGCGTATCCGGATCGAAAGATGGACAAACCTTTTGTGTTTATTTCAACGACTGGAGGTGTTATTTATAACCTTAAAGATCGGCCCGATACAGGCCTTTCTCACCCCTTCGGGAAGGAGATGATTTTCATGAAGACGAAAGGGTTCCATTTCATTCTTTTATCAGCCCTTCTGTTCGCGGGGGCCTGCGCCGGCGTGACAAGCACGCGGGAGACACCCGTCGTCCATGTGATAAAACAAAACGCGGCAGTGGTGGTCAACTTGAGAACGGAGAGCATCGTGGACCTGAAGGAACACCCGCAGTGGGGCAGATACGGTGAACAGCTGGACCGTTATTTCAAACAGTATTTCGGCGAAAATTATTCGAAGGGCACTCTCAAGCTCAAGAGCCTGGGCTCCGGCGTGATCATCAGTGACAAGGGGCTCATCGTGACGAACGCCCACGTCGTTCAGAGGGCCTCGTCCATCTATGTGGTGTTCCGAGACGGCACCGTGTCGGAGGGGCGGATCGCGAGGGTCAGCACGGTGGATGACCTCGCGGTGATCCGGGCGGACATCCGGCAGCCCGTCCGGCAGGTGAAAATTGCGGACATGAAGGATCTGATGATCGGAGAGACGGTCATCGCGATCGGGAACCCCCTCGGCCTGGAGAATTCCGTGACCGTCGGCGTCCTCAGCGGTGTCAACCGGGTGTTCAAGAACCTCGAGTGCGAGTATGAATGCCAGGGGCTTCTGCAGATCGACGCCCCCATCAACCCCGGAAACAGCGGGGGTGCTCTTTTCAATGCGGACGGGGAACTCGTGGGCATCAACCTGGCCGTCGTCGCGGGGGCTCAGAACATCGGCTTTGCCGTCCCCGCCGGCAGGGTGATGCGGCTCCTGGAGGAGATCGAGAAAGAAAAATAGGCTGTCGGACCTGAGTCTGCCCATTCGACAAAAAGGCAGGGCCCTTTCCGGCCCTGCCTCTGCATTCCCTGTATTTTGGGGATCCTGTCAATATTGAGACAGACTAAAAGTGGAAGTTCAAACCGATCGTGGCAATATGCGACTTGAATTCCACATCTGAAACGCCGAATTCGGGCTCCGTCCAGAAATAACGGTAGCCCAGGTCCAGTTCCAGTGACGGAGCGATCTCGAAGGTAAGCCCCGCCAGAAACTGCCAGGCGAATGACGTGTCGTCGTCATCATAGGTTGCTGCGAGAACGCCGTCCGCGTATTCCTTGCCATCCAACGTAACGCTAGACCACCCGATGCCGAAACCGGCGTAAGGGTGAATTCGCCCCTCCGGATACCTGAAAAGGAGGTTGAACATGAAATTGGCGAGGGTGGCGTCGCCTTCCTCTTCTCCTCTGAAGGGGGTTGTAAAAACCGCCTGACGGTCGTAATCGTTCCACATGCCGTTCAGCTCAAATTCCAGGGCGAGGAACCGGGCCCCCGGGGGGATGTAACCGAACTTGACCCCGAGCATCCCGCCGTTGTCGAGGTCGATGTGGTAGTCACCTACTGCCGATGAGCTGACCTCCATGTCTTCCGGCATGGTGTACCCGCCGAAAACGCCCACGTAGAATGGTCTGTATTGCGCCTTGACGTCTCCGGCGGGCAGTAGGACTATGAAGAGTGAAATCAAAAGAACGGAAACTGCGAACCTTGCCTTACTCATGAGACAACCCTCCTTTCAAAGCAGTTTACAATTTCTTTTTTACGCTCGTTCAGCACGATTCGTAAATCTAATCTCTTCGTCACCTGCCGTATACCCATGGCCCGCCGGGTGCCCGGTGGTGCGGCACATAGACTTGTCTGTACGGCCCGTGTTTCACATGACCGGGCGGTACGTGATAGTAAACGGGCTGGGGCATGACATACACGGGAGCGGGCCGGACCACTATCGGCTGCGGGTAAATGACCGCCGGTCTGTAGTAGAAGTCCCCGATGCCGATTTGCCCGTAGAATCCGGGCTGGGCGATGCTGACGTACACACCCACATTGGCTGCCTGTGCCGGGGCGGCAATGAGGAGTGTCATGATGCCGATGATGATCAGAAAACGTTTCATGGTAATCTCCTTTTGTAGGCGTTCGATGCTTCTGCCCTTTTCGGACAACATGGACCCGATGTCTCCCGGGTCTTTTTGTCCGGTATAACGATTGAGACGCCATTCGGTTTACAAAAGGGGATACCAAAAAAGGGGACAGGCTACTTTTTTCATGGCGTAGTTAAATACAAAAAATTACAGCAGAACAAAAAAAGTAGCCTGTCCCCTTTTTTATGTTCGTGTTTTCCACTCCCTTAATAATTTCTCCGCCTCCGATTTTTGCTCTTTTGTCATTTTCTTCGTCATGAGCTTCCCGCTGGTCGCTGCGCCGGATACCCCCTGCGCGGCGGCAAGGTTAAACCACATGTACGCCATGACGTAATCCACGGGCACTCCGAGACCTTTCGCGTACATCACGCCGAGGTTGTACTGCGCCCTTGGCATGCCCTGATCGGCGGCCAGGCCGTACCAGTATGAAGCCTCGGCATAGTCCTGCGTGACGCCGAGGCCCTTTTCATAGATGGTCCCGAGGTTGTATTGGCTCGTGCGATCACCCTTTTCCGCCGCACTGTGAAACCAGCTGATGGCCTGTCCGTAGTCCTTCAGAACCCCCCGGCCTTCAAAATACAGGGCCCCCAGTTTGGCCTGTGCTTCCTTCAGTCCCTTTTCGGCGGCTTGACGGTACCAGTATTCGGCTCTTGAATAGTCCTGCTGAACTCCTTTGCCTTCGAGATATAAAGACCCCAGGTGATATTGGGCGTGGGCGTAACCTTGCGATGCAGAGACGCTGTACCATTTTTTCGCCATGGTGTAGTTTACGGGGATGCCCCTGCCGGAGTGGTACATGAAACCCAGGAAAAATTGTGATTTCGGGTGATCCGGATCATTCATGAATTCTTTGAAGGCGGTCTTGTAATCATTCTCACAGTAGGCCTCAAAGCCCTTTTCGTAGTCGCCTGCGGAGAAAGGCGGCATTGCCAGATTCAGGATAAGAACCGTCAGGATACAGATGCAGTATTTCATGTCGGACCTCGGCCTGCTGTGTCGCATCTCGTTTCTCTGGTAAAAAAACGAGGGCGCCGTGAAGTGCTGTGTATAACTTTGATATTTTGCCTGTCCGAACAAAAAATCAAGTATGGTTTTGCATATACGAAAAAAGTATTAGACGGCCGTTAAGCCAACTCCTTGATTCTGCATGATCCCAGCGCCGAAGACTGAACCCGGAAAGGCTTTTGCCCGCCCCTTAACCTGCCAAAATGACTCAATCAGGCTAAAACAGCATAGAGAAAATCAACGGAAGAAGTGCGATTTCGGGTACTCGATCACAGTCAACTAGCTGTTCACCGTACAGGAGCATTTTTAGCGGAGCGGTGCAATACGGGCGGAGGAAACACAGCGTCTCGTCATGGCAGGAAACATAACCGGGGAGGTGAAATGAAAAAGCAGAGTCGTTTCCGACCCCGCCTTGTAACAGCCGTCTTAACGGCATAGGCTAATGCTATTTCCGAGGGGACGAAAAAATCGCACTAATGCCTCGTTTCACCAAAGTGGTCACTGTTCATTTCGGCCCCCTCAACCTTTTGAAAAAGTTGTAGACAATATGAGCGACAAACTGAATGACAATAACGATGAACACCGCGATCGCAAAGACCAGTATGGGGACCAGTATTTTTTGCCACGTGATTTTCCCCCCCTCTAATGCCCAAAAGCCTGATATTTTATCCTGAAATCCAATTATCGGGATCAATATTTCGGACCACATGATTGTGCCCTCTCATGCTAAAAAGTCTGAACCTTCTCCCGGGGCACAGGGCCTGTAAAACCGGCTTCATCGCTTTGAGCGGTGGCAACATGATAAGAAAAGACCAGTTCTGACCCTGTCTTCGATAACGTCCGTGTCCTTTCGCTGGCTGTCCTTCTCGCTTTGCCTCTGAATCCCTCAATCACGGCAATAATCGGGCCACCGAGCCATACCATCATCGTGTAGGTTGTTGCGGGTCTGGGGATTTCCTGAGTAATGCCTTGCCAAAAAACAATACACAAAAATATGATGCAAACGGCAGTCAGAAGTATTTTCATATTTTTTTATATCCCTTTTTCATTTAAACATCATCGTTAATGAACTCTGTAACCCTCTATTGGGCATAAGACAATACGGCGAATGTATTAATTATTCTACGAATTAAGTATGAGACGGAGTTAATCAGCGATTCGTCGGCGGGTATATTACTTCAGACCTTCGGGCCACGGCCGTGAAATGCTCTTTGAATGAAAAAACAGGGCCGTTTCCGACCCTGTCTGTCACTTGTCTTTATAAAATACCGGCTCACAGCTTTTCTTCATATCCACCGGCGAATGTGATCACGCACATGGTCCCGAGTGAAGAGTGGGGTCCGCAGGCGACGCCGGCAACACGGAACCGGGAATTGAAAATGTTCTTCCTGTGGCCGCGGTCCGGGACACCGTCGTCGATGATGAGACCCATGACGACCATCTTCGCTTCATCGCTCCCATAGCTGATGTTTTCGCCGATGATCTCCCGCCAGATTCCATAGCGGCTGACACGGTCCCAGGGTTTATTACCGGTGATCGAGTCATGGCCCGTTAACCCCGCCGGCCCCTGTTCGATCACGTGATCCCTGGCACCCCGCGACATGCCCCTGGACAGCTTCAGGGCGGAGAGGGGCTTTGCCGATCTCAGGAAGGTAATGGCTTCATCGACGGCACTCACCCCCTCTTTGGTTAAGATGATGACCTTGCCCGGTCTGTGGAACTCGTTACCTTTGAAGTGCTTGCGAAGTTCGGCAAGTCCGGCGGCATACTGCCGGGGACGTGTCCGGGCTTCGTTCAGTTCGATCATGACGCGATGTTCCAGGCCGGGCATGCTGTCGACGGATTTCGCGCCCGCCGTCTGACCTGTTGAAGAAGGGTGTCCCGCCTGAATGCCTGAAAGACACAGACATGTCAGGATGACGAATATCCCGGCCTTTGCGTGAATGCGCATGATGAACACTTACCTCAGTCACAACATAAACTCAACCGCCCTTCTATTTCATGTTGTTCCTTTAGAAATCCGTTAGAAAAAGGCAAAAAAGAAGGGTTAGAAGCACATAGCACTGAACCTCTAACCCCTCGGATTTCCTATGGTGCCGAAGCCGGGATTTGAACCCGGACAGGCCTACGCCCACTAGACCCTGAATATGTGGACAGGCGTAAAATAGAATAAAGTAGAGTAAAACAACATAAAGAAAATCAAGAAGAAAAGGGCGGTTATGAGTAATAACGTACACTCAACCGCCCTTCTATTTTATGTTGTTCCGTTAGAAATTGGTTAGAAGGATTTCAGGGTAGAAATGCAATTATTGAAGATAGTAAAGGCATCTTCATTTTGCGTGTTACACCTACTACTCTTGACCATAAACACCAGTTGATCGTGATCTATTTCCGGTTGAAACATTAAAATTCACAATGGTCCAAGTCCAAAAGTTTCATTCCCATGCACTTCCGCCATAAGTATCTGAAATTAATCACTTCGTATATACAAAATCAAGAACGACCTCGAATTGAATCAGATCATAATTCCATTAGTGACAAAAGAATGTACCTTCCAGGCATCAGACTCCTTTTTATGACTGACCCGATATGGAGAATCGGGCTTTTCGGGAGTGACCCTAAGACCCTGCCCAAGTCTAATGCGGAAAACCTCTGAATTAAATAGATAGACAGAATTTTAAATTTTCAGAGCTGTAATTTGCGGATCAGTAAACGTAGAAAACAGACTATTATTTTGAGATATTTAATATTGAAATATGCAGAAATAATGGTATTTATGGGAAAGTTAAGATTGGAACTAATGAACCATCAATCGTGATGGAGTAATGCTATTATGGAAATGAATGTAATATTTACAATCAGTCTTTTGTTCGCTGTAATTTCGTCTGTTGTTTTTTGGGGTTATTTCAAAGGTTATATTAAAAGAAAAAATAAACAGGAGGAAAAATATCGTATTGCAGAACAGAATATATCAGAAGCAAACCGCCTTGAATTGAAAGGCGTAATTAATGAGTTGGATAAAAAGTTAAATTTATTGACTGAACATGTCAACGCAACCAATGGCCAATTATCCCAAGTGGAGAAAAAAAATACTAATTTCTTTAAATTATTCAATAAATGGTTCGAAATGGTCAATCAACGACAGTCGGAAATAGAGGATAGGCTTACACTGGGGATGAGACGCCATCAGGAGATAAAAAATAAAATTGATGCGCTTTCAAATACGAACGTCAATCTCCAAGAGAAACTCCTGAATACAGAAAAAGCCCTGGGTGAAGAAGAGGCCTTTATCAGATCTCAAAGGGCGGACATGGATACTTTAATACTGGACGTTAAAACGAGAATCGGCGATTTCGATTCAAATTATCAAAGTTTTAGGAAAAATGAGCAGGATATAGAAAGTAAAATTGAACAAATCGCGAGTAACCTATTAGAAATAGAAAATAAATCTTTAAATATAGGGCAGATGTTTGGAGAAAAAATTTCGTCTGTTGCAAAAACACTGGATGAGAAAGATAGCATATTCGAGGCATATCAAAAAGAAATGAATAGCATAATTCAAGGCTTGACTGGAAAAATAAATGAACTCGGCTCACATTCTGAACATCATCAGAGAAAGTTTGATGAGGTGTCATTTAAAATAAACGCAATGAGTGACACCTTAACGGGGATTCATGAAACGATCAATTCATTGAAGAACGATTTTATGCAAAAGGTTAATTCTTCTTACTCGGAAATTGTAAATCAAATGTCATCCTTCAAGACTAAACTTGATGATCAACATTTAGTCAACGATCAATTAGAGGAGAAAGACAGGATTATTGAGCTGCAGCTAAAGGATATAGGTGAAACATGGGAGAAACTTCACGAGCAACTGTTAGCAAAGTATGGAGAAATGCTGGATGCGATTGAAGGAGGAAAGTCTCGCGTGCAAACGATGGAAGAAAAAATAATGGGTATAACAGAAACAGAAGAAGGCACGAAAAAGTCAATCCTAGGCTTATTAGAGGAATTTACTATTATTCAAAAAGATCTTCAGTCCGTAAAAGAAGAAATAAGTATGAAAAAACGTGGAGAGAAAATTGTAGAAAATAAACTGGATATGATTAAGAAGATCATTAATTCAGCAGAGACGGAACTTGAGAAACATAGGTAGGTTGCTTGTGCTAGTCAACAAGATGGAGACAAACAAGTAGATGAAGTTGTTGTTGATGTGTTATGAGATCCTAAGAAAATGCAATAGGGCCAACAGCAAAAAAAGATTTTGCGATAGAGGCAGGGTTAAAATGCCCTGAACCAAACTTGAGTTTACAGACACTGTCATATTAAGTCTTGACCAGCCATTACATTTACAAGCCTGTAAGACATGGCAGGGCCATTTCTGACCCTGCCTTTTCTTCTGTTAGAAATCTGATATAAGGATTCGGACTTACTGATTGTGCTGATGAATTTTTCTTATGGATTTACCGGATCGATGCGAATCATAAGAATTCCTTTGGATCTTTGACTGAGCGCCTTTCACCTCTGCATACTCCCTGAGACAGCGGAGGTAGATCTTCTCAGTAATTCCCATCTCTCGATAGACCTGCGTCATGTTCCTGCACTGTGAAAATCTCACATTCGCCTCATTAAGCAATACGATAATTTCTTCAGCCGTAAATTGTTTCTGGTTCATTTTGACCTCTTCCAAGGTTTCTTAAAACTTGTCAGGGCCATGACCCTTGAACTTAGAAGCCTTTACGATGAGGATAGATAGGAAGAGCAGGGCCATTTCTGACCCTGCCTTTGGAATTTGGCGCGAGACCGAGAGGCTTTAACCTCAACGCCACATTAATAGAATCTACTAATATGGCTGCGGTCCCACAGATTGCGTTGTCGGATAAATTCTTCTTGCTGATGCCTCGACGCTACCCAGCCATGTGTCGATCAGTTTTTTTGTTCTCCTTACCTCCTATCATTTTGCGTAGGTTAATCGGTTAAGAGCCTGAAGACCCTGTTGCCATTGGCATCACCTCCTTCACAAGAGGTGACCTTCGCTTTCCCAATATACCTGCCTTCGATCTCGCCTATTTCTTGTCGTTACCTGGCCGTCTCGCTTTGCCTCTGAGTCCCTCAATAACCGCAATAATTGGACCACAGAGCAATATCATCAAGTAGGTCGTCGCGGGATCGGGAACTGCCTGAGTGATCCCCTGCCATAAGACAATACTTAAAGACACAATGCAAACGGCAGTCAGAAAAACTTTCATCTTTTTGTCTCCCTATTTCGTTTAAATATCTTATTGTTGACCAGGGCGGCCTTCATCTTCCCATACTCCATGCGATACCGGTAATAGCTCTGCTCTGTAATCCCCATCTCCCGGCAGATCTGTCGCACGTTCTGGCGATGAGAGAGTTTCACATCCACCTCCCTCAGCAATATGATAATCTGTTCCACTGTAAAATGTTCCTCACCCATTCCTGCCTCACTAAAACTGACCTTCTACCTAAAACGGACCGATTTACGGGGGTAAGCTATCAGGGCAATCATCACCTTTGAAATTTCGGTCCTAAGTAACGATACTCTTAGATGCTATTAATTTTGAATAGATCCCCGGCCCTGCCAGAGAATTTCCTGAAGTGACTCCTCTGCCAGCCTCCGGGCGATCGCACCGGAATCGGTCCGATAACAATTTTTCTGAACCTGAAGTCTCAAATATGCAACCTTGCCCTCCCTGACAGTAGGCAGAGAATCAATGGCGCTTCTGATTTCAAGAATAAGCTTACGTTTCGTGGAA
>DAIMEJ010000019.1:0-46253 GCA_036725345.1 Syntrophales bacterium
TTCGTCGTCGACGGCGAGGGGAAGAAGATGTCCAAGTCCGTGGGCAACGTCATCGACCCTCAGGCGATCATCGATAAATACGGCGCGGAGATCCTTCGGCTCTGGGTTGCCGCCGAAGACTACACGATGGACATCCGGATCTCCGATGAGATCCTGCAGCGGCTCGTGGAGGCCTACCGCAGGATTCGGAACACGTGCCGTTACATCCTCGGGAACCTCTACGATTTCGACGCCGGGAAAGACGTGGTGCCTTACGGTGACATGGAGGAGATCGACAAGTGGATCCTCCAGAGGCTCCAGCTCGTCATCGAGCGCACGCGCAAGGCCTACGAAAACTACCAGTTCCACGTGGTCTACTACACGCTCTACAACTTCTGCACCGTCGATCTGAGCGCCCTTTATCTCGATGTCTCCAAGGACCGCCTCTATACGGCGAAGGCCGCGTCATCCAAACGTCGTTCGGCGCAGAGTGCCATGTGTCTCATCCTCGACGCCATGGCCAGGCTGCTCGCTCCCATTCTGACCTTCACGGCCGAAGAGGTGTGGACGGGTCTCCCGGCTTACGAGGGGAAACCGGAGAGCGTCCACCTGACGCAGTTCCCGGAGGTCAGCGGCACCTACCGCAACGATGCCCTGGGGGAAACCTGGGCGACCCTGATCAACATCCGGAGCGAGGCCTCGAAGGCCCTGGAAATGGCAAGGAAGAAGAAAGTCATCGGGCATTCTCTGGACGCCGCCGTTTCCGTCTCGGCGCCGGAGAAAACCCGTCAGCTTCTCGAGAAGTACCGCGAGGACATGAGGGTCCTGCTGATTGTCTCCTCCTTTTCCATTGTGCCGGAAGGCACAATTAAAGAGGGTTATGACAGCGAGGAAGTCAAGGGCCTCAAGGTTTCCGTGTCAAAGGCCACCGGCAAGAAATGCGAGAGATGCTGGGTGGCGAGCGAAACGGTGGGGAAAAGCAAGGACCACCCGACTGTCTGTGACCGGTGTCTCAAGAATCTTGATTAAAGGCTAAAGGCTAAAGGGTATCGGGTATCGGGTTCAGGGTAAAGGGTACAGGCTGATCCCCCGGAGGGTCCCCTCGGAACAGGGGAAACAGGGGGATTCTTCTTGGGAAAGCGGACATTATGAAAAAAAATGACGTGATATTTTTCATCACGGCTGCGGCGATCATCCTGTTGGACCAGATCACCAAGTACTATATCGACTCGTACATGGCCGTCGGTGACGCCTTCCCGGTTATCCAGGGGTTTTTCAACATTGCCCATGTCCGCAACCCGGGTGCCGCTTTCGGGATTTTTTCGAAATCACCGGAGATCTTCCGCACGGTCTTTCTCATTGCCGTCACGTCGGCGGCCATGGTCCTGATCCTTTATTATGTCCGGATGAACCGGGACAGGGGGACTCTTCTGAACCTGGCCATGTCACTGATTTTTGGGGGGGCCATCGGAAACCTCATCGACCGGGTCCGGTTCGGGGAGGTCATCGACTTTCTCGATTTTCATATCGGCTCGCATCACTGGCCGGCTTACAACGTGGCCGACTCCGCCATTTCAACGGGGGCGGTTCTCCTTCTGCTGGCGATGATCTGGAAAAAGGAGGGGAAGGGCGGCTGATCGCCGCCGCCGGTGCGTTGCAGTGTCTACCAGCGCCCCGGGCGGATGAGACTGTCCGATTTCAGGATGTCCGGGGCCTGCACGTATCCCAGCTCGGCGGCAACGGTCAGGTCTCCTTTCGCTTCGGAATATCTGCCCAGCCGCTGTAACGTGAGTCCGCGGATATAGTAGCCCTTTGCGTCCTCCGGCAGGAGCTTGATCGCCCTGTCATAGTCCGCGAGGGCTTGCTCGACGTTGCCCATTCTCTCATAGGCCATGCCCCGATCCAGGTAGGCCCTTGCGTTCAGGGGATCCAGCCGGATGGCGCACGCAAAGGCCCGCGTCGCCTCTTCATACTGGCCATAATCGAAGAGAAGGGCAAAACCTTTGTCAAACCATTCCTGCGCCGTCAGTATCTTCGGCTGCCCCCCCTTGAGATATCTGGAGAAGAACTCCCTCGTTGTTTCACCGAGACTCCCCTTTCACCTGCGCCTCTCCGAGCCGCTGTAAAGGCGTGGCGTTCTCCGGACGGGATCCGTTTCGATGTTGACCCATCGTTTTTCCGACGGGCGGTAGAACTGCTTGATTTTCTTCGAGACGATGAGTTCGTTGAGCGTCACATCGTCGACAAGACCTTCGCGGTTGTTGCGATACCGGACCCGGATCCATTCATCCATGAGTCGCACCTCGCCGTTTCCCCTCGATATACCGGATCTATCGGAAATCAGGCTGCGGGAATCAATACGAAAAAGGTATGATTTGAGTACAACGAAAGTATGAAAGAAGGCTGAAGATGACCGAAGTGCAACATGAAAAGGGGGTCGAACCGGCGTTTCCCTCACGCCGGGCATTTCTTCACCGATTTGAACAGGCGGTTGATGGACGTGGTGACGGAATAGGGATCCATGTCATATCTGTTTCGGTTTCTGAAATCATTTTCTCAATTCTACGCAATTTTCGATCCGGTCCACGAGAAATAACGGAGCGCTTTTATGGCTCTTCAGGCCGGGGTTGACAGACAAGGTGGGAGACGCCGACGACCTTGTCAACAGGGACAACGAACGCGATTCCCATGCCGGGTTCGCATAAGTCGGTGGACTGCATGATTTCCTGCAGAATTTGATCACATTTATCCGCGTATGTGACGGTTAATACGATCTCTTTTTCGGGTTCTATCGGGATGCCCAGGATCTTCTGTTTTTCATGAATGCCGCAACCCCGCCCGTATAATACGGTTCCCCCGTCAGCACCGGCCTTTACGGAAGCTTCCAGGACCGTGTTGCCCCATCCCTTTCGCACGATGGTAACTATGAGCACTACCGTCGACATCATCTTTACTCCTTTCGGCGTTTCGGAAAACGGAAGATAAAGCCCAATACCATAACCGAGATGATAGGGGCAAGGGCGATCAGGGCGACCAACCCCAGGCCATGGACAACCGGGTCTTGATCGCCCATGGAAGACGATATGCCCAAGGCAAGAGCCAGAAGAAACGTGTTGGCCATGGGCCCGGTCGCCACACCGCCTGCATCAACCGCAATGGCCAGGAACTCCTTGTCGCTGAACTTCATGACGGCGACGACTAGTGCGTAGCCCGGTATCAGAATGTAGAGCAGGGGAATCCCGTAGCCGATTCTCAACATCCCAATGCCCACAAACAAGGATACGCCCGCGCAAATCGCGTAAAGCACCGCGGTCTGACGGATGGATCCGCTCGAGGCTTCCTCGACCTGGTCCGCCAGGACGCGCACCGACGGTTCCCCCCAGGTCGTAAGGAATCCGAGAAGCAGGCCAAAGGGGATCAAAAGCCATTTCTGGGGCATGGTGCCGAGGGCCTCGCCGATCGCCCGCCCGAACGGCAAAAAGCCGATATTGACGCCCTGCAGGAACAGCAGAAGCCCGCAGGATGCGAGCACCGTGCCCTTCAGAATGCCGCTGACATAGCTGCGGGGCAATTTCAGAAAACGAAGCTGAAGGACCACAAAGAGAGCGGCCAGGGGCAATACCGCCTCGACCACGCTGAGCGCTGTTTCTTGAAATCCCTGTAAGACGTCTATTTCGTTCAATAGAATAGAATCCCCATGATCATAATGGCGATAATCGGCCCTATGGATGCAAATCCCAAAAGACCAAAGCCGTCCGATACGGCCGACCTGCCTGCGAGAACGGAGCTGAGACCGAGGGCCATCGCAAGCACTACCGGGGCCGTCAACACCCCGGTGGTCACGCTGCCCGCGTCATACGCCAAAGGGATAAATTCCGCGGGAGTGAAAAAAGACAGAACTATAACCGTCAAATAGGCCGCTGCCAGCAGATAAACCATGCTGAACCCGTAAACGACACGCAGCATTGCAATGGCCACGAATATGGCCATTCCCGCCGCCATGACGTACAAAACAACATTTCCGGGAATGGCGCCCCGCGAGATGGCATCGACCTGCTTGGACAGCACCAGCACATCCGGTTCGGCCACCGTTGTCGCAAAACCCAGCGCAAATGCCACCGCAATGATCACCTTCAACGAACTCTTTTGAGGCAACTCGGACCCGATGATCCTTCCCATGGGCAGAATCCCGATATCGATGCCGATGAAAAACAGCACCATTCCGGCGACCGTCATCAGGGATCCGACGAGAAACTGGAGAAATAAAGTGATGGGAGCTTGAACCAGTGTGAATTGGAGGACCATGACGGCAATAATAAGAGGAAGGATGGCCTTGATGACTTCGACAAATTTTTCCCTGATCAGTTGCAGCATATTGACTCACAGTATTGTCGTTTGGATTGGGCCGGGGCGGAAAGTACTTTTATGAAAACCCGATAAGGTGTTTGAACCCGGGGCGTCGCGATGTCCGGTATCCCGCGAGAGCCGGGTTCTCCTCATTTCATCCGGTTTTCAATAAGCCGGTCGGAAGATATCAGCGAGTCCGCTGGGCAGACAATATCATTTTGAAAAACGGCGCGTCGACTCCTTTGCAACCTGTCGGCGCCTTCTAAGGCAATATGACCAAGGGGATGTTGCCTTCATAGACCAGTTCATTGATCAGAAATTTTCTCGACACCCGGTCTAAAAACATCCTCGACCCTCGCTGAACCACGATGAACTCATTTTTCTTTTCCGACAGGATGCGCTTCAAGTCCTCGAATCCGCGACTGCCCCTGTACAGTTCATAGGATGTATTCCGTTTGTCCGAATAGAACTCAGATAATTCTTTCAGATATTTCTCTGCAGCATCAGGATCATGATCGGGGGTGATGACTGAAAAGAAAATGATCTTATGGATTTGATCACCCGCGAAACGCAGGAATTTGTCGAAGTCAACGATGTTAAGGGGATAATTCTTCTGAACCGCAACATGAATGAATTCATGGGAACAGCACTCCGCATTCCTGGGCATGGCCACGATAAGATTGTCAATATCCTCTATGATTTTGACGGCTTCACTTCCGATAAATATTTTCTTCAGCAGACCGGTTCCCTTCAAACCCATAAAAACAAGGTTGTTGTATGGTTCCCGCAGCAATGCCTTCAGCTGATACACCAGTTTTTTTTCCGAAGCGAGATACTGGACCGATGCCGCTTCCGGTATAGCCGCTGAAGCGCACAGCTGCAGTTTCTCCAGAGCATCTCGGTTGGCAATCCGTGTAAGTTCTATTTTGCTCTCATGGGAAGCCATCACAGGCGACATGACGATGGTATTGTGGAGCAAAAGTATTTCAGCGTTGACTCTTTTACCCCAATCATGGGCAAACTGAATGAGATGTTCAGAATAAGGTGAGAAATCGATGAGTACGATAAAACGATTCTTCATGGATAAAACATTTGCAATTTCTAGCAGGGATTTGAAGTGTTGTTTGATGAGGATCAAAATTGTGAATTCATTATACACGATAACGAGTCGAAGTCAATATTGAGGCTGAGGATTCACATCCGTCGTTGCTGTCCGTCCGACAAGAATCCTGTTCCTCGTGAGGTCTCTGTATACACATAGGCGCGTCCAGATATCCCTGTTCTTATACTTTTTTTTCATCAACGACATTTCCGTGATCCGCTGTGTACTCGAGAAAAAGGCAAGTGCCTGACAGACGTCACTCGCTGCTCCCCCGAAGAGTTTTTTCCAGATCGATGATCTTCTCGGACGGGCCGACGATGAAGAGGATGTCTTCAGGCTGAAGGTCAAGATCGGACGAAGGGATGGAATAGATCTCCGCACCGCGTCTCACGGCGAGCACGGTGACCCCGAATTTCTTCCCCAGTGCCGCTTCGCTGATGGTTTTACCGGCCAGGGGAGAAGACCCGTGAACGCGAAGCGAGCGCATGTCCATGCCGGGTATGCAGGCCCCGATATTCGGGCATGATGTGGCATGTTTCGAGAGGTTGCGGAACATGGCGTAACCGTCCGACCGGATCTCCTCGACGAAGCGGTGGATTTCCTCCTCCGGTAGGAGGTACCGCGAGAGGATCCGGCTGAAAATTTCCACCGAGGTCTCGAATTCCTCGGGTATGACTTCGTTCGCTCCAGTGTCGAGAAGGGGGCCGACCTCCTGAATGAACCTTGTCCGCACGATGACGTACAGGCTGTGATTTAGCCGGCGCGCGATGTCGGTGATCCGGCGGGTGGCCGCCACATCGCTGATCACCACCACCAGGATCCGGGCATGGCGGATATTGACATGCTGCAGGACGGCCTCGTGCGTCGCATCGCCGTAGAAGATGGGCTCGCCTTTCTCTCTTTGTTCTCGGACCAGATCCGCGTTCATGTCGAGGACGGCATAGGAGATTTTCGCTTCCCTTGCGGCCCTGGCGATATTCTGCCCGTAAAGGCCGAAACCGACGATGATCAGGTGGTCCTTCTCGTGGAAACGCTTCGTACCGCCCGACGGCGGGGTGCCCCGCTTAAACCGTCTCGGCAGTGGAAGTCGCGCGATGCGCTCCGCAACGGGGTGGGAGATGCGGAACAGAAGAGGGGTCGCCATCATCGTCAAGACCGAATAGGCCAGGAACTCCCGGTTGATGTCTGCCGCCAGGAGACCGTATTTTCTTCCCGCCTCGGCCAGGATAAAGGAGAACTCACCGATCTGGCCCAGGGACAGGCCCGCTAGCGCCGCAACGCGGATCGGGAGACCCACGGAAAGACATGCAACCGTCGCGGCGAGGCTCTTGACGAGGATGATACCGACGGCCAGGAAGGAGACGATGACCAGGTGGTCCGCGAAGAAGCGAAGATCCAGAAGCATCCCGATGGAGACAAAGAAGAAGCTTGCAAAGATGTCGCGGAAGGGTACCACGTTTCCCATGGCCTGGTGGCTGTATTCGGACTCGGAAATGACGAGGCCGGCTAAAAAGGCCCCCACGGCCAGCGACAGTCCCGCGGCGTGCGTCAGCCACGCCACGGCCAGGCCGATCAGGACAATGGTCAGAAGAAAGATCTCCCTGCTTTGGGTCTGAGTGACTTTGAAAAGGATCCAGGGGACGATCCATTTTGCCGCGACAGCGAGGATCAGAATGACAACGATCTCTTTTACCAGCAGATTGAGCAGGCCATTCGACGAACCCTCAACGCCCCCCCCGAGAAAGGGAAGCAAGAGCATCATCGGGACGACGATGAGATCCTGATAAATAAGGATTCCGAGGGCGCTGCTGCCGTGCGGTGTCTCCACCTCCGCGCGGTCCTGGAGGAGTTTCATGACGATGGCCGTGCTGCTCAACGCCGTCAGGAACCCGATGAATACGGCTTGCCCCGCGGGCTGTCCCAGACCGTGTGAGATCGCGCCGGCCACCACCAGGGTCAGCAGAACCTGCAGGGTGCCGCCCAACAGGACGGTCCGGCGCAACTGCACGAGATTTCGAAAGGAAAACTCGAGGCCGATCGTGAAAAGCAGGGCGACGACACCGATCTCGGCAAGCTTCTGCACGACCTCCGGATTGCCGACCAGTTTGAACCCGTAGGGGCCTGTCAGGAGGCCCGTGAGGAGGTAGCCCACAATGGCGGGCACCTCGAGCCGGTGGCACAGGTAGAGCACCGTGGCGGAAAGCCCGATGATGATGACGATGTCATCCAGAAAGAACATGTATAGCCTCCATCAGCCCCTCTAGTGGAATAAAAAAGCCGTTGATCGTTCCGCTTGCACATAACGTCCCGGCCATCAAGTAAAAACCCTGGAAAGGTGGTTCTGCCGGGTCCGTTTACTAATTAGACTGCTTTGTAGCCGAAAGACAACTGTTTTCTCTATGACGGGAGCACGGCCCGGATTGGATTCACACAAGCCTCCGGGTACTTCGAATTTGGGATACTTGAGAAGGCCTGAATGCGATTTCGCGTTAAGTCACTCCCCGGGTATCTCTATGATGGTGCCAGCCCTGTGGGCTCGCATTCGATCGGGTAGACAGGTGTGCGGCATATCGGTGCGTCCACGCCGAGCCATCGCGCCACAAGCGGAATGGAGGTACCCTGCAAGAGGGCCGAGACGAGTACGACAAAAAAGACGATGTTGAAGAACATGTCGGCCTGGGGAATCCCGGCCAGCAGGGGGAAAGTCGCGAGAATAATAGGCACGGCGCCGCGAAAAGCAGCGCCATTTCGATAGAGACCACACTCACGCCTGCCATCCGGTCATATTAGAAATATTCTTCTGATAGTAATATTCTGTCACGGGGATTCGCAATCGGTATGCGAATTTTTGTCTTAATCTGCAAGGTGATTCCAGAACAGGCTGCAATGACAAAACATGGGATGGCGTGACCCTCATTCACCATGATGTCCCGGGGTCCTTTTTCCGCCCGAAGTCTTCCGTGGGGGGCTGTCGAGGCGCTATCGTGGCTGGTGAACGCGTCACCCTGATCGGTGGAGAGGACGCCTTCGAAGGCCTTAAAGTGAAGTCGCCCCTGTGATCGAATCACCCGTTTATCCGCCGAAGCCGAAGACGGCGGCGAAGACCAGCAGACTGTACATGTCGATGCCGACGCCGCTCTCATCGAGGATACGATCGACCCCCAGGAGCCGGAGCACGATGCTCAGGATGAGAATGACGGCAAGGTTGGTTAAAATGAACAGGAAAGCTCTTTTCATGAAGAAGGCCTCTTTTGCGGGATCTGGAGTTTTCCCAGACCTCTTCGGGCTTTACTCGTCGAGGACGTACGTCCCCGGGGCGTCAAGGAGCAGCCGATATCCACGTTCAGGGTTTCCCATGGGAGGGGGTGCTGCCTGCTCCCCGGAGTGGCCATTGAGCCAGGCAACCCAGGCCCGCCACCAGGAACCCTTCTGCACGGGAGTTTGTTCCAGCCAGGTGTCGGGATCCATGTAGCGATCCGCTTCCCGTTTGGTCGACACGCGGTAAGAGGCTCGCTCGTTGCCGGGGGGGTTGACGACACCGGCATTGTGGCCTCCGCTCGTGAGGGCGAAGGTAACATCCGTGTCGGCCAAGAGATGGATTTTGTACACGGAGCGCCAGGGCGCCACGTGGTCCCTTTCGGTCCCCACGACGAACAGGGGCACGCGGATGTCGCTCAGGGCGATCGGTCTTTCGCGCACCTCATAGCGACCCTGGGCGAGGTCGTTGTTCAGAAACAGCTTTCGCAGGTACTCGGAGTGCATGCGGTAGGGCATACGGGTCGAATCGGTGTTCCAGGCCATCAGGTCGCTCAGAGGCCGGCGTTCCCCCATGAGGTAATCATGGACGTACCGGGACCAGATCAGGTCATTGGTCCTCAGCATCTGGAAAGCGCCCGCCATCTGCCGGGCATCGAGGTAGCCCTGGTCCCACATCATGTTCTCGAGGAAGGTGACCTGGCTCTCGTCGATGAAGAGCATGAGTTCCCCGGCCTCGGTGAAATCCGTCTGCGCCGCCATCAGGGTGACGCTTCGGAGCCGTTCGTCCCCGTCCCGGGCCATGGCGGCGGCGGCGATCATCAGCAGGGTGCCGCCGAGACAGTAGCCTGCCGTGTGGATCTTCTGCCCGGGGACGATGACCGATATGGCATCGAGGGCGGCGAGGATCCCGAGGGTGCGGTATTCCTCCATTCCTAAATCACGATCCTCCGGCCCGGGGTTTTTCCAGGAAATCATGAACACGGTGAAGCCCTTCTCGACGAGGTGTTTCACCAGGGAGTTGTGCGGGGAGAGATCGAGAATGTAGTACTTCATGATCCATGCGGGGACGATCAGGACCGGTTCGGGATGGATGCTCTCCGTGGAAGGCGTATACTGGATCAGCTCGATCAGACGGTTCCGATAGACAACCTTGCCGGGCGTCACGGCCAGGTTCTCCCCGACCCGGAAGTTCTCGACCCCGGCGGGCTTCTTCCCCAGCAAAGCCCGGTCCCAGTCGTCGAGCAAGTTCTGCCAGCCGCGTACGAGGTTCTGGCCCCCCTGCTCGACGGTGGCGCGGAGAACCTCGGGATTTGTCCAGAGGTAATTGGAGGGGGAAAAGACGTCGAGGAACTGCCGGGCGGCAAAGGAGGCGAACTCGTCGTGGCGGCGGGAGACTCCCTGGATTCCCGTGGTGGCGTTGTGCCACCACTGTTGCAGGAGCAGGAAGGACTGGTACCAGAGATTGTAGGGCCGGCGCTGCCAGTCCTCGCCGACGAAGCGTCGATCCTGGGGCAGGGGTTCGATGCAGGGCGCGGCATGCTGATCCCTGGTGCACTGACGCATGTAGAGAAGGAGGCGAAGCCATTTGCGAAGCGCCTTTTCAGAAAGTTGCGCCTGCTTGGCCGGGGAAAAGGCAAGGTGCACGGACCAGTCCAGGTAGGCGAAGAGCAGGGACGCGGGCGAGATCCCTCCCGTGAATCGCCCCAGCCACGCGTGCACCATCCGGTCCAGCTGGGTCCCCGCGACCGCTGGTGTTGTTGTTTTTTCTTTCATGGCATTCCTCCTCCGTAAAGTTTTAATGGCCCGGGAATGGGTAGAAGGCTGTATATAGTTTTTCCGCGACCAGGCGCATCGGTTTACAGTGTCAGAGATTTCCTTTTTCTTCGGGGGCGATCCCTTCCCGGCTCCCGTCTCGCCGGCAGCGTCGGCTCCCGCCGGGGCTTCAATAATGAAAGGTGATGGTCCCGCCGGGGTCCAACCGATAGACTTCTTCTTTGAATGATATCCTGACACCCTGAATTTCGCAAGGGCGCGAGGTGACCGTCACGCTTTTGGGGCCCGCGTCGATTTCGAGCCAGTTGCCCCGATACTGGATCTTCAGACTGATCCTGCCCAGTTTTTTCGGGATGTTCGGGTTGAGGCAGATCCCGTCGTCGCGAAACTCGAGCCCCGTGTAGCAGCGCTGGACCATGTCGACCGTACCAGCCATGGCACCCAGGTGAATGCCTTCGCGGGTCGTGCCCCCCTGGATGTCCGCAATGTCGCTTTCAAGGGCCTGGGAGAAGAAGTTCCAGGACTCTCCCCTGGCCGCCCGTGAGAGGACCCAGGAATGGACGACGTTGCTCAGGGTGGAGCCGTTGGACGTGCGTTCGGTGTAGAAGCGGACGTTTCGGGGGATACTCAGGGGGTCGAAGGTGTAATTCATGTCGGTGAAGAGCCCCTGGAGCTGCTCCGTGGAGAAGAGATAAAAGAGCATGAGCACGTCGGCCTGCTTGGATACCCGGTAGCGATTGGGGGAATTCCCTTCAGCTTCCAGGATGCGGTCCAGACGCTGAATGTTGCCGTACTTCTGCCGATATCCCTCCCAGTCGAATTCCTCGAGGTTTTCGTATCCCTCGAACTGACTGATGATCCCGCCGTCGAAAAGGTCGACCCGCATATTGCAGGACATCTTCCTCCAGTTCCCGACCTCCCATTCCCTGAGACCGAGGCGTTCCCCGAGATCCGTTGCTCTCTGCGGGTGGATGGTCTCCAGAATCCGGAGGGCTGTTTTGAACACCCATGAAGCCATCACATTCGTGTAGGCATTGTTGCGCAGACCGGGGTTGTCGGAGCCGAAATACCGATCTTGATATTCGTCGGGCCCCATGACCCCGTGAATTTCGTAGCGGTTCGTTTCACGGTTGAACGTTGTCAGACTCGCGAACATCCTCGCGATCTCCAGGACCATCTCGGCGCCGTAGGTGGAGAGAAACTGCAAGTCCCCTGTCGTTTCAAAGTAGTGCCAGATATTGTAGGCGATCGCCGCGTTGACGTGCCGCTGCAGGTGTGTGGCATCGGCGAGCCACCGGCCTGAGCGGGGGTTGAGATGAAGCGTTTGTGTCTCCTCGCGCCCGTTGCTCCCGCTCTGCCAGGGGTAGAGGGCCCCCTTGAGACCCTGCTCGACTGCGTTGATCCTGGCCCGGTTAAGCCTCCGGTAACGATAGAGCAGGAGTGCCCGGGTGATTTCGGGAACGCGGAGATTCAGAAAAGGAAAGATAAAAAGCTCGTCCCAGAAGATGTGACCCCGGTAGGCTTCGCCGTGCCAGCCCCTCGCCGGGACCCCCGCATCGAGGTCGATGGAGTGAGGGGAGACCGTTTGCAGGAGATGAAAGATGTGAAGACGCAGGATCATCTGCATCCGGGTGCCGCCGCCGATTTTGATGTCGCAGTGCCCCCAGAGCTGATCCCACGCCCCCACGTGGCCTTCGAGAAGCGCCTCGAATCCTGCGGCACGGCCAACCGCCTCGATGGCCTCAAGACGGGGTTCGCAGGCGGCACGGTCCCGAGAGGTGAAGAGGGCCACGATCTTCTCCACCCGGACCCTTTCCTGTCTCTTCACCACGAGGAAGATATCCTGACCAACCCAGCCCGGAGGACCGTCGACGAGACGACGCTCGACGGGTTTTTCGCCGTCGCCTGAATAGACCCGAGTGCGGGCTGCCTCAGCCACGAGCAGGCAAGACTGATTGGTCCGGACCAGGAGATATAGTGTTTCCTCATCGACATCTCCAGCATTGAGCGATTCCAGATGCCTGCTCTTTAACGCTTTGTAACGCTCGACCCCGGTGTTGAGCACGCCTCCGTCGAGGGCGGTGCGAACCTGCATCCGGCCGGACCAGTTTTCTGGAACGATTAGCGTCTCCAGCGCCGCCAGGTGCGGGTCGCGCATGTGCACCAGACGTCTGCTCACGAGGGTCGTCTCGCGTTGATTTTTGTCTCTGAACCGGACGGTCCGGGTGAGAAGACCCCGCCGGATATCGAGCTCCTGGCTGTAGGCCAGGATCCGGACGGTGAATAGGTTGAACCAGTCTCCATCCTCGATCCTGAAGGTCAGGGCTAGCCAGTTGGGCATATTCACGAGGTCCTCGTTTTCCACGGGGCGTCCCGCGATTACGGTCGTCAAGCGGTTGTAGCCACCGGCGAGATAGGTTCCCGGGTAGTGAACATCCCCGGCTGCGGCTTCCGGCGCCGCCCCCCGAGTCGCAAAATATCCATTCCCCAGCGTGCAGAGGGCTTCACGAAGTTTCTCCTCCGCGGGGTTGAAGTCTCTGTAGACCAGACTCCAATCAGGCATCCGTAACACCTCCTTTGCAGGCTTGGAGGATTCTTTCGAGGAAGATTCGGACTTCCTGCGGGTTCTTCAGGCCGTACCGCGCCTCCGTGGGCCCGTGCTCTTCCCGTACGATGATGGAGACGCCTCTGTCGCGCAGCGCCCGGAAAGCATCCTCGTCGGTCACGTCATCTCCGATGAAAAGGGGCAGAAATTCCTTCCCGTCGGCACGAAGCTCGCGCAGGAGAAATAGGACCGCCTCCCCCTTGTTCCATTCGAGGTCCGGTTGAAGCTCGAAGACTTTTTTCCCGTGGCCCTTGCGCAGTCGCGGATACCGCGCGCGGATGCCGTTTACGGCCTGCTCGATGCCGGCCACCTCGTCTTCCGCCACCAGCCGGTAGTGGACAGCGATGGAAAACCGCTTGCGCTCTATGAGGCATCCCGGGACGCTGCCCAGTCGTTCCTTCAATTCCTCTTCAGCCGCATCCAAGGCGGGCAGGTAAGCACCGGCCGCTTCATGCTCTACCTGAAATCCCCCCGGGTCCGTGATTTCGAACCCGTGGCTCCCCGCATAGATCAGGGAATCGAGTCCGACAAGATGCCTTATGTCCCGGAGGTCCCTCCCGCTGATGACGGCTGTGGGACAGAGTGCGGACAGTTCGGCGAGGACCCGGCGCGTCTCGGCGTCAAGAATTGCCCGCTCCGGCGTCTCGACGATGGGCGTCAGGGTGCCGTCGTAGTCGAGAAAAATGGCGAATCGCCGGCCGCCTGCTTCCGCCAGAATCTCGCTCAGGCGGTCGAGGGCGGAGGGGAGGCGTGCGAGGGTTGTCCCGTTCGGGAGGTCGTCTCCGGTAATGGTCAGTTCAGAAAGGTCGGAGATGACGATGTCAGCGCCGAATTGCCGCAAGAGGTCCGCCTGCGCTTTCTCTGCAGAGAAACCCACAACGAGTCCGAACCCGCCCGCTTTGGCCGCTTCCACCCCGGCCCGGGAGTCCTCGATGACGGCACAGCGGAGCGGCTCCACCGCAAGGCGCGACGCCGCCTCGATAAATATGCCGGGGTCAGGCTTTCCGGGGAGGCCCAGGCGCTCCGCATCGAGGCCATCCACCCGTGTGTCGAATCGTCCTGCGAGCCCCGCCCGTTCGAGGATGGCCACGCAGTTTTTGCTGGATGAGATCACGGCGCAGCGTAAGCCGTGTCGTTTCAAGGCGCCAAGAAGCCCATTCAGGGAATCGGTCGTCTTCACGCCTTCATCCTGCAGATATTTGTGGAAAAGTCTGTTTTTCCAGTTGCCCAGACCGTGAAGGGTCTTCAGGCCCGGCGGGTCCGTTTCATGTCCCTCGGGCAGCGAGATGTTCCTTGACTGCAGGAAGTCCCGGACACCGTCCATCCGGGGCTTTCCGTCCACGTAAAGACGGTAGTCCTCCACGGGATCGAATGGGCGGAGCTCATGGCCGAGTTTCTCCCCCCCGGCTTTTCTGTCCATGGAAAGATAGGCGTCGAACATGTTTTTCCAGGCCCTGGCGTGGGTCGATGCCGTATCGGTGATCACGCCGTCCAGGTCGAAGACGACCGCATCAAATTCTTTTTTCGAAATCACAAAGGTCGATTCTTTGCCTGCCATAGGATCCTCTCTAAAAAACGGTTTTTTGACCCGTCGGGAAGGCTCAGGGGTCGATTCTCAGGGTTTCCTTTGCAGAGACAACGACGATGGACTCCCGTTCCGTTTTCAGGAATCCCCCGGAGAATCAAAGATCCTTCGATGTGAGGAGACCATAGAGCCTCTCTACGTCTTCCCTGCGACAGAGCTCCGTGCCGGGCGTCATGACGGCGGCTGAGCCGGCCGCGAGCCCGAAGAGGACCGAATCCCGGGTCGGTCTTCCCCGCGAGAGACTCAGGACGATGCCCGCCACCATACTGTCCCCGGCGCCTACTTTGCTCTGGATTGGAACCGTCGGCGCCCGCATTCTTTCACATCCGTCCTTCGTTGCCATCAGGACCCCTGCGGCACCAAGGGAAAGCACGAGAACCTCCGCGGCGCCTTTTCGCAGGATGTCCATGACAGCAGCTTCCTGTTCGACTTCGTCCCGCAACTTCCGGCCGGCCAGCTCGTTCATCTCGTTCGTGTTCGGTTTGATCATGAAAACACCCTCCTCGACGGCTTTTCGCAGGGCCTCGCCGGAGGTGTCTATGATCACCCGGGCGCCCATGTCGCTTCCGATCCGTGCAACGCGCGCGTAAAAGTCGGCCGGCACGCCCGGCGGCAGCCTGCCGCTTCCCACGATGTAACCGGGTTTCGGCGTCACCGTCGGCAAGGATCGAAGGAATTGTGCCGGATCCTCCTGGCTCAGATCAGGGCCGGGCATGTTGAAGCGGAACTGCTGACCCGTCGCCTCCTCGAAGATCGACAGGCTGACACGGGTCCACCCTTGAATGCGTGTCGGTCGGTGATCGATCCCCGTTCGGTCAAGCAGGTCCTCGAGGAGTTGACCCGTGCAGCCGCCGGCCGTGTAGAGGGCCAGCGACTGGCCGCCCAGTTCTGCGATGACCCTCGAGACGTTGATCCCGCCGCCCCCGGGTTCGTACCGGGGAGGCCTGCATCGCAATTTCCGCTCGGGAACGACATGCTCCACGCTGGAGCTCTGGTCGACGGCCGGATTGATGGTGAGGGTGACGATTGTTTCCATAGGAATCCTCCTTGCCTTCGCGGTTCTGCAAACAGGTTACCTCATCATTGAAATATCACCGTGCGGCCATTCGCCGTCTTTGCCTTTTTTCTACAGTACTACCCGCGATTTCGGCAGCGCGTCAGGGCAGTTTTTCTGGATGAAGTCGATCAGCTGCTCCCTGATTTCGCAGCGAAGGTCCCAAGCCGTGGGAGAATCGGGTGCGCTCATGATAGCGCGGAGTTCCATCGTTCGCTCACCGGCGGCAACGACCTGCATCGCCCGGACTTGCCTGTCCCAATGGGGGGACTTTTCAAGGAGGCGGAAGAACTCTTTTCTGAGGGTCTCGACGGCGATGGTGTAATCCACGTGGAGATGGACGGAGCCGATGATCGAGGCGGATGTCCTTGTCCAGTTCTGGAAGGGTTTCTCGATGAAGTAGCTGATCGGGAGGATCAGCCGGCGCATATCCCATATCCGGACCACCACATAGGTGAGCGTGATTTCCTCCACCCGTCCCCATTCGTTTTCCACCAGAACCGCGTCGTCGATTCGGATCGGCTGGGTCAGCGCGATCTGAACGCCGGCGAGCAGATTGGAAAACGTCGTTCGGGCGGCCAGACCGACCACGAGACCGGCGACCCCGGCGGAGGCGAGAATGCCGGTTCCCAGCTCGTGAAACCGCTCGAAGCCCATGAGCACAACGGAAAACGTGACGACGGTGATGCCGAAGACAGCGATCTTCCGGATGACCATAAGCTGGGTGTGAATTTTTCTGGCCTCGAGATTGTCGGCGGCGTCCAGATGGTATTTTCTGAGGATCAGATCCTTGAAAACCGATGTCAGCCGGATCAGCAGCCAGCCCGATGAGAGAATGAGCAGGGTCCTCAGCACCGTTCCCAGGACAACACTGAACTTTTCCGGGAGATACACCGCGGGCAGGGTGACAAAGGCAAACAGGAGAGGGGGGACAATGCGGAGAGGGGCGCGGCAGTGCTTCAGGATCAGTCCGTGTATATCCTTACCCGGGACCCTGGCCAGGCGCGATTCGATCGCCGTGACGATCCAATAGACGAAGAACCCGAGAAAAGCACTGGCCGCCAGGATCCCCATGGACCATGACCAAACTTTTATCTGTTCCAGCATCGTTTAAGGCCTCCCGTGATATTTGGCAAAGATCGGCCTGAGGCATGTGGGTTCTTTCTCCTCCTTTGTCCGGCCCTGTCGAACGGGAAACATCTTCCGCTTTCATCATCACGATCGAACAGGGAAAATCACGGGCCACCTTTTCGGCCACGCTCCCGAGGAGAATTCTGGTGAGGCCGGTCCTGCCGAGCGAGCCCATGACGATCAAATCAACCCCTGTTTCTCACGCTGCCCAAAGAATCTCCTCGTGTGGTCTGCCCGAAAGAACCATTTTCTTCCAGGGAATGTCACGGAAATCAATGCCACCGAGGAAACGGTTAAATTCAGATTGTTCGCGTTCTTCCCCGTCCGCCTGTATGTTGGCGGAATGCATGCCCATGCTGAGATAAACACTTGGCAGCCTTTCTATCACGGTCAGTACGCTGAGTTCCGATGCAAGGTTTTCTGCCAGTGTGATGGCATTGAACAGGGCGCGCCGAGAATGCTTCGATGAATCGACAGGACAAAGAATTTTCTTTGCGGCGGGAGGAGAACCTCGCTTGACAATCCAGACGGGCTTACTCGAAGTGCGCAGAATGTTTTCTGCGGTCGTGCCGAGAGGAAACCTGTCGTCTTTGTCCTTTTCTCCCGAACCGATCATAATGACGCTCACGCCCAGCCGATCGGCCTGAGCGATGATCTGCTTACAGGGGTTGCCGAACAGGACCCTGGCTTCGGTGTCCGACACTCCGCTTCTGAGTACCTCCTCTTTGATTTCCTTGAGCAGGCTTTCAACTTCACGGAAAACGATCTTGGTGCTGACCGGGAATCGGTTCAGCTTCGGGACGACATGGACGATATCCATTCGGGAAGAGGTCTTCCCTGCTATGAAGACGGCCGACTTCAGGGCGTCTCTCGAAGCCTCGTTGAAATCCACGGCCGGAAGAATTCTTTCTATTTTTTTCATCGATTTGTCCTCTGCGATGCACGGTGGCTGTTTGATTCATTCTGATGGACGATTCTCATGTTTCCTCAGTTTTTCATCCTCGTCATGGATGGCCTGGAATTCCCGGTCGGCGACTTCCAGCATTCCAGCCAGGGCGCACAGGCGACGGCGCGTGGAAGACGGCATCGACCGGACGGACTTATACTGCAGGTCATGCTCGATCTCGGCCCAGGCGTGCTGGAGGATGGTCCGGACCTGGATCTCGGCGACGAGGCCCCTGAATCCCATCCGATCGGGTCTGTCGATTTCCTCCGGCGGCAACTCCACCAGGTAGTGAACGCTCTGGTAACCGAATCGTCCGGAGGCCTTCAGGGTTTCCGATTTATTGTCCTTTTCGAGGATGAAGAACCGTTCCCGGATGATTGTATCGATAGTTGAGACGGTTCGCGGAAAAAACGTGATGACACGCACGCCGGCCAGGTCCGTTACCCCCCGGAGGGGATCATCGATGTCCTGTGACCTCTTCGCTTCAAAAGTCATCGGGATTTTCCTCTCGATGCTCGCCGCCGATTTGACGCGAGCCTCGATGGAGTGGATCCTGACGGCGCGCTCTTGGATCCTGTCGGCCAGGGTCTGCCGGACGAGATGGCAGAAGTCCTCGTAGAGGGGCCGAAGTGTTTCCCAGCGCGCGAGGACCTCGTCCATCGTCCGGGCCGCATCACCGCCGCGTCGGCCCTCGAAACTCTTCGGCTTTCGAATCGTCAGTGCTTTCATGTTCAACCTCCTGTGCCGATGACCTGCCGCGTCCGCACGGGCGCAAGGCGCAGCCTCATCCATTTCTCCAGGCCGACGATCAGGAAGACGGCGATGGAGACGGCAACGATCATCGCCCAGTCTGTGAGCGTCAGGGGTGCGCTGTGGAACAGCCTGTTCATCCATGGATGGTAGCTGAACAGGATCTGCAGCCCGATCATGGCGGCCGAGCCGGCGATGACCCAGGGATTCGATAAGAAGCCCAGGCTTCGCAGCGACTGCCTCAGGGAGCGGCAGTTGAAGAGATAGAACAGCTCGATCATCACGATGAGGTTCACGGCGACGGTCCGTGCCTCGGCGAGGTCGGCACCCGACGCCATCTTGTGCAGGAAGAGCGCGAAGACGGCACCGAGCATGAGGAGGCTCACCAGGAGGATCCGCTGGATCAGGACCCCGGTGAGGATCGGGCTGTCCGGGACCCGCGGCGGACGCATCATCACGTCGGCCTCTTTCGGTTCGAAGGCCAGCATCAATCCCAGCAGCAGGGCCGTTGTCATATTGATCCACAGGATCTGCACGGGCAGCACGGGGAGGGCGATTCCCGTTCCCGCCAGCACGGAGGCCATGATCACCAACGCCTCACCCCCGTTGGTGGGCAGCGTCCAGACGAAGAACTTCGTCAGATTGTCGAAGATACGGCGCCCCTCCTCGACGGCGGCCTCGATGGTGGCGAAGTTGTCGTCCGTGAGCACCATGTCGGCCGCCTCCTTGGCGACTTCGGTCCCCGTGATGCCCATGGCGATGCCGATGTCGGCCTGCTTCAGGGCGGGAGCGTCGTTGACGCCGTCGCCGGTCATGGCGACCACCTGGCCCCGGGCCTGCAGTGCCTCGACGAGCCTCAACTTCTGCTCCGGGGCGACCCGGGCGAAGACACGGGCCCGCTGGGCGACCTCGATCATCTCCGTATCAGTGAGTTCCTGAAGTTCTCGCCCGGTGACGGTGACGTCGGGCTCCCTATCCGCGGACGGGTCCGTGAGGCCGAGCTGGGCCGCGATGGCCGATGCCGTGACGGCATGATCCCCGGTGATCATCTTCACCGATACGCCGGCCGTCCTGCACGCTTCGATGGCCTTCATCGCTTCCTGCCGGGGCGGGTCGATCATTCCCTGGAGTCCCAGGAAGGTCAGGCCGGTCAATTCTTCCGGCGATTCGAAGTCTTTTCGGTCGGCAGGGAGTTCTGTCCGGGCGAAGGCAAGCACCCGGAGGCCCTCTGCCGCCAGGTCGTCAACTGACTGAAGTACGGCGTCTCGGTCGAGATCGATCGCGCCGCCGTCACCGGCGAGCGCATGCTTGCTCCGGCCGAGGACTTTCTCGGTGGCGCCCTTGACGTAAACGACGGGCGGTTTTCCGCCGCCGGGGTCGTGCATCGTGGCCATGTAGGCCCGTTCAGATTCAAAGGGGATGACGTCGATCCGTGGCCAGACGCCCGTTTCCTCACCCCGAATACCCGCCTTTGCGGCGGAGACAATGAGAGCCCCTTCCGTCGGGTCGCCTTCGATGGTCCAGCGACCGTCTTTTTCAACCAGCCGCGAATCGTTACAGAGAAGACCGGCCCTTAGACATTCGATCAGGGGAAGCGACGTCGTCGCGTCTGCGGCGGTACTGTGCCTGAGGACCTTACCCTCCGGCGCGTAGCCGCTGCCGGTAATCTCGAACAACTCCCCACCGGCCAGCACTTTCTTCACCGTCATCTGGTTCTCCGTCAGCGTGCCCGTCTTGTCGGAGCAGATGACCGTCGTGCTCCCGAGGGTCTCGACGGCGGGAAGCTTTCGGATGATGGCGTGGACGTCGGCCATCCGCTTGACGCCGATGGCCAGGGTGATTGTGACGGCGGCGGGCAGCCCCTCGGGGATGGCGCTCACTGCGAGGGCCACGGCTACCATGAACATCTCGAGAGCACTGTGTCCCACGAACCAGCCGGCGAAGAACATCGCGGTGGAAACGGCAAGGATCACAATCAGGAGCACCCGGCTGAAGTGGGCGATCTTCCGGGTCAGGGGTGTTGCGATCTCGACCGCCTCGGCGATGAGTCCGGAGATGCGGCCTGTTTCCGTCCGATCGCCCGTGGCGACGACGATACCGTTTCCCTGGCCGAAGGTGACCAGCGTCCCCGCGTAGGCCATGTTCCTGCGGTCGGCCAGGATCGTGTCGGGGGCAAGGACGTCAACGGTCTTTGTCACCGGGATGGACTCCCCCGTAAGTGCCGACTCATCGATCTGAAGTTCCCGCGACACGAAGATCCGGAGATCCGCCGGGACTTTGTCTCCCGATTGCAGGAGGACGATGTCACCCGGCACCAGTTCGACGGAGGGGATGTTGAGCGTGCGGCCGTCGCGGATGACGACGGTCTGGGTGGTCATCATCGTCATAAGGGACTCGATCGCCCGTTCCGCCTTGGCTTCCTGTATGAACCCGACGACGGCATTGACAATGACGACACCGAAGATGACGGAAGAATCAACCCACTCGCCGAGCGCGGCCGTCACGGCCCCCGCGGCGATAAGGATGTAGATCAACGGCTGGTGAAACTGCAGCAGAAAGCGAACCAGGGGTCCGGTCCTCTTCTTCGACGTTACCCGGTTGGGGCCGAAGCGTTTCTGCCGGTGAGTTACCTCGAAAGGTGAAAGACCCCTCGAAAGGCTGCCCTCCAGCAGCTGTGCCGCTTCCTCTGTCGAAATATGATGCCAGTGTCTGCCTAAAATCGTTTCCAAGAATCCTCCTTTTTCATGAAGAACGGTTCGTGCGGGTGATCTTGACGTCAACTTCTGTCGTGTTTGGCTGCCGAAAAGAGCGGCGTGGACCGGTTTGAAGGTGAATAAAGGGGCCTTCAAGGAAAGATGGGGCCCTCCGGTACTCGGCATAATAAAAAAGCCGCCACTTGATCACGAACCAGATGGCGGCCCGACCATCAAGAAAAAACTCCGGATAGTTATTTCTTTCCGGACCCCGGATTTATATTAGAGAATTCTGAATCTTAAGTCAACCGCTCCGTGCCGTTCCGGCCTCAGCCCATCAGGCCGGGCAACCACAGGGCGATCTGCGGGAAAGGAATGAGGATGAGGGCCAGGAGAGTGATGGCCAGCAGGAGAGGCATGGCGCCCCTGAAGATGACGTGAAGGGGCACGTCCCTGGCCACGCCGCTCACGATGTAGACGTTCACGCCGACGGGCGGGGTGAGCACCCCCATCTGGGTGACGAGGACGATAATGACGCCGAACCAGATGGGGTCGTAACCCATCTGGAGGATCACCGGGTAGAAGATGGGGACCGTGAGCATGATGAGGGCGAGGGCGTCGAGAAAGCAGCCGCCGATGAGGTAGATCACGATGATCATCAGCATGACGGCGTAGGAAGGCCAATGGAGATTGGCAATCCATCCTGCGATGTCGAAGGGGATCCGGGTGATGGCGAGGAAGTGCCCGAAGATCGTGGCGCCCGCGACGATGACGAGGATCATGCAGGAGATGCGCGTGGTTTCCGCGAGGGATTGCAGGAACCCGTCCCAGGAGAGATTGCGTCCGGCGACCGCGATGACCAGCGTCGTAAAGGCGCCCACGGCCGCCGCCTCCGTGGGCGTGAAGAACCCGACGAACATCCCGCCGATCACCGCGAAAAAGATCAGCAGGGTTTCGGCGACACCGAAAAGGGCGGAAAATTTTTCGCGGAGCGTCGTTGCCGGTCCCCTCGGCCCCAGATCGGGTTTCAGGTAGGTCCAGATCCAGATGGTGGCGCAAAACATGATGGACAGGAGAATCCCGGGGATGATCCCCGATATGAAGAGCTTCCCGATGGACTGTTCCGTCATGATGCCGTAGACGATGAAGATAACGCTCGGCGGGATGAGAATCCCGAGGCTGCCCCCTGCGGCGATGACCCCCGTGGCCAGTTCGGGCTTGTAGTTGTATTTCTTCATTTCGGGAAGAGCAACCGACGCCATCGTCGCCGCCGTGGCGTTGGTGGATCCGCAGATGGCGGCAAAACCCGCGCAGGCACCGATGGCCGCCATGGCAAGGCCTCCCCGCCAGTGTCCCATGATTTTATAAGCCGCGTGAAAGAGACGGCCGCTGATCCCCGCGTGGAAGGCCACCTGTCCCATGAAAACGAAAAGCGGGATGACGGTGAGGTTGTAGGAGCCGAAGGAAGAGAAGATGTCGTTCACGGCCACACTGGTGGCCGCATCGAAGGTGACGAGGGAGGCGAAACCGGCGAAGCCCACGATGGCCATGGCAAAGCCTACAGGCATTCGCAGGAACATGATCCCCAGCAGTATGCAGATTCCCAGAAGGCCGGCCGTCGTCGAGGTCATTTGCTCATCCGTTTCAGGGATTCAAAAAAATCTCTCAGGAGGATCAGCGCCATAAGCGCGCAGCCGGCGGCAATGCCGTACAGGATGGGGTGGATTGGAAGTTCCAGTGTCAGTGAGACTTCCCCCGAATTCCTGATGTCGCCTGCAGCGCCCATTCCGGCACAGGCGATGATACTGAAGAAGACGGCCCCCGCCAGTTCGTTGAAGGCGTCGAGGAAGGCCTGGACCCTCCGGGGAAAAAGCTGAACCAGGACATCGACGGAGATGTGTCCCTTCTCCGAAGCGGTGTAGGCGAGCGAGAAGGCAATGATGAAAGCGCCGAGAAAACCGACCATCTCGTAGGTGCCGGGAATGGGCATCCTGAAGAGGCGGAGCACCACATCCGCCACGGTAAGAAGTATCATGGTCACAATGGCTGCTGCGGCCGCCCAGTTGAGTCGGGCGGCCGCGACATCAATCCATCCCGCCAGTCGGCGCATCCTTTCTCTCCCTTTCCCTGTTCCACTAGGGCTTCAATGCCGAGGTCCCGTCACGGGCACCGCGGCCCGCGAACGAATTATTTCTTTTTCTTGCTGTGCTTGGCGATGAGGTCCTCGGCCGTTTTTACGGCTTTCTTCGCCGGGAGTTTCTTCGCTTCCGTGTCCTTGATGTACTCGTTGATGGCCGGCCGCACGGCTTTTTTCCACCGGGCGGCTTCCGCCGGCGCCAGCTCAATGATCTGATTTCCCAGGCTGAGCGTGAAGGCCCGTCCTTCGGCGTCGGAGTCGTCCCAGGCCTTCCCGTGGACATCCGTCCATTCCCGGCTCACATCCTCAAAGATCTTCTGAATGTCCTTCGGCAGAGCGTTCCACTTCTTCAGGTTCATGGCCACGAAAAAGGCGGTTGTGTAACCGATGTCCCTGCAGTTCGTCGTGTATTTGATGACCTCGCCCTGTTTCCACCCTTTCAGCACCTCGATGGGGCCGATGGTCCCTTCGACCACGCCTTTCTGCAGGGACTCGTAGGTTGCGCCCTGGGGCATGGCGACGGGGACAGCCCCGAGGGACTCGACGACTTTCGCGCTGAATCCCGTGGAGCGGATCTTCATTCCCTTGAGATCTTCCAGAGATTTTACGGGCTTCTTGGTGTGAAGGAGGCCCGGACCGTGGGCATGGAGATAGAGGACCTTCACATCGGCGAGGGCTTTCGGATTCATGGCCTTCAGGAAGTCATTCGCCACACGGGTGGCCACAAGACCGCTCGGGTATCCCAGCGGGAGGTCGAGCGCTTCCATGAGGGGAAAACGGCCCCTCGTGTACGCGAAGGCGGACATCCCGATGTCGGAGATTCCCTTCATGATTCCATCATAGCACTGATCCGCCGGTGTGAGCGTCCCGCCGGGGAAGACGGTGATCTTGACCTGCCCGTTCGTCCGTTTTTCGATTTCCTTGGCCCAGGACTCCCCGGCCTTGGCCTGGACGTGCGTGGGCGGGAAAAAGATGCTGTACGTCAACTTGACTTCATTCGCCGCGCAACCGATGCCGGTAAAGAGGAAGATCGCCGCGGCGATAACCGTTGTCGAGATGATGAATCTGGACTTTTTCATGTTGCCTCCCTTTTTTCTGTGTGAACTTGAGTTTTTATTTCGTAACGATCCGTGCACAAATACCCATGTCACGGTCATTCTTTTTTCACTGTGGAAAAGGGGTGAAGTACGATGCGGATCTTTGGGGAAGCCTGCTTGCCCGCCTCGGAGACGGACAGCAGGCATCAATACATGTAGGTCTTGAGAAGGGTGGGAATTCCTGATGTCGGCAAACGTTTCTTTCTCACGGTCTTCGAGTCATCCCTGTTATGTTTGTCACGCGCAGTGAAGGCTGATTATTTGATTTTCCTTTGGATGTCAAGTTTATTTTGGGTACTGAATTCGACCGTCGGCCCGGGAGCGGCCGGCGAAATTATCTTTATTCCTGGGGACCTTTCATTCTTTCGAGCTCTTCCCGGTATTTTTCCGCCTCCGCCTTTGCCCTTTCCAGCTCCGTCCGGGCCTTGTCCAGTTCCTCTTTTTCCCTCTCCTGACTTTCGCGGACCTTTTCCCTCAGTTCGTCGATGCCCACATAGACGGCCAGCGCCCCGCCCAGGAGGAGCAGGATCGGGATCCCGCCCTTCAGCAGGACGAAGAAGTCGCGCCACCAGATGATAAGGCCGATGAGCCCGAAGAGGACTGCCACGCCGCCGCCAATCAAAACGGACATAGGGTTTACCTCCTTGAGAGCGAGAGTCAGTTGGAGAATAATTTGCTTTGGTAACTAACACAAAAAAAGCGGTGTGGCAAGATGAAATTCGGGGAAAATAATCCTTGATAAATGAAAATTCTTGAAATAATATCCACAGTTACTGCGAAGGACGGCCTCCTTCTCCGGGTCGGCGGAGGTTGCCTGAAGCACCTGACCTGTCGAGTGGAAGGGAGATTCGAAGACAAGCCATGGTGGAGCCTGATTTCAACAAAAGCGGCGGTCTGGTTCCCGTCGTCGTTCAGGATTTCAGGACGCGCGAGGTCCTGATGCTTGCCTACATGAACCGGAAAGCCTGGGAAAAGACGCTCGAAACGGGGAAGGCCACCTACTGGAGCCGCTCCAGGAATCAGCTCTGGGTGAAGGGGGAGACGTCAGGCCATTTTCAGCTGGTCAAAGAAATTCGAATCGATTGCGACAACGACACGGTTCTCTTCATCGTCGAGCAACTCGGCGGTGCCGCCTGCCACACGGGATACGAGAGCTGTTTTTTTCGAAGGGTCAAAGATGAGGGAGAGGAGATTGTCGGGAAGCAAGTGAAGAAACCGGAGGACATCTACAGATGAAACAGTTGAGGTTGGGCATACCGAAGGGGAGCCTCGAAACCTACACCGTGGACCTTTTCAGGAAAGCCGGGTGGCGGATCAGTTATGATGATCGGAGTTATTTCCCCGATGTCGATGACGAGGAGCTTTCCTGCACTCTCGTGCGCGCCCAGGAGATGTCGCGTTACGTCGAGTCCGGGACACTCGACCTTGGGCTCACAGGCCGGGACTGGATATTGGAAAACGGTTCCGACATCGTGGTGTTGCAGGACCTGGTCTATTCGAAGGTCCTGGCGAAGCAGGCGCGGTGGGTCGTCGTCGTGCGGGAGGATTCCCCCATTCAAAAAATAGAGGATCTCCAGGGGAAAAAGATCTCCACGGAGCTTGTGAACTTCACGAAGAAATATTTCACCGAGCGGGGCATCGATGTCCAGGTGGAGTTTTCCTGGGGGGCGACGGAGGCCAAGGTCGTCGAGGGACTTGTCGACGCTATCGTGGAGGTGACGGAAACGGGAAGCACCATCCGCGCCAACAAACTTCGGATCGTGCATGAATTGATGAAGACGAACACCCAGCTCATCGCCAACAAGAACGCCTGGGCCGATCCGTGGAAAAAGAGGAAGATCGAGCAGGTCCGGACCCTGCTCGTCGGCTCCCTCCTCGCGATGGGGAAGGTCGTTCTCAAGATGAACGTCTACAAAGAGAACCTGGGCAGGGTGGTGCTCCTTCTGCCCTCACTGAAGGCGCCAACGATATCGGGCCTCTTCAACGAGGAATGGTACGCCGTCGAGACGGTCGTGGACAGCAGCATCGTCCGGGAGCTCATTCCCCTTCTGCGGGAGGCCGGGGCCGAAGGCATCATTGAGTTTCCCCTGAACAAAGTCGTCTGAAAGGATCGAAGAAATGGCCAAAAGGAAGGCAAAGATCGCCAGAAAGACCGCGGAGACCCATGTGACGGTGGAGGTGAATCTGGACGGCACGGGGAAAGGGGACGTCTCGACGACGATTCCCTTTCTGGATCACATGCTTGATCTGCTGGCCAGGCACGGGTTCTTTGACCTGAAGGTCAGGAGCGGGGGGGACACCGACGTGGATTACCATCACCTCGTGGAGGATGTCGGGATCTGCCTGGGGGCGGCGCTCCGGGAGGCCCTCGGAAAGAAGGAAAAGATCAACCGATACGGCTCCGCGACAGTTCCCATGGACGAGAGCCTCTGTGCGGTGAGCCTCGACATTTCGGGGAGGCCCTACCTGGTGTTCAAGGTCAATTTCGGCGTCAAGAAGATCAGGGATTTCGATCCCGCGCTCCTGAGGGATTTTTTCAAGGCACTGACCGATCACAGCGGAATGACCTTGCACGTCAATGTCATGTATGGTAAAAATAATCACCACATTGCAGAGTCCGTATTCAAGGCCTTTGCCCGTGCGCTGAGCGAGGCCGTGAGCTTCAACCGGAAGGTCACGGGAGTGCTCTCGACCAAAGGGAGCCTCTGATCGACCCTTCAGGCCCCGTGTCGTTCACCCCTGGCGCCGAAAGGCAACCAGGTGCCTGACCGATGAGAGGAGTTTGAACCCCTTCTGCCCTTGGATGCAGACGGGGTTTCTCCTTTCTTTGCTGTTTGAATCCTTACCGATGTTCACCAGGGGGAGGTGATCCGTCATCCAGAGGGTTCGTATTTTCATCCCTGCGCTCTTCGTGTGCCTGGCGCTTTTAGCGGCGGCCTGCGCGTCGGAGAAAGACCGGCTGAGAACGGATGCGGAGAAGGCGGTTTTGAAAAGAATCGCCGTTGTTCCATTCCAGAGGCTCGTGCCGGACGATTTGAGCGGCGGGGCAGTGCGGTGTCCCATCTGCGGGACCATCTATCCGGCCTGCGCGCTTCCGCAAAATGCCGAGATGATCGTCCAGGACGTTTTTGTGGAGGCGTTCAGTGCCCGCAAACAGTGGACCCTCATCCCCATGGACCGGGTGGCGGAGGCATACAGCCGGGTGTCCTTCCAGGATCTCAAGGACACACCGACGGAAGAGATCAGGAAAGTCGGCAGAGAACTCGAGGCCGACGGCGTGGTGATCGGGTATGTGTCCTGTTTCAGGGAACGGAAAGGATACGCCCTGTCGGCCGAGCGGCCCGCGACGGTCACCTTCGGGGTCTATCTCGTCCGGGTGAGCGACGGGACGATGGTCTGGGGAAAGATTTTCGACAAGACACAACAATCTCTCATGGAGAATCTTTTTCAGGCGTCGACTTTCCTGAAGAGGCCCAAGTGGCTCACGGCCAGAGAACTGGCCGAGGAGGGGGTCGAGGAGATTCTCAAGTCGTACCCGGGGGCGGAGTGAAGCAGGTCGAGGCCGGAGGAAGGAGCACCGGCTTTTCACACTTTGAATCTGAACGGGAACGAATCGATTGATCATCATACCGGCAGTCGACATCCGGGACGGAAAATGCGTCCGGCTCCTTCAGGGCGATTTCGATAAAATCACCGTCTACTCCGATTCCCCCGTTGAGATGGCCCTGCGATGGCAGGACAAGGGGGCCGAGCGCATCCATGTCGTCGATCTGGACGGCTCACGGTCGGGATCCCCGAGGAACCGGCCGGTGATCGAGGCGTTGGCGAAGGCGCTGAGCATTCCCGTTCAGCTTGGCGGCGGGATCAGGAACCTGGGAACCGTTGAGGCCTATCTCGACCTGGGCGTGTCCAGGGTCATCCTCGGTACGGCGGCGCATCGCGACCGTTCATTCGTCGAGGCGGCCTGCCGGAAACACCCCGGCCGGATTATCATCGGCCTGGATGCCCGCGACGGAAAGGCTGCCGTGCAGGGCTGGACGGAGGCCACGGACGAAACGGCCCTGGACATCGCGCGACGTTACGAGGATGTCGGCGTCGACGCCATCGTATTCACGGATATCAGGCGGGACGGGATGGAGACGGGCGTCAACGTGGAGTCCACGGCAGCCCTTGCCAGGTCCGTCCGCATACCGATCATTGCCTCCGGCGGTGTATCCGGCATCACCGATATCGAGAGGCTTCTCCCCGTAGAGAAAGACGGGGTCATCGGCGTGATCGTCGGCAAGGCCCTCTATACGGGGGCTCTGTCACTTGAAGAGGCCATTCACAGGGCCCGGACCGCCCGCGCGTAAAGGACCCATCGCAAGGAGTGACGGAAATGAAAGATTGCATCTTCTGCAAGATTGTCGCCGGGGAGATCCCCGCAAGCAAGGTCCTGGAGACAGACAGGATCCTGGCATTCAACGATATCCACCCTGTGGCGCCGGTCCATGTGCTGATTGTTCCCAAAGAGCACATCCCGACCTTCATGGATTTGAAGGAAAACAAGATGGACGTCCTCGGCGAGATGTACCGCGCCGCCCAGAAAATCGCCCGGGAAAAAGGCATTGCGGAGAATGGGTTTCGCGTGACCTTGAACGTGAACCCCGACGGCGGTCAGCTCATATTCCACCTTCACATGCACGTCTTCGGAGGAAGGAAACTCACCGACGCCATGGGCTAATGACCCTTTTTCCCCCTGACTTCGGGGGATGAAATTGACAGTGTAACAATACTAATTGTTTAGTTATATCAAGTACATAAAATGCTTCAGGAGGTAGTGATGAAGATGCAGGAAAAACTGGTGATATGGTTTGACGACATCAAGCTTAAGGACATCCTGGAGGTAGGCGGCAAGAACGCCTCCCTGGGCGAAATGAGACGAAACCTGATCTCGAAGGGTGTGAGTATCCCCGACGGGTACGCCGTGACGGCCAACGCCTATCGTTACCTCCTGGAATCCGCGGGTATTCAGCGGGAAATGAACACGATCCTGTCAGACCTCGACACGCATGACATCGAGAACCTAAGCGAGCGGGGAAAGAAGGTCCGGTCGCTCATCTATAACGCCAGGCTTCCCGAAGACCTGCGGAGGGCCATCGTGGAGGCTTACAGGAAACTCTGTGACGAATACGGGCCGAATACCGATGTGGCCGTCCGGAGCTCGGCGACGGCCGAGGACCTGCCGGACGCGAGCTTCGCCGGACAGCAGGAGACTTTTTTGAACGTGCGGGGAGAAGAGGCCCTCATCGACGCCTGCAAGAGGTGTTTTGCCTCCCTGTTCACCGATCGGGCCATCTCCTATCGCGTCGACAAGGGATTCGACCACGAATCGGTCTTTCTCTCCATCGGGGTCCAGAAGATGGTCCGATCCGACCTGGCCTGTTCCGGCGTGATCTTCTCCATCGACACGGAAACGGGTTTCAAGAACGCCGTCCTGATCACGGGTTCCTACGGTCTCGGTGAAACCGTCGTCCAGGGCACCGTGAATCCCGATGAGTTCTATGTGTTCAAACCGACCCTGCGAAAAAAATACAGGCCGATCATCCAGAAAAAACTGGGCACCAAAGAAGTCAAGATGATCTACGGTGCAGGCGACGGCCACGAAGCAACGAAGATCGTGCCCGTGCCGGCGGAGGAGAGAAACCTCTTCTGCCTCACCGACGACGAAATCCTGACCCTGGCCCGCTGGGCGGTGATCATCGAGGATCACTATTCAAAGGACGCCGGGTTCTTCAAGCCCATGGACATCGAGTGGGGGAAGGACGGCGAGACGGGCCAGCTCTTTATCCTGCAGGCGAGACCCGAGACGGTGCAGTCCCAGAAGGACATGACCGTTCTGGAAAACTACGTGCTGATGGAGAAGAAGACGCCCCTCGTTTCGGGAACCAGCGTCGGCGCCAAGATCGGCGTCGGTCCCGTGCAGGTCATCGAGAGCGTGGAGCAGATCAAGAACTTCAAGCGGGGGGAAGTCCTCGTCACGGACATGACGGATCCCGACTGGGAGCCCATCATGAAGATAGCGGCGGCCATCGTGACGAACAAGGGGGGCCGCACCTGCCACGCCGCCATCGTCAGCCGCGAACTCGGCGTGCCCTGTATCGTCGGCACGGAGCGAGGCACCGAAGCCCTCGCCGGCGCCAAGGAGGCGACCGTCTCCTGCGCCGAGGGCGAGGTGGGGAATGTCTACGAGGGCATCCTGAAATATGACGTCCAGCGGGTGAGCCTGAAGAACATGGCGCGGCCGAAAACCTGGATCATGATGAATGTCGGCAACCCTGAGATCGCCTTTGACCTGGCCGCCATTCCCAACGACGGGGTGGGGCTCGCGAGGCTGGAGTTCATCATCAACAACTACATCCGCATCCACCCGATGGCGCTTGTCCAGTTCGAGAAGGTGACGGACCCGAAGGTCCGGACGGAGATCGAAACCCTGACACGGGGATACGCGAACAAAGCCGACTTCTTCGTGGACCGTCTGGCCCAGGGAGTGGCCAAGATCGGGGCGGCCTTCTACCCCAACGACGTCATCGTCCGCATGAGCGATTTCAAGAGCAATGAGTACGCGAACCTCATCGGGGGGTCCTACTTCGAACCCGTGGAGGAAAACCCCATGATCGGCTTCCGGGGAGCCTCGCGTTATTACGATGACCGTTACCGGGACGGTTTTGCCCTCGAGTGCCGGGCCATGAGGAAGGTCCGCAACGAGATGGGCCTCACCAACGTGAAACTCATGATCCCCTTCTGCCGGACGGTGGAGGAGGGCAGAAGAGTGGTCGAGGTCATGAAGAAAAACAAACTCGCCCAGGGGGAGAACGGTCTTGAGATCTACATGATGGTCGAGATCCCGAGCAATGTCGTCATGATCGAAGAGTTCGGAAAGGTCTTCGACGGTTTTTCCATCGGCTCCAATGACCTCACGCAGCTGACCCTGGGGCTCGACCGCGACTCGGCCCAGGTCTCCCACATCTTCGACGAGAGGGATCACGCGGTCATGAGTCTGGTGCGCGACGCCATCACGAAGGCCAGAAAGATGAAGAAGAAGATCGGCATTTGCGGTCAGGCGCCGAGCGACTACCCTGAATTCGCCCGCTTCCTCGTGCAAACGGGCATCAACAGCATGTCCCTGAATTCAGACACGGTCATCAAGACCACCCTCGATATCCTGAAGACGGAAAAGAGTCTCCAGAGGCGGGGGAAGGCACCGGCGAAAAAGGCCCTGAAAAAGACGGCCGCAAAAAAGGTGAAGAAGGCGGCAAAGAAGTCCCTGAAAAAAGCCGTCCGGAAGCCGGCCAAGCCCGCGGCAAAGAAGGTGAAGAAAGCGGCCCCAAAGGCTTCGAAGAAAAAATAACAGGGCGTCTCAACGGACTTCCAGGCCCCGGTAATAGTGGTTGAGGATATCCCTGTAGGTTTGCCCTGATTTCGCCATGACATAGGCGCCCCACTGGCTCATCCCGACGCCGTGGCCGGCGCCTTTGCCTTCAAAGAGGACGCCCATCGAATCACGCCGGGCCGTGAAAAGGGTGCTCTTGAGGCGCCGTGGGTCCGTGTGGAGCCTGAAGAGATTGGCGTTGATGACCCTCTCGCCGGCGCTCCCGGAGATTCTGACCCTCTTGACCCTCCCGGACGGGCTCGTGTCGTAGGCCTCCACGCCGTGGAGCGAACCCACGTCGACGCCGTTTCGGGCGAGAGCGCCCCGGATGTCGTCCAGACTCAGGTAATGGGACCAGGTCGTGTTCGGTGCCTGGAGGCTGTAAGGGTCCTGAACGGTTTTCAGGTAAGGGATGTCGACGAGCCAGACGTTCTTCGCGTCTTCCGTGACTCCGCCGCTGTTGGAGTGGAAGTAGGGGAGGGCGATCCGGCCGTTGTGCGTGAGCACCTTTCCCCGTGTTTCGTCGACGGCGCGGTTCGACGCCGTCCGCTCGTCGGCGCAGCCGCCGTAGACCTGTGATGAAGTGGTGTTGCAGATATCATAGTCCTTCATCCGGTTTCTCTCCATCTGGTAGGTCACGTAAGTTCTCGACACAACGGCCTGGGCTTTCAAGGCCTCCAGCGACCAGGTCGGCGGCATTTCACGCGGCACCACCCCGTAGAGATAATCTTCCATGTTGAGGATATTGATGGCCTGCATCGTCCCGGCGGGATTTTTCTTGATCCGGATCCGGCCGCGGTAGGCCCGATTGCCGAGCTTGAGCGTGCCCTGCCTTCCGGGTACAAGGATCACCTCATCCGACGAAAGGGGTGACCCGTTGATGGTCAGGCGCCCGTTGACCACGCGGGCCACGGCAGGATAGCCCGGCGGAACCCTCGTGAGGCGCCGGCCACCGGGGGTTGTGACGTCGAACCCGGAGGCGGCGTTAAGGCTCATCTCCCTTCGATTTTCTTCCAGGAGCACGCGCACCTCCACGGCCGTCGATGCGGGAGCCGGTGATACGGCGACCTGTTTCTCTTTTCGTGATGGCGGGTTCAGGCAGGCATCCGCCATGAATTCGGCCAAAGCAATCTTTTCACCATTTGGAAATTTTTCCAGATAGGCCAGAAACTCTTGGCGGGCCTCCCCGTATCGATCCTTTTCGTAGAGCACCATGCCGGCGTGGAAGTAGGCGTCGGCAAGGGCGGGACTCTTGGTGTAATTCTCTTTGACGAGGTTGAACATCCGTGCAGCCGAATCCGGATCGTTCAGGTACTGGCCGTAAATTTCGCCCATCCGGATGAGAGCTGCGGCCTGGACGTCCCGCGAGGGGGCGTGGTACGCCACTTCGCGGTAGGCGCCGACGGCCTCCAGATAGAGACCCCTCTTGAAATAACCGTCGGCTTCCTGCAGGGTCCGGTCCCCGTCGTAGGCGAAGCCGAGCGGAGGGCTCCACGGGGAGAAAAGACACAGGGTCAGGCAGGCCGAGAGGGAGAAAACGAGGGCGTTTCTGAGATGTCGCGCTTTCATATCGGCGGTCTCATAAAACAGTCGAGGGGCGTCATCATCACGCCCCCCTCAGGGCCAATCACTTTTGAAGTGTCAGAGTAGATCGTAAGCCGAGTTCTGTCTCTTCCTCCGGTCACCCGTCGGAAGACGGTGATCATTAATCTGGGACAACAGTTGCCTGTTGCCTCAAGCGACCTTACCCGAGAACCTCGAGCGGGCCACTCTTCGCGTTCTCCTATTTGGTCTTGCTCCGGATGGGGTTTGCCCTGCCACCCCGGTCACCCGGGGCGCGGTGAGCTCTTACCTCGCCTTTTCACCCTTACCCCTCGACAAGCTCGGGGCGGTATGTTTTCTGTGGCACTTTCCCTGGGGTCACCCCCGGTCGCCGTTAGCGACCATCCTGCCCTGTGGAGCTCGGACTTTCCTCCGGCGCCCTCCGGTGTCGGGGCCGGCGATCACCTGATCTACTCCGGCACTTTTTAAAACGAGTAAGAGATATCAAAGATCCCTTCTATTCGAAGGCCTCGTCGATGGCCTCGTTGGCAAGTTCATCGGCCTTTTTGTTCTCGGACCGTTCGATATGTTGAATTGTATAGGACTCCAGGGACGAAAGCAAGCCCCTGACCTTGTCCATGAGAGGTTTGAGATTTTTGTGCTTCACCCGATAGCTGCCGTCGACCTGCCTGACGAGAAGCTCCGAGTCGAGGAAGATGTGCAGTTTCTTCGGTCTCCTCTCGACCGCCGCTTCGAGGCCGAGGATGAGCGCCTGGTACTCGGCGATGTTGTTCGTGCAGAGGCCGAGAAACTTCTTGAGGGAACAGACGACGCGCCCCTTCGCGTCGACGAGGACGGCCCCCGCGCCCCCCATGCCGGGATTTCCGCGGCAGGCGCCGTCGGCGTACAGCAAGAGCGCTTTATGCTCCATTGGAATTTTTCTCGTCCCAGTAGATGACCCGGTTGCAGTAAGGGCAGAACAGCACCTGGTCTGATTTCAGGAGCTCGTTGTAGAGCTGGGGCGGTATGTTCAGGTGACATCCCGAGCAGACGCCCCTGACGACGGGCACCACCGCCAACCCGTTTTTCCTATTCTTGATCCGCTCGTACTTTTTGGCCAGGTCCTGCTCGATTTCGCCGTTCAGGCCCTGCAGATCCTTCTGGCAGGCGAGAATCTCTTTGTCCAGGGAGTTGAGTTCCTCTTCCGTCTTCTGTTTTTCCCGCTCGTATTGCTTCCGGTACTCGTCGAGCGTTTTTTCATGTTCCCGCAGTGCCGTTTTGGCGGCGTCCATTTTTTCAAGCAGGGTGAGGATCTCGTCTTCGAACTCGCTGTTTTTCTGTTCGATCGTCTCGATTTCCTTGAGCATGGCCTGGTATTCCTTGTTCGTCTTCACTTCCAGGAGCCGATCCTTGGTTCTCCGCAGCCGTTCGATGCCTTCCTTGAGATCGTTTTCCTTGTCCCGATGCGCCTTGACAGAGGCGTCATAGTTCTGCCGGGCCTCCTCGACGCCCCTGCTGCGAACCTGAAATTCTTCGTCCTGCCTCGATATCTGTTCCGGCAGCTCTTTTTTCTTGAAACTGAGCCTGCGGATTTCAGAATCGAGTCTCTGGCGTTCCACCAGGAGAGAAATCTGCCTTTTCAAGTTATAACCTCCCGTAGGTCCGATTTAAGCATAAAAAAAATGCACCGGCTGGGTGCATTTTTTTTCAAGAGAGAGACGTTCCCCTCGAGTATCCCGCTGCTGCGAATGTCATTTTGAGACTCATGATGACGGACCAATTCAAAAAAAGTGGTGGGCCCACCTGGGTTCGAACCAGGGACCTACCGGTTATGAGCCGGTGGCTCTGCCAATTGAGCTATGGGCCCTGTTGAAAGCTCAAAGCCTTTAAATATCAATGCGTTAAATCTACTCTTTTATATGCATTGACCTGATTTGTCAAGTTTTTTATTTGGCCACGCTTTTGAGTTCCCGCCGCCGTGCGGGGCTTCGCAGTTTCTTCAGCACGTTTTCCTCAATCTGCCGGGCCCGTTCCATCGTCACGTCGAACTCGAGCAGGGAATCCTCCATGAGGAAATCCACGCGTTCGCCGATTCCGAAGCGCATCCGGAGAACCTTTTCCTCTCTGGGCGTCAGCGTGGAGAGGATCTTCCGCGTCTGTTCCGCCAGGTCCATGCTGATGGCGGCCTCGGAGGGGGAGATGATCTTCTTGTCCTCGATGAAGTCCCCCAGGTGGCTGTCCTCCTCTTCCCCGATGGGTGTTTCAAGCGAGATGGGCTCCTTGGCGATCTTGAGGACTTTCCGGACTTTCTCCAGCGGGAATTCCATCTTGGCGGCGATTTCCTCCGGCGAGGGTTCCCGCCCGAGTTCCTGCACGAGGTAACGGGACGTCCGGATCAGTTTGTTGATGGTCTCGATCATGTGAACGGGTATGCGGATCGTACGGGCCTGGTCGGCAATGGCCCGGGTAATGGCCTGCCGGATCCACCAGGTGGCGTACGTGGAGAATTTGTAGCCCCGCTGGTATTCGAACTTGTCCACGGCTTTCATGAGGCCGATGTTTCCTTCCTGAATCAGGTCCAGGAACTGCAGGCCCCGGTTGGTGTACTTCTTGGCAATGCTCACCACGAGACGAAGGTTGGCTTCCACCAGCTTCCGCTTGGCCAGGTTTGCCTTCCGTTCGCCCTGCGCGATTATCGTAACCGTCTTCCGGAGGTTCTGAAGGGGCAATCCCGTTTCTTCCTGCACCCGCCTGAAGACCTTCCGGGCTTCCTTCATGCGCTCCTCGTAGTTCCTCAGCCTGTTGATCGAGATGCCCGTTTTTCGGACGACGGCCCTTTCTTCGGCCTTGCCCTTTCTGGCCTGGGCGAAATATTTCTCCAGATCCTTGATGGGGATACTTCCGGTGCGCCTGCGGACCAAGTTGACCGACTGCTCGGACCTTTCGGCCTCTGTCAGGAGATCCTTGAGCTTCTGAACCATCCGGTTGGAGCGCTTCTTGCTGAATTTGATCTCCTTGCACAGCCCGATGATCGCCTCGGTGTTTTTGTTGATCCGGGCGAGGATCTCCTTTCGGCGCTTCTCGCTCAGCTTCTTGTCCTTGAGACTTTTGCGGCTTCGCTCGTTCTGCCGGTCGAGCTGCGTGATCCGATCGATGATCTTCGACACCCGTTCACTGTGGATATCTTCCTCCACAAAACCATCCTCGTCTTCGAGGCTGTCGACGATCGTCTTGATGCGCAGATCCCCGCTCCGGAGCTCCTGCCCCATCCGGACGATGTCCTTCGTCGTGCACAGGGTGCTGAAAATGGCGTCCTGGATCTCCTTTTCGCCCTCCTCGATCCGCTTGGCGATCTCGACCTCTTCTTCGCGATTCAGGAGCGAGACCAGTCCCATTTCCCGGAGGTACATCTTCACGGGGTCGCCGGTCTTGCTGACAATCGGCAGCAGGGCGAGCAGTTCTTCCTCTTCTTCCTCTTTCGTCGTCTCCGGCGCTTCCTCGACGCTCTTCTTGAGGACGATCTTGTCGCCCTTGTCGGTATCGATGATGTCGATGTTCTTCTCGCCGAAGAGCATGAAAATCTCCTCGATCTGATCCGAGGAGACGATCTCGGACGGGAGCATTTCGTTCACATCGTCATAGGTCAGGAAACCCTTCTCTTCGCCGAGGGAAATGAGCTTCTTGACCTCGTCGGACTGGATTTCCTTGGTGATTTTCCCCTCGCCGGGATTGGTTCCTTCTTTATAACGCCTTTTGCTCATTGAGAAGCCTCTCTTTCTCCCTCAGGAGTTGGTGGCACAACTCTGCATCGCCCCGTTCCTGTGCCCGGATGAGTTTTGTCTTCAATTCCCTGTGCTTTTCCCTGTACCACCGTGTTTTCACTTTCTTGACCGCGTCGACGAAAACCCGTTCGGTGATTCCCTCATCGGCGGGTCTGTCCGAAAAAGCATATTCCAGCAGTTTTTTCTTTAGGGCTCCGTCTGCGAGGCCTTCTATGAAATCGGCCACGCTGACCTTTTGGTCCGCCTGCCGGATCTCTTCCAGTGACTGGCCGACTTTTTTCAATTCCCTGTTCGAGAAAAAATCCAGAACCCTCTGATTTCTCGCCTGGTCTATCCTCGCCGGTTTCTCCACCATCATGTAGATGAGGCTGAGCTCCACGGGATCCACCGTCAAGCGACCCGGCCGGCCGGCACCTTCCAAGGCGGATTCCTCCTCCGCGCCCGGTGCTTTGCCGACCTCCTTTTTCAGGAGCGCCTCGTCGACCTGGAGCCTCTCCGCCACCCTCTTAACAAACAGGTTTCGCTCCACGGGGTCGTCGATCCGGGCCATGAAGGGGATGGCCTCCCGCAGGGATGCGAGATTTTCCTCCAGGGTTTTCCTGGTCCCGATCATTTCGTCGATGTAATAGTCGACGGCCGATCGGGCACCTGACAGTATGTCCTCCAGGGCCTTCCGGCCCGAGGAGCGGACAAAGTCGTCCGGATCCCGGCCTTCGGGCAGGACCACAACCCGGGCGAGCATGTTCCTGCCGAGAAAGAGGCTGATGCTTCGCTCCAGGGCTTTCTTCCCCCCCTGATCGGGATCGAAAAGCGAGTAGACGTTTTTCGTGTAGCGCTTGATCAGATCGGCATGATGGGTCGTCATGGCCGTTCCCAGCGTCGCTACGACATTTCGGATTCCCGCGTTCCAGAGGGAGAGAAAATCAAAATACCCCTCCACGACAATCACGCCGTCGGCTTTGCGGACGTCGTCGCGGCTTCGGTTCAGGCCGTAGAGGTTGTTTCCCTTGATGTAAACCGGCGATTCGGGCGAATTGAGGTATTTGGGTTCCCCCTCGCCGATGATTCGCCCGCCGAAGGCCACCACGTTGCCCTGAATATCTTCTATGGGGAACAGGAGCCGCCCCCTGAACCGGTCGTAATAGTCACCCTTGCCTTTGGAGATGATGAGGCCTGACTTTTCAACCAGTGAAAGGTCCGTACCCCGCCTCTGGAAGAAATCCCGCAGGTACCGCCAGGCCGGCGGGGCGTAGCCGAGCCTGAACTCCCGGACGACTTCCTCCCGGATCCCTCTCTTCCGGAGGTGTTCCCGGCCGCTTTTCCCCGCATCGGAAAAGAGCTGACGCGCGAAAAAATCTCTCGCCAGGGCGTTGACCCGGTAGAGTTCCTGCTTCAATCCGGACCGGCGTTTCTCCTCTTCTTCGGAAAAGGTTTTGGGAAGCGCGATGCCCAGCTTGCCTGCCAGGTGTCTGACGGCCTCCGGGAAGGTCATGTTGTTGATCTTCATCAGGAAGGAGTAGACATTGCCTCCCTGGCCGCATCCGAAACAGTAAAAAATCTGCTTTTCGGGATTGACGGTGAAAGAAGGGGTCTTTTCCTTGTGAAAAGGGCAGGAGCCCAGGTGATTCCTGCCTGCCTTCTTCAGGGCCACGTATTCCGATATCAGCCCGACGATGTCCGCTCTTTGTCTTATTTCTTCAATCTTGCTTTCGGGAATAGAACCCTTCAAGACCTTTTCCTTTTTGGGGCTGGATATCCACCCTTGCCGCTGAGGAATCAGATTCGCCAGTCCTGCACTGCCGCAGTGCTCAAAGGGTTACGGGATACATCGTAGGATCTTACCCGGGCGAACGGACCTGCCTTCCCGGATTTTGCGATTATCGCGGTGAAACATCTCAGGATGACAGCTTCGCCTTCACCAGATCACTCACCATCTTCCCGTCGGCCTTTCCCGTAATCCGGGGCATCAGGACCTTCATGACCTTCCCCATGTCTTTGACGCCCGTCGCGCCCGCTTCACCGATGGCCCTGGCAATTTCCGCCTCGATATCCGCGGCGGACATCTGCTGGGGCATGAAGGATTGGACGGTTCTGAGCTCTTCCTCCTCGTTTTTCACTAGATCCAGCCGGCCGCCTGCCCTGAACTGCTCGATGGACTCCTTGCGCTGCTTCGCGATGGTGGCCAAAACCTGAAGAATTTCCGTTTCGTTCAGCTCTCTCTTCGCGTCAATTTCCTTGTTGTGCAACGCCGTTTTAATCATCCGGATTGCCGAGAGCTTGATCTTGTCCTTCGCCTTGGCCGCCGCAACCATTTCCGCATCTATTTTTTTCTTCAGACTCATGGCACCATCCATTTCCTTGAAATTAAAGGGGTTTAAGGCAGTTCCTTCACATCGCCCCCGTGCAGCTAATATAAGCCCAAAACGGGCAATGTCAAAGTCTGTAAGCATACAATTAAAACGCAATTTGTCAATGAAAACTTTGAGATATTTCGTATTTTAGCCCTGCGGACATCCCGCCGGCGCGTCCCACCCGTGCGCGGGCAAAAAAAGGGGCCGCAGATGAAAGTCTGCGGCCCCCCGGAATCCCGTCATGTGAGGTGCTTCTTACTTGTCTTCCTCCTCCTCGTCCTCGTCAAAGTGCTCAATGGGTACGGCCCCCTCGGGTACCTCCGTTTCAATCGATCGGGAGATGCCCCTCGCCAGAAGCGCCGCAATGCCGAAAAGCAGGATCATGGAGGCGATGATGATGACGACAATGGCCGTCGTCCACGACTTCACTTCCTGGTCGATTTTCTTGGACGCGGCGGAGACCATCTCGTTGAACTTTTCAACATCCACACCCATCCCCACCCAGCCGAATCCGGCGGGCTTGGGATAGTTTCTCGAATAGTATTTTATCGGGGCGTAGGCCACGAACTTCGTGTGGCCTGCAAAGGTGTAGGACTTGACGCCCATTTTCCCGGCTGCCGCATCCTGGGTGATCTCCGGCAGCTTGGGATCCATGAAACCGAGGAGATTGAGGTTCAGGACCTCTTCGCCCCGTTTGATCTGCGCATCGGCCGTCTCCTTCGCCAGGGGCGACACGGGCCTGCCGTTCGTGTACAGCCCCTCGATGTGGTAGTCATTGGGGTGGGAAATGACGAACCCCTGGTTGTCGACCATGTAGGCGTAGTTGCCCGACGCCCCATCGGCCTCGAAGACCCGCTCGGACTGGGTCGGAACGATATGATCCGTGAAGGCCGCCAGATGCCGATAGTCGAGAGACATGACCACAATGCCCGACACACCGCTCTTGTCGAAGACCGGTGTCGCAAAGCGGATCACGCCGCCGAAGCGCTTTCCTTTTTCGAATTCAGGTTTGCTGACGTACCAGCCGGTGACGCGGGAAACGTAAACCTCTCCCCTGTTCAGGGCAACGGCCTTGGAGAAGTAATCTTCTGATTTGTACAGGGTGTTCGCAGGGTTGCTTACGTTGACGAGTTTGGTCTTGGGAACAACCTCTCCGTTGCGAATCTTGATCAACTCGTTACCGGCTCTGTCCAGAAGGGCCATTTCGACATACAGGGGCACTTCGACCTGCTGGATCTTGTTGTCTCGCTTGACCCAGACACCCCGGGTTTTCATTGCGAAGGTTTTGAACGCTGATTCTGTTGCCGGCAGGACGGTCGCGACGAGAATGTCATTTTCCCTCTCTTTCAGGAAATTCGCTACCTCGTCCGCCGTATTGATCGCGCGAATCTTGATCTCTTCCTGGGATTTTTGATCCAGAACGCTTACGGCACGTTCTCTCGCTGTATCCCCCACTTTGAAGATGCCATTGGCGATGAGAAAAGCCACTAACGACAGGGGAATGACGATAAGCAGGAAGAAAATCCTTCCTACGGAGAAGAACTGCTTATCTTTTTTTGTTTCGGTCATTTTTTCCCCCTCTTAGCGTTATTTTTTTTGCGAGTTTTTCAGCCCGTGATGAGGGCGGTAAAGGGGTTCGCATAAAGAATAACAAGGGAGATAACCAGGGCGTAGATAACGCAGGACTCGGCCATTGCCATGCCGACCAGCATCGTGGTCATGATCTTGCCTTGCACGCCGGGATTTCTTCCGACGGCCACGCAGGCGCCGTTGGCGGCTGTTCCAATCCCCAGACCCGCGCCAAATGCACCGAGACCGACACTCAGGCCCGCGGCGATCATGCCGCCGACAGCGAAGATGACCTTGTCGGAGGTCTCACCCTTCGGCAGAGCTTCAGCAGCATACACCACCGGGGACGTGAGCAACGCCACGGACATCGTTGTGAGTACGGTTAAAAGCTTACTGATTAATTTCTTTAACATTTTCCTTCTCCTTTCAATCATTATTGAAATTGGTGCCATCCTTGGTAGCACAAATGCCGACCAAATAAAAGGGGAAATTTAAGCAAAACGGCCGAGAATGTGCAATCGTTGTGCCACGATTTTTATGCGGGAGACCGTCCGCTTAAGGCTTTAAAAAATATGATTAATCGCGTCATTATCTCCTTTTTACCGCCGTGCAGCAGAGCAAAGCTGATTTAACGTTTCTTTCAATTTTAAATCTTGATTGAACGAATCGTTCAATCAAAATATCAATTTTACCGTCGTTATGTGGATCATCACGAAATGCCGAAAAGTGATTAACATATCAAAGATCTTTAACATTTTTATGCCATCATGGCTGGATCCTCATTCGCGTTGAGCTTTTTCTCCCTCAGGATAGGGTGAATGGTTGTAAGAATTGTTTTTTATTGAAATATTTGTGCAAGAAAGTTATAGGTTTTCAGAACATCGTGATGAGGGATTGAAAAGGTCAGGTTAAGTCCCGCCATTCAAGGAGTCCTTGCATGCAGGAGCTATTAACGGCCGTAACCTATCTCGTCATGTGGCTTATCTGTGACAAGGTCTTGGGAATTCAGAGCGGCCTCTACAAACTGATCATTTCTCTGGGCTCTGCCGTAGCGGTCTACGTGATCTGCGCGATAGAGGAGAGAAGGATCAGGCGGAAGAGAGGCGAAGAGGAAGACGATTCGTGAGCGGGAAAAAAGCCGGGGGCTCGAAGAGAAAAGTGCTCAAAGACACGATGCTCACGGTTGAGAGCATCCTGGAGGGTTCGCCCATCCCGATGTTTGTCATCGACCGGGACCACCGCATCATCCTGTGGAACCGCGCCTGCGAGGAGCTGACGGGTTTCAAGGCGGCGGAGATGATCGGGACGGACGGGCAGTACAGGCCCTTCTATGCGCAGAAGCGCCCCGTCATCGCCGACCTCATCGTGGACCGGGATGTCCGGGGCCTGGAGAAGTATTACGGCAAGAAGCAGGTTCAGAAGTCGTCGGTTGTCGAGGGGGCCTTCGAGGCGGGCGACTTCTACGAGAACCTGGGGGGGAAGAGGCGGCACCTGTATTTTCTGGCGGCCCCGATCTACGACGAGAAGGGGGAGATCATCGCAGCCATCGAGACGCTCCAGGACGTCACCCGGGAGCGGGAGATGGAGCTTTCCCTCAAGGAATACGCCGAGACGCTGAAGATTGAGCTGGACCGCAACATCCGGTTGAGCAAGACCATCGAGGGGATCATCGAGGGGACGCCCATCCCGATGTTTGTCATCGACCGGGACCACCGCATCATCCTGTGGAACCGCGCCTGCGAGGAGCTGACGGGTTTCAAGGCGGCGGAGATGATCGGGACGGACGGGCAGTACAGGCCCTTCTATGCGCAGAAGCGCCCCGTCATCGCCGACCTCATCGTGGACCGGGATGTCCGGGGCCTGGAGAAGTATTACGGCAAGAAGCAGGTTCAGAAGTCGTCGGTTGTCGAGGGGGCCTTCGAGGCGGGCGACTTCTACGAGAACCTGGGGGGGAAGAGGCGGCACCTGTATTTTCTGGCGGCCCCGATCTACGACGAGAAGGGGGAGATCATCGCAGCCATCGAGACGCTCCAGGACGTCACCCGGGAGCGGGAGATGGAGCTTTCCCTCAAGGAATACGCCGAGACGCTGAAGATTGAGCTGGACCGCAACATCCGGTTGAGCAAGACCATCGAGGGGATCATCGAGGGGACGCCCATCCCGATGTTTGTCATCGACCGGGACCACCGCATCATCCTGTGGAACCGCGCCTGCGAGGAGCTGACGGGTTTCAAGGCGGCGGAGATGATCGGGACGGACGGGCAGTACAGGCCCTTCTATGCGCAGAAGCGCCCCGTCATCGCCGACCTCATCGTGGACCGGGATGTCCGGGGCCTGGAGAAGTATTACGGCAAGAAGCAGGTTCAGAAGTCGTCGGTTGTCGAGGGGGCCTTCGAGGCGGGCGACTTCTACGAGAACCTGGGGGGGAAGAGGCGGCACCTGTATTTTCTGGCGGCGCCGATCTACGACGAGAAGGGGGAGATCATCGCAGCCGTCGAGACGCTCCAGGACGTCACCCGGGAGCGAGAGATGGAGCTCAACCTCACGGAGTATGCGGAGACCCTCCGGAACGAACTCGATGAGAACATCAGCCTGCGAAAGGATATCGAAAACCTCTACAACTACCTCCAGTCCATCCTGGAGAGTTCGCCGGACCGGATTATCGATCTGGGGGGCGATGGCACCATCCGTTACGTGAGCCACGGCTTCGATGTCGGCAAGGTGACGGGCCGGCATTTTTCGGATCTGGTTAATCCGGAGCACCGGGCCTATCTCCTGGAACGCTGGGAGGATATCAAACGGGGCGTCTACAAACCCTTCGAGATCCAGTTCACCGCCGGGGACGGGTCGAAACGGGATCTGCTGATCACGGCCAGACCCATCAAAGGCACGGACCGTTTTATCGTCGTGCAGCGGGACATCACGGACTTCAAGGATCTCGAACAGAAATTCTATGAGAGCCAGAAGCTGGCGGCCGTGGGGCAGCTCTCCGCGGGCATCGCCCACGAGGTGAGAAACCCGCTGTCCTCGATCAAGATGTCCCTGCAGATTCTGGAGAAACGGATGAATCCCCAGGACAACGACCTGAAGCGCTTCAAAATAGCGCAGAGAGAGGTTGAACACCTGGAGAAACTCGTCAGCGACATCCTGGTTTTCGCGCGGCCCGCAGAGCCCGAAATGGCCCCGGGCGACATCAACCAGTTCCTGAAGTATTCCCTGCACCTGGCGGAGAAGGAAATCGCCGAGAAGCGCGTCCGCGTCGAGAACCGCTTCGATGACAAGGTCCCCCGGATGCTCTTTGACCCGGCGATGCTCCAGCAGGCGTTCCTGAACCTCTATCTCAACGCCATCGACGCCATGGAGGCGGGCGGAAAGCTTTCCATATCGTCCAGGCTGACCGACGGCGACGGGAAGTCCGTTTCCATTGAGGTCGCCGACAGCGGCGCCGGCATCGAGGCGGACGTCCTTCCCCATGTCTTCAATCCCTTCTTCACGACGAAGAATTACGGCACGGGGCTGGGACTGTCCCAGGTAAAAAAAATCATCGATCTCCACAGCGGGAACATTGACATAACGAGCAAGAAGGGCTCGGGGACGAAAGTGACCGTCACTCTGCCGGTGAAGCAGCCCTGAGACAGGCGCTGCCAATGACCTAATCTCTCTGGGGGGGTTTCATGGCCAAAGCCAAAATTCTCGTCATCGACGATGACCGTTCCATCTGTGAGACGCTGCAGCTCTACCTGTCCGAGGAAGGGTACGAAGTCCACACGGCGTTGACAGGAACCGACGGCCTGAACAAATTCGTCAAAGTGTCTCCGGACCTGGTCATTCTGGATATCCGCCTGCCCGACATCGACGGCTTCACGGTGCTCGAGGATCTCAAGGAAGATGATGAAGACGTCAAGGTGATCATGATCACGGCCCACCACGACATGGACACGACCATACGGGCCATGAAGGAGGGCGCTTTTGATTACATCCACAAGCCCATCAACATCGATGAACTCGAGATCTCGCTGCAGAAGGCCCTGAAAACCATCGCCACGGAAAAGAAGATCGACGGCCTGCTCACGGAACCCTCGAGGGATTTCAAGGTGGGGGACATCATCGGCACCGGAAAGGCCATGGGAGAGATCTTCAAGACGATCGGCGTCGTGTCCCAGAGCAAGACCACGGTCCTCATCGAGGGGGAGAGCGGGACGGGAAAAGAACTCATCGCCAAGGTGATCCACAACAACACCGCGAAGAACGACCCGTACATCGCCGTCAACTGCTCCGCCATCGTGGAGACCCTTCTGGAGTCGGAGCTGTTCGGGCATGAAAAGGGATCCTTCACCGGCGCCATCAGCCGAAAACTCGGGAAGTTCGAACTGGCGGGAAGCGGAACGGTCTTCCTCGACGAGATCAGCGAGATGTCCTTCAACCTCCAGGCCAAGTTGCTTCGGGTCCTCCAGGAACTCGAATTCGAGCGCGTGGGGGGCAAGGACAGGGTGAAGGTGCGGGCCCGGATCATCGCGGCGACGAACAAGGACCTCAAGACCCTTGTCAAGGAGGGCAGGTTCAGGGATGACCTCTACTACCGGCTGAATATCGTGACCATCCGCATCCCCCCTCTTCGGGAGCGGAGGGAGGACATACCCCTCCTGATCGATTACCTCCTCAAGAAGATCAACAGGGACCTGCACAAAAATGTGATTGGGGTGTCCAAGGAGATGATGGAAGTCTTCCTCAAGTACCCCTGGCCCGGGAACGTGCGGGAACTGGAAAACCTCCTCGTGCGGGCCGTCGTCGTGGCGAAGGGGCAGATCCTCGGCCTGGTCGATTTCCCGGATCTGCTGGGCAGCTACGCTCAGGCTCAAATGGCGTCGACGGCCGGGGAAAATGACGTGATACGGTCCAGGGAAGGGGGAAAGGTCCTGACCATAGACGAGGTGGAGGAGAAGCATATCCGGAAGGTCATTTCCATCATCGGGAAAAACAAGGGAGAAATTTGCGAGGCCCTGGGGATTTCCAGACCCACGCTGGAAAGAAAGCTCGAGAAGTACCGGATTACGTTTGAATAAAGAGAGGCAAAAGGCAAAAGGCCAAAGGCTAAAGGCTAAAGGCTAAAGGCTAAAGGCTAAAGGCTAAAGGCTAAAGGC
>DAIMEJ010000020.1:0-42841 GCA_036725345.1 Syntrophales bacterium
AGAACTTTTACCTAAACCGGACATTTTGCGAAAGAGCGGATTTAACATACAAGACAAGATAGACAAAACAGACGTGATGGACTGTCGGAAATAGTCCATCAATGTCCCCCCGTCAGCGGGACGAATCGAACCGGAAGCAGATTCCGCGTGGTGATTTCGCCCTTCTGGTCCTTCGACACGAGGACGAGGCTCTGGACCATGAAGAAGCCCCCCACGGGAATGATCATGCGGCCGCCATTCTTCAGCTGCTTGACGAGAGCAGGAGGGATGTGACCTGCCGCCGCCGTGACGATGATGGAATCGAAGGGGGCCTTCTCGGGCCACCCGTAATAGCCGTCACCTTCTTTCACCTCAACGTTGGAATAGCCCAGCCTTCTCAGTCTCTCTTTCGAAGAGGCGGCAAGCTCCGGGATGATCTCCATGGTGTAGACCTTTTTGACCAGGGGGGATAGTACGGCCGCCTGATAGCCGGAGCCGGTCCCGATCTCGAGAACGGTTTCCCCTTTCCTGACCTTGAGAACCTCCGTCATGAAGGCCACGATGTAGGGCTGGGAGATCGTCTGGCCGTGGCCGATGGGGAGGGGCCCGTCATCGTAGGCCCTCGACAGAAGACCCTCCGGCACGAAGAGGTGCCTGGGAACTTCCCGCATGGTCCTCAGGACCTCGGTGTCTTCGATCCCCCGATCGGCAATCTGCTCCTTCACCATGGCATTTCGCCGCTTCTTATAGGGATCATCGGCCGCAGACGCCGCAGGGACATGAATCATGATGATGACGGACAGGATCAGGACCACGGGCAAGTGCGGCCGGGGACTCTTTACCCCCTTTCCAGTGCGATTTGTCCTTATCGCTGACATCGACTCGTACATGGCGGGTTCTCGGGACGCCTTGGATGTGATATGGTTAACTTATAGAGGTATTCTTTTCGAAGGTCTATCAATTTCGGGGGGTGGCGAAAAGAGATGTTCTACAAGATTGCCGCCGATACGGTGATTATCATCCATTTTCTGTGGATCGGGTTCGTCATCTTGGGTTTCCCCGTCGCCCTCTATTTCAACTCCGCGAAGTGGCGTCTCATCCATCTGGCGGCCGTCATCCTGATGATCGGCATGCAGGCGACGCGGACGATCTGCCCTCTCACCTATCTCGAGGCCTGGCTGAAGTCGGGCGGAAATGCAAAAGAAGTCTATGCCGGCGCCTTCATCGCTGAGTGGATTGAGCGGCTGATCTATGTCGAGGACGTGACGCTGGAGAAGATCATGTACGCCACGATAGCCTACTTTGTGCTCATTCTCCTTTCCTTCTGGTTCCGGCCCCTGCGGTTCAAGAAATAGAAAAAAGGGGACAGGCTACTTTTTCTACCACCGGATGAGCTGGTATTTGAACGTATATTTCAATAACTTAAAAAAAGTAGCCTGTCCCCTTTTTTTACGATCTGGCCGATTTTGTTCGACCGTCAGTTGCACACAAATGTCTTCCCCCCCGCCACAAGCCTGCTGCCCCGAGCGTGGAAAGCGGCGGAATAAACAAATAACAACGCGCAGACGATGAGGAATGAACGGGTCATGACAGGCACCTCCTCATGAAAGGGGCAGTTTATATTGAAAGAGGCTCTCTTTTGGAGAGACTTGAATATACGAGAAATTAAGGGGGTGTGTCAAACACTAAGGCCGTTGGAAAGCAGTCGGTTGTCACGGAAGAAAGAAAATCTCGGCACTTCGCATCTCAGTGGCTCGGTCTTCCTGAGGAGAGCGGGAACGAATCACTTTCATGAACACCCCTCACGGCCGGGCAGACTTGAGAATAAAGGCCTCAATGTCGCGCAGCACATCGGCGCTGTGCATGTATTTGTTCGAAGGGCAGGCAATCAGGGTTGCGTGGGGCAGCTTCTCCGCCAAGAGACGAATGTTGGCGAAGGAGTGCAGCGTGTCCGTGGGCGCGTATGCCAGTGCCACGGGTATTTGCACGCTGTCCAGACGCGGCCAGACCTGGTAGCGTGCTTGAATGGCGGCCGTCGCCGAGAGTTTTAGCCTCCGGGGGTGGGCCGTGAGCAGCGTTTCCCTGTACCGCGCCATCTGTTCCGGCTCATTTTTGACATCGCAGACGAACCTCTTCAGATACCAGATAATGAAGTACTTGATCCCGTGATAGGAAGAGGCCGGCAGAAAAAGCAGCCACTGCAGATACCAGGGCGCCTTGAAATCGCTGTTGGGTGCGATCAGGAATGCCGCCCCCGCTTTCAGCCTGCCCCCCTTAAGGGCCTCCAGCAGCGCGGTGGCGCCGAGAGAGCTGCCGATTGCCGTTGCGCGCGGCGAGTCAATCCCGAGGTGGCCGCAGACGAGGATCAGGTCTTCGGCCATCCGTTCAATACTGAAATCCGCCGGGGTCAGATTCTCGTTCTCGAAGAGGGCCGATATCTTTTCCCGTGTTTCGATGTAATAGACCGGCCGTCGAGCGGCCATGACCTTCAGCAGGGGCGCCCATCCGGACACGGCAGAAACCCACCCCGCCACAAAGACGACGGGATCCTCGCTGACAGGCTCCCTGGGCCGCCAGGTCATGACCCGCAGACGGACACCCTCCTGCACGGGAACCATAAACTCTTCATAGGCTGACTCCCCGACGGCGACGGGATCCGATGGTGAAAAAGGGGACAGGCTACTTTTTTGATCTATTTTTTTATGCTTCAAAACTTTTTACCTTCAGCAGTCTTAAAAAAGGTGCCTGTCCCCTTTAGAATGAAATGGGTGGGCAGATAGATGAGCAAGGGGTACAGGACCATGCAGGCAATGAGGTATCCCTCCGGGCTCAGGATGTCCTGTTTCATACCGAAGGGCCCCCACACCCAGTTGACGTTCTTCCCGGGATCGGTGAAGTAAAAACTGACGGGAAGGACAACCCAGGCAATGAGGATCTGAAGGGTAAGCCCCCGCCTGTCGTAACCCAGTTTGAATATACCCCAGAGGATGATGATCGGCACGAAAAGGTGAAAGAGGGAGAAGAGCCGAAGCCACAGGGGGAAGGAGCTATCCAGCATATAGGCCGTCCCGCCGGGGTAATGGAGGCCCAGGAAGAGGCGACCTGCCAGTTCCAGGGTCCAGCCCGTGTTGATAAGGAGTACCGAAAGGGCCTGGCTCGATAAAAGTAGGGGGCTTTCAGCCCAGAGGGCGGCAAGAAGGATGAAGTTCGATATGTCCGAGAACCATAGAAAATTCTGGGGCCCGTAGAATTTCCAGTAGGCGGGGACCCAGAAAATCACCCAGAGGGTGTAGGTCACCTTGAGCCATCCCGGAAGCCGTCCGGTTAATTTCATTGGAGGGGTCCTTTTTTGCCTTTGAGATTTGGAAGGATTTTCTTTATCTTTATGATGGAGTCACGGGCAAGATTTCAACAGGAAAATGATCCCCCGTGAGAGGTATTTCGATGCCTGCGATCCGGGAAAGGTTTTCGATCCCCCTTGCCGTCACGGCCCTGGGGCTGTCCGCCGTCATTACCCAGATTACCGTCATCCGGGAGTTCATCAATGTATTCGAGGGAAATGAAGTCGTCCTGGGCCTTCTTTTTGCCTTCTGGCTTCTCTACACGGGTGCCGGGGCCTGGCTCGCGAAATTCATCAGGCAGGCGCCCCGTCAGAAGGCGGCTTTCCAGGTCTGCCTTTTCTGTGTGGCCCTTCTGCCGCCGTTGCTGGTGGCCGCGATCCGGCTCCTGAGAAATCACGTCTTCATCCGTGGGGAACTTCCCGGAGTCGCCGACCTCATCCTGACGGGTTCCGCGGTCCTCCTCCCCTATTGCCTGGTGTCGGGGGCGCTCCTCACCCTTGCCTGCGCCCTCCACGCCGAGGCGAAACCCGGCGGGGAGGCCATCGGCCGGATCTACTTTCTCGACAGCCTGGGAAGCATCGTTGGCGGGCTTCTCTTCACCTTCGTCCTGGTCCGCTTCTTCGGAAACCTCACCTCCCTCCTCGTGCCGGCCCTGCTCTGCCTTGCCGCCTTCCTCCTGCTTCCGTCCGGCTGGCGGACCCGTCCGGCGGCTTACATCCTCGGTTTTTCCGCGTTCATCCTCGCCCTTTCCGGTTTCTTTATCCCCGTAGAGAGGTTCACCATCGAGCGCCTATTCGCGGGTCAGGAGGTCATTGATTTCCGGGAATCCCCCTACGGTCGAATCGTCATTACGCGGGAGCACGACCAGATCTCCTTCTTCGAAAACGGGGCACACCTCTTCTCGACCCCCAACACCTTCGCCAGCGAGGAAACCGTCCACTACGCCCTTCCCCAGATCCGGGATCTTCACTCCGTGATGCTCATCTCCGGCAGCGTGGCCGGCGTGCCGGACGAGGTTCTGAAGTACGGGGTGAAGCGCCTGGACTGCGTGGAGCTGGACCCCGCCATCATCGAACTGGGACTCCGGCATCTCGGGATCCGGCATCCGGGGGCGGTCCGCCTTCATCTCGAGGATGGAAGGAAGTACGTCGAGCGCTCCACTGAGACCTACGACGCCATCCTTTTGAGTGTTCCGCCGCCGGACGCCCTGCAGCTCAATCGCTGCTACGCCCGTGAATTCTTCGAGGCGGCAAAGTCACGCCTCCGGCCGGGCGGCGTCCTGAGCTTCGCGGTGCCGGGCGCCGAGAATTACATCAGCCCCGACCAGGCGGCCCTGCTCTCGACGCTCAAGCGGACCCTGCAGGGGGTCTTCAATAACGTCCTCATCATCCCGGGGGAGAGGAATATCTTCATCGCCTCCGACGGCCTCCTCTCGGCGGACGCGGCGGCCCTCATCGAAGCGAAGAAGATCCAGACGACCTATGTGAACCGCCATTATCTCGCGGGCCGCGTCACACCGGAGCGCCTGGCCTTTGTGGCGGCAAGCCTGCGGGATGATGTCCCGGAAAACAGGGACTTTCGGCCCGTGGCCTTCTTTTTCCGGATGAAGCTCTGGCTTGCAATGTTCCAGCAGAACCACGGCCCCATCCTGATCGGGGCGGCCGTACTCTTCCTGTTTTATTTTCTCCGCATCAGCATGGTCAGAAAAACCCTCTTCACGACGGGGTTTCTCGCCTCGGCCATGGAGATCGTCATCCTCTTGAGTTACCAGATCCTCCACGGAACGGTCTACACGGGCATCGGGTTCATCGTGGCCGCCTTCATGTTCGGGCTGGCCGCCGGGAGCCTGGCAGCGAGCCGTGTCATCGAAAGGGGCGCCCGGATCGGAAAAGGCACCCTCCTCGGACTGGAAGGGGCCATCCTGGCCTACACTGTCGTCTACATTCTGGCCCTCGCCTTCGGCAGGGGACTCCTGACAGACCCGGCCTTCGCCCTCCTCACGGCCGTCATCGGGGCCCTCACGGGGGCGGAATTCCCCGTGGCCGCGAGGCTCATCTCCTCCACGCCCGGCGAGACGGCCGGTTCCCTTTACGCGGCCGACCTTTTCGGTGCGAGCCTGGGGGCCGCGGCGGTGAGCCTCTTCCTCATTCCCGCAATGGGTATCTACATGACCTGCCTCATCCTCCTTGCCGTCAAGGTCCTCGTGATGACGGCCCTCGCCCTCTGGAGAAACGGCGCCTGACACCGCCACCGATTCGCGGGACGGCAAAAAATGATTGGCATTACTGTTGTTCATGATATGATGACTTTTAATCAACTCGCCGCGCGGGAAAAAGACCTTCCAGGGGAAACGGCAATCCGCGAAAGATGAAAGAACCGGCAGGTCAGGCATGCTTCCTCAGAATGTCGAGGAGGGATCTCCTCAAGGCGGGGCTGGTCTGCGCGATATCGGGATTTCCCTGCCGGGCCCTTGCCGCGTGGAGCCCTTCGTCGGGCCGCAACGAGAAGACGATCACGCTGAACGACGCCCCCGAGAAGCTCTGGGAGTGGTCGAAGGAAGTTCGGTTCCAGAGGGCCTCGGCTGGAAATGTCCAGTGCCTCACCTGCCCCAACATGTGCCTCCTCCCCCCCAACGCGCGAAGCCGGTGCCAGTCCCACGTCCACAAGGACGGCAAGCTCTACACCTTGGTCTACGGCAATCCCTGCGCGGTGCACGTGGACCCCATCGAGAAGAAACCCTTTTATCACTTCCTGCCCGGGACACGGTCCTTCTCCATCGGCACCACCGGGTGCAGCTTTCACTGCCTGAACTGCCAGAACTGGCAGATTTCACAGGTGAAACCCGAAGACGTGAATTGCTACGCCCTCTACCCGGAGGCCGCCGTCGAGAAGGCCGTCGAGGCGAAGTGCCGGACCATCGCCTTCACCTACAACGAGCCCACGACGGCCCTGGAGTACGCCCTCGACACCTTCCGTGTCTCGCGAAAGCGAAACGTGCGAGGGGTCTGGGTCTCCAATGGCTTCATCAACAGGGAGCCTCTGCTGGAGCTCTGCAAGAATCTTTCGGCGGCGCGCATCGACGTCAAGGGCTTCTCCGACGAGATGTACCGGAAGCTGAACGCCGGGAGGCTTGGCCCCGTCCTGGAAACCCTGAAGATCCTGAAGGCGGAAGGGGTCTGGCTCGAGATGATCGTCCTCATCGTCCCCACTTACACGGACCGGATGGAGATGGTGAAGCAGATGTGCGGGTGGTTCCTGAAGAACCTGGGCCCCGACTACCCTGTTCACTTCCTCCGCTTTTACCCCCAGTACAAGCTGACACACCTGCCCCCCACCTCGATTTCCTTCCTGGAGGAGGCACGGAAAACCGCCCTTTCCGAGGGGCTTCATCATGTGTACGTGGGAAACGTCCCCAACGCGGAATCCAACCACACCTACTGCCCCGGCTGCAAAAAGAAGATCGTCAACCGGGTCGGGTTTTCGGTGACGGAAAACCGCGTCAAAAACGGCAAATGCGGCTACTGCGGGCGGCGCATCGCGGGGGTGTGGGCCTGAGCCATGAAAAAACCACGCCTGAGATCGGACATCCAGATGGCCGTCTCCACCCTGAAGGGACGCCAGGTCATCACCTTCCATGACCCCTTTCAGCTCGGCGGCATGACCGTGGCCGTCGACATGGCTCTCTTGCCCCTCCTGGAGCTTCTCGACGGGCGGCACGACGTCCGGGAAATCCAGATGGAGATGATGAGCCGCCAGGGCGGACGCCTGGTCTTCCAGACCGAGATCGAGTCCTTTCTCAATCAACTCGACAGGGTCTTCCTTCTGGACAGCGACCTTTACCGGGAAAGAATGCAAAAGATCCGGGAGGAGTTCGGAGGCGAGTCGAAACGCTCCTTCGTCCACGGCGGGAAATGCTACGACACCGATCCGGCGGGGCTCTCGCGGTTCATCGAGGAGGTCGAAAGCACCCTCCCGCCGGAAGACGGGGAGGACTCCAGACACATCAGCGGGATCCTCTCACCCCACATCGACATCCAGGTCGCGCAGAGGACCTACGTCGGCGCCTACCGATCGATCAGGGGAAAGTCCTACGACCTCATCATTCTCCTCGGCGTGAATCACAACCCCCAGGATGGTCTCTACTCCCTCTCCGGCAAGGATTATCTCACGCCCTACGGCGAGCTCCCGGCGGACGGGGATCTCGTGAGCGACCTCCGGGATAAACTCCCGAAGGGCACGCTCTCCACCGACGACTTCGGCCACAAGATGGAGCATTCCATCGAGTTCCAAACCCTCTTCATCCACCACTACCTGAAGAACTCAACCCCTATCGTGCCCATCCTCTGCGGAAGCATACACGAGTTCATCCTCGGCAATAAAAACCTGTTCGGGGACGAGCGCTACCAGTCCATGCTCGCCGTCCTGACGGACGTCATACGGGAGAGAGACGGTAAGGTCCTATGCGTGGCCGGCGTGGATTTCGCCCACGTGGGACTGAAATTCGGAGACACCCTGCCGGCCGATGCCCTCCTTCCCCGCACCCGCTCCAATGACGAAAAAATCCTGTCCTTTCTCCTGCAGGGTGAAACGGAAAAGATTTTCGAAAATGCCGTCGAGACAAAGGACCAGTACAAGGTCTGCGGCCTTCCGGCCATCCTGTTGCTGTCGGACCTGCTGCGGGGAAGCCGCCGCAGCCTCATGGACTACGAAACATACAATGAAGCCGTGACGCAGAGTGCCGTCACTTACGCCTCCGTCCTTTTTTGCGGGCAGTAACCTTCCCATTCCTTTTTTCCATCCCCCACGAACAGCAGGGCCTGACATGCAAGGCTCCGGGCTTTTTCCCTTGACTCGGAATCCCATTCTGCTATTTTTCCCTCGATTTGTGACGCTGACAAACATGGACAGGGGGAGCGCCAAGATGGCACGGAAGGTGAACGTCGATCACGTCTTCTACAGGAATCCGACCAAGTATTACCCCACCGTCGATCGGGCGGAGGGCGTCTACATCTACGACAGGGAGGGAAAGGCCTACATCGACGGCTCCGGCGGCGCGGCCGTGGTCAACATCGGTCACAACGTCGGGGAAATCGAAGAGGCGATGCTGAAGCAGGCAAGCCGTGTCGCCTTTACCCACGGCACGCACTTCACGAGCGAGGCGGCCATCGGGCTGGCCGGCCGGCTCGTCGCCATGAGTCCCAGGGGCCTGAGCCGCGTCTACTTCCTCTCCGGCGGTTCGGAGGCCGTGGAGACGGCCGTGAAGATGGCACGCCAGTACCAGGTGGACCGGGGCTGCCCCCTGAAGTACAAGGTCATCTCCCGGTGGGCGAGCTATCACGGAAACACCCTGGGCGCCCTCGCGCTGAGCGGGCACACGGGACGGCGCAGGTATTACCAGCCCCTCATCCAGCACACGCCCCACATCGTCCCCGCCTACTGCTACCGCTGCCCCTTCGGCCTCGAACCGAAGAGGTGCTCCATCGAGTGCGCCGACGACCTGGAGAAGGCCATCCTCTACGAGGGACCTGATTCGGTTTCCGCCTTCATCGCCGAGCCCGTCGTGGGTGCCACGGCGGGGGCCCTGGTGCCGAAGGACGGCTACTTCCAGCGAATCCGCGAGATCTGCGACCGTTACGACGTGCTCCTCATCGTCGACGAGGTCATGTCCGGTGTGGGCCGTACGGGGAAGAACTGGGCCATCGACCACTGGAAGGTGGTACCCGACATGATCGTCGCGGCGAAGGGGCTCGCGAGCGGCTACACGCCGCTCTACGTCGTCGTGGCCAGGGAAGAGATCCACCGGGTCATCAAGGAGAAAAACGGAATCTTCGTCCACGGCCACACCTACAGCCAGAACCCCCTCTCCTGCGCGATCGGCTCTGCCGTCCTGGATTATATCAAGAAGCACGATCTCGTCGCCGCCTCGGCGAAAAAGGGAAAATACCTGCTTCAAAAACTGAAGGGGCTTTACAGGCACTCCATCGTCGGGGATGTACGCGGCCTGGGGCTATTTGCAGGCATTGAGTTTGTCCGGGACAGAAAAACGAAGGAACCCTTTGATCCGAAGAAGAGGCTCAATGTCCTCATCGGGAACCGGGCCTTCGCCAAGGGCCTCATCACTTACCCGGGCGGTGGCGGGGCCGACGGCGTGCGCGGAGATCACATACTCCTCGCGCCGCCTTTTATCATCACAAAAGCCCAGATGGACCGGATGGTCGAGATCCTCGATGAATCCATTCAAGAAATTTCGAATGAAATTTCTTGAGTTTTGAATTTTGAATTGAAGCGGGTTTGGGCCTTATGCCCATAGCCCTTAGCCTCAAGCCTTGGCCGGCAGGGCCATTAGACAAAATAGACGAGATTCTCATGCAAAAAGTCATCATCACCGCAGCCATTACGGGAAGCCGCATGATGCGGGACGTGGCGCCCTACATCCCCATCACGCCCGAGGAGATCGCCCAGTCGGCCATCGAGTGCTGGCAGGCGGGAGCTTCGATCGTCCACATCCACGTCCGGGACCCCAACACGGGCCTGGGTGCCCAGGACCTCGGCCTCTTCCGCAAGGTGGTCGAGAGGATCCGCGAGAAGACGGATCTGATCCTGAGCCTCACGACGAGCGGCATCCCCGGCCGCAACCTGCCGATTGAAGATCGCCTGGTGCCGCTTCAGCTGAAGCCGGAGCTCGCCTCTTTCGATGCCGGGTCCATCAACCTGGGCGGGAGCGTCTTCATCAACGCGCCGGAGTTTCTCGACGCGGCCGCCAAGAAGATGAAGGAGGCGGGGGTGAAACCCGAGATCGAGGTCTTCGACTCGGGGATGCTGGTGACGGCCCTTCGCATGCGTGACCAGGGGAAACTCGACGAGCCGCTCCACTTCCAGTTCGTCCTCGGGACACCCTGGGGCGCGCCGGCCACACCGAAATCCTTCCTGCACCTCCACGAGCAGATGCCGTCGAACGCAACCTGGTCCATCATCGGCATCGGCCGGGGGTATCTCCCCATGGCCATGATGGCCCTCATCATGGGCGGCCACATCCGCGTCGGGATGGAGGACAACATCTACGTGAATCCCGGCGTGCTGGCCAGGACCAACGCCGAACTCGTGGATCGTGTCATCCGCATCTGCAGGGAATACGGGCGGGAGGTGGCAACCCCTGCGGAGGCAAGGGAAATTCTGAGCTTCAAGCGGAAGGCCTAGGGTGCGCCGGGCAGGTTACCGGACCTTTGGCAGACATACACGAAGACGCAGTAAAACCCGCTCCAGAGCGGGTTTTCTCGTTACAAAAGGAGTCCGTGATGAGCGTCTATGAAATGTCGATGCTTCTTTGCTTCGGGGCAAGCTGGCCCCTATCGATTGCCAAGTCGCTGCGGACGAGGGTCGTGGCTGGGAAAAGCCCCCTGTTCATGGCGGTGATCGGCTTTGGCTACCTGTCGGGCATCGTCCACAAGCTGATCTACTCCCTGGACTGGGTCCTCGCTCTTTACGTCCTGAACCTCGTCATGGTGGCCGCGGACCTGTCGCTTTATTATTACTATTCCGCGAAGAACAGAAAGGCGTCACCTTCTTGAATCACCTATCGTGGAAAAGCAAAATGTCAAGCCTGACCCCTCACTTCACTTTTCCCCAGCAGATCGAGGTAGTCCTCCATGGCTGCATTCACCACCTCCAGCGCATGGTCCCGGCCATAGAGCTTTTCTATCCAGATGGACTTTTCCTGACCCGGGATGAGTTTGTAGGTACTGAAATAGTGCTTCAGGCGTTCCACCAGGACTTGGGGCAACCAGGGTATGTCCTCCACCTTGTCCCAGACCGTGTCGTTCGCCAGAACGCCGATGATCTTGTCGTCCGCAAGGCCGTTGTCGATCATCTGAATGCCGCCCACAACGCGGGCGTTCAGGATCACCTCCGGATGGTTCACCGAGCGCTCGCTGATGACGCAGATGTCCAGCGGGTCGCCGTCTCCGCCAGACGAACGGGGGGAGAGCCTGCCAAGCTTTTCGCCGCAGTAGGTGCGAGGGATGAACCCGTAAAGCGTGGGCGGCTGGGAAGAGGTGCGCTGCGGACGGTCCACCCGCAGGTATCCGGAGAGTTTGTCCACCTCGTACTTGACCGTGTCAAACGGGGTGATCTCGATGTAAGCATGTACGATATACGGCGGATTGGGTCCCACCTCAAGCCCATGCCAAGGATGAGGCCTCCAGCGGGAAAACGAATCACTTTTCATCATGGCTGCAGGTTAAATTCTCAGCTCAGTTATTGCAAGGGGAAAAACACCCTTCTCAGGTTATTTGATCCTCGATAAGCTTCCCGGCCCCGACAGTGTTTTCCCGCAAGTACCGCCGTCGATCGTCACCGCAAGCAGGTCCCGCTGTCCCAGAAATACTACGAGAAAAAAAGAACAGAAGGCAAAAAACACAACCAGTCCATCCGGGCACCGGGACGGCATCTCTGCCGGGTCACCTTCAAGATGCTGAAGGACAACAGATGGTACAGACTCGCCCAGTAAAACACATTTTTATGTTGAAATACAGCCTGTTATGGTGGATCGCCTAATCAGCGATTACTCTTATCCCTTCATCTTGCAATTCTGGAAGGCACATTGCAGCATCCACTCGCTAGGAACCGGGATTTCGGGCGCACGAGCCTGGTGGCTGCCCGCCTCTTACAGAGCCTCAACTGCGTCTTAATGGATCGGCACGCCCGGGACGGTCCCACCGAAATAATCTCGTACTTTTTTGTCTTAACGCCGGAGTCCCGGCTGGCAACGATCAGCCGGGGGACAGCGCCCAAGACCCTTGCCTTTATTTGTTCTTCGAACAACCTCACCTGAAAAAATCTGTTGACAATTATTCAAAACAGGCTTTAAGTACTTGTAAAAATAAGTCTTATCCGCCTTTTCGGTTTCATTGCCCTCTGGGGGATGGGCAAGCGAACACTCCTCATTCTTTCCTTCAACCTCAGGTGACCATCTGCTTTCGCGTTTCTTCGAACATCGGTTGTTTTCGGCATGTATCCGTTGCCTGGTTCGTTCATTTCTTGATAACACATTTATCGTAGGTGGTGCGGTATTATACTGCGGGTCCCCGCCATTGTCGGAACATCAGAACACGTTCAGCCATCGGGGAAGTCAAGGAGGATTGATCATGCGTTTCGGAAAATCAAGAAAGGATGTCACGCAAGCTGCCGTGATCATTCTGTTGATCGTCCCGTTTCTGCTTTGCACCCCGGCTGTGAATCTCATGGCCCAGACGGGGAGCGCCGCTGATCAAAAGCGGGATGCTTTGATCACGGACTTAAAGGACCCCGACAAAAAGATTCGTATTTGGGCCGCGGAACAACTTGGTAACTATTGGGACAAAGCTATAGTGCCGCCCCTCATCACCGCACTCAAGGATCCCGAGCCTTCGGTACGTGCCGCTGCTGCAAAGTCACTGGGGAATCTTAGCGACAGGGGAGCGGTTCAGCCCCTCATCGCGGCGCTGAAGGATCCCGATCCGTCGGTGCGCGCCGCCGCTGCAGGAGCCCTCGGGAACCTGAATGACAAGGCAGCGGTGCCGCCTCTCATCGTTGCACTCCGGGATCGCGATAGAAATGTACGCGTTGCGGCAACGGAATCACTCGGTTACCTGGGGCATCGGGCTGCGGTGCGGCCCCTCGTCACCGTGCTCAAGGATGGTGAGCCGTCGGTGCGCGCCGCCGCTGCAGGAGCCCTTGGGAACCTGAGTGACAGGACAGCGGTGCCGCCACTCATCGCCGCACTCAAAGATGCCGATAAGGGTGTACGGCTTGGAGCCGCGGAAGCACTCGGGAAGCTGGGGGACAGGACTGCGGTGCGGCCCCTTATCGCCGCGCTGAAGGATCCCGAGCCGTCGGTACGTGCCGCTGCTGCAAAGTCACTGGGGAATCTTAGCGACAGGGGAGCGGTTCAGCCCCTCATCGCTGCGCTGAAGGATCACGATCCGTCGGTACGTGCTGGTGCTGCATGGGCACTCGGGAAGCTGGGCGACAAGGCCGCGGTGCGGCCCCTCATCGCCGCACTCAAGGATCCCGAGCCGTCGGTACGTGCCGCTGCCACAGGGTCGCTCGGGAAGCTGGGGGACCAGGCCGCGGTGCCTGCTCTCGTCGAAGTCATGAAGACGGATAGCGCAAGATACATACGCTGTGAAGCCGTGATGGCGCTCGAAGGTCTCAAATACATGGTGTCGTATGAATACCGCCGGCCATGCTATGCGGAAACCGGCAGTGCCGGTCCGGGCCCCCCGCCCCCGCATGATCCGAAGGGTGGCGGCAAGGCTATAGCGTTCTGGAACACATGGTTCGAGAATCGGGACGAAAAGTCCCGTGCGGAAGTGCTGAAGAAAGACAAGACTTACACTTTCGTGCTGGACATTTCCAAATATCCCTATTTCAGGGACTCCAAAGCAGAGCCCGACCCCTCTGTCATAAAAAGTATCGATGAGGCGCGCAAAGAGGGCAAGAGTTCCATTCGTTTCAGGATCAGGCCGATCTTCCATGGGGGTTTTCTTCGTTTCACGGACAATCAGCGTGCATGGGAAGAACTTAAAGTAGACATCGACAGGCTCGTCCTGGCGGACAAGGCCACGGAAGAGAACAATGAGAAAAAAAAGGTCGGGCTGTCTTCGGGGGAGATCAAACTGCAGGACTTTGCCCATGAGGTGCAGGCAGGCGAAGTCAGGTTCGATGTAACGGCCGAGCGAGCGGGAAACGCCACGATTCTCATCACGATCTGGGATGAAAAAGGGATGATACCCCTGGATCATCTGTCTATGTCCGTGAGGGTGATCGATGAGCCCGTACAAGCCGGTGGACGAAGCCCCGCAGGCGCCGGGGTTTTTACAGCGCCCGATGCGGCCCCGTCGGCCGCGGCCGGAGGGCGGCCCGTAAGCGACACAGTCCCGCTCAGGCAGGGTCGCCAGACGCTTCTCAATGTCTCCTCCGATTTTTCGACGGCAGGCCCCCTGATCGCCGATGCCGCTTTTTACATCTTTGAGAAAAGCCCCAGGGGCAAGAGTGTTGTTCTCTTTGCCGCAAAGACGGCTGACGCAGCCCCCGGGGCGCCCGATGAGGTTTCCGTCTATGCCTGGGAGACCCTATCCCTGCTCAGCAACTATATCGAAGACCGGCTCCAGTTGATCAAGTTGATCAGGGACGCGCGCCAGAGAGCTGCAAGCCTGGACGAGAATGTCCGGAAGTACAGCTATCAGGAGGCGGCGAAAGAACTCAAAGAAAAAATGTTCAGCGGGCTCTCCGAGAGAGACGAGCAGCAGGCCGCGGCTGCCGAGAAGGCCTTTCGTGATCTGGTGCAAAAGAAAGACAGGCGGGCCATTGTCTTTGCCCGTATGCGAAACGAGGGAGGCAATCCGGTCTATCTGCCCCTGGGACTGCTGGCTGCCAACAGCTCCAGCCGCATCCTGGACAAGAGGATTATCCTGGTTCAGCCGCTTCCCAGAGAGCGTTATCCCGCGGAGACATATCCTGTACAGACCTGGACGTTCAACGTTCCCAATACCCTGCAGGGGCTCGAAGATCCTGCGAAGGGCGAGCTCGGCAAGCTGCAGCAGAATCCGCCCTATCGACGGGACATGAACACGGTGCGATCGTACTTTGAAGCGTCGGTTCCGGCTGCTGCGGTTGCCGCTCCCGAGGGCGTGATCCTGCTTTCCCACCAGGCGGGTGGAAACCTGTGGTTCACGAACGACGCCGACCGGATCACCGCGGAGAAGATCAAGCGTCAATTTCCGGCCGGCAGTGTCGCGATTCTCTCCGCCTGCTCGGCCGCTGCTTCCGAAGGAAACAACCAGGCCATTCTGGAACGGCTCAACTCCAACGGCATCGACGCCATGATTATCTCCCCTTTCCCAGTGGATGCCGAATACGGGGCGATGCTTGCGATCGAGTTTGTCCAGGCCATAGAAGCCGCAAGGAAAAATTCGCAGGCCTTCTCTCTGGCGGAACTCTTTACCACGGCCTCGGAACAAACGGCCAGGCACTTCAAGGAAAAGCAGAAAATAAATTTCGAGGATATGGACCTGGAGTTCCTGATCGCGGGGGATTACCGGATCAGGATCGCACCCAAATGACCGAGACGGCCTGAAAGGAGAAAGGCAATGATGAAAAGGATGGCAATGCTTTTGTCGGTTCTCGTCCTGGTATGCGGATTCGCTTCCGCGACGGCAGCCGTAACATGGACATCGACCCCGTCATTCCGGGCGGCGACAACTTCCGGAAGAACCATTGTGGTCATCAGCGACCTTCACGTGGGCCTGGGTAAAGATGCGAACAGCCAGTGGTATGCCGTAGAGGATTTTCGCTGTCCGAGGGCCTTTGGGGCGTTTCTGACTGAGATTTCAAAAACAGGGAACCGGAAGGTCGACCTCATCATCGCCGGTGATTTTCTGGAGATGTGGCAGACCCCGGCAGACATTCCCTGCAGGGGTGCCGGCGCAGATTTGGGCTGCACGATCGATGAGATGAAGACCCTGGCGACCCGGATCACCGCGGCCCACAAAGAAGTGTTCAAGGCCCTCCGCGACTTTTCTCAGAAAGGGGATAACCGCCTCTACATCATCCCCGGCAACCATGACTCGAGCCTGTTGATCGCGGATGTGTGGGGGCCGGTTGGAAAGGCCCTCGACGTGCGAAAAGGCCGCGTCAGCTTTGTGAGCACAGGCATATGGAAATCCGCAGACGGCATCATCGTGGTCGAGCACGGACATCAAATCGGCAGCGAGGCGAACCGATATGACTCATGGCCGAATATCGTGCAGGCCCGGGAGGGCACGGAATATATTGTCCGCCCGTGGGGAGAGCAATTTGTGCAAAAGGTGTTCAACGAGCAGGAAGACCAGTATCCGATCATCGATAACCTCTCCCCGGAGAGCGCGGGCATCCGATACCGCATGGCCGACCGGGGCGTGTGGGGCACCGGCGAGGATATCGCGCGGTTTGCCTCTTTCAACCTCTTTCAGACGTCCTTGCGCCAGAAGGTGCAGATTCTCGGCGAAGAAAACTCCCCGGAGGAAAAACCCAGGTGGAACATTCCCAGGGCCCGTGAACAGGGTCATCGCCTTTTTATCGCCGCCCTGCCGCAGGACGACCCTTTCCGCGCCGGACTTCTCGGGGATTCCGAGCAGGCAAAAAAAGCCCAAATCGAACTCGATGCGCTCGCCAGGGACGACAAGCGCCTCCCCGATGAAAATGTCAGAATGCTCTGCGAGCAGACCGAGATCCGGGGCAATGCCGTCTGCAAGATACAGACGCCCGAACTGGGGGCCACAATGCAGAAACTTCTTGTGCCGAGAGCATGGGTCCTCGCAGGTCATCTGGGTCAGAGAAAGGCGGATTTCCCGGAGATGCGCTACTTCATTTACGGCCACACCCATCTCCTTGAGGAGGCCTGGCAGCCGGACGACAAGTCGCGCTTGAAGGTGCTGAACTCGGGCGCCTTCCACCGCGTGATCGATGAAAAGGGATACCTTCTCCGCGTCAAGGCCAAGGGCATCAAACCGGAGGAAGGTCTGAAAAAGATTGCTGTCGAGGAATTGCCGCCCTGCTACACCTTTGTCCTGATCCCTCCGGGGAAGGAACCGGTGGTCTCGAATTGGGCCATGGAGGAATCCGGTCAAGTAGGCAGCATCGTGGAACCCGGGGCAAATATCTGCAAGTGATCATGAAGTTAAGTTGATTTTGCAGTCTTTCATCACTCGTTTATAAGTAAACTCGAGGCGGCTGGAGTTTGGCATCTTCTGCATCCTAAAACAAGAAGGAGAGCCAAAAGCCCTGCATTCTTTATATCCAAAAATATGTTAATTCCCCTCCCGTGAAGATCAGCGGCGAGTTTATTATATCAGCCCATACTTTTTGCGCTTGTAACGAGGTATCCGTTCGCTCAGCCCCAGGATCTCGGCCGCCCGGGTCTGATGGCGGTCCGTTTCTTCCATCCATCAGATTTTCTGATAATCCGCGATCAGTTTATCGCTGACCCGAAGGACCGTATTGCAGAGGTCGAAGAGGTCGTATGATATCTTCCCGACCGGTTCCGTCATCGTGAGCTTTCTGAAGTCCGGCCAGATCTCATCCAGAAGATACAGTTTGTCCCAGTAGTACTTGGAAAAATGCGACAGAACCTCCTCATCGTCCGGGATGATGGGCGGACGTTTCTGTTTCTTGTTCCGGATCCGGGCAATACAGGTCATCTTTTCGTAGGCGTCCGGATTGAACTCCCTCCTGACCCAGGGCAAAACCGCATTCCTCCAGGCATCAACAACATCTTTCCTCCGGCCGCTTCGGACCATCCAGTCCACGACATGGCTGATTATTTCCCCCAGGTCCGTGAGGTAGGCGACAAAATGAAGCTGAAGGTCTTTCCGGTTTCCCTCTGAAGCCTGCATTCGACGAAACGCCTCGTTGGCCGATTTCAGCCTTGCGTCAAGTACCTCAGTCAAGATCCTCCCCTCTCATTTCACGATTGCCCTTATCGCATTTGAAGACGGGCGAGAAATGTTTTCTACTTCATCCGAAGAGTCTTTTTTTCCACAGATACCGGATCAGTGAATAAATTTCTACAATAAATGTCTCCTTTACATCCACTGAAGATCGATTCTTCAGAAAAAAAAGGGCAGAGTCTCGGCACTCTGCCCTGCGTCCGTTGTGTATCCGAATGCTATTTCAGCCCGAACTTCTTCAGCTTGTAACGGAGCATCCGCTCGCTCAGCCCCAGGATCTCGGCCGCCCGGGTCTGATGGTGGCCCGCCTCTTCCATGGCCTCGATGAGCATCCGCCGTTCCAGGTCCTCGACGGCGTCTTTCAGAAGCCTCCCCTGGATCTTCCCGGGTTCCGCCGCCGATTCCGGCAGCTCCCTGAAGGGGAGATCCTCCATCGCGAGGACGGGGCCCCGCGAGATGACCACGGCCCGTTCGATGATGTTCTCCAGCTCGCGGACATTTCCCGGGTAATCGTACTTGAGGAGCATGTCCCTCGCTTCGCGGCTGATCTCCCGGATGTCTTTCCCGTTCAGCCGGCTGTAGCGCTTCATGAAATGATCGATGAGGGGCGGGATGTCTTCCTTCCGCTCCCGGAGCGGGGGGACGGACATGACGACGACATTCAGCCGGTAAAAGAGGTCCTCCCGGAAGTTGCCGTCCTTCACCCTGGCCTCCAGATCGCGGTTCGTTGCGCTGATGATCCGGACATCGGCGTGAAGGACCTGGTTCCCCCCGACCCGTTGAAATTCCCTCTCCTGCAGGAAGCGCAGGAGCTTGACCTGTACCGGGGGGGACAGATCGCCGATTTCGTCGAGGAAAAGGGTGCCGCCGTCGGCCTGCTCGAAGCGGCCGATACGACGCATGGTCGCGCCGGTGAAGGACCCCTTTTCGTGACCGAAGAGCTCGCTCTCCAGGAGGCTCTCGGGAAGGGCACTGCAGTTCACCACGATCATGGGCCTGTCGGAACGCGGGCTGAAGTTGTGGATGAGCCGGGCGAAGAGCTCCTTCCCCGTCCCGCTTTCGCCCTGGATCAGGACGGTCGCGCGGCTTCCCGCGACCCGCCCCGCGAGGTTCACGAGACCCTCCATCTCGCGGCTTCGGAAAACGATGTTCTCCGCCGTGACGCCTTTTTCCTTGAGCTGCTCCCGGAGCATCTCGTTTTCACGGATGAGTGTCCGCCGCTCTGAAATCCGGTCGATATGGATCAGCAGTTCCTCGAGCTCGATGGGCTTGGTCACATAGTCCACGGCGCCGGCCTTCATGGCATCCACGGCTGTCTCGATGGTACCGTAAGCCGTCATCATGATGATGTCGATCTCAGGGTTCATCTCCTTGATGGCCTGAAGGGCCTGCAGACCGTTCATCCCGGGCATCTTGTAGTCCATGAGGACGAGGTCGAGCTGCCCCGATCGGATCGCCTCGATGGCCCCCTCGCCGGTGTCCCTCTCGGTAATGAAGTGCCCCTGCTTGACGAGAAAATCCCGCAGCATCTCCCTCTGCGTCTGGCCGTCCTCCACGATGAGGATGTTCAACGGTTTCATCAATAATCCTCAGGCTTTTTTCTCCCCGGCGGGAAGCAGGACATCGAAGGTTGTCCCGGATCCGGGTTGGCTCTGAACAAGGATCCTGCCTCCGTGACCGCGGACAATCTCATGGGCGATCGGCAGACCCAGACCCAGCCCCTTTTCCTTCGTCGTGTACTCGGGGTTGAAGATTCGCTCTATCTCCTCGGGTGTGAGACCCGAACCGCTGTCCGTGATCTTGATCGAAACCCAGTCGCTGTCGCCAGGTTCCACGCTAATGGATATGGTCCCTTCACCGGGGATCGATTCCATGGCGTTCTTGACGATATTCAAGAAGGCCTGTCGGAGTTTGTCAACATCCATGGGAACGGGGCTCACCGAATCGGTCGACTGAAACTTGATCGTGATTCCTTTCGTCTTGGCCTCCTCCTCGATGAGGCTGACAAGCCTAAGGAGCAAGTCTTTCACGGAATAATCCCGGAATTCCAGCCGCCGGCTCCTGGAGAAGCTCAGGAAATCCTCGATGATCTCGTTCAGACGACGGATCTCGTCCCGTATGACCCCCGCCAGTTGCCGAAATTCCTGCTCCTTGCCTTTTTCGGGGAGAAACTCCCGCTGAAGCCGCTGGCTGGCCAGGCTGATGGCGTTGAGGGGATTTCGGATCTCATGCGCCACGCCCGCCGCAAGCTGCCCGAGAGCCGACAGCCTCTCGGACTGCTCGAGCTGTTTGCGCATCTCCTCGATCCTGGCCAGGTGCCGGTTCTGGTTCATGTAGAGGAACCAGATGGAAACGAGGCCGATGAGCATGACAAGGGCCATGGAGATATAGAGAAGCTCACGGTTCCTCTGCAGGATTGCGTCGGCCCGATCACTTTCCAGACCGACCCTGGCAAATCCGATCCGGGTCGTCTCCAGATAGATCGGGCAGAGCACTTCCAGAAGGTTCCGCCCCTTCATCATGACCTTCCGGTTCGCGCTGGAAATCTTCGATTCGGACAGATCCTGCAGAAGGGGGTCCTTCTCCAGCCCGGATTCCGGCAAATCACCGATGCTGCCGATGACCCCGCCGACCTCATCGGTGACGGCCACGTAGAGGATACCCTGCATGGAAACCGTGTCCTCGATGGCTCTCTGGACGGCGACCCTCAGGCCCCAGTCGCGGATCCCCTCATCGTCAAAGGCCCCGATGATGGTCCCGTTTCCGCCCGCTCGACGAAGGGCGATCAGCCTCGGCCGGTCCTGCCGTTCCGAAGGCCGGCCGAAGAGGTCGATGAGGATATCCTGCTTTCCCTTGATCACGGGGCCGGCCCGTGCGAGCAGTCCCTCATCCAGGGGCCTTGTGGCGTGGAGAACTCTTCCCCCCTCACTTAAAACGGCCAGGAGCCAGAATTTCCCCTGGACATCACCCTGTCCCTCGTCTATCCGGATCTGTCCGGTCTGATCCCAGCTGAGGTCTATCCTCCGGAGATGACCCACCAGCACGTTGATCAGGGATTCCTGGGCGTAAAAGGTCTCCTCGGTGAAAGGGATGATGGCATCGCTGACATGCTCGCCCCAGAGCATCTGGATGATGGTGGTATAGTTAATCTGTGTTTCTTTTTCAATCTTGTCCGCAACGTCGAGTCCCCGGGTCTCCATGAAATCCGTCAGGGACCGGTCCACTCTCGTCATGTCCATGAGGCCCGTCACCAGAATGAGGAGCACGAAGACCGCACAGATGAGGACCATCGCCAGGGGCTGCAAAAACGGGCGGGTGTTTCTGGGGAGAGGATTTTTCAAAATATACGGTTCCCTCGATCAGAGGCTATTTTTTGACCTTTCTCACCGAAGAAGGATCCATATAGTTGCACCAGAGCTGAACCTGCTCGGGCGTCAAAATCTTTCTCATCTCTATTTCGAAGTCGATCATTTCCCGGACGAGCTGAACATCCATGGTCTCGATTTCTTTTCCCTTGGCTCGAATCGCCTCTTCCGTTGCGGAGGGATCACGGATGAGATTTCGAAACTCGAGCCGCTTGGCAATGATGTCACTTCTCAGTTTGAGAAGCCGCTTGGTGTATGTTGCCTTGATCTGCCTGGCGGCTGCCATCTGCTCATCCGTCAGTTTCAGTGCCGTGAGCGACATATCCACCCTGCCCGACATCCCCTGTGAATACTGTCCCTGCGCCTGGGCGCAGACGGGACCCGCGTATAGAAACAGAGAAAGCAGGCAAAGGGCCTGTATGAGCCTCAAGCGTTTCATCCAAATCCTCCGTGATTTTCGATTCATACCATTTCTCGGAAAATCAGGCAACTGCGGAAATTCATCGGGCTCTTTCGAACCGGACTCGGTCATTCAACTTCGACATACGGAGATTGAACCCTCGAAAATCAGCCCGTTCGGTCTTTCTTTCGAGATGAGTTTAACAAACCTTCTTCTTTCTGATCGGGAAACCTTGCAGTTCGACATTATTGTCGTTTCATATAACAATCGGTGAAACGTTCCAAGTTATTATTTTCGCTTAATTTTCCTAATCACCCCCTTTCGGCCTCGACATTCATTGCCATCGAACATCGAAAGCAAACAACCTTTTCAAATCCTTCATTACATAAAAAATCTTCAGCTTTCAATGACTTATAAACGAGACGTTTTTCGTGGCATAACTTCTGCAATCTTTAGGTCGCAAGCGTGCAAGGGTGGTGCCCGAGAGAAGGGATACCCGGCAAACAAAAGCTGATAAGACCTCAACCTTATCGCTTAGATATTTCTCCTCCTTTCAAAAAACAAATTTCCGGGGGGCTTCAAAGCCCCCCACCTCCTCCTTAAAGATTCCCCAAGATCAGACACACGTCAGAAGATTGCTGCCCCCGCGGCCTGAAGAAAGGGGCGCGAAAAAAGTGTGGCCAACGGTCGCGGATATCGTTTATAATCGCCGAAAATTTTTAACCGCCCAGAAAGGGGATTGAGATGAACATCTTCAAACCAGCTGAAATCATGCAGTTCGCCATCCGGATCGAGGAGAACGGCGAAAAGTTCTACAAGCAGGCGGCCCAGGCCACGAAGGACGAAGAAGCGAAGTACATGTTCAACGACCTGGCGGCCGAGGAGTCGAAGCACAAAGAGATCTTCAAAGGCTTCCTGGCCAGGGCGGACGAGTTGAACCCGAAAGAGACCTATGAAGGGGAATACTTCGCCTACCTGAAAGAATACATCGACAACAAGATCATCTTTGCCAGGGAACTGGACAAGCCGGTGGCGAATGTCAATGACACCCTGTCGGCCCTGTCATTTGCCATGCAGCGCGAACTCGATTCCATCCTCTACTATCACGAGGTGAAGAAGTTCGTCGCCGACAGGCAGCACGCGCTGGTGGACAAAATCATCCAGGAAGAGTGGAAACACTACTCCAGGCTCTCGGCCATCCGTAACACCTACGCCAAGAAAGCATAGAGGTCCCCGTTCCCGCGAATGCAAGCCTCACGTGGACTCTTTTCTGAACGGGTTTCGCTGAGGGGTCACCCGCCGGCCAAGGGCGGCCGACGCCCCTTTGGGGAAACGAAAAACCCGCCGATGACCCTGCGAGGCCATAGAAACCGACGGTAAGGAATGCCCCATGGACATGAAGGATGTTCTGAAGCGTTACGAAGGGGATCTGAAGCTCGTGGAGGAGCATCTCGAGAAGTCCCTGGGCTCCGAGGTCCGTCTCATACCCGTCGTCATCAAACACCTGATCATGAGCGGCGGGAAGCGTTTCAGACCCCTCATGCTTCTCACCGCCGCGGATCTCTGCGGATACAGGGGGGAGAGGCGCTTTCCCCTTTCGGCCGTCATCGAATTCATTCACACGGCGACCCTCCTGCACGACGACGTGATCGACAACGCCGACACGAGGCGCGGCAAGCCATCGGCCAATAACGTGTGGGGCAATTCAGCCAGCGTCCTCGTGGGTGACTTTCTATACTCCAAGTGCTTCTCCCTGATGTCCGATGACGGGGACATTCGCATCATCAAGCTGATGTCCTACACCACCAACATCATGGCGGAAGGGGAGGTCTTCCAGCTCATGAAGTCGGGGGACATCCACATCACCGAAGAGGAGTATTTCACGCTCATCGAGAAGAAAACGGCCGTGCTCATCTCGGCGGCCAGTGCCGTCGGCGCCATGCTCGCCGGGGCGCCGACCGCCCACGTTGACGCCCTCGCAGCGTACGGGCTGAGAATCGGCAAGGCCTTCCAGCTCACTGATGACACCCTGGATTACGTGGCCTCGGAGAAGGAATTCGGCAAGGCGATCGGCATGGACCTGAAGGAAGGTAAAATCACGCTCCCCCTCATTCACGCACTGCGGCAGTGCTCGGAGAGCGAAAAAAAAGGCGTGAAAGGCATTCTCGAACGCCAGGGCTCCCAGGAGGGAGATGTGCAGGAAGTGCTTTCACTCATTCACAAATTCGGAGGCATTGACTACGCCCTGAACCGGGCGAAAGAACTGATTGACGAGGGCCGGACACTGATGGACATGTTCGGCGACTCCGAACCCAAGCGCTCGATGCTCGCCATCGCCGATTTCATCCTCGAGCGGAAACTGTAGCCCCTTCGGTCAAACCATCCCGATTTTTTGCCAGAGCGGATCACTGGTCCCTTCCCTGAGGGTCTTCATCGTCAGGGGGAGGCCATCGAGAATATCCTGAGCGGTGATCCCGTCCTCGCCTTTTTCCCGGGCCGCGAAATCCCCCGATAAACCGTGAACAAGGACACCCATTCTCACGGCATCCCGCAGCGGAAGTCCGAGACCGGACATGGCCGCGATCGTTCCCGCCAGGACGTCCCCTGAGCCGGCCGTGGCCATGCCGGCGTTGCCCGTGAGATTGATGAAGACGCCGCCGTCGGGATAGCCGACGAGGGAATGGGCGCCTTTCAGCACGATAGTGGCGTTTAGTTCCTTCGACGTCTTCTGAAGAATCTCCAGGGCCTTCCCTTTCATTGCGGCGGCGCTCATGCCCGTGATCCGCGCCATTTCGCCCGGATGAGGGGTCAGGATGGTTTCGGCCTTCCTGCCTCTCAGGGTCTTCAAGTCCCCGGCGACAGCCGTCAACCCGTCTCCGTCGATGACGAGGGGCTTCCGGATGCCCCGGACAAGCTCCCTGACGAGCCGCTGGGTCTCCGCCTCAAGCGAAAGCCCGGGGCCGAGGATTACAATGTCCACTTTCTCCGCCAGACGAAGCAATTCCGCCTTGTTCTTCAACGAGAGGCTGCCCGCCCTCGTCTCCTTTTGGGGGTGAAAAACGATCTCGCTTCCCTTGCTGCCGAGAAAGGGGGTGATGGATGTCGGAGCGGCAAGCCTCGAATATCCGCCACCGGCCTTGAGGAAGGACTGGGCGGCGAAATAGGGAGCGCCAAGGTAACCGGCCGCGCCGGCAATGAACAGAGCTTCTCCGAAATCCCCCTTGTGCCCCCAGGCTGTCCGCGGCGGCAGTTCCACGGGATCGTTGGTCTCGATCTTGAGATGCCGCGCGCATGACAGGGCGGGCGGAAAGGAGATATGGGAAACGAAAAGCGTCCCGCAGTGTTCGCAGCCCGGGTAGAGAAGGTTTCCCACCTTCGGCAGGCCGAAGGTGATCGTGAAGTCGGCTTTCACGGCCGCGCCCATCACCTCACCGGTGTCACCGTTCACACCCGAGGGAATGTCAAGGCTGAAGACAGGGCCTCGGCATTCGTTGATGAGGTCGATCGCCTCCCGGTACACCCCTTCTACCTTTCTCGCGAGCCCGGTGCCGAACAGGGCATCGATAACGGCATCGCAGTGAAGAACCCCCATCCGGATCGACAGAACCGATCGGACCTCCTCGATCTCAGCCGGCATGTTCAGGAGGATGTCCAGATTTCTCTTCGCTGCTCCCGTGAATCTATCCCTCCCGCCCAGGACGTAAACACGGGCGGACCCGCCATCGGAGATAATCTTGCGGGCCACGACAAAACCGTCCCCGCCGTTATTGCCTGTCCCGCAGATCACGGCAAAACGCCTGCCCCGCGCGGGCAACTCCCGCGAGAGGACCCGGTAGGCGGCAAGCCCTGCATTTTCCATTAGGATGTCCTCGGAAATCCCGTGCTTTTCAACGGCCTCTCGATCGAGGGCCCTCATCTCGGATACACGGCTTACCTTCACCGCTCCGCTGGCCTCCTTCAGTTTTATATTCTATCCGATCCCCTCGCGCAGGGCGAGTGCCTCCGGGGGAATGTAATGACCTTCCACCTGGCGGGCCGCCAGTTCCGATGCGCTGTCGAGCGACACCCGGATGTCCTTTCGGCGATAATAACGCTCCGCAAGATAAGCGGCAAAAAACACATCACCGGCACCGACGGTGCTCCGGGGCTTTTCGACGGCGCGAGCCCGGTAGGGAATGACCTCCTCTTCCTTGGTCAGAAGATACCCCCCGCGCAATCCCGCGGTGACGAGTATTTCCTCTATCTCGAATTGCCGGATGAGCTTGCCCGCGTCGACCTTGAAGAAGCCCGTGAGGGCCTGGAGTTCACCCTCGTCGGCCTTCAGAACGCTCACCAGTCGGAGGATGTTCTCCGCCCGGTCGGAAACACGCTGGATGACCCTGCCCTGGTCGCTGAAACGAACATACCCCTGGATGTCCGCGCTCGCGAAGAGACCAGCCGTCCGAATACACTTGAAGACCCGGGGGTCGATATCGTCGGGATGCAGGGCCCCGATATGCACATGGAACAGCCCCTTGAGAACACCCTCAATCTGTTTCCTCCGAATCGGCTCCGCCACCCGGGGCAGTTCCTGGGTTCTTGCGTCACCTTCAATCCGGTTCACGAAACGGGTGGTTTGCGGCGATGACCCCGCGTGGAGGTGGATTTCCTCCCGCGACAGCGCGTCGAGGATGGCCCTGTCCTCGTCGGCGACATTGGTTATGACCAGGGTTTCCACACCGAAACGCCGGAAGGTGAGACCGGCATAAGTGACCACGCCGCCCAACTGAAACGACCGCTCATTTCCATGCACGACCTCATCCACCGTCGCGGAGCCGATGATGGCAACCGATTTCCCCGTCATGATGTTTCTCCCGCCTTTTCTAATGCAGCGGAATTTTCAGAGCATAAAATCCAGGACATAACCGGTCACCAGGGAAAGACCCGTGAGCACATAGATCTTGATCATCATGAGATTGGCGGGGCTCATCCTCAGCCTGTCCAGGTAATGGTCTCTCAATACCCGGACCGATCGAACGGCCAGGGGGAGGCTCATAAAACCCAGGAGCGCGAGCGGAGGGGCTATCTTCATCAACACGGCCGTGAGCAGAATGCCGTAGGCAAGAATAAGCCCCGCAACGTAAAAAAATACGCCCGCCTTGCGGCCGAAACGGGCCACTAGATTGAGCTTTCCGCCGCGCCGGTCCTCCTCATAGTCGGGGATTTCATTGATGATGAGCATGGACCACATAAGCCATCCCAGGACCAGCGACACCATCAGCGGCTCCAGATCCAGGCGGCCGGACTGCACATAGTACGACCCGAGGCCGATGACGGGACCGAAATTGATGATCATCATCAACTCACCGAATCCGCGATAGCCGAACTTGATGGGGGGGACGGTGTAGAAAATGGAGGAAAACATGCCGATGAAACCGAACACCAGGACGGGCCAACCCTTCAGGTAAGCGAGGAAGAACCCGATGACGGCCGTCACCAGGAAGCAGATCACCGAGCCCACGAGCATCTCGCGCGCCGTCAGGAGTCCTTCGGTCAGGACACCGCTTCCGCCGGTGTAGGGATTCTTTTCGGCCGACCCGGACTGATCGACAAAATGCAGATAATCAAAGACGTCGTCGAGCATGTTCAGGCCGAAGTGGTGGATCGTGACACCGGCTAGGACCAGCAGGAAGGCCATGAAGTCAAAGTTCTGAAACCGGAGCCAAGCGATGACGCTGCACAGGATGGCCGGGATGAAACTGGGAGGCACGAAATGAAAGCGGACGGCCTGAAACCAGATACCCGGTCTGCTCCGGCCCCTGCCTGAGTTGCCTGCCGTCTCTATTCGAAGTCTCATGGTCTCACGCGGTTATCGTGTGGCGATGCGCCGGCTGCGATCACGCCGCAAAAAAGCGCCATTGGAAATACAGACTTCTTTTCGAGGCCCGAACGACAACTAGTGAAGCATCTCCTCGAATCGCCTTCCGACTTCGTCCCAGTTGACGATGTTCCAGAAGGCCTCCACGAACTTGGCCCTCAGGTTCTTGTAATCGAGGTAATAGGCATGCTCCCAGAGATCAAGCACCAGGAGGATCCGGAACATGGGATAAACATTCACATTGTGCTTTTCGATCTGCATGATCAGGGGCCGGTTCGTCAGCATGCAGAATGACAGTGCCGCCCAGCCGGAACCCTCGACGCTGACGGCCGCCTGGGAGAATTCCTTCTTGAAACGCTCGAAGCTCCCGAACTCCTTGTCGATGGCCGTAGCGAGGATCCCCGAAGGTCCGGGGCTCGACTTGGCGGCCGGGGCCAGATTTCCCCAGAAAAGCGTGTGCAGCAGATGACCCCCTATATGGAAAGAGAGCTCCTTGAGAATTGCCTTCATATCCAGGTCGACGCCTTCCTTGCGGGCCTTGTCCAGTCGTTCAAAAATGGCGTTCGCACCCGACACGTAGGCCTGGTGATGTTTTTCGTGGTGAATCTGCAGTTGCTCCCGGGAGATATAAGGCTCCAGGCTGTTGTATCCATAAGGCAGTTTCGGCAGCGTGTAGATGTTTCCCATGGTGATCCCCTTTCCTCACTTCTTTTGCTTCAAATTTTTTCCTCGCGGTCCGGGCCTCAATTCCCCCCGAAGCCACTCCAGGTAATCCCTGCTCCCCGCGGTGATGGGAAGAGCCACAATCTCGGGCACCTCGTAAGGATGCACCTTCCGGATGGCCTTCTCCAGCGCCGCATATTGATCCGCACCTGTTTTAATGAAACAGAGCCACTCCTCCGATGCCTCGAGGGACCCCTTCCACCAGTACAGGCTCGTCACGGGCCCCGCTATCTGCACGCAGGCTGCGAGTCTTTCCTTCAGAAGAGCCCCGGCAATTCTCTCCGCATCGGCCTTTCCGGAGGTTGTCGTCACCACCTGCAGATATCTCTTCTTTACGGACAACCCCGCCTCCCTTCAATTCATGCCCGGCAACTATATTTTTCTCGCCGGCGCGCTTTTCATCACCGCGATCGCCACCCCCACCGCCACCATGAGGAGGCTTAATACCTGCCCCATGCTGAGGTTGCCGACGACAAACCCGAGGTGCGCGTCCGGCTCCCTGTAAAATTCGATGAAGAACCGCACGAGCCCGTAACCGGCCATGTAGAGCGCCACAAAAAACCCCTCAAAGTATCTCTTCTCCCTGAGGCCCCACAGGACGGCAAAAAGAAGGATGCCCTCGAAGAAGGCCTCGTAGAGCTGGGACGGGTGCCGGAGAAGGCCGCTTCCATCCAGGGGGAAATACATCCCCCACGGGACCGTTGTCGCACGCCCCCAGAGTTCCCCGTTTATAAAATTGCCGATGCGGCCGAAGGTGTACCCAAGGGGAACGGCCGGCGCGAAGAGGTCGGCCATGTTCCAGAAGGCGATCCGGTGTTTCCTGCAGAAGATGACGGCCGCGGCAATCAGGCCGACCAGGCCGCCGTGGTAGGACATGCCGCTGATCCCCACAAACCGCATCCCGTGGCTGAAATCAAAGGGGAGGAAAATCTCCGAGGGGTGTCTCAGGAAGTATTCGAAGTTATAGAAGAGGACGTAACCGAGCCTGCCGCCTAGGATGACACCGATAATCGCCCAGAGCATGAAGTCCTGGATCGTCTCACGGGTATAGGGGAATTTCTCTTTTTGAAGGCGGTACACCACCAGGAAATAGGTCAGGGCAAAGGCCACAATGTACATGAGGCTGTAGTATCGGACCTGGAAGGACCCGATCTGAAAAACGCTCGGATCGATTCGCGAGGGCAGGTGCTGCCAGAAGTGAACAAATTCGCTCAACGTCGTGCCCCTCTCTCCGGGTTCCGGGTACCGGGTCCAGAAATAAAATGTGTACTGTACCCTGTACCCGCTGCCCTGTACCCCGCGCGTAGCGCTATTTGTATGCGATGCCCTTCAATTCCTCGACATAGTGCTGAGCCGCAACGGCCGCCGTCGCCCCGTCTCCGCAGGCCGTGACGACCTGCCGCAGAAGCTTCCGGGTACAGTCCCCGCAGGCGAAGACCCCCTTTGCCGAGGTCTGCATATGGTCGTCCGTCACGATGTAGCCCTGCGGATCGAGTTTCACGACACCCTCGAGAAATCCCGTGTTGGGGACGAGACCGACAAAAATGAAGATGCCGTCAGCGCGGATTTCCTTCACGTCGCCGGGGTTCCTGGTATTCTGCAGCCTGACCCCCTTCACGGATTGCTCCCCCAGGATCTCCGACACCACGGCATTCCATGCAAACTCGATTTTCTCGTTCTTCGAGGCCTGCTCACGGAGAACACTCGTTGCCCTCAGCCGATCCCTGCGGTGCACGATCGTCACCTTCTTGGCGAAACGGGTGAGGTAGAGGGCCTCCTGTACCGCCGTGTCGCCGCCCCCCACGACAACCACCTCACGGTCACGATAGAATGGGCCGTCACAGGTGGCGCAGAATGAAACGCCCTTCCCGATAAAGGCTTCCTCACCGACGACCCCGAGCTTTCTCCAGTTGGCGCCCGTTGCAGCGATGACGGCGAGGGTGGTGAAGTTGTCACCCGCCGTTTTCACAGACCAGCCGTCCACGTCTCCGATGCGCTCCTTTTCGACAGAGACCACATCCCCCGAAGTGAATCGCGCGCCGAAACGGACCGCCTGGCTCCGCATGCGATCGACGAGATCAAATCCGCCGATCGCTTCGATGCCGGGGTAATTTTCCACCAGGTCCGTGACGGAAATCTGACTGACTGTTGAGCCTCCTTCGATGCAGAGCGTCCTGAGGTCCGCCCTGGCGGCGTAGAGACCGGCCGTCAACCCGGCGGGACCTCCCCCGATGATGACGACATCGAAGACATTTTCACGAATTTCCTCGCGGCTCATATCCCCGCTCCTTCGCGGATTTGGTGTGATAGAAATCGCCCCGCGTTAAGGCTTCGTTCTTGTTATTCCAATTCGAAAAGAAGTCAAGATAAATTGAAAGACCTTCTTTGGCCGCTTCTCAATCGCGCGATATCACTTCACATGACGGGCCGAGGCGTTCAGCAATCTCCGTCATCCTCCGGCGGGGTACGGCGCGGACGCAGGGTTCCGCAGGCGGCCTGTCCACGGTATTGAGCTGGACCCGGTCTGGCCGGATCCGTTCAACCTGTTGTCCGATCCGCCGTATTTCATCCTCGCCCGTGGTGAGTCCGTCCACCAGGAATACCTCGAGCCACAGGGGCCCGCGAAAGTCCCGCCTCAGCGCCGCGAGCCCCTCGACCATCCGTTCGAAGGTGACATCGCCGGCGGGGCGGTTCACGACATGAAAGGTGTCAGGCCCTCCCGCATCGAGTGAGGGAATGATGAGATCGGCGGCGAGGACGGCCTTCCGAACCTCATCCCTCCAGAGAAGAGAACCGTTCGTCAGGAGGACCACGGGGCCTTTCGATACTTTCTTGATCCCGGCAATGATCTCCCCCACCTGACCATGCAGCGTCGGTTCCCCGGGACCGTATAGGGTGACGTGATCAGGCTGGGCAATCTCCCGGAGCCTTTCCTTCACGGCCTCCACGACTGTTTCAACAGGCAGGCAATCTCCCGCTTCGGGACCTCTCTTCGTTGAACGCCCAAGCTCGCAATAGATGCAGTCGTAATTGCAGATCTTCTCGGGAAAGACATCCACACCGAGGGACTTGCCCAACCGCCTCGAGAGGATGGGGCCGAAAACACATTGCTTTTTCAAATTCTTATCCCCGGGTCCCGCGGTGCACCTGAACCGACGGCTCCGTACCGGATTATTTCAAAAGTTTTTTTAAAAGCTTCAGTTCCTTTTTCTTCGCCTTCGCGGCCTTTTTTTCGGCCTTCTCATCCGGGATGCGTGTAACTGCTTCAGTGGAAACCCGCCCCGGTGCCGGAATCCCACTTCCCTCGCCGACTGTCTCCGGACGAAGGGCTCTTTGCTCCGGCGGTGCATTGACAGGCGTCCCGTCGGGCCCTTTCTGTCCTGCCGCCCTTTCCCTTGCTTTTCTCATCAGGTACTGAGCGAAGGACTTGCCGAACTGACCCACAAAAGCGGCCGCAAGAACAATAAAAATCCATTTCACGACGGTATAGGGTTCGATCTCGCTCATGTACGCATGCCCCTCGTTCGGTTTTTCAGCCTTCCGGTCTTGACGGATTTTTTGGCCTTCGCCTTCAGGAACCGAATTTCAACCATGTCCACGATCCCGCGGGCGTCATTGATGTCCAGACAGGGGGCATCGATACCGAGCGGCCTGTCGCTTGCCACGGCAAGCAGATTTCCCTGTTTCCCGCCCAGAAGTTTATGACCCAGGGATGACCGGAAAACCTCGATCCTCGGAAAATCGTTTTCCTTGTAACCTTCGACGATGAGGATGTCCGCATCCTCCACGTACCGGTCGCGGATTTCATCGATCGTGTAATCCCGGTCCACATCTCTGATCAGGGCTACTTTTTTCGGTGAAGCAAGCACCGTCATCCGGGCCCCGGCTTCCCTGTGCCGCCAACTGTCTTTGCCCGGGTGATCGATGTCGAATCCGTGCAGGTTGTGCTTGATGGTGGCCACGCGGTAGCCCCTGGACGTCAGTTCCCTGACCATCTTTTCAATCAGGGTCGTCTTGCCGGTATTCGAACGCCCCACGATTGAAACAACGGGTATTTTTTTCTTCTGCGCCATTTTATACCTGTGAGGCTGCCGTCATCCCGGCGGGAAAAACCCTTTCCCGATCCGGATATTCCAGAAGCGGAGATAAGGCCGCATCGCGGGCGTCCCCCCGCCCTCGGCAACCACCCGCAGGACCTCGCGTTCATTGACTATGGAGGCGCCTCCGAGGTGATGGATTCCGCAGCTTTGAAAAGCCTCCGGGCAGGCCGGCGTCGAAGGACCGATAAGGGCGACGTGTCTCGGCCGGCCCAGGGCATTCAAAACATCCTCGATCGTACCGTTCAGGAGGGTCGTGGCCGTGATGATCGCCACAGAGCACTCCTTGAGAACCCGCCTTGTTTCACCGGGATCGGAAATTCCCGGTTTGTTCTCATCCCGTTCAACGACGTTGAGTTCAGCCCCCGTCCTTCTAATCCTGTCAACAAGGGGGGAAAAGAGCCCTACCATGGCCACCCTGTCGCCCGGTACAAGACTCATGAGTTCTATCGTATCCTGTTCACGCCCGGGGACACCGGGGTGAATGACGGCATTCGCCGCGGCAAGGCCCAGCGCCCTCTCCGTCAGGGACACCCCTGAGACCAGATAATCGAGGATCTCTGAAGCCTTCCTCCCCTGAAGGTCTCGCAGCATCGCGGCATTTTTCTCCCCGGCCTCTGTCCCGGCCCGGAGGGCAGCAAGGCCGAGACCACCCTGCCGCAACCGGACGGCCACATAGCAGAGCCCCTGCACAATTTCCTCAATGTGGACTCTATTCCCTTTATCGCGGAGACCCTCGACGAGTCTTTTTGTGATTGTACCGGCGGGAAGCATAACCTCTCATTTCCACTGGGTATTTCTAACCGACTTCCGGAAAATGATCAAGGGTCTTATCCGTAATGCGACCGGGAGGCATGGTAGAGATTCGCCTTGATAAAAGAGTCAGCCTCTGCTAATTTCGCCAGGGTTGATTTCGCCTTTTTCCCTGAAGGATGTTTCCATTTAGACTTTCTAGCCAAGGCGTCTTTTTACCTTACATTTTCCATCACGTCACGCATGAAATAAATTCGAAAGCACTCAGCTGCGCGAAAGGGGTTTGAGCATGAAAAAAATTCTGCGGCTTTCTCTGCTGGTTCTCTCGATGCTTTATCTCTTCCCGTTGGATATCATGGCTGCGGGTCCCCCGGCCGTCGGGGGAACGCTTCCGGCCTTCACGCTTCCACAGCCGGGAAGCACCGCCGGGAGGGATTACCTCGGGCTCGACTCCCGGGGCAATTTCACTGTTCCCGATATCAAGGCGAAGGTTGTCCTCATCGAGATCCTGAGCATGTACTGCCCTTTCTGCCAGAAGGAAGCCCCTGAGGTGAACAAGCTCTACGAGGCCATCGAGGGCAACCCCGGTTACAGGGGGAATATCAAGCTGATCGGGATCGGCGTCGGAAATTCGGCCTACGAGCTGGAGGTCTTCCGGAAACGCTACAACGTGCCTTTCCCCCTCTTCCCGGACGCCGATTTCGCGCTTCACAAATTGTTCGGTGAAACGAGAACGCCCTATTTCATCGCCGTCCGGATCAACGAAGACAGGACCCACAAGGTTGTCTACTCGAAAGCCGGCAGTCTCGGGGAGGTCAAATCCTTCATCGAAAACATCGCTAAACTATCCGGCCTGAAATAGGAGACAAAGGATGAACAGGGTGTTTTTCGCCGGGATCTTTCTCATAGCAGTATCTCTGGTGTCGGCCCCTTTTCCTGTGACGGCCCAGACGCACTCCGAGGCCTACAAGGACAACATCTATGAAACCGGTACGCTGAAACCGAGAGACAGCGTCCTGAAAGTGAAGGTCGGGCAGAAGGCCCCGGACTTCACGCTGCCCGCTGTCTCCGGCGGGAAGATGACCTTGAGCCGGTATCGCGGGAAGCAAAACGTGGTCCTCTCCTTCGTCCCCGCAGCATGGACAGCCGTCTGCTCCGACCAGTGGCCGGGGTACAACATTGCCAAGGACATCTTCGACGCCCGCAACGCCGTCCTCCTGGGCATCACCGTGGACAACATCCCCACGCTCTTCGCGTGGACCAACCAGATGGGAAAGCTGTGGTTCCCGGTGCTCTCGGACTTCTACCCTCACGGTAAGGTGGCTTCGACTTACGGTGTCTTGCGTTCCGACGGGACCACAGAACGGGCGCTTTTCGTCATCGACAAGAAGGGGGTAATCCGCTTCATCGACGTCCACGACATCAACAAAAGACCCCCCCTGGAAAAACTTGTGAGTGAACTCGACAAGTTGAAGCAATAAACGTTCTGTGGCGGAGAAATCCCCGCGTGACAGCCCGGGGATTTCGTTAGCGGAAGGATGAGCTCTGAACGAGAGGCTCATGTAAAGACTGTTTTGAGGTTCCGTCAGGTCTCAGGGTTTAGAGTCTTTGTCCCATCCAAGAGCTTTCGTCTTCTTCTGAAGAAAATCTTCCAGGTCTTTCTCGAACGCCTCGTACTGAGCCAGCAATGCCTTGGCTTCCTCCGTCAGGCGAAGGCTTTTTCTGGCTCCGTCGCTCTCCACGAGGTGAATCCCCAAACGCGCCTCTGAGGCCTTGATCCGCCCCCAGGCGGCACGATAGGACATCTTCAGCTCTTTGGCCGCCGCCTGAAGGCTCTTGCACTCCAGGATGGCCCGAAACATTTCCTCCCTGCCCTTTCCGAAAATGACCTTTCCATCTTTTTCAAGCCAGACCTTGTATTTAATCTGCATGGCACCCATCCCCGCGCTGACGCAAAAACCTGTTCCTCGCCAGCGGCATTCTATATCAACCTATCAATTGCACGGGCTTTCATCAAGCATAAGTTTTTCAAAACATAGGTTGGCGTCCGTCTTCCCCTCTGAATGCCGCCCCAGAGAGGGCAAAAGAAGATTGACATCACCTTTGTCCTGTATTAAATAATCCACGGCAAACGCCAATTCTGATACCATAAACGGCCGTACGAGACGGCATTAAAATCTTGCAAAGGGGGTTCAATCGTGACTGCTACGACTTTCATTCTGAACGGCAAAACCGTTCCATTCCGACCGGGGCAATCCATTCTCGATGCCGCCGCCGACAATGGTGTTCATATACCAACCCTCTGCTACCTGAAGGGCCTCACGGCCTCCGGCGCCTGCCGGATTTGTCTCGTGGAGGTCCAGGGAGCCCGTACGCTCATGGCGTCCTGTTCCACGCCGGTCACCCCGGGGATGGACGTCGCCACGGACACGCCCCGGGTTCACTCGGCCCGCAGGCTCAACACGGAGTTGCTGCTTTCGGCGGGCCGTCACGACTGCCTGTTGTGCGAGGCCAACGGGAACTGCCGCCTCCAGGACCTTGCATACCGGTACCGGGTGGACGGCAGCACCTTCCCGAGGAACGACAGGATTTATCCTACCGAAGACATCAACCCCTTTATCGTTCGAGATTTCAGCCGCTGTATCCTATGCGGCAGGTGCGTCCAGGCTTGCAACCAGCTGGTCGTAAACCAGGCCATCAGCCAGGGCTATCGGGGGAGCCAGAGCAAGATCGTCACGGGAGGCGATTATCCCTACCACCAGAGTGACTGCGTCTTTTGCGGCCAGTGTGTGGAAGTCTGCCCGACAGGAGCCCTGACGGAGAAGAAGCTCAGAGGCCTGGGCCGCGCGTGGGAAACCGAGCGTGTCCGGACCACATGCCCCTACTGCGGGGTGGGCTGCCAGATGTGGCTCCATGTCAAGGAAGGCCGGATCGTCAAGGTCTCAGCCGTCGAGGGCGCTGCACCCAACGACGGGCGTCTCTGCGTGAAAGGCCGGTTCGGCTACGACTTCATCTATTCCGAAGAGAGGCTCAAGACCCCCCTGATCCGAGAGAACGGTCAATTCCGGGAGGCCTCGTGGGACGAGGCGCTCGACCTGGTTGCAGCGAAATTCAAGGAAATCATCGGCAAGCACGGTCCCGACGCGATTGCAGGCGTCAGCAGCGCCCGGAGCATCAACGAGGACTCCTACCAGATGCAGAAACTCTTCCGGGCGGTCTTCAAGTCGAACAACATCGATCACTGTGCGCGGACCTGACACGCGCCCACTGTCGCCGGTCTGGCGAAATCATTCGGCTCGGGCGCAATGACGAACTCCTTCGCTGATTTCGCGAAGGCCAAGATGATCCTCATCATCGGCTCCAACATGACGGAGGCGCACCCCGTGGCGGCCTCCTTTGTGAAGCAGGCGGTTCTCGCAGGCGCCACCCTGTTCGTGGCGGACCCGCGCAGGACGGCCCTCGCCGATATGGCAACACTGCACATCCCCATCCGTGTCGGCAGCGACGTGGCCTTCCTCAACGGCCTCATGAACGTCCTCATCACCGAAAACCTCTACGACAGGGATTACGTGGAGTCCCGCTGCAGCGGGTTCGATGAACTCAAAGCCAAGGTCCTGGAATACCCTCCAGAAAAGGCGGCCGAGATCAGCGGGGTGGGCGCGGATATGATCCGTGACGTGGCCCGGCGGCTTGCGGCCGTCAAGCCCGGCATGCTCATGTACACCCTCGGCATCACGGAGCACACCTGCGGCGTCAACAACGTCCTGTCCTGCGCAAACCTGCAGATGCTGCTGGGCAATGTGGGCTTCGAGTGCGGCGGCGTCAACCCGCTCCGGGGCCAGAACAACGTCCAGGGCGCCTGTGACATGGGGGCCCTTCCGAACGTGTACCCGGGCTACCAGCGGGTGGACATCCCCGAGGTACGGGCCAAGTTCGAAAAGGCCTGGGGCGTCACGTCCCTTCCGGACAAGCCGGGACTGATGATCCCCCAGATGATCGACGGCCTCGCGAACGGCAAGGTCAAGGCCTTTTACATCTTCGGGGAGAACCTGGCCAACACGGAACCGGACATCCGGCATGTGGAACACTGTCTCCAGTCGACGGAGTTCATCGTCTGCCACGACATTTTCCCGACGGAGACGACGCGATTCGCCCATGTCATCTTCCCCGCAGCCGCCTGGAGCGAAAACGAGGGCACCTTCACCAACAGCGAGCGCCGCATCAGCCGCGTTCGCTCGGTGAGCCCGCCCCCGGGCGAGGCAAAACCCAACTGGTGGATCTTCCGGGAAATCGCCCGGAGGATGGGACACACGTGGCTGTCGGACAGCGCGCGGGAGATCTGGGACAATGAAGTCTCCGTGCTCGCCCCCTCCATGGCGGGGGTCAAATACGACCGCCTCAATGAAAACGGGCTTCAATGGCCCGTCCCTCACGAAGAGCACCCGGGGACGCCCCTTCTCCACCGGGACCGCTTCACCTCCGGGCTGGGAACGTTCGTCCCCGTGGACTGGACACCGCCGGCTGAAGTCCCCGACAGGGAATACCCGCTGGTCTTGAGCACCGGTCGAAGGCTCTATCACTATCACACGCGGACGCAGACAGGCCGCGCCGCCGGCCTCAACGATATCCTCGGCGAGGAGACGGCGGACATCTCCCCGCTGGACGCCGCTGAACACGGCATCAGCCATGGAGAGATGATCCGGGTGGCATCGAGGCGCGGCGAGGTGAAGGTCAAGGCCAACGTGTCGGACCGTATCCCCAGAGGGGTCGTGTGGATGGCCTTCCACTTCCGGGAAAACTGCGCCAACTGGCTGACAAATCCCGTCTTCGACCCGGTTTCTCAGACGGCGGAATACAAGGCCTGCGCCGTGCGGATCGGCAAGGCGTGAAGCCAGGCCGGTCGAGAAATGGATTTGTTCGTGAAGCCAGGAGTGAAAAAAAGAAAGAATGGAAAAACCTCCCGACTGGAGGGTGTCATCAACGGCGTCCTCTCGAAGAACCCGCACAGCAGGGAGGTGATCACCGCCTTCAAGCCCCTTCTTCTGGCCAGGGAACGCCTGCTGGACGAATTGAAGGTGAAACCCGCGGACCCCTCGTCGATCGACGGGGAGAAGCTCCGGCAGGGGGTCCCCTGCATCGACCAAACCCCCCTCTTTTTTAAAGGCGACCCCTGGAAACAGGTCGGTCTGGCCGTACTTTCGGCCATCCGGGAGGGATTCCCGGCCCTGAACGACGATGTCAACCGGCTGGAGGAGAAGGTCAAGGCCGGCGACATCGATCTGTTCGATGCCTTTACGGAATTCCCCGGCAGCCTCGATACCGCCGTGGATCGATGGTCGAAGGAGGCGAACGTCAAACCCGAGACCGCCGGGCTTCTGCTCAGGTCTGTGATGAGAGTCGTGCTTCAGGCCAGATCGCGGGGAATCGGCGAGCACATCAAGGAGACGGACTGGGAAAAAGGATACTGTCCCGTTTGCGGCGCCTATCCGACCCTCGCCGTCATCCGGGAGAAGATCACGCAGCGCTGGCTTAACTGCTCCCGGTGCGGTCATGAGTGGCGCTACAGGAGGATGTTCTGTCCCGGCTGTGAGAAGGAGAGCCCGAGCGGGCTGGATTATTTCTACGTGGAAGACCGGCGGCAGGAGACGGCCTTCACCTGCGACTCCTGCAAGCGCTACCTGATCACCCTGAATCATATCAGCGACATCGGGGATCATGACCGCGATGTGTCGGCCATGGGTCTGATCCATCTCGACATCATCATGCAGGAAAAGGGATACACCCCGATGACCTGGTGTGAATGGAACGCCTTTTGACCCCGGACAGGGCCTTCGTCCTTATGCTAAAAAAAGCATTGTCTGGACACGGCTTGAAAACCCCCGAACCCGCGGCAGTCAAGGCTTACATTACACCTATCCATTATCGATTTCCCTCGTTTTACCCCTGAATTTCGATTGACAAGAAAAGCGAAACAACGTAATTATGCAAGGTCTGACATAGGACATTTTTGACACATCGCTGGAGGAGGTTGCTTCATATGCAGATCACAAGGAGAGGGTTTTTAGCCCTGTCAGGCGCCCTGGGTTCGGGGGTTGCCCTTTCTTCCCTCGGCCTGAATCTCAGGCCCGTGAAGGCCTATGCCGAGGAGATCAACAAGATGCAGCGCGTGATGGCGGCCAGGCAGGTCACGTCGGTCTGCTGCTACTGCTCCGTGGGATGCGGCGTTATCTGCAGCGTCGACAAGAACACGGGGAAGATATTCAACATCGAGGGTGACCCGGAGCACCCCATCAACGAGGGATCGCTCTGCGCCAAGGGAGCCGGCCTCTTCGATCTCACCGAGGCCAACAAGTACCGGCTTCGCAAGGTCCTCTACCGGGCCCCCATGAGCGACCGCTGGGAAGAGAAGAGCTGGGACTGGGCCCTCGAGCGGATCGCCCGTCTCGTGAAAGACACCCGCGACAAGGGGTTTGTCTCCAGGAATGCCAAGGGAGAACTGGTCAACCGCTGCGAGTCCATCGGTCATCTCGGCAGCTCCAACGTGGACAACGAGGAATGCTGGCTCATGAGCGTGGCGTGCCGGTCCATGGGGCTTGTCTACATCGACCACCAGGCCCGGGTCTGACACAGCCCCTCTGTAGCGGCTCTGGGAGAGTCGTTCGGACGCGGTTCGATGACGAACCACTATATCGATCTGAAAAACAGTGACGTGATCCTCATCATGGGGAGCAACGCTGCGGAGCACCACCCCATCGCCTTCAAGTGGATCCTGCGGGCAAAAGATCGGGGGGCCACGATCATCCACGTCGATCCCCGCTATACGAGAACATCGGCCCGCTGTGATTTCCATGTGCCCCTGCGCTCCGGGACGGATATCGCCTTCCTGGGCGGGATGATCAACTACATCCTCAACAACAGGAAGATCTTCCGCGAGTATGTTCTTCACTACACCAACGCCTCCTTCATCGTCAGCAAGGCCTTCCATTTCAAGGACGGCCTTTTCTCGGGGTACGACCCGAAGACAAGAAAGTACAGCAAGAACACCTGGGTCTTCGACAAGGACAGCCGGGGAGTCCCCGAGCGGGACATGACCCTCACGAACCCGCGCTGCGTCTACCAGCTCCTGAAAAAGCACTATTCACGCTACACGCTGGACCAGGTATCCAGCATCACGGGCGTCACGAAGGATGACCTGCTGAAGGTCTATGAGGCATATAGCGCCACCGGTGTCAGGGACAAGGCGGGGACAAACTGCTATGCCCTCGGATGGACGCACCACACAACGGGAAGCCAGATCATCCGGACCATGTCCATCATCCAGCTCCTGCTGGGCAACATGGGAATCTGCGGCGGCGGCGTGAATGCACTCCGCGGAGAGCCCAACGTCCAGGGTTCGACCGACCATTGCATATTATACGGCAATCTGCCCGGCTACCTGAAGATGCCCGTGGCGTCCCAGGACACGCTTGCGAAGTACCTCGAAAAGAACACGCCGAAATCGAGCGACCCCCAGTCGGCGAATTACTATCAGAATTACCCCAAGTTCACGGTCAGTTTCCTCAAGGCCCTCTTCGGGGATAAGGCCACGGCTCAAAACGGCTTCGGCTACTCCTGGCTTCCCAAGCTCGACGACGGCCAGGCGACCTCCCTGATGCACCTCTTCGACGATATGTACAAGGGAAAGATCAAGGGCCTCTTCGCCGTCGGCACCGACCCGGCGGTCAGCTCCCCCAACACGGTCAAAGTCCGAAAGGCCCTCGAGAACCTCGAGTGGCTCGTCGGTGAGAACATCTTCGACAACGAGACCTACTCATTCTGGAAGGGCCCCGGTGTGGACCCGGCAAAGGTCAAGACGGAGGTGTTCCTACTTCCCGCCTCGGCCTCCATGGAAAAGGAAGGGGGCCAGAGCAACAGCGGCCGGTGGGTCCAGTGGAAATACAAGGCCGCCGAGGCGCCCGACGACGCGATCCCCGTCGGGGAGATCACGATCAAGATCATGGATTCCGTGCGGGCCCTCTACGCGAAGGAAGGCGGCAAGAATCCTGTACCCATCCTGAACCTGAAGTGGGACTACAAGGATTCAAATGGACGATTTGACGTTCTGAAGGTGGCCAAGCAGATCAACGGGCACTTCCTCAAGGACACGGTGATCGAGGATAAGGCCAAGGGAACCAAGACGGTATACAAAAAAGGGCAGCTGGTACCCACCTTCGGCATGCTCATGGACGACGGTTCGACTTCGGGCGGAAACTGGATCATGGCGGGAAGCTTCGAAGCCAACGGTGCCAACAAGATGGCCAAGAGGGGGAAAGAAGACCCCACGGGCCTCGGTCTCTACCCCAACTGGTCCTTTGCCTGGCCGGTCAACCGCCGGATCATTTACAACCGGGCCTCCTGCGATCTCAACGGCAAGCCCTTCAACCCCAAGAGGAAACTCCTCGAGTGGACCGGGAACGCCTGGGTCGGGGACGTCCCGGACGGACCCTGGCCGCCCCAGGCGGACAAGCAGAAAGGGAAATACCCCTTCATCATGAAGGCCGACGGCCTGGGAGCCCTCTTCGGCCCCGGGATGGCCGAAGGACCCTTCCCGGAGCATTATGAGCCCCTGGAAGGACCGCTCAGCAGGAACCCTCTTTCCGGCCAGCTCATCAACCCGGCGGTCAAGATCTTCAACAGTGACCTGGACAAGGTGGCCAACGCCGATGAGAAATTCCCCTATGTCTGCACCACATACTCCTGCACGGAGCACTGGTGCTCGGGGGCCCTCACGAGATGGCAGGCGTGGCTTCTTGAGGCGATGCCGGAGCTCTATGTCGAGATCGGCGAGCCCCTGGCAAAAGAAAAGGGCATCCGAAACGGCGAACGGGTGAAGGTGTCCTCCGTGCGCGGCGCAGTGGAGTGCGTGGCCATGGTGACGAAGAGGTTTCGGCCTTTCCTCGTCGAAGGCAAGACGGTCCACCAGGTGGGCCTGCCGTTCAATTACGGCTGGCTGCACCCCAAGGACGGAGGCGACAGCACGAACTTCCTGACGCCGACGGTGGGCGACGCAAACACCTTCTGCCCCGAGTACAAGGCATTCATGGTCAACGTGACGAAGCTATAGGAGAGAGGCTATGCCGGCTACGGAAATCATAAAACTGATCGATACGACGAGATGCACCGCCTGCCGCGGCTGCCAGGTCGCGTGCAAACAGTGGAACGAAATGCCAGGGAAACGGACGCGGAATTTCGGAAGCTACCAGAACCCCCCCGGCCTGCAGTGGAACACCTGGACACTCATCCGTTTCCAGGAGCATGTCGATCCGAAAGGAAGCCTTAAGTGGCTTTTCAGAAAAGACGGCTGCATGCACTGTGCAGACGCCGCCTGCGTGGTATCCTGCCCGACGGGGGCCCTCTATCACACGGAATTCGGGACGGTGGGGCTCAACCCGGACCGGTGCATCGGCTGCAAGAACTGTGTCGCCGCCTGCCCCTTCGAGGTCCCGAAATACGACATGTCGAAGGATCGCATCTACAAGTGCGACCTCTGCGAGACCCGCCTGCAGGCAAACCGTTTGCCGGCCTGCATTTTGTCCTGTCCCACGGGGGCTCTCACCATGGGCCGGAAGGACAAGATGCTCGAGGCCGCTGCAAAGCGGGTGAGCGAGCTGGGGGGGAACGCCAATATTTACGGGGACAAGTTCGTCGGCGGGACGCACGTTCTCTATATCCTGAGCGAGAAACCGGAGGTGTACGACGTGCTGCCCAAGAGCCCCACGGTGCCGTTGTCGGTTTTCGTCTGGAAAGATCTGCTCAAGCCGCTCTCCCTGCTTGCGGCGGGAGGTGTCGTGGTCGGTTCCATCCTGCACTATCTCCTCCACG
>DAIMEJ010000021.1:0-38216 GCA_036725345.1 Syntrophales bacterium
GGGTTTGTCTTTTCTAAATGGTGGAGGCGGCGGGAGTCGAACCCGCGTCCGGAAACCTTCCGCTGCAGCTTCTACATACATAGCCGCTGTTTTAAGCTTCGCCGCTGAAAACTCCCAGGGGCAGGATTTTCCAGCGACTATCCCGTTTGTGGTTTCGCCTTTGCCCCAGCGGGAGAAAGGCATCGGCTATCCCGCCTAGTTTTCGCCCTATCTGACCCGGCAGGAGAAGTCAGCAGGACGGGCTACTTAAGCAGCCTTTGCGTAAACTGTGTCGTTTGCGCTTATGTTTTCCTACCTGTTTAACGAGGCCTGTAGGAACCTCGGTATGCCACTGCAACTTCAAATGTCCCCGTCGAAACCGTGGCGCCCCCAATTTTTAAAGAACTGTGAATATCTTTGTGTAAAGTATAACTATTATCGATCGTGAAGTCAATGAACTGTAACGTCAGGGCTGAGAAGAACCGAAACCCGCACGGTTATAATTAAATAATTTCTTTTATTATCATGAAGTTATACTTTCTTTTTAACCTTTTATCTTACCGCGGAAGGCCCTCTCCATCTCCCGCTTGTCCGTCCGCCGTTTGAGTTCCTGCCGCTTGTCGTGGAGCTTCTTCCCCCGCCCGACGCCGAGTTCGACCTTGATCTTCCCGGACTTAAAGTAAATTCTCAGGGGTATGAGCGTAAGCCCCCTTTCACGCGTCTTCCCGTAGAGACGCTTCAGTTCCCTGCGGTGCAGGAGGAGCTTCCGGACTTTCAATGGATCGTGGTTCATGATGTTCCCGTGCGAGTAAGGGCTGATGTGCATGTCGTGCAGAAAGGCTTCACCGTCCTGGATCACGGCGTAGCTGTCCGTGAGGTTGCACTTCCCCTCCCGGAGCGCCTTGACCTCCGTCCCCACGAGGGCGATCCCGGCCTCGTAGGTCTCGCCGATCTCGTAGTGCAGGCGGGCCTGTTTGTTCTGGCTGATGATTTTCAGGCCTGTTTCTTTCTTCGTCATGGCCCTCCCCTGTCAATCCGGCGGGTGAAGCAGATAGTCGGGCTTCACGTGTTTCATGGCCGTGAAGATATTCTCTCGCACCTTCCGGTTGTCCTTTTCCATGGCATCGAGAAGTTTCTTGATGTGACTGCGCCGCGAGTTTCCGCTCGTGGGGCAGCGGTTTTCGATGACGGGAAAACCGCGTTCCCTCCCGTACCGCTTGATGAGGGGCTCCCGGATGTAGGCGAGCGGCCGGATGATGTGGAGCTTCCCCCCGAAGACGGACTGCTTCGGCATCATGGTCGATATCTCCCTCGAGTAGAAGATGTTGAGAAGGAGGGTTTCGATGATGTCGTCCTTGTGATGGGCAAGGGCAATCTTGTTGCAGCCCCGTTCATCGGCCAGCTCGAAGAGCCTCTTTCTGCGGAGCCTCGAGCAGAGGAAACAGGGGTTCTTCTTGTTGTAATCGCTGTGGGACAGGGGCCCGATGTCCGTCCTCTCCATGATGTACTCATACCCCCCCTGCTCCAGGTGCAACCTCAATCTGCCGAAATCCCCGTCGGCGCCGTCGAACCCCAGGTCGATGGTGGCCGCCACGAGGGAAATGTTCGGGGGGATGAAGATGTGAGGGGTGTTGAGAAGATCGAGAAGGACGAGGCTGTCCACGCCGCCGGAAACGCCCACAAGGACCCGGTCGCCCTCCTCCAGCATGGCGTAGTCCGCCGACGCCGTCTCCAGCCATTTTTTCAGGTGGTGATAAAGCTTCGACCGGTGCTCCGTCACCCCCGCCCTGTTCGCGTCTTTCATCGGTCCCCCGCCCTTTCTTTTCGATGCACCACGAAACAGGGGATTTATAACACCAGATTTCAGAAACGATCAAGGGACATTCGGGCAGCCCGATCGGAGGAAGGGTTGAGTATTTCTTGAAAAATCCGGGAACATGGGATATGGAAAGTCCGTCTGTTTTTGAACGTCATCAACGGGCTTTTCCCGCAAGGAGGGGTTATGAGCGAGATCATCAATGTTCACGCACGGGAGATCCTCGATTCCCGCGGAAACCCGACCGTCGAAGCCGAGGTGTCCCTGATCTCGGGGGCCGTCGGCAGGGCCTCGGTGCCTTCCGGGGCCTCGACGGGCGAACACGAGGTTTTGGAACTCCGTGACGGGGACAAAAACCGCTACCTCGGCCGGGGCGTGCAGAAGGCCGTCTACAACATCAAGCACAAGATCGGGCCCGCCGTCATCGGCATGAACGCCCTGCACCAGCGGAGGGTCGACTACGAGATGATCGAGCTTGACGGGACGCCGAACAAGAAGAACCTGGGGGCAAACGCCATCCTGGCCGTGTCCCTGGCCTGCGCAAAGGCGGCCTCGGAGAACATGGGACTCCCCCTCTTCCGGTATATCGGGGGCATCTCCGGCAAGGACATGCCCGTCCCGCAGATGAATATCTTAAACGGCGGCCAGCACGCCGACAACAACGTGGACATCCAGGAATTCATGATCATGCCCGTGGGCGCCCGGAGCTTTCGCGAGGGGCTCCGCATGTGCAGCGAGGTCTTCCACAACCTGAGGGCCGTCCTCAAGAAACGCGGCTACAACACCGCCGTCGGTGACGAGGGCGGGTTCGCGCCAAACCTCAAATCGAACGAAGAAGCCCTCGCCCTCATCGTGGAGGCTATCGAGAAGGCCAGGTACGGGCCGGGCAGGGAGATCTTCATCGCCCTGGACGCGGCCGCCAGCTCCTTCTACGTCAAGGGTAAATACGTGCTTGCCGCCGAGAAAAAACCCCGGAAGACGGCCGAAGAGATGGTCCGCTTCTACGGCGATCTCGTCCGTAAATACCCCATCCTCTCCATCGAGGACGGGCTCGCGGAAGACGACTGGAAGGGGTGGAAGCTCCTGACGGACGAGATGGGCGGCAGGGTCCAGATCGTGGGCGACGACATCTTCGTGACCAACCGCAAGCGGCTCGAGGAAGGGATCAGCAAAGGGGTCGCCAACTCGATCCTGATCAAGGTCAACCAGATCGGCACCCTCACGGAAACGCTCGAGACGATCCAGCGGGCCAGGGAAGCGGGCTACACGACCGTCGTGTCCCACCGCTCCGGCGAGACGGAGGACAGCTACATCGCCGACATCGCCGTGGCCCTGAACTGCGGACAGATCAAGAGCGGCTCGGCCTCGCGGAGCGAGCGGCTCGCCAAGTACAACCAGCTTCTGCGGATCGAAGAGTTCCTGGGAAGCGCCGCCGTCTACCGGGGCAGAGGCGCTTTCTACAGCATCCGGCCCTGATCCCGCGGCCGGATCCGGAGCCCGCCCTACCGTGCCCGCGGAAAGGCGGTAACTCAAGGATGCGGCATCCCGACAGGCGGGGGTGTGAGGCTACAGGAACCTGAAGAGCCTCTGGCGGAGGGATTCGATGCGGTTGCGGTTATCGGTCAGGGAGTAGAGCATGAGTTCCTTCTTCTCCTCTCCCGCGACCTCGTGGAGAATCTCTTCATCACGGAGAACATTCAGGGCGCTCTGGTAATTGGCCTGGGACAGGGCCTCCGCCCGGATGACCTCCCCCTTTCGGAACATCTTGGCCCCCATCTTGAGGACGAGCTTGTTGAAATCCTTCCCGGATTTCGGCGCCTTTCGTAAAGCCGAGGCGGCCCTCATCACGACCCAGTAGGACTCGATGTAGTTGTGGATGAGGCCGGCAAAGGGTCTGAGCGCCCTGCGGCCCCTGCCGCTCGCCTCGATCCAGGCCTCGCCGTTTCTCTCCTCGCCGACGATCATCCTTCTCCCGTAGAGATAGGACAGGACTTCACGGATTTCCTCGGCGTCGTCCTTCCGGCTGTCGAAGATGAATTCACGGCGAAAGACCCGCTTGAAGAACCTGTAATCCTCCATGAGGTTCATGAGCGGAATGGCGTCTTCCCGGTAGGAGAGGATGGAGGACGCGGCGAAAGCGAGGGGCAGGAAAAAATGAAGGATGTTGTTCTTGTAGTACTCGAGGGTGGGCCGTTTTTCGTCCGCCAGGGAGTAGACGATTTCCTCGAAGTCCTCCTCCTCTTCCTCGCCGCCGATCTTGGAAACGACGCCCTCGGTGATGAAGATGTTGATGGCGTCGTTGATGGCCCTTTCCTTTTGCGCGAAGGTCGTCGACAGGGCCACGTGTTTGAAGGAGAGGTAGTCGTAGAATTCCGCGACGATGTCGAGGAGGTCCTCATGGGACAACCCCCGCCGGTACTGGCACAGGAGCGCGGCCGCCACCAGGGCGGACGGGGTGACGACGGCGACCTTGCTGATCCGGTTCATGGTGTCGTAACCGATTTCCCGGTAGAGACTCTGTCTTTCGCCCACGTTCATCTCCCGGAAGGGTTTTTCCTGCGAGGCGAGAAAAGCCTTCAGGAAAATGGGCTCCCCGATGTTGACGTAGACATGGCCGTAGCGCTTGCCCAGGAACTTCGAGCTCTGAATCACCGCCGAGGGTTTTTCCTGTTCCTTCGGGGCGCCGCCCAGCTCCTTGAGGTAAGCCTTCTCTTCCATCACCCTGTCGTAGCCGATGAAGACCGGGATGATCGCCAGGTCATCGCCGACCCCCTCGTCATAGGCCTGTAGGACCATCGAGAGAAGCCCGTACTTGGGCATGACCATCTTCCCCGTCCGGCTCCTGCCCCCCTCGATGAAAAACTCGATCGGGTACCCCTCTTTCAGCAGGGTCTTGATGTATTTCTCCAGGACCTCGCGGTACAGGAGGTTTCCCCGGAAGCTGCGGCGGATGAAAAAGGCGCCGGACTTCCTGAAAATGTGCCCGAGGGGCCAGAAATCGAGGTTCGTCCCCGCGGCGACGAAGGGGAGCGGGATTTTCTGCTTGTCGAAGACGTAGGACAGGAGCAGGTAATCCACGTGGCTCCGGTGGCAGGGGATGATGACGAGGGGCATGTCCTTGGACACGCAGCGGATCCGGGCCATCCCCTCATTGTCGACGATGATGCCGTCGTAGATGTCGTTCCAGAGCCAGGTCAGGAATTTGTCCCAGACCCCCACGTAGACTTCATTGTAGCCCGCGGCGATCTCCCGCAGATATCGCTTCGCCCTCTTGACCAGGTCCCTGTCTTTCTTCTTCGATGTCTCGGCGAGGTCCCTCATGAATGAAACGAGACGCTCCTCCTTGAGGGTCTCCTCCATGATCTCGTCGCGGGACTTGAGGACCGGCCCGGTGATGCCCTTTTTCTCCCGGTCGATCCGGGCGATGAGCTCCCGCCGGAGCTCGTAAGAGACGTCGACAAGGCTCTTGTCTTCCGTGCCTTTCAGGGACGCCGTCAGCACGACGGGTTCAACGGCCCGGATCGACGTGCGCCGGTGGTAGCGGATGAAGGTCAGGAGTTTCCGAAGGCCCCCGGGATTTTCCACCTCGCCGAAGAAGACATCCACGAGGGGCACCTCCTTCTCCTTCCTGGGGCCGCAGGAAACAAGGAGCGGCTGGATGATGACGGGTCTGTCGTCCTCCCTCTGGGCTTCCAGGAGTTGAATGAGGGGGTCTTTCTTCACGTCGGCGCCCGAGTTTCGCAGGTAGATGACGGCGCTCTTTCTTTCCTTCACGATCCTCTTGAGGTAGGTCCGGTTCGGGCGGAGGATCTTCCGCCTGAAGAGGAGGTGATAAACCCAGCAGGAGGCCGCGCGGAAGGCCTTCGCAAAGGGCTGCCACAGGATCATGCTGACGCCGTGGGCGAAGACGGGCCTCGGGATGTCTTTCCGGTAGGAGAGGTCCCGCAGGATCAGGCAGTCGAGCTGGCTTTTGTCTTTCAGGGCGTAGATCACCGTGCCCTGCCGGGAGAGCTCCCGGATGTCATTCTCGTGATCCGGGGAAAGCTCGGCGAAGGAAAGGTAATAGCCGGGCAACCAGTTGAAGGGGAGGCGCGTCGGCTCGTAGAGACGCCCGGCGTAGCAGTCGTCCGCATCCCGCCTCATCGTCGGAGTTTCGTCGGCCATGGGTCCCAACCTTTACTGGGTCTCCTCGGCGAAGTCGTCGGGGAATTTCTTGTTCATGTAATTCCTGACGTAATACTCGATCTCAGACGCCGTGGACATGGTCAGGACTTTTTTCAGCAGGGCCCTGCACTCCTTCATGTTCACCGCCCGGATGATTTTCTTCACCCGGGGAATGACCAGGGAGTTCATGCTGAGCTCGTCCAGCTCGAGCCCCAGGAGGACCATGGTGTAGAGGGGTTCCCCCGCCATCTCGCCGCACATGGCCACTTCGATTCCCGCGTGATGGCCGGCATCGACGACCCGCTTGACCAGCCTCAGGACCGCCGGGTGCAGGGGTTCGTAGAGGTAGCTGACGCGCTCGTTGACCCGGTCGATGGCCAGGGTGTACTGGATCAGGTCGTTGGTGCCGATGCTGAAAAAGTCCACCTCCCGGGCGAGGCTGTCGGCCACCATGACCGCCGACGGGACCTCGATCATGATGCCCAGCTTGATATCCTGGTCAAAGGGAACCCCACGGGACTCGAGTTCCCGCTTGACCTCGAAGAAGATCCGCTTCGTCTCGCGGATCTCCTCGATGCCGGATATCATAGGGAAGAGAATCCTCACCCTGCCCAGGGCGCTGGCGCGGAGGATGGCGCGAAGCTGGACCTTGAAGAGTTCCACCTCTTTCAGGCAGAAGCGGATGGCCCTGAGCCCCATGACGGGGTTCAACTCCTTGGCGACCCTGGGATCGGAGATGAACTTGTCGCCGCCCAGGTCGAAGGTGCGGATCGTCGACCACTTGAGCCCTCTGGACGCCACGATGGTCTTGTAGTTATCGAAATGCTCCTCCTCCGTGGGAAGCTGATCCTTGTTGATGTAGATGAACTCCGTCCGGTACAGGCCGATGCCTTCGGCGCCGTGGGCGATGGCCGAGGGGACCTCCTCCATGAACTCTATGTTCACGCCGATCCTCACCTGGTGCCTGTCCAGCGTAACGGCCGGACGCCTGGCGTGGCGCAGGAGATCGTCCGCCATGACATTGTACTGCCGGAGCCTGTCCTCGTAGCGGCGCACCATGGCCGGATCGGGGTTGAGAATGACAATCCCCGCCGTGCCGTCGACGATGACCCGGTCATTGGAACGGACCTCCGAGGTGATCCGCTCCAGCCCGACGACGGCGGGTATTTCGTAAGAACGGGAAACGATGGCCGTGTGGGATGTCTTCCCGCCGATGTCCGTGGCGAACCCCAGGATCTTCTCCACCTTGAGCTGCATCGTGTCCGCCGGGGAGAGGTCCCTGGAAATGACGATCACGTCCTCGCCGGCGCCCGCGATGGTCTCGTGATGGACCCCCACCAGGTTCCTGAGGATCCGCTGGCCCACGTACTCCACGTCGGTCATCCGTTCCCGGAGGTACTCGTCTTCGACCTTGCTGAAGACCTCCTTGTACCTGTCCAGCGTTTTTCTCAGGGCCCACTCGGCGTTGACGCCCTCCTCGATGTTCGCGATGGTCCGGTTGATGAGCATGCGATCGTTGAGGATCATGATGTGGACATCGATGATGTAAAGGGGCTCGATGCCCTCCTGCTCGCTCAGCTTCCGCTTGATGGCCAGGAGCTGTTTCTCGGACTCCCTGAGTGCCTTTTTGAACCGCTGGACCTCGCCGGCAATCAGGGCCTTCTTGTCCAGGGAACGCTGCGGGATCGGCGCATCGTGGTGATGCAGGACATAGGCCCGCCCGATCACGATGCCGGGCGACACGCCGATGCCTTTCAGGACAACCGTTTCTTTCTCTTCGACGCCTGTCATCAACGCTACCCTTCTCCGAACCGGTCCTCGATGAGCCTCCCGAAAGCGGCGAGCGCCTCCCGGGCATCCTCCCCCTCGGCCCGGATGACAATTTTACTGCCCCGCGGACAGGCCAGGGTCAGAATGCCCAGGAGGCTGCGCCCGTCCACCTGCTTGCCGTCCCTTTCCAGGTAGATCCTGCTTTTGTACCGGTTGGCGATCTCGACAATCCGGCCCGCGGCTCTCGCGTGAAGACCCAGTTCGTTTTTGATCGTGAATGTTTTTTTAACTTTCATAAAAAAGCGAATACACCCGTCAGGACGCCCGCGAGACCGTAAAGGATCAGGGTCACGGACGCGCCCTTTTTCACCGCCCAGAAAGTCCCCAGGACCGCAGCGAGGCTGACGCCCGTGCCCAGGAAGGGAACGGCGCCCCCGAAGAGCCGGGCATTCTCGTCCGCGGCCAGGAAAGCCACGATGCCGAGCACCACGGCGACGCACCACCGGATCCGGGAGGCCAGAAGCGGCACGTTCAGCGCCCGGATAAAATCGACGCCCTCCTTGCCGCGGCTGTAGCCTGCCTTGAAACCCTGGAGCCGGACCCACAGATGCAGGGGGTTGTAGAGCGCCAGGCAGATGAGCGGGGCCAGGATCGATCCCAGGAAGGCCGCCACGAGGCTTCCCGCCGCCGAAAGGGGCTTCAGGGAATTCCCGAAGAGCGAATCCCCCAGCGCCGCGTAAGGCGCCATCAGGGTTTCTTTCAACAGAGCTGCCTCCTCCGGCAGGCCCTCTTCCTCCAGCCGGCTGACGGCACCCACGATGGGCGCCGTGAGGACGGGGTGGGTGTTGAACCTCTGCAGGTGCCGCGTTATAAATTCGCGTGATTCGATCCGCCCGTTCCCTGCCTGCAACAGGGGCATCATGGCGAAAGCGAAGCCGAGGTTTTGCATCCGCCAGAAGTTCCAGGACCCCTGGACGAGGAGGGAGCGCAAAAAAATTTTTCTCAGATCTGCCGCCTTCAAATCTTGACAGGACGCCTCTTTGTGAATAATTTTTGCATAAATTCAAGGATATAAGGCGGTTTATATATATATTATTAGGCGGTTTACGGCAAGACTTACCTTGACGTTATTATTCATTTTTACAGCTTACATTTTTCTTGACAGTGCCGATATTATCTGTTAGGTAACGGCGCCCCAGAGGAAGGGGCGGGTTAAGGTCAATAGAAATTGTCCGGGTTTTATGCGATCCGGCAATTTTTTTATATCCGGATTCCGAAAAAAATATTTCGATGGGAGGTGATTCCAATGGTCTGTCAGACGGTAAAGGCGGGAAGGGAGTGCGCCTTCATGACCAAGAACGGCTGCGCGTTCAACGGTGGCGCCTGTCACCCCGTTGTAGAGCAGTGTGAAGGTTGCGCGAGGATCCTGACATCCGACGCGGGCAATTACTGCATGATGTACCCCAACCCCGCCGGCAAGTGGGCTGTGGGAGGCTGCGCCTCTGCCACGCACAAGAAGTCGGCCAAAGTAGAAGCCGTGAAGGTCAATCCCCTCAAGGCTTCCAAAAGGTCACAGAAGGCTTAATGAAGTCAAGTACGGCGTGGCGGATCGAGGCCCCTCCCCTTGCAGAGGGGCCTTCCAGCATCGCCCCGCCCCCTGACGACGTCACGTCGCACGCCCTCATCATTCATGAGACGAAAAATGCCGGTCCCGGGAACCCCGGACCGGCATTCGACTGTTCGGCGGCAGGCTTTCTCAATCGATCATCTTCTTGATCTCTTTCAACCTCTCCTTGATCACGAGCAGGCGTTCTTTGTCTTCCCCGCGTGGAGGGGCCGCGGGTCTTTCATCCTTTTTGTGTTCCGACAGTTTCTTCTTGGCCCCTGCGATGGTGAACCGATCCCGGTAGAGCAGATCCTTGATGACGAGCAGTTCCTCCAGGTCCTTCTTCCTGTAGAGCCGCTGGTCTGTCCGGGTCCTCACGGGTTTGACCGTCTTGAATTCCGACTCCCAGTAACGGACCACGTAGGGTTCCACGCCGAGGATCTTGCTGACCTCCCCGATCCGGAAATAGGTCTTGTCGGGAATCTCGACCCGCATCGGAGGCGGCTTCCTCGCGGGGGGGCGGCTCTGAGAAGGCCGGGAGGGTCCGCGGGCGGGCAGCGGGGGGCCCATGTCAAAAAGCAAGGGGTGTTCATCCTTGAGGGAGCGGCGCTTCATGAAACCGCCTCTCTGAACCCATCCTGCAAGGGAGGATGGATCACGTGTGTTACACCTTGGTGTTCAGTGCCCGGCGCAGGACCTGGCTGGACTTGAACGTCAGCACTCTCCGGGCCGTGATCTCGATTTCCTGGCCGCTCTGGGGATTCCTCCCTCGACGGGATTTCTTGTCTTTCACCACAAAGTTGCCGAAACCGGATATCTTGATTTTTTCACCTTTCTCGAGATGATCCTTCATGACGTCGAATACGGATTCGACGATCTTCGCCGAGTCCTTTTTTGAAAAACCGAGCTTGTCACAGACATTTTGAATGATGTCGATCTTGGTCATGGTGCCCCTCCTCCTGGTATGATCTCCCTAGCGTTCTTCTCCTCTGACCCTCGCTTCGGTTGCCTGCACAAGATTCCTGACAATCCGGTTGTGAACCTGGCTGATTTCCTCGTCGGTCAAGGTCCGAACGGCCGACCGATAGGTCATCCTCAACCCGAGGCTCTTCATGTCCCCGGGAACGCCCTCGCCGATATATACATCAAAAATGTCTGCATTTTCAAGTAATTCTTCAGGATTTTCACGCAGGATTTCCAGGAGCCTCCGGGCGTCTATATCCTTCCTGACCAGCAGGGCCACATCCCGGGTGATGGCGGGGAACCGGGAGAACTCCCGGTAGTCGACCTTGCGGGAATAGGCGCCCATGAGAACGTCGAAGGACAGATCGAAAACAATCACCCGCCCGGGCAGACCGAGCCTGCCGAGGACATCGGGGTGAACCTCCCCGAGGACTCCCGCCTCACGGCCCTTCACGTATAGACTGCAGGCCCGGCCCGGGTGGAGAAAAGGCACGTCCGTCCGGGGCCGGAACTCGGCGTCCCCGACCCTCAGGGCATCCAGGATATTTTCCACGCAGCCTTTGAGATCGTAGAAATCGGCCTCGAGGTCCTTGAAGTGCCAGAGGTGATCATACCTCGCCCCCGTGATGAGCCCGCCGATGCGTTCCTCCTCGAGGGGCAGCTCGCCCTCGGCGCGGCCGATGTAGACCTTGCCCGTCTCGAAGATCTTGAGATCGCCGCACCCGGCGCGGACATTCCTCCGCACCGTGTCCAGAAGGCCGTAGAGGATGCCCGTTCTCATGACGGACTGATCTTCCGTCAGGGGATTGGCGATCCGCACGAATTTTCTCCCGTCGTCACTCCCGGACAGTCCCAGGATGTCCGCCGAGGCCGGCGTGGTGAAACTGTAGTTGATGACCTCGGTGTAGCCGTATCCCGTCAGAACGGCGCGAACCCTGTCCGTGAAGGAACGCCTCTCGTCCGTCGCCGCCGTCCCGGCGGGGATGGGCGGAAGGGTGGCCGGGATGCCTTCGTATCCGCGGATGCGGGCTATTTCCTCGATGAGGTCGATCTCCCTCAGGACGTCCACGCGGAAGGTGGGCGGCGTGACTTCGAAGTACCCCCCCCTTCCTTTTTCGACGGTCATCTCGAGACCGCGAAGGATCCGGCGGATCTCCGCCGGCGTCACCCTGACCCCCAGGATCTCCGTGATCCGCTCGCTTCGCAGGGGGATGTTCCCGGCCGTTTCGACCTTCCGGGGATACTCATCGATGTAGCCCTTTGACACGGCGCCGCCGGCCAGTTCCGACATGAGCTGGGCCGCCCGGTTCAGGGCCCGGATCACGCCCTCGGGGTCGATGCCCCGCTCAAAGCGGAAAGCCGCGTCGGTGCTCATGCCCAGCCACTTCCCGCCCCGCCGGATGGTCGTGGGGTTGAAGTAGGCGCTCTCCAGGAGCACCGTCTGCGTGTCGTCTTTCACCTCCGAATTCTCCCCGCCCATGATGCCGGCGATCGCCACGGGTTTCACGCCGTCGCAAATCATGAGGGTTTCGGCGTTGAGCGTCCGCGTCTTCCCGTCGAGGGACACGAAGGGCTCCCCTTCTTTCGAACGGCGCACGACGATCCGCCCCTCCTCGAGGAACCGGAAGTCGAAGGCGTGAAGCGGCTGCCCGAGCTCCATCATGATGAAGTTGGTGATGTCGACGACGTTGTTGATGGACCGCAGCCCCACGGCCTCGAGCCTCAGCCTCATCCAGCGGGGGGAAGGTTTGATGCGGACCTTGCGGATGAGCCTGGCCGAGTACCTCGGGCACATTTCGGGATCGAGGATCTGCACGGAGGTGGCGCTTCGGATATCTTCGGTGGACTCGGGAAATTTGATCTGCGGGTAGCGGAGTTTTTTCCCCGTGAGCGCGGCGACCTCCCGGGCAATGCCGATGATGCTCAGGCAATCGGAGCGGTTCGGCGTCACGCCGATGTCGAAGACGGTATCGCCGAGATCGAGAACCTCCACGAGGTCCTTTCCCAGCGGCAGATTGTCCTGCAGGACGAGAATGCCCGTGTTGTCCTCGCCGATGCCCAGTTCGTCCTCCGAGCAGAGCATCCCCTCGGAGAGCTCCCCCCGGATCCGGGAACTCTTGATCGCGTACCCACCGGGGATGGCGGCGCCCACCGTTGCCAGGGGCACCACCTGGCCCGCCTTGACATTGGGCGCCCCGCAGACGATGGGGACGGTCCTGTCGCCCGTGGTCACTTCGCACAGGGAAAGCTTGTCGGCCTGGGGATGGGGTTTGACGGAGAGGATCTTCGCGGTGACGACGCCATCGAAGGAAGGCCTGAAGGGACCGACGGAATCCACCTCGAGCCCCGCCATCGTCAGACGGTTGGCGAGCTCCTTCGTGTCGATATCGATGTCAACGTAGTCCTTGAGCCACCGCAAGCTGACTTTCATCGATAAAGTCCTTTTCGCGACATCGTCGCTCAAAGTTCCGGCGCATGGCTAAAGGCAAAGGGCTGAGGGCTTGGATGAACGGCTTGCTTTCTTTGCCTTTTGCCTTTCGCCTTGAGCCTTGAGCCTCCGATATCAAAACTGTTTCAGGAACCGCATATCGTTTTCGAAAAACATCCGGATGTCCGATATGCCGTACTTGAGCATGGCGATTCTCTCGACGCCGAGTCCGAAGGCGAAACCGGTGACGGCCTCCGGGTCGTAACCCACGCTCTTGAAGACCTCCGGGTCCACCATGCCGGAGCCGAGGATTTCCAGCCAGCCGCTCTGACCGCAGACGCGGCATCCGCTTCCGCGGCACATGACGCACCGGATGTCCACCTCGGCGCTGGGCTCCGTGAAAGGAAAGAAGCTCGGCCGGAACCTCAAAGCCACATCCTGGCCGAACAACTGATGGACAAAGTAGGTCAGAACGCCCTTCAGGTCGCCGAAACTGATCCCCCGGTCCACCAGCAGTCCCTCGACCTGGTGGAACATCGGGGTGTGAGACACGTCCGAATCGGGCCTGTAGACCTTCCCGGGCGACACGATGCGCACCGGCGGTTTCTGCTTCTCCATGACGCGGACCTGGACGGGGGAGGTGTGCGTTCGAAGCAGGACATTGCCGCTGATGTAGAAGGTGTCCTGCATATCCCGGGCGGGATGGTCTTTGGGGATGTTCAGCGCCTCGAAATTGTAATAATCAAGCTCGACGTCCGGCCCCTCGGCGATGTCGAAACCCAGTTGCGAAAAGATGTCGCAGATCTCCCGGGCGACCTGCGTGATGGGGTGCAGCCCGCCCAGCGGGAAACGGCGGCCTGGGAGGGTCACATCGATCCTTTCGGTCAGGAGCTGCGATCCCCGGTCCCGGGAGGCGATCATCTCGAGGGTGGCGTCGATCTTCTCCGACAGCCCTTCCTTGATTTCGTTGGCCAGCTGCCCCAGCAGGCGCCGTTCCTCGACGGGGACGTTCCCCAGCTGGCGAAGCACCTGGGTCAGGCTTCCTTTCCGCCCCAGGTAACGGGTCCGGAGCGCCAGGAGGTCCTCCTGGTTCTTTGCGGCGGTCAGTTCCGCCTCGGCCTTTGTTCGAAGCTGCTCGAGAGCTTCCCTCATTTCTCGCGTCCACCTGCGGCTGCACTGACGATATGTGAAAACCCGCGCGGATCGCTGACGGCGATATCGGCCAGCACCTTCCGGTCCAGAAGGACGCCCGCCCGGCCCAGGCCGGCGATCAGACGGCTGTAGGTCGTCTGGTTCAGGCGCGCGGCGGCGTTGATGCGCGCGATCCAGAGCTGTCTGAACTCACGCTTCCTGACCTTCCGGTCCCGGTAAGCGAAGGCCATGGCCCTGTTCACGGACTCCGTCGCGAGGCGATACTGCCTTCTCCGGGCCCCGAAAAAACCCTTGGCGAGCTTCAGAATTTTTCTGCGTTTCTTTCTCGCGGTGACGCTCCTCTTTACTCTGGGCATTGTTGCACGATCTCCTGTCTCAAAATGATCTCACACCGAAGTGGATTGAAAAACCCGAAAGGGGGGAATGCCTTCCCTCCGGACACCCGCGGCACGATGGAATTTCCGATCCTCGAAGGTTCCGCCCGAAACGTTAGAGGTAGGGGATGAGCTTCTTGACGCCCGTCTCGTCCACCTTTTTCAGGACGACGCCCTGTCTCATGTTTCTCTTTCTCTTGGCTGTCTTCTTGGTGAGGATATGGCGCGCGAAGGCCTTGCTTCGCTTGACTTTCCCGCCGGCGGTCAGCGAAAAACGCTTCGCGGCGCCCCTGTGTGTCTTTATCTTTGGCATAACGGCAACCCCGATTATCTTTATTTTTCTTTCTTGGGAGAGACGATCATGACCATGCTCCGGCCTTCCATTTTGGGCGCCTGGTCCACGGCGGCCACATCCTGGAGCTGCTCCCTGACGCCCTCCATGATCTTCATGCCGAGGTTCGTGAAGGCGATCTCCCGCCCCCTGAAGAGCATGCTGATCTTGACCTTGTTGTTGTGTTCGAGAAACTTTTTGACGTGACGGACCTTGACGTCCAGATCGTGCTCGTCCGTCTTCGGCCGGATCCGGATCTCCTTGACCTGGACGGTTGCCTGGCTCTTCCTCGCCGTCTGAAGCTTCTTGCTCTGCTGATAGCGAAACTTCCCGTAATCCATGATGCGGCAGACGGGCGGCGCCGAATTCGGGGCCACCTCCACCAGATCCAGACCGGCCTTTCTCGCCTCCTCCAGGGCCTCCGCGATGGGCAGGATCCCCAACTGATTCCCCTCGAAATCAATCACGCGGACCTGACTGGCCCTGATCCCCTGGTTGATCCTGAGATTTTTTTCTATAGGTCACCTCCCCCTTTGTGTCGAACCGATTACTCGTAGCGGCTGCACTTCTCCCTGACGAGCGTCACGAAGGCCTCGGGCGTCATCGCCCCGAGATTCTTGCCGTCCCTCTGCCGGGGCGAAACCGTCTTCGACTCAACCTCCTTGTCCCCGATGACGAGCATGTAGGGTGTTTTCTGCAGCTGGGCCTCCCGGACCTTGAACCCCAGTTTCTCGTTGCGAAAATCCTTCTCCACGCGGATGTCGGCGTCCCGGAGGCGCTGGAACACCTCTTCCCCGTAGGGAATCTGTTTTTCCGTCACCGTCAGGAGCACGGCCTGGACGGGCGACAGCCAGAGCGGAAAGGCGCCGACATACTGTTCGATGAGAACGCCCATGAACCGTTCGATGGCGCCGAGGATCACCCGGTGCAGCATGATGGGCCTGTGCTTTTCCCCGTCGGGACCGATGTAGCTCAGGTCGAAGCGCTCGGGCAGGGTGAAGTCGCACTGGATGGTGGCGCACTGCCATTTGCGCTTGAGGGCGTCGCGGAGCTTGAAATCGATCTTCGGCCCGTAGAAGGCGCCGTCCCCCTCGTTGATGTCGTAGACCATATGGTTGTCCTTCAGGGCCTTCTCCAGCGCGGAGGTCGCCAGTTCCCAGTCCGCGTCGGACCCGATGGACTTCTCCGGCCTCGTGCTCAGCTCGACGTCGTAGTCGAACCCGAAAATCTTCATGGCGTAGGCCACAAAATCGGCGATGGCGCGGATTTCGGAATTGAGCTGTTCCGGGGTGCACAGGATGTGGGCATCGTCCTGGGTGAACTGCCGGACCCTGAGGAGGCCGTGCAGCACGCCGGTTTTCTCGTGCCGGTGCACGGTGCCGAGTTCGAAATAACGAAGCGGCAGGTCCTTGTAGCTCCGTATTTTCGACTTGTAGATCAGCATGTGGGAAAGGCAGTTCATGGGCTTGATGCCGTACCCCTGGCCCTCGACCTCGGTGAAGTACATGAACTGTTTGTAGTGGTCCATGTGCCCCGATCGGATCCACATGTGATCCCGCAGGATCTGGGGGCCCAGCACGATGTCGTAACCCCGCTTAAGGTGTTCCTTCCGCTCCCAGTCCTCGATGATGGTCCGCAGCAGCGCCCCCCTGGGGTGCCAGATGATGAGCCCCGGGCCCACCTCCTCGCTGATCTGGAAAAGGTCGAGTTCGCGGCCCAGACGACGGTGGTCCCTTCGCTTCGCCTCCTCGATCATGTGCAGGTATTCGTCCAGCTCCTGCTGCGTGGCGAAGCCGGTCCCGTAGATGCGCTGGAGCATCTTGTTCTTCTCGTCGCCCCGCCAGTAGGCCCCGGCGACACTTGTGAGCTTGAAGGCCTTGATGATGCCCGTCGAGGGGATGTGGGGGCCGCGGCACAGGTCCGTGAAATCCCCGTCGGTGTAAAGGCTGACCGTCTTCACGTCCCCCGGAAGGTCGTTGATCAACTCCACCTTGTAGGACTCCCCCTTCCCCGTGAAGAGGTCCACGGCCTCCTTCCTCGAAACCTCCCTGCGGACAAAGGGAAGATCCCGGGAGACGATCTCCTTCATGCGCTCTTCAATCTTCTTGAGGTCATCCGGCGTGAAGGTCGTCTCGTAGTCGAAATCGTAATAGAACCCGTCCTCGATGGAGGGCCCGATGGTGACTTTCACACCCTGGAAGGTCTCCTGGACGGCCTGCGCCATCACGTGGGAGGTGCTGTGGCGCAGTATCCCGAGCCCCTCGGGCGTCTTGATGTCAATCACCTCCAGGGTGCCGCCCTTTTCCAGGGGACGGCTCAAATCCAGGAGGTCCCCGTTGACCCTTGCGGCAACGGCGCTCCCGAGCAGGTCCTTTCGCCAGGAGGCGATGATGTCCCTGACCGCCGTACCGGCCGGGAAAGACGAGGCCTTTCCGTCTGCGAACTTCACTTCAATCTGTGCCATGGCTGCTCACCAAATGACCAAAAAAGCAGGCTGATGAACAAAAGGGCATCACCGGCGACCGCCACCCCGACGCCCTCAAGCTTCCCGCCTGCTCACGTCCTAAAAAATGGTAGGCACGCAGGGATTTGAACCCTGGACATCCACCGCGTCAAGATGGCGCTCTCCCCCTGAGCTACGTGCCTACTTATGCTTTTCATACCGGAAAAAACCGGATACTGACTAGCAATAAAACTCTCTAATGTCAAGACAAATCTCACTTTTTTTCGTTTTGGGCCGCGTCCTGACCGACGAATCTCAGACCGCGCATGATGTAGTTGAGACCGGATATCACCGTCAGCGCGCCCGTGAGCCAGAAGAGGAAAACAATCCGGCCGTCCCGCTCGACGCCCTGCAGATAGGTCAGAACGAGGACCGCGAAAACAGTCAGGAGCTGAAAAGCGGTGGTGAACTTGCTCACCACGGCGGGCTTGATCTCGAAAGGGATGGACATCAGCGCCATCACGGAGATGCCCAGAAGGATAATGAAATCCCGGCTGATGACGAGCACGGCAAGCCAGGGCGGGATCAGGCCCATGACGGAAAGGGTGACAAAAGAAGTGATGATCAGGGCCTTATCCGCCAGCGGATCCAGATAGAGACCCAGGTCGGTCTTCTGGCGCAGGACCCTGGCCAGAAAGCCGTCCAGGGCGTCGGTGAGCCCCGCCAGGACAAAAACCAGGATTGCCTTGAGGAATTGCCCCTGGATGATCAGGATCACAAAGACCGGAACCAGCAGGATCCTCAGGAGCGTCAGTAGGTTCGGGATGTTCACCATGGAAGTTTTTTATCCGGACTCCGGAGGCCCCGCGGGATTTCAACCCAGGAAGTCGGGACCGTCAGGCAGGCTGTCCAGTGCTTTTTTAACGACCTCGCCGATGGTATCCTCATAGACAAGGTAGACCTTCTGCTCCTTTCCCTTGCTCGTGACATCATACTCCCTCATGGCCGTCCTCTGCGTCGTCTGCCACAGGATCTCCCCTGTCCTTGTGTTTTTGAGTTCGAAGGAGGCGGAGACCGTGACCACCACGGAGACGCCGTAAGAGGGAGACGTCCGGGCCTCGTGGAGCGTCAGATAGAGAACGGCCTCGGCACCCAGGAGCCGCCCGACCTCCGACGACGGGGTGCGGGCACGAAGATTTTCCGCCTGTGCCGGGAACGCCTCTCTCAGCCTGCCATCAATGACGTTGAGCGGGATCTTGGGATAGCCCTTGAAGTAGAGTTCCTCGAACACTTTCTGCCGGAGCATCCTCGGGGCGTCCTGGCTTTGTGTCTCGTTCAAAACCGGCATCACCGCGATCAGCCGTACCTCCCGGCCTTCGGGGAATTGAGGCCTCGGTTTTTGCGTCCCCCACCACGAGCAACCCGCAAGGCCGATTGCGATGATCAAAACGCTTACCAGGACCCTTGTTTTCATTCCCATCGAAATCTACCCGTTCAAACGCAAGAGGCGTCCGTCGCCGCTCGACGTCGCCTCCGAAATTCTTGAAACGGCCGGGTTCCCCGGTTTCGATGACCCCGGTCCGGCCTTCCTTCTCAGGCTTTTTTCAACTTTTCGATCTCTTCCCGGATGACGCGCTCCACGATCCCCGGCATCACTTCCCGCGCAACCTTCTCGGCTATCTCGGCCGCCTTCCGTCCGACCTCCTCCCTGACCAGGGTTTCGTGGCTTTCATCAAAGAGTTTCGAAAGCTCATAGACTTTATTTTCCTGCGAGACACGGATCCCCTCCGGCGTGCCCCCGACCGCGCGCTCCTCTGCCAGAGGCGTCCGGGCCGCACTGACCTCTCCCCCGGCGCCTGCCGGCGGCGCCTCATCGACGACATCGGTCAGATCGTATATCCGATCGCCTTCCTTCGGTGTGGGCTTTTCCATCTCCGTCTCCTCTCTGCCATGTGAGGAAAGATTCTCCCTCGTCTCCCGGAGAATGTCGTCCAGGAAGTCAGCGTCACGGCGGTGCGGGATACCGGCGTCCGTTGTCCCCCCGGTAACGGCGCCGTCCTTCGCGACGGCCGCGTCCTCGAGGATATCGTCGGCCTGTCCGTAGATGACCTCCTCCAGGCTTTTGATCTCTTCCCGGGAAAGACCTCTCTCCGCGAGTTCCTTCTCGAGCTTGCTGATGGCTTCCGCATAGCGGCTGTCACCGGCATCGACCCGGCGCCTGTCGAAATCGCTGTCCCTCTCCACGCCTTTGTCCCGACCGCTTGAAATTTTTACTGTTTTCAAGCTGAAGTATCATACCTCCCGAAACAGTTCAAGCCTTTTCCGAAAGGATCCCCCGGCGGTCCGGCGGCTGCTTCTGCAAAACCTCTCTGTATATCTCACGGCGCGGCAGACGGGTCTCTGAAACCAGGATTGCGACGATGTCCCTGTTCGTCAGCGAGGGGTTTTCTCTCAGTTTCCTTATCCGCCCGCGCAAATCGACGGGTGCGGCCTCCGGGATCCCGGACCGCGACCCCTCGACGAGGAGCGTGATCTCGCCGCGGACCCTCTCCGGCTTCAGACGAAGGCGCAGTTCCGATAGGGTTCCACGGTAGATCGTTTCGAATTTTTTCGTCAGCTCGCGGGTGACCGCGGCGCGCCGGTCGCCCCACAGGGCGTGAAGATCCTCGAGGCACGCCTGCAGTCGCCGCGGGGACTCGAAAAAGACGAGCGTCCCCGTCTCGCCGGCGAGGGACTTGAAAAACGCCCGCCTGCGGGCCGCCTTCGACGGCGGAAACCCGCAGAAGACAAACCGGTCGGTCGGAAGCCCCGCCACGCTCAGCGCCGCAATCACCGCCGACGGACCAGGGACAGGGACAACCGGCACGCCGTCTTCAACGGCTTGACGGACGAGGACGTATCCCGGGTCGGACACGAGGGGCGTGCCCGCATCACAGACATAGGCCACGTCTTTCCCTTCGCGGAGCCTCGCGATCAGGAGGGGGGCCTTCTTCGACTCGACCTGATCGTAGAGGCTCATGACAGGCGTCTTGATCCCGTAAGCCTGCAGAAGCTTCCGGACCCTCCGCGTGTCTTCAGCGGCGACGAGGGAGACCTCCTTCAACACCCGGAGCGCCCGGAGGGTGATGTCCTCCAGGTTACCGATGGGGGTTGCCACGATGAAAAGGGTCCCCCGGCCGGCGGTTTCTCGATGCACCACGATGCTTCACCTCTCTTGCGGGATGAAATCGAAGGCGTTTCGGATCAGATCCACGCGGGTTTCCCGCGGGGAAAACCGAACCGTTACGACATCGAATCTCGAAGGGCGCCCGAGGAGGCGCCTCTCCTTCAGGTAACACATCGCCACGGCCGACATCTTTCTCTGCTTCCTTCGGTCCACCGCGAGGGCGGGATCGCCGAAGCGATCGGTTTTGCGGGACTTGACCTCCACGAAGACACAGGCCCTGCCGTCCCGGGCGATGATGTCCATTTCGCCGAAGACACAGCGGTAGTTTCGCTCGACGACCCGGTACCCCACGTTTTCGAGATACCGGACGGCGATCGCCTCGCCCTCCCTTCCGGTCCTAATCCTTTCCTTCGTCAAGCGCCCCCTTTGAGATCTTGAAAGACCGCCTGTGTATCTTGCAGAGCCCGTGCCGCCCGATGGCCTCCACGTGTTCCCGCGTGCCGTAGCCGCGGTTTCGCAGAAAATTGTACTGGGGGAACTGGTGGTGGTAGATTTCCATGATCCGGTCCCGCGACACTTTCGCGATGATCGATGCGCAGGCCACGGAGAGACTCAGGTCGTCCCCCCGGATGATGGTTCGCTGTTCAAGGGGAAGGTCTATGCGGTGGAGCCCGTCGACGAGAAGGTAATCGGGCTGAAGGGACAACCCCGTAACGGCCTCCCGCATGGCCATCAGGGTCGCCTGGAGAATGTTCACGCGGTCGATGACGGACGGCTCCGTCACACCCAGGCCGATGGAAAGGGCGTCCCGGGTGATGACCTCGTAAAGCACGTCGCGCGACCGGGGCGTGAGTTTCTTGGAATCCCGGACCGCGCCGTTTTTATATCCCCGGGGCAACACCACGGCGGCTGCCACGACGGGCCCCGCAAGAGGCCCCCGCCCCGCCTCGTCGATACCGGCGATCACCGTGAAGCCGCGCCGGTATGCCTCCGTCTCGAAAGAATCCATGTTCCCGGATGAAAGCCTGAGGGGATGATGAATGCGCCCGCAAAAAAACGGGAACAGGCCCGTGGCGGCCCGTTCCCGCGAAAAACCGCTGCTATTCGGCCTCTCTGATCTTGGCCTCTTTCCCCCTGCGGCCCCGGAGGTAGTAGAGCCTGGAGCGTCTCACCCGCCCCTTCGTCACGACGTCGATACGGTCCAGCACAGGGGAGTGGAGCGGGAAGGTTCTCTCGACGCCGACACCGTAAGAGACCTTTCGCACCGTGAAGGTGGAGCGGCTGTTTCCCCGCTTCCTGCGGATTACGACCCCTTCGAAAACCTGGATCCGCTCCTTCTGGCCTTCGACGATCTTGACATAAACCTTGACCGTGTCCCCGGGCTTGAAATCGGGAATGTCGCCCCGCATCTGTTCTTTTTCGAGCATCTCGATGATATCCATGGGTGTAAAAGCCTCCCTTTCGTGTCAAAAGTATATGGGTTGGAAACAGCCAAGAGGCGCCGCGACGGAGACATCGGCGCGCCCTTAAAATTTCCCGTATCGCAGCCTGTCGAGGACCACGGCGACGGCCGACCGCACGGACAGGTGATTGTAGCCGCCCGTCGGCCCCAGGGGCTCCAGGATGAAATCCGCCCGGTCCGTGACCTCCGCGGCCAGCCCCGACCCGGTCCCGAACACAAGGAGCCAGGACCTGCCGTCGGACGCCATGCGTTTTCTCAGTTCCCCGAAACCGACCGCTCCCCTGGAATACCCGGCCCCCGTCGCGATGAGCCCGGGCCGGCAGCCGTCCCTTTCGGAAATGTCGGCGATCACCTCTTCCAGCGACCCCTTCACCTCCGTCAGGCTGAAGGCCTCCCGTCTCGAAGGGTTGAAGCGGGCGCCGGGGCCTTCCCGCCAGTGCCTGAGAATCTTTCCGACCAGCGCCTTCTGCTTTTCGAGCGGTGTGACAATGTAGAACCGTTCGGCACCGTAGGTCCTGGCCGATCTCGATATGTCGTGAATGTCCAGGTTCGTCACAGCCGTCGTCACGACCCGCCCCTGCCGGTCATAGACGGGATAATGCAAAAGAGCGATGTATAAACGCGGGGGCATCTCCAGCATCACAAAGGAGGGGACGGCATCACCCTTCCTTCTTCAGGTCTTCCACGATCCGGCGGTCGTCATCGGACAGCGCGGCCTTCCCGAGGAGATCGGGCCTTTTCCGGAGCGTCCTTCTCAGCGATTCCCGGCGGCGCCAGTTCTCGATGTTCCTGTGGTTGCCCGTCAGCAGAACGTCGGGCACCTTCCACCCCCGGTAATCGGCCGGCCTCGTGTACTGGGGCCCCTCCAGGAGATGCTCCGCGTGAGACTCCGACGAGGCGGAGGCCACGTTGCCGAGCACGCCCGGAACCAGCCGGGAGACGGCGTCGACAACCACCAGGGCGGGGATCTCCCCGCCCGTCAACACGTAGTCGCCGATGGAAATTTCCCTGTCGATCAGGTGCTCCCGGATTCTCTCGTCCACCCCCTCGTAGTGACCGCAGACGAGGATGAGCCGTGGACGGCCCGCAAGCTCGGCGGCCAGTCCCTGGCTGAAGGGCTCCCCCTGCGGCGTCAGGAGCAAAACGGGCGCCCGGTCCCCCTCGCGCAAGAGGGCGTCCAGGGCTTCGGCGACGGGTTCCACCTTCATGACCATTCCCGCGCCACCGCCGTAGGGATAATCGTCCGTCACCTTGTGCCTGCCGCGGGCGTAATCGCGGATATTGTGGAGGCGGACCTGAATCAACCCCTTTTCCCGTGCCTTTTTCAAAAGACTGCTGTCAAGAGGCGACTGGAACATTTCAGGGAAAAGGGTCAGGATGTCAAAGATCATCTTCTTCCAGTCTACAGACCTTTCATCAGTCTGACCGTCATCAGGCCTTCCCGGATGTCGACCTTCCGGATGACATCGGATATGGCGGGAATCAGGATCTCCCTCGTCCCCCTGCAGACGTAAACGTCATTGCTCCCCGTGGGAAAAACGGCTTCGATCGTCCCCAGGGCCTCCCCCTCTTCCGTGACCACCCGGAGACCTATGAGATCCCGCCAGTAATATTCGCCTTCGGGCAGCGCCCGCAGATGACGGGCCCTGGCGGCCACCTCCCGCCCGACCAGCGTCGACGCGGCGTCGCGATCGTCGACTCCCTCCAGTTTCAGCAGGAAAAATCTTTCACCCCGGCGCAGGGCCTTTTCGACCCTGAAGCGTTTCGGGCTCCCCCCCTCCGTTTTCAAAAAAGCCTCGCCGAGGCTGTCGAGGATCTCCCCCGATTCCAGATAGGAGGCAACCTTCAGGCAGCCACGAAGGCCTTGCGACTTGACGATCTTGCCGATTTCAACCAGCTCCATGTTCCGCGAAACATCTACTCGATGATTTCCAGGACGGTTCGCTTGTGAACCTTGGCTGATGCAGCACTGAGGATCGTTCTCATGGCCTTTGCCGTTTTTCCCTGTTTGCCGATGACCTTGCCCAGGTCTTCCTTGGACACCCTCAACTCGATCACGGAAGTCTGTTCTCCCTGTACCTCGGAGACCTCTACCCGGTCGGGGTTGTCGACCAGCGCTTGAGCGATGTACTTGATCAAGTCCTTCATCGTCACCACCTCCACTGATTTCGTTCGCGGGAAACCTTCTGAAAGGAAACGACAAGTAAACCTGAGCGATCTTTTACCCTTGGTCCGACGCTAAGCCGTTTTTTTTCCGGCTCGCTGAGTGGTGATCCCCTTCTTCTTCAGCAACTGAGAAACCGTCAGCGTGGGTTCGGCCCCCCTGGAGAGCCATTCACGGACGCGCTCCTCCTTGAACTTGACTTCCGGCGGGTCTTTCCTGGGATCGTAATTTCCGAGAATCTCGATGAAACGCCCGTCGCGCGGCGAACCGATCTCGGCGGCCACGATCCTGTAGAAAGGCTTCTTGCGGGTCCCTGCCCGCGTCAACCTGATTTTCACTGCCATTTTCCCTGACCATCTCCTCCTGATTTTGTGAAAAAAGAATTATTAATTATCATAACATTTCTTAATTTTAAAGCTTTTATTTTTAAAAGGGAAAATGCCCTCTCCGGAAGGCCTTTGCCCCCTCCTTGGACATCATCTTCTTCATGAGCTTGCGCATCTCTGCGTAATTCTTGAGCAGGCGGTTGACGTCCTGAACGCTGGTGCCGCTCCCGCGGGCGATGCGCTTCCGCCTCTGGCCGTCGATGACAAGCGGGTTCCGGCGCTCCCTGACCGTCATGGAATCGATGATGGCCGCGGTCCGGGTCAGTTCGCGATCGTCGACCTCCATGTTCTTCAGGGCCTTCATCTTGCCGAGGCCCGGCATCATCCCCAGGATGTCGCTGAGCGACCCCATTTTGCGCATCTGCGTCAGCTGGTCCCGGAAGTCCTGCAGGGTGAACTCGTCCTTCCGGAGTTTCTTCTCCAGGGCCTGGGCCTGCTCGAGGTCCATGGCCGCCTGGGCCTTCTCGACGAGTCCCACGATGTCGCCCATACCCAGGATCCGCGTCGCCATCCGGTCGGGATGAAAGACCTCCAGGGCGTCGATCTTCTCGCCGACGCCGACGAACTTGATCGGCTTTCCCGTCACGGCCCGGAGCGACAGGGCCGCGCCGCCCCGCGCATCGCCGTCCATCTTGGTGAGGATGATGCCGTCGATCTCCAGCTGCTCATTGAAGCTCGTCGCCACGGCCACGGCATCCTGTCCCGTCATGGCATCGGCCAGGAGGAGTATCTCCGAAGGGTTGACGGCCGCCTTGATCTTTCCCAGCTCCTCCATCATCTCCTCGTCGATGTGAAGCCGCCCGGCGGTGTCCATGATCACCACGTCGAACCCGTCCCGGCGCGCCTCCCCGAGGGCCTCCGCGCAGATCCGGACGGGGTCGTCGTCGCTGCGGGAGTCGAAGACGCCGGCCCCGATCTGACCGGCCAGGATCTTCAGCTGCTCGATGGCCGCGGGCCTGTAGACGTCGGCGGGGACCAGGTAGACCCTCTTGCCCTGCCCGATGAGATGGCTCGCCAGCTTGGCCGCCGTCGTCGTCTTCCCGCAGCCCTGGAGACCCACGAGCATGAGGGAGGCGGGCAGCTGCCTGGCGAGCTTCAGGGACGGGGCTTTTTCGCCCCCCATGAGCTCCACGAGGCGATCGTGCACGATCTTCACGATCTGCTGTCCGGGCGTGATGCTGTCGAGGACTTCCCGGCCCACGGCCCGGCCGCGGACATCCTCGACGAAATCCTTGACGACCTTGAAGTTCACATCCGCTTCGAGGAGCGCCATGCGGATTTCACGGAGGGCTTCCCGGATGTTGTTTTCGTCGAGCCGTCCCCGGCTCCGGAGCTTCTTGAAAATCTGATCCAGCTTTTCCGTCAGGGCCTCGAACATGACCGTGTTTCCCCTATCCGCTTTCCTGGGGCGTCACGAGACATTGGAGCCCCCTGATCTTTCTCTCGATCTCCGCGCCGACGCGGCCGGCGTCCTCGCGGGACTCGAAGCCCCTCAGCTTGACCCTGTACCACTTGCCCTTGCCGGGGATGTCGGCCACGTCCACGAGGGGGTCATACCCCATCTGGATGAGGGTCCCCCTCAGTTCCTCCGCCTTCGCCCGGTCCTGCAGGGAGGCCACCTGGAGGACGAACTTCCCCTTCGCCGCCGGCGTCTTCCCCGCGACCCCCGGGATCGTTTCCCTCGGCCCCTTGAGCTCCACCGAGGGTTTCGCCGCGTCGGACTTCTTCGTCAGCGTATCGAAGTACGACAGCTTGAAATCATCCTTTCCCCCCTTGAGCGTCTTCTTCGCCTCCTCCCCCTGGCCCTCCTCCGGTTTCGCGGGCTCCCCTTCGGGCGTCCGGGCGATCCTCTGTTTGATCAGGCGGGGGATGCTCAAAGCGATATCCTCCGGGGCGCTTTCGATGTTCACACCCACCATGACGCCGAAGATGAAAGAGGCGAGGAGCAGACAGGATATCCCCAGCGTGAAGAGAACGACGCCCAGCTTGCCGAGCTTCAGTTCGAAATCCCTTTTTGGATAGTCCATACCGGGCCGCTCCTACATTTTCTCCGGCGCCGTCACGCCCAGGACGGCCAAGGCGTTGCGGACGGCCTGGCCGATGCACCGCACCAGATAGAGCCTGGCCCGGCTCAGCGTCGGATCCTCGGAAATGACTCGGTTCTTATTGTAATAGCTATGGAAGGTTCCGGCAAGATCATTCAGGTAGAAAGTCAGGCGGTGCGGCTCCAGCGTCCGCGCGGCCGCCTCGACGACTTCGGGGTACCGGATGACGGCCTTGATGAGCGCGACCTCCTCGGTAAGCGTGAGAACAGCGGGATCGATTTCGGGGTAACGGGGAATCGCGAAGCCTTTCTCCACGGCCGTCCTCAGAATGCTCGAAATCCTCGCGTGGGCGTACTGAACGTAGTAGACGGGATTTTCGTTCGACTGGCGCTTGGCCAGATCGAGGTCGAAATCTAGGTGGCTGTCGGATCGCCTCATCATGAAATTGTAACGCGCCGCGTCCCTGCCCACCTCGTCCACGACGGCCCGAAGGGTCACGAACTCGCCGGCCCTCGTCGACATGGCCACGGGCTTCCCGTGACGCAAAAGACTCACCAACTGGACCAGGACGATCTTCAGCCTCTCCCGCTCGCGACCGAAGGCCTCGAGGCTCGCGTACACCCGGGGGATGTAGCCGTGATGATCGGCCCCCCATACGTCGATGACGAGATCGAACCCCCGGTCGAACTTGTCCTGGTGGTAGGCGATGTCCGCGGCAAAGTAGGTCGGCGTGTCGTTCTCCCGCACCACCACGCGGTCCTTCTCGTCGCCGAACTGCGTCGATTTGAACCAGAGGGCCTCATCCGCCTCGTAGATGAGCCCCCTTCGCTTCAGGTCCTCGAGGAGCTTCGCCACAGCGTCTTTTTTGTAGAGATCCTTTTCGCTGAAGTAGGTGTCGAAGACGACGCCGAAGGCCCGGAGGTCGTCCTGGATGCCCGCCATGATCGCGCGGGCCGCGTAGTCCGTGAAGAACGGGACGGCCTCGTCCGCGGCGGCCTCGAGGTAACGGTCGCCCTCTCTGTCCAGGATTTCCCGGGCCAGGTCGACGATGTAGTCGCCCTGGTAGCAATCGGCGGGGAAATCGACGGCCCTGCCTCGGAGACCGAGGTAGCGGTAATAGACCGAACGCCCCAGGTTGTTCATCTGGTTACCCACGTCGTTGACGTAGTATTCCCGCGTCACCGCGTAGCCCGATGCCCCGAGGATGTTGGCGATCACGTCCCCGATGACGGCGCCGCGGGCGTGCCCCACGTGAAGGGGCCCCGTGGGGTTCGCGCTCACGAACTCCACCATGGCCTTCAGGCCCCCCCCGATTCCGGAGCGGCCGTACCCTTCCCCGAGCCGCTCGACCTCCTCGAGAAGCCCTGCCCAGGTTTCCTCCTTCACGTAGAAGTTGATGAACCCGGGGCCCGCGATCTCGACCCTCTGGAGAATCCCCTCCCTGTCGCTGATGTGCCCGACGATGCTCTCGGCGATCTTCCGCGGGTTTTTTTTGACCCGTGAGGCGAGGATCATGGCTGCGTTCGTCGCGTAGTCGCCGTGGGCTTCCTCCCTCGGCGCCTCCAGTTCGATGTAGGGAAGCGTCCCCGCGTCCAGGATACCCGCGGCCGCGCAGGCATCGAGAGAGGCCCTGATCATTTCGATGAGGCGATGTTTCATGTCGTAACCCTGCATTGCGGCGGATAAGAAAAAAAGTTGGCCCGGGGCCAACCTTCAGCAAGCGTCGAATCCTCCCGCCCGGGCCGTGCGCCGTCACCGGTCAAAAAAACCGCGAAGCCGGGGGTCGAAATTCGGTGTAACACTATCTGCATCGGCTTTCGAAGTCAAGCATTTTCACGCATCTAAACCCCGGTATTCCGTGCGGTTTCTCACAAATTTGAAGATCCGGAAAAGCCGTCCGTCGAAAGGGCGCCGTGACGGGGCCGCGGGGCGGGATGCACTGAATAAAAAAGAAGGGCGGGGACCCTCAAGGGATCCCCGCCCTTCCGGCTGGGGTTGTGACTCATAAGCAAGAGTCACGCCTTTATTCACTGCAATCTACTGTCACGCCAGTACAGAATGTTGGCGCGGTTTGAAAGTGTTGGCGGGTTCATCGGCACGCGGAAGGCGCCGCCGCTACTCACGGTGACGTACAGGTCGGGGCTCGCGCCGGTGCCGGGCTTGAAGGAGAGGACGGGCGCCGTGGGCAAACCGGTGCCGATGGACATGCTGCGGCTGCCGCCGCCCAGGATGCCGCCACCACTTACGTAGTTCACGGCGTAGAGGTTCGCCGTACCCGCCTGGGAGCAGGGGTCCGCACCGGAAGGCGGGACGTAACTCGTGAAGTAGGCCACATTCCCAAAGATGGCCGGGTCGGCCAGGATCTTCTCGCCATGCCCTGCGAGGTTCATGTACCAGCCCCGCTTGTTTTCGCCGTCCGTGTAGGTGCCCGTTGTAATGTTCTCGAGGCTGCTCAGTGTGTAGGTGGTTGTCCGGTCATAGTCCTTCACGGCGTAAAATTTCTCCTGAGCATTTGCCGCCGTGGGGTCCATCTTTTCCCCAGTGCCGAAATATACCCAGACAATCCCCCGTCTGTCGAGGGCGACCGCCGGTGTCGTGTAGATCGGCCGGATGGTGCCCGTGGAGGAGTCGAAGAGTAAGGTCCCCTGCCAGCTCCCGTAGCTGCAGGTGGGAGCGTCGGCGACGGAGCAGAATTTCATCCTCCAGACATTGCCGCCCAAGTCCCCGATGTAGGCCGTGTCGATGAAATTGTCGTTGTCCGTGTCGGCGATGGCCGGGGATCCCGGGAGGCTGTATGTCATGTTGGCGTTATCGGCCATGGTGTAGCTCCAGAGGATGTTCCCCGTCTTAAGATCGACAACAAAGAAACCCTTCCCGCGGGTGTCGCAGTCGCCGCCGCCGGAGCAGTCGTCGCCGTTGTAGCCGCCGCCGATGAAACCCACCCACTTTTCTTCGTTGTTGACCTTGACCCGGCCGACGTAGCACCTGCTGTAGGGCTCCCCGATGTAGGGCGCCTGGCCCGAGGTGAGGTTGAGGCGCCACATGTAGCCGGGATTGGTGGAATCGGTCACGTTGAAGGCCCAGTACCCGCAGTAGTAAGGGGTTTCGCCGCTGTAAGTGGCACCGTAAGTGACGCCGGTGTCGGGGGCGCAGTCAGCCGAGCTGCTCCAGAGAAGCGTGCCGGCCCCCCTGCCCTCCGAGAGGACAAGGAACGTTTTCCAGTCACCCGCGGATTTGGCCGTACCGCTCCCGGTGCCCAGCCACACGTCGGCCACGGTGACGGGGCCGTCAACGAAGAACTGGTGCTGAAGCGTCGTGGGGTGTGTCGAGTGGGCGATGTTCTTGAGCTTCGTCAGAAGATTGGGTGGGAGGAAGCTCCAGGCTTCCGTTCCGTCCTGTGTTCTGAAGGCGTGAAACTGTCCGTCGTTGGCCCCCGTCACGACCATGCGAAGCCCGTTTGCCGTTGACCTGACGTGATTCTCCCGGAAGGTTTCGAAGGCGTGGTTCTCGTCCCGGGCGTCGATGTAATAGAGTGACGGGGTCCCGATGTTGATGGGTGTCGCGCGGAAGACGTCTCCCAGTTTCCACTCGTCCGGGTTGTCCTCGCTCTCGCCGCGGAAATAGCCGACAATCCTGTTCCGCTCCGCATCCGTGGTAACACCGAATCTGGAGGCGGAAAGGGAGGTGGTGAAATCTGTCCTAGTGCCGCCCAAGAGTGTGAACATGTTCCGGCTATCGGCATCCTGATTTTTTAGAACCTCCCCGGCGTCCCAGATAAGATTCCCGACAGTACCGTCGGCGTTGATGGCAAACTTCTTGAGGTGCCCCAGCCAGAAGGGGTCGTGACTGAGGGGCCGGAAGGACCCCTCGTAGAGGTAGTTTTCATCCATGAGCCTCGATGAGGAGACGGAAGCCTGGGAGAAGGAATAGGTGGCCTCGCGGACGACATCGATGGCGTACTTGAGAGCTAACGCCAATTGGCTGGAATTCGCCGCAAGAAAAGCGTAACCTGAAAGAGGGATCTCTCCGGGGTCATTTGTCAGGGCTCGCCAGTGAGAGCCGTCGCCCTCGATGTTATGTTCCTCCAGGTCCGTTGACACGGGACACAAATCGGAAAACGTGTCCGGATTGTAAGCGCTTGTGATTCCCACATTCGGGGTACCAGGGTTGTCCGTGCCCCCCCAGTAGGCCATCCAGTTCAGTGTGTGCCTGAGATAGTGCGGCATCGTGGCACCGAAACCGATGACGAAGACCTTGTAGCCCTGATCGGACAGTTCCTTTGCCCTCTTCACCGTGGCCCTCCGCCTTTGGTATTGATCCTCCTGGTCTTCCTGGCCGTTGCCGTTGCATTCGTAGGTGTCCGCGCCATCGGATATGAGGATGACGAACTTCTGGCGGCATTCCCGTGCGGAGTCCGCGGCCTTGTGTGCGTCCAGATAAACCCTGGCTTCGTAAAGGGCATTGGCCAGAGGGGTTCCGCCCGAGGCGGTGGCGCCGCTAATGGTGCCTGCGACGTTGGCGCTCGGAGAACAGCTGTTGTTGTTGTTGCAGTAGAGTTTGCTGTATTTGACCCCGATGCCCATGTTGGCGGGGGAGGTCGGTATCTGGATATAGCCGCTCCGCGGGTTTCCCGCCTCGTCGTTGCCCGTCGTGAAGCGCATGAAGGCGAGACGGACGTTTAGGCTTGTTTCATCGGCCTTGGTGATGGTGTTGCTGTCGTTGTCGTCGAGGATGTTGAAGAGGGCCCTCCTGGCGATGGCCACCCGGCTGCAATCCGTCGTGCCTGCGATCCCCGAGGTTCTCGAGAAGGGTCCCAGACAGGCTGAATCGCCCCACTTGGGAACCGATGTGGAACTGATCGTGCATTCTTTCGCGTGGCCAGTGCCGATTTCGCCATAGAAAAGGCCCGTCGAGGAAGAGCAGCTCCCTCCGTCGACGGTGTACATCGTCTCACCGTAGGGGGTCCAGTTCATGCTCCCCGAAAGGTCGAGAACAATCAGGGCGTCCGGCGAGACCGTCGTAAAGAGATCCGATTCATCGGCACGGACAGAGGGGCAGATGAAAAGAGCGAATAATATGATGCAAGCTAACAGGATTTTCCTTTTATCCATGTACTCGATTCCTCCTATCTGGACATGGTGCTCATCTCGATAGGGCCGAATCCAAGGCCCAAGGCGACCTCCACCTGGCTGTTGTAGGAGGTGTTCTCCCCCCTTACCCTGGCTATGAATCTTTCCTGTCCCCATTGCTGGCCACCCCCGATGGAATAGCCCGTTATCGGGATGATGGCCGGACCCGTCGTGGGCGTCGTTGGCTGGAAAATCGTGTACCTTGAACCCGGGTCCGTGGCCGCATTGACCACGACGTTCGTCTGCGCCTGCGCGGCGAGCGTCCCGGGGTCGAAGTTCCTGGCCAGCGCGTGAATCCCTGACTCGCAGGCGGCGAAGGCTTTTTTGTCGCCGATGACGGCAAAGCTCACCCGGATGTCCCGGGTGGAGAGGTGTATGGCAAGAACCCCCACGGCGAGCAGGATCACGTTGGCCAGAAGCGCCACGACAAGCGCGATGCCCCGTTGTGAACTCATTTTTGACAACCCTCCTGAAAAAATGTTCTCAAAGCGTCGGCGCATGGTTCCTCGGGATGACGCTGGTCGAGTAGATGAGCCGCCTCCTCTGGTTCGTGTTCGGGTCCACGTGCTCCGTCTCGACGGCGAGGGTGATATCGATCCTCCGGATGTCCGGGATGCTGCCCGGAAGGCTCGCAGCCGCGATCTCCGTGCCGGTGCCGTTGAAATACCGGAACACGGATATGTTCAGGTCGTTGTTGATCACCCGGACGGTCCGCTGGTTCACGTTGGCGACGGCATCCCCCAGGAAGGGCTGGGCGCCGCCGCAATTCGTACTCCGGGTGATTCGCTGATTCGCCGTATCGTAGGCATAGCGGATGATCTCGTTGGCGTTGTCGCCGATAATGGAGTTTTCACTGATATCCATCTGAACGGTGATGTCATTGATCGTGGCTTCCTGGATGCCGCGGTAAGCTGGTACCGCCGCGGCACCGTCACAGCGCGGCGGCCACGGGTTCAGGGCAAAATTCGGGTTGTAGGAAGCCATGCGTATTTCCGTGGACATGAGTTCCAGGGCAGCACGGGCGTCCTCGAGTGCCGTGACCTTACGCTCCACGGCTACGGAAGATCGGTAGCCGAAGGTCACGGCCGTGTAGATGGCGGCGATCAGAATGATACCCGCACCGATGGCGGCCAGAAGTTCGACGAGTGTGAATCCTCTTTTATTTCTCATAGGCATGCCTATATTCGTCCCGCTGCCACAGGGCATCCTTCGGGAAAGCGGAAACGCTCCTGCATCGTGACGAAAATGGTCTCGGCGATTCCGTTGTTGTTGCCGGGCCAGGTCACCCGCACGGTGACCGTGTAGAGGCCGGCGCCGTTATTCGCGACGTTCGTCTGCACCTGGTACGGGATGTCACCCTGCTGGGCGGTCCCGGCGCCGCTGGTGAAAACGGTCCTGGTCCCGCTGGGCGGCACCGCGTTGCAGGGGTTCATGATCAGCATTTCAGTGGTTTCGAGCTCCTCGTGAAGGATGCCCGCGGCCCTCCCCATTAAATCCGATCTGCCCGAGGCCCTCCAGGCCGTCGGGTGCATGGAAAGAAGAGCCAAGATGCCCACGGCCGTGATGAACGCGGCGATCATGAGTTCCGCCAGGGTAATCCCCCGCTTATTGCATATTAAACTCAGCATAAGCTCTTCCCGTGATGTTGACTGTTATGGTCGCCTGCGATCCCCGGTTGTTCTGGAGTATCACCGTCCCGTTGGTGGAGGTGCCCCTCGGCTGGAAGGTCATGGTCGGACCGCCCCCAAAAAAATTGGCGTTCGTGATGACAATATCCTGGCTGAAAGACGCAAGCGTCTTGACCGTGTTCCCCTCGGGCGTGGTCAGTACGAAACTGTTCGCCCCGGCATTGAAAGTGATCTGGCAGTCGGCACCCCGGTTCATGGCCGTTTCCTTCATGACGGCGATGTCCGTTGTGATGTCCCTCGTCGCGGCCTTGAGATGGCCGTTTTCAGCGAATCTCAGGATATTGGGTACAGCTGCGAGACAGAGGATTGAAAACAAGCCGATTGTCACCATGAGCTCTACGAGCGAAAAACCCTTATTCCCCGGTCTCATTCTCTCCATACCCGCCCTAACACGAAAGGAATTGACATTGAGCACGCTTGCCCCGGAATGAATACCCGAGCAAAAACCATGCCGTCCGATGCAGCCGCCCGGCACGCCTTCACGGTTAAAGTGCCGGGCTTTAAAAGGGGTTGCGATCTCCACATCGCCCGGTCAGGGCGCGGAGCATCTCTTTTTTAATTCCTGTATGAACAAGGCGGCAGGAGCTGTCGAAAACAGGGAGGCGGAAGAGAGGATCAACGTGAGCACCCGAAAGAGACGAAATAGCAGCACCAGAGCACCTCCGCAGCTTCCATGGGCGCGTGAAGCACATCCATCGAACTCGATGAGAGGTGCCGTACTCGCCCGGCAACCCTGCCACCTTATCCACCCAGAGCGGACTTAGGCCAGCGGCTTTGCGCCCCACCCTTTCAGGTGGTTTGCCTTTTTCAGGCCTTTGTAAAAACTGTATCTTATTAATAAGTTTGAATAAATTCAGGGCTCAATTCTTTCTCGAGAGTAATATCGGATTTATGACGAAATTCTTGAGGGGAAAAAGGGGGATATTTGAAGATTCTGCGCGCTAAAACTGGCGGAATTTCCTACGGGGCGAAACGACCTGTCAAAATGAAGGTCATGAAGGCCTCCCCCCAGAATAGGTAGGCCACGGCAGCGGCGGAAAGGAAGGGACCGTAAGGAATGGCGGCCCGGAACCCTTTACGCTGAGCGGCAAGAACGGCCACCCCCACGAGGGCGCCGAAGAGGGAACTCACAAAAACGATAAAAAACAGGGACTTCCAGCCGAGAAAGGCCCCCATCATGGCAAGCAACTTGATATCCCCTCCCCCCATACCTTCGCGCCTGGTCAGAAACTGATAGACGACGGCCACCAGGAAGAGGAACCCGCCGCCGATGACGACACCCAGGAGGGCGTCAAGGAAGGGGACACCCATGACGAAAACGGCCACGATGAGGCAGACGGGAATCCCCGGCAGCGAGATGACATCGGGGATGATCTGATGCTCCAGGTCAATGAAGGCCACGACGATCAGGGCGCAGACAAAAGCAAAGGCCGCGGGGTACTGCCACGAAAAGCCGTACTTCAGATACAGGGCCAGGGAGAGGAGGGCCGTTATCGCCTCCACTACGGGATACTGCACGGATATCCTGCCCCCGCAGTCACGGCATTTCCCCCTGAGGAGCAAGTAACTCAAAATCGGAAGGTTGTCGAACCATCGGATGGCATGGCCGCATGCGGGACAATGGGATGAGGGAAAGACGATGGACTTCTCCTGCGGCACGCGCCAGATGCAGACATTTAAAAAGCTGCCGATAGCCGCACCCACGATGAAGAAAAAAACCTTCCAGTATAAATCCATGAGAAACAATGAACCTGCCGCGCGCGAATCATCGTTCGGGAGCCGTTATCGGCAGTCAAGGGCCGATCTTGAGCCTCCCGCCCGCTTTTTCATCAACCGTCCTTGCGGTCCCAGTCGTAGGGGATGTCGTTTTCACGGGGATCGACCCGGTATTCGTCGGGCTCCTTGTAATGGTACATCTCCGTGGGGGTGTTGATCACCACGGCCTCTTCGGTGGATATGCATTTGAAACCGTGAAAGACAAGGGGCGGGATGTGGACGAGAACGGGGTTGTGAACGCCTGCGAAGATTTCGTTGACTTCACCGAAGGTCTTCGAATCCCGGCGGCTGTCATAGAGGACGATCTTCATCATCCCCCTGATCACCGCCATGTTGTCCGACTGTTTCTTGTGGTAGTGCCACGCCTTGACGACACCCGGGTAGGCCGTGGTCATGTAGACCTGGCCGAACTGCGTGAAGAACTCGTCGTCCCTGCGCAGGATCTCCATGAGCCTCCCCCGCTCGTCGGGGATGACCCGAAGCTTCTTGATCTTGACACCGTCGATCATATTCGCCTCTCTATTCGGTCTGTCCGGTCTGTCCAGCCTTTTCGGTCTATCCTGTCTGTTCCTTCTTGCCACTCACCACTCTGCACTCTTCACAATCTTTATTGCTCACCACTCACAGCTCGCCACTCGCCACTATATTTTATTGGCTCCCGTCTTCGCCACCATGTTTCCGGCATACTGGAGGGACTCGAAGGTCCCCGCGTCGGTCCACCACCCCTCCAGGGCCTCCCAGGTCAGCGTCCCTTCCCGGATGTAGTGGTTGTTCACGTCGGTGATCTCGAGCTCGCCGCGGTGAGAAGGCTTCAGCGTCTTGATCACGTCGAAGACGGTCCCGTCGTACATGTATATCCCTATGACGGCAAAGTTCGATGCCGGCACGGCCGGTTTCTCGTCAATCCGGACGATCTGGTCTGTCTCGAAGGCGGGGACGCCGAATCGCTGGGGGTCCGGCACTTCCTTGAGGATGATCTTGGCCCCCCTCTCCTGCCTTTTGAAGTCCTCCACGGCTTTGAGGACATTCCCCTCGATGATGTTGTCGCCCAGCACGACGGCGATCTTGTCCCGATCGGCAAAGTGTTCCGCGAGGCCGAGGGCCGCCGCGATCCCCCCCTCCCCTTCCTGGTAGGTGTAATTCAGGTGCTTGAGACCGAAGTCATGCCCGTTGCCCAGGAGCCTCAGGAAATCCCCGGCGTTGTTTCCGCCTGTAACGATGAGAATATCCCTGATCCCGGCATTGACGAGGGTCCGGATGGGATAATAGATCATGGGCTCCTTGAAAACAGGGAGCAGGTGCTTGTTGGTCACCCGCGTGAGCGGGTAGAGGCGCGTCCCGAGACCGCCTGCGAGTACGATGCCTTTCATTTCGCCTTCCTTCCGGCTGATGCCGGCCCGTGATGCACGAGCCGGTAAAGCAGCTTCTCTTATAACAGGATCAGCCTTTCCCTCAACAAAATATTCTCCTCCGGCACCCCGCCCGACGCGAATCCGACTTTACAGGACCCCGAGATTCAGTATATAAAACACGGACGCCCCGCCGGCGGCCCCCGGAAAACCGCGGGAAGAATCAAATTTGCAAATGTCATTCCATGATAAAGTCGAAAGCCGTGAAAACATCGATCCTCAAAGATGAATTCTATATGAAAATGGCACTTAATCTCGCCCGGAAAGGCGAGGGCGGGACCAGTCCCAACCCCATGGTGGGGGCGGTTATCGTCCGGGGCGACCGGGTCATCGGCCGGGGTTACCACCGGGCGTTCGGCGACAAGCATGCCGAGATCCGGGCGATCGAAAGCGCTTCCGGAAATCTCCGCGGAACAACCTTTTACATCACCCTCGAGCCCTGCAGCCACTTCGGGAAAACCCCGCCCTGCGTGGACCGGCTCCTGGAGGTGAGGCCATCGAGAGTCGTCGTCGGATCGGCGGATCCCAACCCCCGCGTGTCCGGCAAAGGCATCCGGCTCCTCAGGCGTCACGGCATCAAGGTCACCACGGGGATCCTCGAGGAGGAATGCCGCCGGCTGAACGAGGTCTTTTTCAAGTACATGACGACGGGTTACCCCTTTGTCACCGTTAAATACGCCCAGACGCTGGACGGGAGAATCGCCACGCGCTCGGGTCGTTCCCGCTGGATCAGCTCTCCGCCCTCCCTGAAATATGCCCATCGGCTGAGAAGCCTCCACGACGGCATCCTCGTCGGCGCGGAAACGATCCTCAGGGACGACCCGGAACTCACCTGCCGGCTGGTGAAGGGGCGAAACCCCCGGCGCGTGATCGTCGATTCGTCACTCGGAATCCCCCTTTCCTCGAAGGTTTTCAGGGACCAGGACAGGGTGAACACCATGATCTTCACAACGAATCACGGGCAGCAGGAGAAAAAGAAAGCCCTTGGGGAGAGAGGCGTGGATATACGCGTGGTCGCCGGCGACAAGGGGGGCCGCGTCGACCTCCGCGAGCTTCTGAAAACCCTCGGCCGGGAGGGAATATCCTCCGTGCTCGTCGAGGGCGGCTCGAGAATCATCACCTCTTTTCTGAAAGGAGGCCTGGCGGACCGGCTGGTCACCATCACGGCCCCGAAGATCCTCGGGAAGGGCATCGAGGCCGTCGGCGACCTCGGCATCGACGACCTGGACCGCGCGATCCGTCTGGACATAAAAAAAACGATGCGAAGCGGCGATGATGTCATCCTCGACGCGAGAGTGAAAAAGGGGCCCCGGACTTCCGGGGGAAAACGCGCCGGGACCCCATGGCATAAAATACCCGGGAAAGGATGATCAACGGGAACGATGGCCTGGTATGCCGTGCACACGCGGAGTCGACATGAAGGGAAGGCCTGCCTGGGGTTGACACAGAAGTCCATCCACACGTTCCTTCCCCTCATCGAGGTGTGGAGCAAACGAAAAGACCGGCGGAAGCGAATCCAGCTCCCCATGTTCCCCGGCTATCTATTCGTGGAGCTCCCCGTCGTCGACAACACCGTAAGGCTTGAAATCCTCAAGACCTTCGGTGTGGTGAAGATCCTCGGCAAGCCTCGGGGGGCGGAACCCATCGCGGTGCCCGACGAGAAGATCGACGCCATCAAGCGACTCATCGAATCGAAAGTGGAAATACAGCACTACACCTATCCGAAGGTGGGGGAAGGGGCGAGGATCACCGATGGCCCCTTCCGGGGGATCGAGGGTGTCGTGATCCGGACGGATCTGAAGAAAGACCTCTTCGTGATATCCATCGACATGTTGCAGCGCTCTGTGGCGATCGAGATAAAGGGGTTCCAGATCGATAAATTATGACATCGCAGTCTATTGGACTGCTCCAATTTTGAGCAACTGTGTTTCGAGTCAAGGTAATTAACTAAGCATATTTCCAATA
>DAIMEJ010000022.1:0-37616 GCA_036725345.1 Syntrophales bacterium
ATCTGCTGACAAGAAAACCAGGGCTGCCCGGGACTCAAAAATGGCATTCCGAATTGAAGCGCACAAGAATACAAAGTGCTGATATGATGTGCTACCCCAAAATGGAACATTAGATATAACTATTCAAATATAAAATTGTTTATTATGCATCTCTTCCAGTTTTGCCTGGTGTTTTCTCCATCCCTTCATGATATCGAACGATAGGTTCAAATAGGTAACACATGGCATTTGTTTATTATTTCTCGATTTTTCCTGCTTGGCACGTTCAATGCTCTCCTGTCGTTCGAACGAATTCGAAAGGATCACCGATGTACACAACGACAGCAGAGATGTTGAAGAATTCATATGAAATCTGCCGGGAGGAGATCGGGGACGAACAGCAAGTCCTCAGTCATGGACTGAAAAAGGACCTCATAAAAGAAAGCAAAATCTTCTCGATCACGAATCGCTTAATGGTCGTGCTGAAGCCAGAAATGTGTCATGAATACGATGACGTCAATGTCGTCAAATCAGAACAGGCAAAAACCGACCTCATTGAAAGACTCAGAGCAGAAATTAAAAAAGTGGATGACCGGTTAATAAATCATGACTGATGCTGATAAATCATCCATCCCTTCCCTGAAGGCAAAGGCAATCCCCAGGCAGGCGGCCGGTTTCAGACCGGCCGTTTTTTTACCACTCCCGGCCGTCATCGCCCCTTCCTGATGCGCTCTGCCCGAATCGACCATTCCAAATTGGCACAATCATTTTAACTGTTCGAATAAGCTCTGCTTTTGTCGGACGGCATACCGGATCGGTACAGGGGCCAGGTGGCTCAGCCACGATGACTCGGAGGCGTCTACGTTGTAACATATTGTTAATATTAACGATTTAACATCATCAAAGGTGTCGCCGAAGGTGGCATGACCGGTGCTGACAGGGATTGCAGACGACGGTATCAAGATCCCGAAAGTGATCACTTTGGAGGGTCCTTCATGGATAAACCGCGGACGAGAAAAGGATTCTGGCCCATGCCAATGGATGACAGCGAGGACAAGCACATCTTCATTGTCGGGCCCATGAGGTTTCAGAACTTTGCGCTGGCTTACTATCTCAAGGAAACTCTGGGCGTCGAATGCACGGAACTCACATTGGAGAGCGGCCCGGCGCTTCCGGAGGAGGCAAAGGGAAAAAACTCGGTGCTGTTTCTCATCGACGGCATTGATGGAAACCTCGATGAGAAAATCTCGTTTCTTGATACCGCCATCAGAAATGTCATTGATGATTTCCACATCTGCCTTTTTAATATCCGGCCGGATCAGGAGATGGCTGAAGCGACTTTAAACCAGCAGGTCCAGGGGATTTTTTACATCGATGACGATATCCGCAATCTCGGCAGGGGCCTCAAGGCCATCTTCAACGGCGAGTTGTGGATGCCCCGGCGGGTCTTGACCGGCTTGATCCAGAATCATGCGACGAGATGGAATGGCGGAGAGGTCGACCCGGATATCCTTACGCCGCGGGAAATCGAAATACTTTACCTGCTCGTTACGGGCAAAGAACGCAGCGCCATCGGCGATGCGTTATTCATCAGTCCCCACACGGTGAGAACCCACCTTTCCAATATTTTCCGGAAAATCCGGGTAAAGAACCGGCTCGAGGCCAAAGTGTGGTTTGAAAAAAATCGCGAAGCCCTGAGACACGAGACGAAGAGAAAATTCAGGATCCAGGTGAGAAACGGAGATTAAGACAGGTTACATTTTCTGCCGGCTCCGTTGAACCGCTGAAGCAAAAAAATTATGACCTGCTCCTGGTGTTGATCATCGCCTATCATCTCTATCACATGGCCTTTGGTGCCGTCTCGGAGGTGGCGGCACTCATTGACGGGCACGGCTGCCGGTATATCGAACCGTGATTGCCTTCCTCCGGGACAGTGCTGCACGCTGTTTAAAAACCAATCATAGATCCAGTGACCTCCTTGCAATTCCGGGCCTCGCACGTTGTTGTCGGGGCCCGGATGTTATTGCGTCCGAAGTAAACCTGTCATCTCCCTCTCCCCATGCCTGTTTCCGGATCCGTCGCCCCTGCGGCAGGCTGCCCCGCACAAGGGATTACGCGTCGTCTTCCCTGCCGTCGGGCGCAAATAGCACGGAATCTGCAAAAGAATGATTGAATTGGAAAATTCTTTCTGATATTCGACCGACTCGACGTATTCGCGAAGCAGATTCCGGCCAGGACCACGATGGAAAAGGTCAAATCGCGAGTCATTCAAACAAGTTGGAGAGTCACTTTATGACCGCGGCGGCGGGCTCGAGTGAAGGCCCGAACTCAAACAACGACAAGACGAGGAAAAGGAAGATTCTTGTCTTTTCCATCCTGGCTGTCATCGTCGCGGCTGTCATTGTTTCCTCACTCTTTTATTTCGAGTACCGAAAGACCCATGTGACCACGGACGACGCCTTCGTCGACGGGCGCGTGTATCTTGTGGCCTCGAAAATCCCCGGGACGGTAAAGGCCCTGCACGTTACAGACAACCAGATGGTGAAGAAAGGAGACACCCTGGTTGAAATCGATCCGGCCGATTACGAGGTCAGGGTGCTGGAAACACAGGCCAACCTTGAGGTGGGGAAGAATCAGCTCATCGAGCTCCAGGCCGCCCTCGATTCCGCACGGGCCGGTCTTGAAGCGCAGGAATCCATGCTCCGCAAGGCGGAGATAGACTTCCAGCGGGCCGATTCTCTGGTCAAAGAGGATCTGGTCACGAAGGAATTTTTCGACCAGAAGAAGACCGCCCTCGAGGTCGCACAGGCGCAGCTCAAATCAGCGAGGGAACTCGTAAGGAAGACAGAGGCATCCCTGGGAACGCAGAGGGCCCTTATCCGGCAGGCCCGGTCAACCCTCCAGGGCGCGGAGCTGAACCAGAGTTACACGAAAATCCTGGCCCCCGCCGATGGTTACGTCACCAAGCGGAATGTGGAGGCCGGAAACCGGGTCCAGACCGGCCAACCGCTGCTCGCCGTCGTGTCGCTCGCGCCGGGGGATGTTTGGATCACGGCCAATTACAAGGAGACGGACCTGACGCGGGTGAAACCCGGCCAGAAGGTCCGGATCAGGGTGGATACCTATCCCGGAAAGGTCCTCCACGGAAGAGTGGAGAGCATCATGGCCGGCACGGGAGCCGTCTTTTCGCTCTTCCCGCCCGAAAATGCCACGGGCAACTACGTGAAAGTGGTTCAGAGAATTCCCGTCAAGATCGTGCTGGACGAATCGAACAATCCGGCGCCGATTCTGCGGATCGGCATGTCCGTCGAGCCGACCATCCTGATCGACCGGTGATCGGTGGAGGGGTCTCATGAACAAATGGCTCGTCGCCGTGACGGTCATGCTTCCCACCATCGTTCAGATCATCGACACCTCCATCGTCAATGTCTCCCTCGATCACATCCGCGGCAGCCTCTCCGCCGGGATCGACGAGTCCACCTGGGTCATCACGTCCTATCTCGCGGCCAACGCCATCGTCATCCCGATGACCGGGTGGCTGAGCCGGCTTTTCGGCAGGAAGCGATACCTGATCGGCTCGGTCTTTTTCTTCACCCTGACTTCGTTCCTCTGCGGGATTTCCTGGAGCCTGCCCGCCCTCATCGTGTTCAGGGTCTTCCAGGGCGCCGCGGGCGGCGCACTCCAGCCCCTGTCGCAGGCGATCCTGCTGGAGACGTTCCCGCCCCGGCAGCACGGGATGGCCATGGCCATCTTCGGCATGGGGGTGATGTTCGGTCCCATCATCGGCCCCCTTCTGGGCGGATGGATCACGGACAACTGGTCGTGGCACTGGGTTTTCTTCATCAATATACCCATTGGCATCGTCTCCATCCTCATGACTAGGTCATTCATCATCGATCCCCACTACGTGGAGAGGAGAAAGATGAAAATCGACTACCTGGGTCTTTCGCTTCTCACCGTCGGTATCGGCTGCCTGCAGATCATGCTGGACCGGGGGCAGAGGGAAGACTGGTTCGCTTCCAGCTTCATTTTCTGGTTGTGCATCATTTCCTTCACGGCCCTTGCCGTCTTTGTCATCAACGAACTCTTCGCCGAGAACCCCGTGGTCCAGTTCAGGATCTTCCGGAACCCGGCCTTTACCGCGGGGAACATCATCGGGTTTTTCACCTTCTTCTGCCTCTTCGGGAGCATCGTTCTGCTGCCCATCTACCTGCAGACCCTGATGGGGTACACGGCTTTTCTCGCCGGGCTTGTCCTCGGCCCCGGGGGGCTCATGACGATGATTGCCATGCCGATCGGTGGCAAACTTGTCACGAAAATGAATCCGAAGGCCGTCCTCGGTTCCGGGATAGCCGTGACCGCCTTTTCGATTTTCATGATGTCGCGCTTCAGTCTGTCCGCCGATTTCGATGCCATCGTCTGGCCGCGGATCGTCATGGGAGTCGGCATGGGCCTTCTTTTCATCCCCCTGATGACGCTGACCATGTCGTGGGTGAGGAAAGAGGACATGGGGAACGCGGCGTCCATCTTCAATTTTACCCGGATGCTCGGGGGGAGCTTCGGTGTGGCCATCGCGTCGACCATCCTCTCCCGAAGGGCGCAGTATCATCACTCCCATCTCGCGGACAACATGAGCCTCCTGGACCGGAATTTCCAGAGCGCCCTTCCGCAGGTTGCCCAGACCCTGCAGGAACAGGGATTCGCGCCCGCCCTGCTGGACCCCGCAAGCCTGGGCACCATTTACAGGGGGCTCCTGAAACAGGCTTCCATGATGGCCTTCAACGACACCTTTTACGTTCTCGCGGTGATGATGACCTGTTCCATCTTCCTCATTTTGATCATGCGAAGCCATGCGCACCATGCGGAAGAGGGCGTGCAAAAGGAGATTGTCCTGGAATGAGATTTTAACCGCTTCCGAATATTCCCGCCGGCCTTTAAAATATGGTATACTCCGGCGTCGGAATCTCATGCCAAATTACGGCAAAAGGAGTGAATATCCATGAACAGGCGGGATTTCCTGAGGCTTGGCGCGATAGGTTCTGCGTCGGCGCTGCTCGGATGGGAGGGGATTGCCGGCGCCGCGCGGTTTTCGGCGGCGGAGCCCTTCGTTTTTCCAAAGCCGGTATACCGCACCCTCGGGCGAACGGGACTGAAGATCACCGTTGTGAGCTTCGGGGCCATGCTGACACCCGAGCCGGAGGTAATCAGGGCGGCCTTCGATCACGGCGTCAACTATGTCGACACGGCCCGTTCATACATGGGCGGACGGAACGAGGAGATCGTGGGCAGAGCCCTCAAGGGCATACGCGGCAAGGTCTATGTCGCCACGAAGATCCGCTCCTCGTCGAGGAAGAGAGAGGCCATGTTCAGGAATGTGGAGGAAAGTCTCCAGGCGCTCGGGACCGATTATATCGATGTCATCCAACTCCACGGCCTTGACGGACGAGACCGCGTGTTCAATCCGGAGACCCGGGAGGCCCTCGTGAGGCTGAAGGAGCAGGGCAAGGTCCGCTTCTTCGGTGTCACAACACACTCGAACCAGGCGGAGGTGCTCAATGCCCTCGTCGACGATCCGGAGCGGTTCTTCGACGTGGCCCTCGTGGCGTACAATTTCAAATGCGGCGAAGATGTCAAGGAGGCGATTGCCCGGGCTGCGCGGGTGAAAATCGGCATCGTTGCGATGAAAACCCAGGCAGGGGGGTACAAAACGGACGCGCTCGGTCCGATCAGCCCCCATCAGGCGGCTTTGAAATGGGTGCTCCAGGACAGGAATGTCACCGCGGCCATACCCGGCATGCGGGATACCGCGGAGCTGAGGGAAGACATAGCGGTCATGGGGATGCGGTTCAGTGTTGTCGACAGGATGATCCTGAAAGGCTATGGGGCCGCCATCGATCCTTACTACTGTCGTCTCTGCGGCAAGTGCGAGGCCTCCTGCCCGGCGGGTGTCGAAATCAGCGCCATCAACCGCTGCCTGATGTACGCGGAAGGCTACGGGAACCTCCCGCTGGCCCGGTCCATCTACGGGAAAATACCGTCCACCCGTTCCGCATCCGCCTGCCTCGACTGCGGGGATTGCCTGGCGCGGTGCGTCAACGGGCTCGACATCGGAATGAAAATGAAGCGGGCGAGAAAACACCTGGCCTAGGCTTGTCGCTGGCCGCCCTCATCCGGCCCTGGAGGATCCGTGGATCGATATCCGGTGATTTTTTCAATCGTCCTTTCCTTCCTGGTCCTGTGCACGTCCTTTCCGCGCGAAGCCTCGAGTGACCCCATTCAAAACGTGATGCCCCCCCGGGAGTGCCCGAAAGGGTGGCTCCTGGAGGACCGGGTCGGCGTCTACGACAGGGAAAACCTCTTCGAACACATCGACGGTGAGGCTGAACTCTACCTTCCCTACGGCTTCGAAGTGGTCGCCACGGCCAGGTACGCGAAGGGTGGGGACACCGACAGGGCCATAGCGGCGGATGTTTACAGGATGGCCTCGCTCCTCGATGCCTTCGGCATCTACTCGAACTACCGGAAGCCCGGTGCCGAGGCTTCCCGGGTCGGTGCCGAGGGTTTTCTATCGCCGTCGCAGCTCATGTTCTACCAGGACAGGTATTTCGTGCGGCTGCAGGCATCCGGCGTGACGGGCATAGAAAAAGACGTCTTCCTCGCGTGCGGCCGGGCTATCTCGAAGAATCTCCCGGCCGATATGAACCGTCCCGCGGAGGCCGAAATGCTCCGTGTGCCGGGCGTGTCGCTCGGGACGGAGCGATATGTCGCGAGGAGCCTCCTCGGGTACGCCTTCCTGCGTCGCGGCGTCATCGCCGACGCCGTCGTTGAGGGGGAAAAACTGCAGGTTTTTCTCGTGCCCGAGGATTCGAAGCCGGCCGCCCGGAAGGCCTTTGACCAATACCATGGCTATTTGCAGGCGTCGGGCGGAGGCATTCAGCTGTCCGGGGCAGGGGAGCGGGTCTCCCTGTCCGCGACGGATCCGCTTTACGGGGGGGTGTTTGTAGAGCAATCCGGCCGCTTCCTCGTGGGCGCCGTCAGGGCGCAAAAGATCTCCGCGGCAAAGAAAATCGTCGAGGAGATTTCAAGGCGGGTGGGCGGTCCATAGCAGGAACCGCCGCTTTCATTCTCATGCCGTTCTGAAAAGAGCGTGCCCCTTGCTTCTCTCTTCTATCATAACCCCTTCGTGGACGAGTTCAATGAGGTGAACGAAGGTTTCATTGAGGGCGAGAAACCTGTCAAATTCAGGCAGATCGTCCCCGAATATATCCCTGGAGACCTCGAAGGTCGTCCGGGGCCCCCTCGCGACGGAATCCAAAGCCAGTCCCTTCCTCTCCTCGTGATGCGCCTTGATCTCCCGGATTCTTGCGGCCAGGTCCGGGAAGGGGTCCCCGTGCGCCGGATACACTTTTACGGCGGGCAGGGTCTCGATCCGTGTCAGCGAGTCGAGGAAGCTTCGGAGGGGCCGAAAATCGGGGCAAAAGAGGTCTGGACTGAGATTGGGGGTGATCTCCGGCAGGACGTGATCGCCCGGGAGGAGGAGACCCTCCTTCGGGAAGTAATAGGATACATGGTCGCGCGTATGGCCGGGGGTTGCGATCGCCTGAAATTCCGTCTCACCTGCAACCTGCCGGGAATCGGCCTGGAAATACCGGTCGCCTTCGAAGGGGCTTCCGGCCGTCTTGAAGGAAAGAAACAGGTTAATGACGAAGTCCGTCGTGCTTTCGGGAAGACCGTGCAGGTGGCAGAAGCCCCTCACGCGGCGAACGAGTTCCATCTCGTCGGCCCGCACCGAAAGGACCTCCCGTCCGACATCGGACACGTGAATTTCCGCGCCCGATGCCGCTTTGATGCGGCCGGCCATTCCGCAGTGATCGATGTGATGGTGCGTGATATAGATCCGATCGATGTCCTGCGGCGTTTTGCCGACTGTCCTGAGGGAGTTTTCGAGGATCGACAAGGTTTCCGGCGTGTCGAGGCCCGTGTCAAAGAGCGTGACCCCGCCGCCGTGGATGAGAACGAAAATGTGCACATGCTTCAAGCGGAAAGGCATGGGGACTGTGATCATGTAAAAATTCCGGGATATTTCTTCCATCAATGCCGCCGGCCTCCGTGAAATCCCTCAGTCTCTCTCTTTTCTCGCGATGACGAAAGACGCCGAGCCCTTGGCGATGAGCTTTTTTCGTTCATCGTATATCTTGGCCTCGGCGTGGGCCAAACGCCTGCCGCGGTGGATCATCGTGCCGTGGGCCGTAAGCTCACCGGCTTCAGCCGGCGCGAAATAGTGTATCTCCAGGGAAGTCGTGACGATGGTCTCTCCGTCTTTAAGATACGGTATCACTGAGATACCGCAGGCGGAATCCGTTATCGATGCCATGACACCTCCGTGGATCGTGCCCCAGAGGTTTTTGTGCTTATGCCCCGTTTTCACCCTGACTATCGACCCTCTCGTGTCTGTGGAGAGCATTTTCATGGAAAGAGTTTTGTAGAAGGGCGACTTGTTGATGTACTTCTTTACGGCATGCAAATCCCGCCAGGATATCTTCATGCGTCCACCTCCCATGGTCGCGCTTGGGTAGCCGCGGGGCAGTATAGGGAAGCGGTGGACCTGTGTAAAGATAAAACCTTGTCGTCGGCGCAGCTTTTCTCATTGCTTTCAGGGAGTATTTCTGTCAAAAAAACACGTTAAGAAACGGGGGGACAAAGGATGGACGCTCGAAGGGAAGAAGTCGGCATCCGGAGCGAAGACGGTGTCATATCCAGCATCACAGTCTTCGACGGGGATTTTCCGACCGATTCGCCCGTCCTGATCTGCATGCCCGCCATGGGCGTTCCCGCAAAATTCTACGAACCCCTTGCCGTGCCTGTCGTCAAAGAGGGATGGCGTCTCGTCACCGTCGACCTGCGGGGCAACGGATTGTGTTCCCTTCGCCCATCCAGAGCGGTTTCCTTCGGGTATCATGAGATGGTCACCTTCGACTGGCCAGCCGCCGTGGAAAAGGTCAGGACGCTCTTTCCCGGAGCGACGATTTACCTTCTCGGCCACAGCCTGGGAGGCCAGCTGAGCACGCTCTATCTCGCCGTGAACCCCGGCGCGTGCACCGGCCTCATCCTGGTTGCAGCGCCCTCCGTCTACTACAAGGGTTGGGACTTCCCGTTGAACCTGGGCGTTCTGGCCGGGACGCAGCTTGCCTGCGCGGTCGCTGGAACCCTGGGATATTTCCCGGGAAAGAGGATGGGTTTCGGCGGAACGGAAGCCCGTGGCGTCATCCGGGATTGGGCGCACACGGGGCGCACCGGCCGCTATGAACCCGCCGGGAGCCCCGTTGATTTCGAAAAGCTTATCGGGGAGCTGGAACTCCCCGTTCTTTCCATTTGCTTTGCGATGGACCTTCTTGCGCCTGAAAAGGCCTGCGCGAACCTCTGTGCCAAGATGAAACGGTGCCGCATCACCCGTCATGTTCTGATGAACGAAGACCTGGGCCATCTCCAGTGGGTCAAAAACCCGCAGCCCGTCATCGCGAAGATCGGCCAGTGGCTGGGAAATGGCCCCTGATCGGTGAAATGATGAAAAATACCGGCCGTGACTCATTACGATATCTGCTGTATGAAGCCAACAAGGCGAATCGTAATGGATTTACCAGGGTTTAAATGGAGGGCTAACGATGGCAACGTATAAGGAAACATCCATGGGTGCCATATTCCAGAACCGGGTCCAGGAATACGGCGACAGGACCCTCGTGAAGTACAAGAACAAACAGGGGGCGTGGGAGGAGATCTCCTGGAACAGGCTCAACGGCATGGTGAGGGATTTGGGCCTGTTCCTGATCAACAGGAATGTCCAGCCGGGCGACAAGGTGGCCCTGTTCTCACCAAACCGTTATGAATGGTGGGTTGCCGATCTGGCCATCATCTCCGTCGGTGCGGTGAACGTACCCATCTATGCCACCAACTCCGCGGAGGAGGCCCGGTACATCATCGATAATTCGGATTCCAGGATGTGCCTCGTCGGCACGAGGGAGCACATGGATAAAATCCTCCAGATCAAGGACCGGCTCCCGAACCTGGGAGAGATCGTCATCTTCGACGATCTCGAAGAGCCGGCGGCCGGCGTTATCACGCTTCAGGAGGCCTGCCGGGAAGGGAGAGCGGCCGGGAGCAAGGACGAGTTCGACAAGCGCCTCATCCCCATCAACATCGATGACGTGGCCACTATCATCTACACGTCGGGCACCACCGGCAGTCCCAAAGGTGTCATGCTGACCCACAAGAACTTCGTGGCCAATGTCAATCAGGTTCAAACGGCAGATCCCGAATTCTTCCTGGGCGATCACACCTTCCTGTCATTCCTCCCGCTTGCGCACTCACTGGAGAGAACGACCGGATACTACCTCCCGATTTTTCTCGGCCACAAGGTCGTCTTTGCCGAAAGCACGGAAAAACTCCTGGAGAACTTCCTCGAGATCAGACCCACCTTCATCATCAGTGTGCCGCGCATCTATGAAAAGATACATTCGGGCATCCTCGCGAAGGTCGCCGGTGCACCCCCGGTCAAAAAAGCCCTGTTCAACTGGGCCATGGGCATTGCAAAAGAGAACCTGCCCTATGTCTGCGAGAATAAAAAAAGGACCGGCCTGTTTGCTTTCAAATATAACCTGGCGGACAAACTCATTTTCAGCAAGCTCAGGGCGGCTATCGGCATGGACAGGCTTCACGCCGCCGTCTCGGGAGGGGCGCCTTTATCGGTTTCCGACGCGGAGTTCTTCATCGGCATGGGCATCAGGGTGATCGAAGGGTTCGGTCTGACCGAGACAACACCGGTCACGAACGCCAACCTGCCCAAGCGCATCAAGCCGGGTACGGTGGGTCCGGCCGTGAGAGACACCGTCATCAAGATCTCCGAAGCCGGCGAAATCCTGATCAAGGGGCCCCAGATCATGAAGGGATACTACAAGAACGAGGCGGCCACCAGGGAGGCCTTCACCCCCGACGGCTTCTTCCGCACCGGTGATAGCGGTGAAATCGACAAGGACGGCTACCTGAAGATTACCGGCAGGATAAAGGACCTCATCGTCACCTCCAGCGGCAAGAACATCTCCCCGCAGAATATCGAGAATGCCCTCATGGCATCCCCCTTTGTTGAACAGCTGGCGGTCATCGGCGACAACAGGCAATACCTCACGGCGCTGATCGTGCCCGCCTATGACGCGCTGGAGACCTGGGCGAAGCAGAACAACGTTCCCTTCACCGGCCGGAGGGACCTCATCTCGAAGGCCGAGGTCCGGAAGCTCTACGAGAGGGAGGTTGAACAGTGCATGAAGGATTTTGCCCCCATTGAACAGGTCAAGAAGTTCACCCTGCTGGAGATCGAGTGGTCCCAGGACACCGGTGAGCTCACGCCCACGATGAAGCTGAAGAGAAAGATAATCAACAAGAAATACCTTTCTCAGATTGAGTCCATGTATCCGCCGGGATGACAGGCAGGGGAGAGCACCCGATGACGGGGTTGAACGATATTTATGAGATACTCAAGGACCCCGCGGCTTACGGCAGAAAATTGAAAGGGGAAGGCCGCCGCGGGATCGTGGGGTATTTCTGCTCCTACACACCCGAGGAGATCATCTATGCCGCCGGCGCCCACCCCTTCAGGCTCTTCGGATCGGATGACACCATCCATCTTGCCGACGCGCATTTTCAGTCCTATTGCTGCTCCCTCGTGCGGGGCGCCCTGGAAGGGGCCCTGGCGGGCCGTCTCGATTTTCTCGACGGTGTCGTCTTCCCCCACACGTGTGATTCGATCCAGAGGCTCTCCGACATCTGGCGCATGAATGTCAAGGGCCCCTTTCACCTCGACGTGGTGCTGCCGGTGAAGCTGGGCGGAGAAAGCTCTAAGACTTACATGACAGACGTCCTTCAGCGATTCAGGGCCGAACTTCAAGCCCGGTTGGGTGCGGAGATTGGCCTGGAAGCGTTGCGGGCGGCCATCGGGACCTTCAACAGGATCAGGGGTTATCTCAGCCGGCTCTACGAGATCAAATCTGAAGACCCCGGGCTCATCAGTGGAAGCGACCTTCACGCCATCGTCAAAGCTTCGATGATCATGGATAGGGACCGCCTTTTGGAGACACTCCCCCGTATCGTCACGGAACTGAGTGACAAAAAAGGACAGAGGAAGGAACCCGCGGGGAAGCGTCTCGTCATGGCCGGTGGCGTCTGCAACCACCCCGACGTCTACCGGTTCATCGAAGAAGCGGGTGGCGTCGTCGTGGGGGATGATCTCTGCACGGGGTCGAGGTACTTCGACGGCATTGTTGAATTGAACGACGACCCGATCAGGGCGATTGCAGACCGGTACATGACGCGGTCCCTCTGCCCGGCAAAGCACGCGGGTCTTTTCACCCGGTCGGACCGTATTGTGGATGTCGTGCGGGAGAAGAAGGCCCTGGGCGTCGTTTTTATCTTGCTCAAATTCTGCGACCCCCACGCCTTCGACTACCCCTACCTGAAGGAAGCCCTGGACCGGCAGGGGATCCCCAGTCTGCTGCTGGAGGTGGAGGACCGGCTCCCGTCAGAGGGTCAACTGCAGACAAGGTTTGAAACCTTTATCGAGATGCTTTAGGAACGAAAAGATCGGGATGGCGTATCAAAAGACGAAAACGACAAACCTCATGCAGGAGATCTTTCTCTTTCTTCTTGCGGGGGTGCGGAAAAAAATTCTTCGCTTCAAGAAGCATCGGAAGATGAAGGATATCCTGACGGTCTACTATCTCGAGGCCAAGAGCGCACGCGTCGGCGGCAGGAAGGTTGCCTGGATCACGAGCGGCGGTCCCGTCGAGCCGCTCATCGCCATGAATATCATCCCCGTCTATCCAGAGAACCACGGCGCCATGATCGGGGCAAGCAAGATGGGTGCGGGTCTCTGCGAGCTGTCGGAATCCATGGGGTACTCGAGCGATCTCTGCTCCTACGCCCGTTCAGACATCGCCTGCGCCACCGTCAACGGCGGTCCCATCGGCGGGCTACCCCGTCCCGACATGCTCGTCTGCTGCAACAACATCTGCGGGACCGTGCTCAAGTGGTATGAAGTGCAGGCCCGCTATTTCAACGCGCCCCTTTTCATTTTCGACACGCCCTTCTGCCACACGGGGTTCGGTGAGGAGGTCAGGCGTTACGTCCGCCGGCAGCTCGACGAGTATGTTTCCTTTCTGGAGAAAACCTGCGACAGGAAAATGGACGGAGGGCGTCTTGCCGGCGTGGGGAAGCTCTCCCTTGAGGCCCAGCGCCTGTGGCAGGCGGTGCTCGACACGACGGTCAATCGGCCAGCGCCCATGTGCGCCTTCGACGCCTTTTTCCACCTGGCGCTCATCGTGACCCTCCGGGGGACGCAGGAGGCCGTTGATTATTACCGCCGGCTTCTGGAACGGATGAATGACAGGGTCGCGAGGGGTGTCGGCGCCGTCGCCGACGAGAAGTACCGCCTCCTCTGGGACAACATCCCCGTCTGGCACAGGACGCGGTGGCTGTCTGAGAAATTCGCCTCCCACAGTGCCTGCCTGGTGGCCGACACTTACACCTCTGCCTGGTGCGGGTCCATGAAGTATATCGACGAAAACAATTTTTTTGATTCCATGGCCGAGGCCTACACGCGCATCTACCTCAACATCGGCGTGGACGAAATGGCGCGCACGGTGCTTGCCATGATCGACAAGTACAAGGTGGATGGCATGGTCATGCACTCGAACCGGAGCTGCAAGCCTTACTCCCTGGGCCAATACGATATCGCGAAAATCGTGGAGCGCGAGCGGGGAATCCCGTCTCTCATCATCGAGGCGGACATGGTGGACGAAAGAAGCTTTTCGGAAAGCCAGGTCTCCACGCGCATCGACGCGTTCATGGAGATGATCAAAGCGTCAAGATAGTGGTCAGTGGCTAGTGGCGAGTGGTGGGAACGAACCCTTGACCCTACAGCGAAATAAACGAAATAGACGGGAACAACGATTGAGATGATCACTGCAGGAATCGACATAGGGTCCATTTCCACCAAGGCGACCGTTCTTTCGGACGGGAAACTCCTCGGCACCCGGCTCATCTTCACCGGCTACAACGCCGAGGCTGCGGGAAGGGCCGTTTTCGAAGAGCTCCTGAAAGAACTGGGTCTGGAGCGGTCGGCCATACGGCGGGTGATTTCGACGGGCTACGGCAGAAACAGCGTCAAGTTTGTCGATAAAGCCGTGACGGAGATAACCTGCCATGGGGCGGGGGCGCACTACCTGGACCCCCTGGTCCGTTCCATCATCGATATCGGCGGGCAGGACAGCAAAGCGATAGTCATTGACGGGAAAGGGAAAGTGAAGAACTTTGCCATGAACGACAAATGCGCCGCCGGTACGGGCCGGTTCCTGGAGGTCATGGCCAGGGCCCTTGAGGTGGATCTCGAGGTGTTCGGCAATCTGTCGCTCAGGGCGGGGAATCCCTCGAAGATCAGCAGCCTCTGTACGGTCTTTGCCGAGTCGGAGGTGATCTCGCTCATTTCCAAAGGCGAGAGCCGGGAGAACATCATCGCCGGCATTCACGAATCCATCGCCGCCAGGGTGGCGGCCATGGCAAACCGCGTGGGCATGATTCCGCCGCTGGTCATGACAGGCGGTGTGGCCAAGAATGCCGGCGTGGTAAAAGCACTGGAGAAGAAACTCGGGTTTTCCATCCTTGTTTCGGGGTACGCGCAGGTCAACGGCGCCATCGGCGCCGCCGTTCTGGCCATGAACATCAAGTAAAAAATGATTTAATCCATTCTAAATGATGATGGCTGCATGCCCTTTCCGGCGGGGGAAGATATCATGTCAGAAAAAGGATACATGATTCGTTCAGACTGCATCGGTTTGGATATGGGCGGGTACACAATCGATGTGACACCCCGCAGGACACTTGCCTATGCGGCGGCTGTTGGTGCGCTGGAAGAGGTTTATTTCGATGACGCGCGGCCCGGGGGTATTGTAGCTCCGCCGCCGTTTATTGTTTCTGTGGAGTGGCCGGTCATGTTATCTCCGCAGTACATTGCGGGGATCGGTTTGAGCGATGATACCCTTTTCAACAATCTGGTCCACGCCTTCCAGGACAGCTTCTTCCACCGGGTGATTCGCCCGGGGGACCGGCTTCAAGTCAGGGGTTGTATCGCCCAGGTAAGGAAGACAAGTGCCGGAGCAGTGGTCGTTTGCCGGATCACGACACGTGATGCTGTCTCGGGGGATCCTGTCGCCGAGGGCTGGTTCGGTTCATTGTTCCGGGGGGTCGCAATTGACGGTGAGCCGGGTACAGCCGTTGAGCCGCCGTCACTCAGAAGAGAAGCCGGTCTGGAAGGCCCCGGGATCAAACGCGTCACGATCCAGATACCGCGCGGACTGCCCCATGTATATTCGGAGTGCGCGCACATCTGGAACCCGATCCATACGGAACGCAAATTCGCCTTGAAGAAACATCTGCCCGACATCATCCTGCACGGGACGTGCACGTGGGCACAGGCCTGCTTGGCGGTTATTCGCGCCTATGCGGGCGGCATGCCGACCCGACTGAGGCGTTTCGGCGGACGCTTCTCCCGCATGGTGATCCCGGGGTCTCATATCGTGGTCGAGCACCGGGCCGACCCCGCGGAGCAGGGCGTCGTACACTTCGCCGTGCGGAACGAGGCCGGAGAACTGGCTGTTACGAACGGTGTGGCGGAGATCGCCTGAGCCGGTTCTTCTCGCCGGGAGATTGACAACCCCGTAAACACAAACCCTGCTTTCGTGAAGGAAGCAGGGTTTTCTTTCGATATGATCGGGGACTCCGCTCATTCCGGGCGGAGAGGTTCTGCGTGATAAAGAGCCATTTCGTCGCTGTGGTTTGAGATCCTGATGATCAGGGGCATACCGATATAGAGCCCGTCCGCCGTGACGCCGGTTATTCTTGCCAGGACTCTTCCCACCCCGTCAGCCAGCTCGACCAGTCCCAGCAGGAGAGGAGCATCGAACTCCGGCGGGACAAAGGAAAGCTCCGTCCAGCTATACAGAGTCCCTCTCCCGCTCAACTCCTCCCAGGCAAAGCCGTCTCCCAGGCATTCCGGACAGTGGGAACGGGGCGGGAAAAAGAGCTCGCCGCAATTCTCGCATCGGGGAGCAAGAAACTTCCCCGCCCGCAGGCCTTCCCAGAATTTCCTTGCCGACGGGCTTTCGAGGTTCGTAGGCTTCAGGTAGTTGGGTCTGGAGGTCATTTCAATCCCTGCCGAAAAGCATGACCAGGCCGTTGTTCATCATTCCCCCTTCGCAATGCATCAACCCGATCTTCGCATTTTTTACCTGGATGGATCCCGCTTCTCCGCGGAGCTGCCTGACCAGGTTAATCGTTTCATACAAAGGGGTGGCGGCCCATGGATGACCCCGGGAGGTGAGCCCCCCGTCCGTGTTAATGGGAATTTTCCCGTTGATTTCCGTCTCGCCGTCGCGAATGGCCTTTACCATTTCGCCGTCACGATACCAGCCGATATCCTCGGGAATGATCAGCTCATGGGAGCTGAAGGGTGCGTAAATCTCGGCAACATCGACCTCGTTCGGTTTGATCCCTGCGGACTGAAACGCTTTTTTTGCCGCCTCCCGTGTCGCCGTGAAATGGCTGATGGATTTTCTGCAGTCGTCCGTGGGGATAACGCAGGAATTGTCATGGTGAAGACCCCAGCCCAGAAGGTAAACGGGGCGAGGGGAAAGGTCCCGGGCGACCTCCTCGGCGGCAATCACGATAGCCGCGGCGCCGTCCAGGGAAGCCGCTGAATCGAGAAGTTTGATGGGTGACGCAAGCGGGCGGGAGTGGATGACCTCATCTACCGTCATGCGTTTTGTGAAGGCGGCCACAGGGCTGCCCGCCGCGTTTTTGCGGTTCCTGACAGCAGCCAGGGCGAAGTCTTCTTCCGTCGCCCCGGTCTCGTGCATGTAGCGGCGTGCCGATAGAGCGTAAGCCCAGATGATCCCGTACGCCGCGTAAGGCTGCAGGGCGGTGGGTTCGATCATGGACCACCCGTGTCCCCGGGTGAGATTTTTGAACCAGTCGATGGAGGCCTCACGAACAGCGCCGTAACAGAGAGCGATTTTGATGCGGCCCGCTTGAATTTCGTCGGCGGCGTACTTCAACGTCAGCCCGCCGGCGATAGCCCCGCAACAGATTTCGACCATGGATTTGGGCGAGATGCGCAGATACTCGCTGAGAAGATTGGTTTGCAGGCCGATGTTTCCCTGCAGATCCGGCGTGGTGAAAAGGCCTTCGATCTGTTTCTTCGATATCCGGGCGTCTCCGAGGGCATCGCGTATGACCCGCAGCGCCAGTTCGCTCTCCTGCCGGTCCGGGTATCTGCCGACCCTGACGGCGCCGCAGCCGATGATCGCGACCCTTTTTTTTCTCGAAGCCATGTCCGGATTGCCCCCGGGGTATTTCTGCAGAGCTTACTGAACGGGTGTTTCGGTCTCATGCATGAGGCACCCGCACTGTTTTGTCATTGAAGAAAATTGTTCGTAAGAATTGACTTTTGACTGGCGGCAATATAGGAAATAGGGCATTACGTGTCAAGAAATTACCTTGCTTCGGATTGTGTGGTGCTCCGGTTTGTCCTCCCGGGCGGGAAAGCATGGAATAAAAATACGGATATCATTTTCGAACAACGACAAAAATGAGGAGTGAAAGTCATGAAAGAACAAAATGCGAGAAGCGCCGTAGTGAAAGAAATCGAGAGATATATGAGGCTGAGGACCTCTCCCGTCGGTTTCAAATTCCTTGCGAGCAAGGAGGACCTCGGAAAAGTCGAAAAGGTGAGGCGTCCCAAGAAATACAGCACCGCCTGCCAGCTCATCACAATGGCCCGCACCTTCGGGTGGACCTTCGGGGTAACGGGGCCGGAACTCATGCCCATATGTTCTATCGTGCTGGGGTTTATGGATTCGCCCCCGAGGGTCAAGGACGGCACCCTCCGGAGTGTGGCATGGTGCAGGACAAAGGAAGACGCCAAAAAATTCGAAGAAGCCATTCCCCGCATCCCTCTGGGAAAATACGAAGCCCTTCTCATGGGACCAGCGACGACAGGGCTTTTCGAACCGGATTTCGTGCTTTTCTACGCCAACCCGGCTCAGATCATCGTGATGATCAACGCTCTTCAGTTCGAGGATTACGAGCGTCTCACCTTTTACTGCGTCGGTGAATCTTCCTGTTCCGACTCCATCGTGCAGTGCCACCTCAGCGGGAAACCCGCGGTCGGTATACCCTGTTTCGGTGAGCGAAGGTTCGGCACCGCCCAGGACGATGAAATGGTCATGGCTGTGCCCGGTCCCATGCTGGAGAAACTCTGCCGCAACCTGATGGAACTCTCGAAGAGAGGCGTGAGGTATCCGATAACGTTCTACGGGCCCCAGGTGGATCCCATCTCCGGCATCCCCCCCGTCAATCTCGAGTATCTTGAAGTAAAGGATCAGCCCGATACGAAAAAGAAATGAAAAGGGAGGGTTGAGTCAGAATGAAGCAAAGAAAAAAAGTGCTCGTTTTGCTCGGAAGTCCCAGGCGGAAAGGAAACAGTACCATCCTCGCTGGAAAAATCGCAGAAGGGGCGAAGTCGAAAGGTGCAAGCATTCATACGGTCTATCTCCACGGTTTGAACATCGAACCCTGCAAGGCCTGCTATGCGTGCCAGAAGCCGAAGAGCAGGGGATGCTCCATCGACGATGACATGCAGGCGATCTACCGGGCGATGCGGGAGGCCAACGCGTGGGTGCTCGCAAGTCCCGTGTACTGGTTCACAATGTCGGCTCAGATGAAGCTCTGGATGGATCGCTGCCTGGCCTTCCCGGCCTACGGAAAGGATCCCTTTGAGGGGAAGCGGATCGCCGTTGCCATGGCTTACGGCGGCGAGGACGCCTTTGATTCGGGGTGCGTCAACGCCCTGCGCACCTTCCAGGACGCCTACAGCTACGTGGGCGCGAACATCGTGGGCATGGTTTACGGCAGTGCCATGGAGCCCGGCGAAATCAAATCGAACAGGGCCCTGCTGCGGGAAGCAAAGGCGCTGGGAAGAAGGCTCGCGGAGTGAGAAGGGTGGAGGCTCCCCGGCCGTCCGAACGCGAGTGAAAGGCGGACCTCTCCATGCTTCAGCGAAGGGATTTAAGGGGGTCGAGTGGGAGACCTGCTCCGCGTCCAGTTAATCAGTGTCGATGCGGAGCGGGGCTTCATCGACTTCCGGAAGAAAAAATGACCGTTGCGTTTTTCTGATTGCCGGCGTTTGTGCCGTGCCGGTGAAACGGAGGCGGGGAATGAAAAGGGAGAATGATTTCAGTTACGAAAAATGGTTTGTGGACGCGATAATGAATTTCGCACCCGACCCGGATAAGGTGCAGGTGGACGGGGCGCCAAAGGACATGACCGACATGGCCTCGAACAAGGCCTTTTCGATCAGTTTTGCCTCGGGCATGATGCCCGGCCCCTTCGGGATGGCAACGATTCTCCCGGAACTGGCCGCTGTCACCAAAATCCAGATGGACTTAATCTACAAAATCTCAAAATATCATGACAAACTGGGGAAGATGAACCGGGCGCTCATCCTGTGCATATTCGCAAGCGCCCTGGGAGTGACGGCCGGACGTGTTCTGGCGCAGAAGATCGGTAGCCGGATGATCATCAAGGCACTGAGCACTCAGGCGGCGCAGAAAATCGCGGGCGCCATCGGTTCCCGGATCGGTTCCGCCGTTGTCCAGAGGAGTGTCGGCCGCTGGCTTTCATTCGCAACGGCGCCTCTTTTCGCTTATTTCTCCAAGAAAATGACGGAAAAAATCGGTCATTACGCGGATGAGCTGATGAGCCAGGAAATAGAAATCGAGCCGTCCGGGACCTCCGATCAGCAGTAGATGTCGATGCTTCGCGGTCTTGACGGTCTCGCTCCCGGTCCGCCTCTGTAGCCGGAAAGGATCCGGTCTTTCAGGGAAAGGATTTTACGGTTGAAGGTCCTTCGTTCAATTCCCGGGTAGAGGCTCCTTTCACGTCTGACAGCCAGGCGTGTTTTCCCGACCCACCGGTCTTCAGAAGGGCGGTAGAGCTCACGGATTTTCCTCTGGGATATCAACTCGTTCAGGGTCGTGTCATCAACATATTCTTCCCTGTCGGACATATACCTGACCTTGACGAGATTGTGGGTTTCCGCCACGGTATATCTCCCCTCCCTGTTGCCTGATTTGACTATAAATGAGGAATGACCGGGAGACAATACGCCGAATTCATGATTTCATATACGAAAAAGGGATTAAGAAGCGGCAGCACAACCGGCGTCCGGCGGCTCAGCCCTCAGAAGCGGATCACGTGACCCAGTTAGAAAAAAATATCACGGCTGCAGCGTCCCGTTCGACAGGGTTTTCACTTTTTCGGTTTTTTCCAGAACGGGCCGGTTTTGCCGAGTGCTTTCATCACCTGGATCATCCCGCCGAGATACTCGTGCATGCGGGACAGATAGTCCTCATCCATCCGCCGCTGAAAGAAAGGCCCGGTGAAAAGCTTGACCAGGTCGGGCAGTGTGAGGATACCCTCGTCAGTGCCTTCCGCGAAGGATTGCCAGTTGCGGATGTGCTCTTCCGACCGGAAGAGATTCATCCGGCTTCAGGCATAACCCAGGTCCTCGAACCATTTCCAGAAGGGGACGGACACGTAGGCTATGTATCCGGAGGATTCGTTATTGATGACCTTGCCGTCGCGGATGACCACCCGGAGCGGTTCGCCGCAGTCGAGACAGGGAAAGTCAATCGTCACCGCCTTGCCGGGAAATAGCCAGCAGACCGCCAGCGATTCGAATGCTCACTGCCCGAACCATTTCTGCTGCCCATCGATGGTAATCCGGTACTGGGTCGGAAGGTTGTTGAAGGGAGCGAAGGAGACGATCAGGTCGGTCCGGGGGTAGAGCCATCCGGGCATTCCCGGAGAGGAGAAAAGATCGTGCAGTGCCTTCCGGCCCTCCTCGACGGAAAGACCGAGTTCGGCGGCAAGTTCCGTGTAAAACGGTGCCTGTCCGCTATCGACCATCCGTTTCATGATGGCATGAAAGACTTTATCCTTTGTGATGGGCTTGCTCATGTTATGACCCCCGATCTCTGTTTGTCATTCTGTTTCGGTTTTTGCAACGAGGCCTTCGCTGTCACCTGTCATCTTCTACAGCCCATACTTTGGTTGCCGTAAGGCCGTGCTGACCGTCCAGGGCATCTACACACACCCTTGAGCCAGGCTGCATCGAACTCGCATCTGCGTCCCGTATGACGTTTTTGAGAAACAACGCGATCTTCCCGTCGTCGGTTCTGATGAACCCGGCCCCGATCGTCCGATTGAACCAACTCACGGTGCCTTTTGCCATGTCCCGAACCCCCGACACGAATGGATTTTAGAAAAGAAAGAAATCACCTCGTCCGCCAAAAGGAAGTGAAAACAGACGAGGAAATCAAGAAAGGCAACGATTTCATAGTACAATTCTTGATGGAATTATCCATCCGGCATAGGTGGATTTCACCCTTCGAAAAACCTTACCTTGTGCCGATGGTCGATCATGGGCAACTGCAGTGAAGCGGGTCAGGGGGGCTTGGGCCTCGGGCGGGCAATTCAAATAAGGGCGAACGGAAAAGCCGACGGGAGGGCATGCTGAAACCTGCAGAACGGGGGAGCGGCTCTGTATAGGGCAAGGCCTGTTGAAGAATTTCTGGCGTCCCCACGGGGATTCGAACCCCGGTTACCGGCGTGAAAGGCCGGTGTCCTGGGCCTCTAGACGATGGGGACGCTCTTTTTACCTGATTAAAAACAAGGCCGGACAGCGTTTTCACCGCTTTGCCGGTCTTTGAAAGAGCCGCTTTTATATCTGCAAGCGGGGTTTGATGTCAAGAAACAAATTAGCGGGCGGGTCTGCCGCCCCGGCCGCAATTGTTGTTTTTGATCGAGCACTTTATTCGAAGACGACGGGCTCTCTCAGGATGGCTTCCCGGGCCTTCGACGCCAGTTCGGCCACGCGGGGATGGGTGTCTTTCAGGGAGGCAATCTGCCGCAGGTTGTCGGCCGTGCGGGAGACCAGCATGGCCATGTCCCCGTCGGCGATCCCTCGCTCCCGGATGACCTCGTCCCAGTCCCGGCCGCAGGCCCATTCGTAGATGACGACAGCGGGCCAGAGGGGCAGGGGGGCCGCGGGGAACCCGGCTGTTTCCATCCTCTCGACGACAGGGCGGATGCAGGCGAAGATATCATCGCAGGCGCGGAGGAGCTTCCGGGGCAGAAATTTCCGGGTGACATGGATTTCCTGCCCGCGGTCGTACACGAAGGGCGCGATAACCGCGGCCAGCAGAGCCTCGCTTTCGAGGGGCAGGGCTTCCCTCCTCAGGCACTCGGCGATGAGGATGGGCTGATCGAGGCGAAGCTTCGAGGCCCAGACGCCGTCTTCCGTCAGCCGATCTTCCCCGTCGACAAAACCCTCGGCCCTCAGGAACGAGAGATGTCTCTGGAAGTCCCTCCAGAGCCCCGCCTCGACACTTCCCTTTCCTTTCTTTGTTTTCCTTGCCTGCTGGTAAACGGCGAGGGAATTCTCGAAGATGTGGCGGATGTCGTCCAGCTTCTGTGAGAGCAGGAGGTTCAAAACCATCGAGAAGTCGTTTTTGATCCGGCTTTCGATGTCTTCGGGCCTCGTGAAGATGAGGCGCTTCATGTGAATGAGATCCATGAACCGTCCCGGTATGAGCAGCATGAAACCGATCCGGTCCTGACCGCGCCGGCCGGCGCGCCCCGTCATCTGGTGGAAGGCCGTGGCGTCGAGGGGAACGCAGTCATGCCCGTTGTAATAGTCCGAGTTGAAAAGCACGATGGTCCTGGCCGGGAAATTCACCCCGGCCGCAACGGTCGAGGTGGCGAAGATGGCGTCGAGGTGTCCTTTCTTCATCATGGTCTCGACGAGAAATTTCCAGGCCGGAAGCTGGCCGCCGTGATGGGAACCCACGCGATAACTTCGAACCTGCTTGAGCTGCCTGTGGGGTTCGAGGCGGGGATTTCGCTCCAGGAGCTCCCGGAGATCGTTTTCAAACACCGCATCCGGCGGGGACGGATCGCTCCTGAAGTGGGCGACGGCCCCGTCACAGGCGGCCCTGGACTGGAGAAAAAAGATGGCGGGAAGAAGTCGATATTTCCTGAGAACCTTGATGATCTCCCCGTAGGGAGGCGTTTTTCCCGAGAGGAGATGCTTCGTTTTTTGCCCGCTGATGAAAGGTTCCACTTTCCGGTGGAGCCTTCTTTTTTCAAGAAAAGGCAGAACACGGCCGGAAGGATGCAAAAAGAGCGGATAGAGGGGGACGGGCCTTCTTTTTTCCTCGATGACGACGCACTCCTTCCTCCGGAGGCCCCCCAGCCATGCGGCGATTTCGCGTCCGTTTTCAATCGTGGCCGATAGGAGGAGCAGGTTGACCCGCGCGGGGAGGTAGATCATGATTTCCTCCCAGACGACCCCTCTCTCCGCGTCGCCCAGGAAATGGGCCTCGTCGAGGATGACGAGGTCGCAGTCGAGATCCTGGACCTGGTACATGGCGTCATAGAGCTGGTTCCGGAGGATCTCCGTGGTGCCCACGATAATCGGCGCGTCGGCATTCTCCTTGGTATCCCCCGTGAGGATGCCGACGTTGTGAGGGTCGAAGTGGTCGCCGAACTCCACCCACTTGGCGTTTGTCAGCGCCTTCAGGGGAGAGGCGTACCAGCACCGCTTCCCTTGCTCGAAGATGTGGCGGATGGCCTGTTCGGCAATCCAGGTCTTCCCGGATCCCGTAGGGGCCATGACCAGGCAATCCGTGCGCTTGACAGCCTTCAGGGCTTCGAGCTGAAAGGGGTCGGGAGTAAAAGGGGCGGAGGGGGGTCTGCCGATCTTCGAGAAGACCTCGTAGAGTTCTCCGTCGATTTCCGGCTTGAGGATGACCGGATGATGCATTTTTCGCTTTTGGGGGATTTTCTTTCGGAAAGCTCTTCTGGATGATCCTCGATGCATGCGGATTCCTTAACACAAATCCTTCACCCCGTAAAGTTCGGCATCCCCCTTTGCGTTTGACAAAAGGGGAAGTTCGATATTACAGTGCCCCGGAATTCCGGCGGTGCGGACACGGGGAGTTTCCGGGAATGAGAACAAAGGGCGTCTTCCGGGGCTGGTATATCGTCCTTGGCTGTTTCATCCTCATGTCGATGAACTACGGCTCGCGTTACTGCTTCGGCGTGTTCATGAAGCCCATGGCCGGGGAGTTCTCGTGGTCCATCTCCACGGTGTCGCTCGCAGCGTCGATCTATCTCCTCGTCTACGCGCTGGCGGCCATCGCCGTGGGGAGGAGCCTGGACAGGGCGGGACCCCGCTGGCTCGTCCTTGCGGGGTCCATCGCCGCGGCCGCCGGGTTTGTGCTGGGCGCCTGTGCGACGACACCGATCGAGCTTTACCTGGCCTACGGGATCCTCTTCGGGCTGGGTTCCGCGGCGACGGGCGTCGTCGTCTGCAACCCTTACGTGGGTCGCTGGTTCGTGAGAAAACGAGGGCTCGCCCTCGGCATCAGCTCCATGGGCGTCGGCTTCGGCACCGTGATCCTGAGCCCCGTCGCGGGCTATATCGTGAAGTATTACACCTGGCAGCACGGATTTATCTTCCTCGGGGCGGCCACGCTTCTGGTGGGTGTGGCCGTCTCCCTGTTCCTGATGAGCGGGTCCTCGCCGGAGGCCTGCGGGTGCTACCCGGACGGAGAGTTCCGTCCCGGCAATGAACCGGACGGGTTCCGGGACACCCGTCAGGAGACCGTACTTCGCTGGTCGGATCTTGCCGGGGATTCGAGGTTCTACGTCCTTGCCGTCGCGCACGGCCTTCCCGTCATGGCCTTTTTGACCGTCATGATGCACCAGGTCAATTATGCCCTGGACAACGGCATCGAGAGGATCGCCGCGGCCTCGTCCCTCGGGGCCGTAAGCGCCTTCGGCATCCTCGGCCAGTTTTCATTCGGCTGGCTCAGCGACAGGATGCAAGACCCGAAGTACGCGGCCTCCATCGGTTACGCCGTCATGGCCGCCGGCATGGTCCTTCTCCTGCAGTCGACCGACGCAAGGATGCTCTATCTGTACGCGATCGTTTTCGGCATCGGGTACGGCTCCCTCGCGCCGATGCTGCCGGTCATGGTAGCCGACCGCTTCGGGAGGCACGTCATGGGGTCCGTTTACGGGCTCCTCACCTTTTTCACCGTCGGGGTGGCGGGGAGCGCGGGTCCCCTTCTCGGCGGGCTGATCTACGACCGCACGGGTTCCTATCAAACCGTCTGGCTCTTCAATCTCGCTTTTTTGATCATGGCGTCCGTCTTGATTCTCGCGTTGCGGCGGGGGGGCGCGAAGAGGGGCGGATCCGGCTCATCGGGGTAAGCGGGTTTACTCCAGGCCTTCCAGGAGGGGCAGGGCTGATTCGCGGTTGAGGATGCGGGTGACGCGAAGCACCTCCTCGATCGTCGTAATCCCCTGCAGGACCTTGCGGGCACCGTCCTGAATAAGGGTCTCCATGCCCCGTTTCACGGCCTCTTCGTTGATCTGGTTGGCGTCGGTTGTCCGGAGGATGAGCTTCTTGATGTTCTCATCCATGGCCAGGATTTCAAAGATGGCCGTCCTTCCCCGGTAGCCGGTGTTCATGCAGGCGGGGCAGCCCTTTCTTCGGAAGATCTCATATTCGAGAATGACGTTTCTCTTGAAGCCGATATCCCGCAGGGATTCATCGTCGGGAACGTAAGGTTCCTTGCAGCGGGGACAGAGAACCCGCACGAGCCTCTGGGCCACGATGGCGATCACGGAGGAGGCCACAAGAAACGGCTCGATCCCCATGTCGATGAGGCGCGTGACGGCGCTCGACGCATCATTGGTGTGGAGGGTCGAAAAGACGAGATGGCCCGTCAGGGATGACTGAATAGCAATTTCGGCGGTTTCCCGGTCCCGGACCTCGCCCACCAGGATGACGTCGGGGTCCTGACGGACAATGGACCGCAGCCCGTTGGCGAAGGTGAGGTCGATTTTGGGGTTGACCTGGATCTGGCCGATGCCGTCGATCTGATACTCAATGGGGTCCTCGATGGTGATGATGTTGATCTCCGAGTTGTTGATGGTGAGAAGCGCCGCGTACAGCGTCGTTGTCTTGCCGCTTCCCGTGGGTCCCGTGACGAGGATGATCCCGTAAGGCGATTTGATCAGCTTATTGAAGACCCGGATCTTTTTTTCCTCCAGCCCCAGGTCGGCCAGCTTCAAAATCGTGCCCGATTTGTCCAGAAGCCTCAGCACCACCCTTTCGCCGAAAGCCGTGGGAATGACGGAGACACGGATGTCCACGCTGCGATCGCCGACCTTGACCTCTATCCTGCCGTCCTGCGGGAGTCGCTTCTCCGCGATGTTGAGCTTTGCCATGACCTTGATGCGCGAGACGAGCGACGCCTGGACCCGCTTCGGCAGGTTGAGGAGGTTGTAGAGCATGCCGTCGATACGGTAACGGACCTTGAGTGCGTTCTGAAAGGGCTCGATGTGGATGTCGCTCGCGCGGTCCTTGATGGCGTGCGACAGAAGGAGGTTGACGAGTTTTATGATGGGTGCGTCACTGGTGTCATCGAGGAGATCCCCTGTTTCCTCGATCTCCGATATGAGGTTGTCGGCCACATCGCCGTTCATGATCTCGAAGAACTCCTCCTGGGAGTTCCGGCTCATGTCGTAGGCGTAGTTGATCGTCGAGAGGATGGAACCTTCCGTGGCTAGGACGACCGCCGCGTTTTCCCAGCCGAGGATGCGCCGGAGGTCGTCGAGGGGTTGGAAGTTGGACGGGTCGTTGACGGCGATGACCTTCTGCTCCGCCGTCTCCATCGGGACCATCTTGTTTTTCCGCAGGTAATGGATGGGGACGAGCCGCGTGAAGTCCGTCTTGATCGTTTCCGCCGGGAGATCGGTCCAGAAAGGAAGGCCGAACTGGGTGCTGACGGACTGGAGGATACCGGCTTCGCTGACGGATTTCTTCTGCGTGAAAAGCTCCCCGATATTGCGGCGCCTGGCGGCCTCATCGGCGCCGGGTCCGGCCGTCATGTCGGCGGCTGTCTCTGCCGTCAGCGAGTTTTTGGGTTTTTCCGGATCCTGGCCCGTTGCGGGTCTTGGTGTGTCAATGCTCGATGGCATGTAAATTACGTTTTTTTCGCTCCTACGGTTTGACCGACCCCTGGGGCTCTGTGCGGGACCTCGGGGAATCAATGCCGAAATCCCTCCACTTGTAGCCCTTGATCACGCCTCCCTCGAAGTTCTCGATCTGTTCCTGCTTTTTCTCCTTGATGGCGATGCCCTGCATCTGGTTCTCGATGACATGGGGTGTGATGAAGACATACAGGTTCGTTTTGTCGCGGGTGTCGGACTTGGATTTGAAGAGCCACCCGAGAATCGGAATGTCTCCGAGCAGGGGGACCTTGTAAACGGCCTTTTCCGTTGAGTCACCCATGATGCCGCTGATCACGATGGTCTGGCCGTCCTTCACGGATACGACCGTCTTGGTCGCTCTCTTGAGGGTCGTGGGGAGGCCCGTCGAGGACTCCTCGGTGACCAGCTGAGTTACCTCGAGGTCGATCTTCTGGCGGACATACTTCTCCGTGTTGATCGTCGGCGTGATCTTCAGGGTGACGCCGACGTCTTTGTATTCGTAATTGGTGTAGTCCACGTTCGTGGTGGATCGCTCCTGACGGGTGATGTAGGGGATGTTCTTCCCCACGATCACGCTCGCCTCCTCGTTGTCGCTCGTCAGGAGCTGGGGGTTGGAGAGGATGTACACGTCGGAATCCCGCTGGACCGCCTGCAGGACCGCCCCGATGTTCGGAAAGATGACATCCCCGATCGAAATGCCCGCTCCGATGATGCCGAGGGAAAAGCCCGATGGAAATTGCGGTGACGTCGAGTCCCCGGGGATGATCGAGTATGATCCACCCGGTCCCAGGCCCCCGGATCCGCCAAGAGCGGCCGACCGCCCGGTGTCAAACCCCGGCACGCCGCCCGTGTCCTTGAGGAAGCGCCATTCCACGCCGACCTTGAAGTCCTTCCGGACGCTCACCTCCATGAGGAGCGCCTCGATGTAGACCATGGCCCGGGGGACGTCGATCTTCCTGATGACCTCCTCCAGCGTCCTGTAGTCGTCCTTGGAGCCCGTGATGATGAGCGTATTCGTCGCTTTGTCGGCGACGATCTGGATTTCCGTTGCGCCCATCGGTGAACGGGTGGTCCTTGCCCCCGGAGCCGCCGCTGCGGGCGTGGCCGCCTTGGCGTCCTTCACCACCGGCAGGTTCATCAGAATCTTGGCCAGGTCCTCGGCGTTGGCGTGCTGCAGACGGTACACCTGCATCCTGGATTCGCCCTTCGGGGCCTCCCGGTCCAGGAGGTTCACCAGCTCCCTGACGCGTCCCGTGTCCGACTCGCTCGCCCGGACGAGAATGGCGTTCGTCCTGTCGTCGGCAATGATCTTCATGGCGGAGGGGAGGGCCGTCCGGCGAGCCGCCGTCACATCGGCGCCGAAGATGGAGTTCAGGGTGGCGACCATCTCCGAGGCGCCCGCGTGCTTGAGGGGGATGACGGCGATCTGCTCACCCACACCGGTCACATCGAGGGCCGAGATGATGGACAGGAGCCTCTTGACGTTCGAGAGGACGTCCGTGATGATCAGCATCCCCGTCGGGGGATAGGAAACGATGACGCTCGTGCGCGAAATGAGGGGATCCAGGACCTTCTTCATGTCATCGGGGTTCGCGTGATTCAGGGAGACGATCTGCGTGACAACCTTGTCGTGGGGGCTGATGGCCTGGGCCTTGAGCCTGGTCTCAATGTTCTTTTCCTTGGCGTCTTTCGCCTGGATGATCTTGGTGACGTCACCGGCCGGGACGGCGGCGAGGCCGTGGACTTCCAGGACCGATTCGAAGACCTTATAGGCCTCGTTGACGGAGATCTTCCGTGGCGAGAAGACGGTGATCTTCCCCTTGACGTTGTCGTCGATCACGAAATTCCGGTGTGTCATTTCGCTCATGAACTTGACGAAGACGCCGATGTCGACGTTGTCGAAGTCCATGGTGATGTACTTCGCCTTGTTGGCCTCGGCCGGGATGGTGCCCGTTGCCTGGGGCGGTCTGGCCGTTGTCTTTTTCGTTGATTGCGCCGTTGCCTTCTTCTTGGGCGTGATTTTCCTCTTGGCCGGTTGGGAGGATGCGGCCTCTTTCGACGGCACCGCCGGGGGAGACGTCTGGGCGTTCTCCGCTTTTCCGTGAGCTGCAGGCGGCGTGCCGGCTGCCTCCGATGAGGTGTTCACGGGCCGGTCGTTGCCCGCGAGACGGGCCGCCATGGCGGGGCCCGGAATCGCCCAGAGGGCGACGAGCGCGAAAATCAGTATCCAGAGCGTCTTGTTTATGCTGCTCATCTGACCGGCCGTCCTATTTTCCGCAAATTCTCTTGAATCCAGGCGTGTGGCGAACTTTATCCAGGTCCCGGTCCTCTTTCGCCCACTCCTTGAATTCCTTGTTCATCGAAACGGCGACCTTCAGGGACCACAGACTCCGGGGGATATTGCCCGTCTGGGCATACAGGCAGGCCAGGTTATAGTAGGGATCGGCTGAATCTCCCTTGAGGGCAATGATGTGGTCGAAGACTTCGATCGCCTCCTGGTTCATCTTCTGGCTCATGTAAAGCACGCCGAGGTTGTTCATTGCGTTGTAGTTACCGGGCTCAAGCTCCAGGAGCTTCTTGTACAGCATCTCGGCCTCAGCGGGCTTATTGGCCTGCTGGCGGCGAAGGGCCGCCTGGTAGTGAGCCTCTGCCACGGCCGATGGGCTCGGTGCTTCCGCGGCAACGTCCTGTCGTGACTCGATCTTGGAATGATAGTATGCGTGGGCCCCGGCCGGGGAGTTCGCCGTCAGGGGAGCATCGCCCTTGTAATAGGCGATGAGGGAAAAAGCCGTTGACGCCACAAGGACCACAATCACGACGGTCAGGCCCAGAACCAGGCTTTTGCTGCCGCGGTCTCCTGGGGTGAAATCTGCAGATATTATGCCACGGTAACGGCCATAGCGGTTCGGGCGGTCGTCCTGCGCTTTTTTAAGGGCTCTATCGATGTAACTCATAATAATATATACTAAAAAAGTCTGAAGGGAGAAATCAAGTGAAATAACTGGCTCCCGTATATCACACCTGCGGCCACAAGAACAGCGAAAACAAGAATAAGAACAGGCACTAGCCATCGCTTTCCCCCGGCGGGCGGCGCCTGCCCCCCCGTCATGTAACTGGGGTTCATGTCATTCATCGCGTTCGAGATTGTTTCTCTGTCGATGCGGCGTGAGTTTTCCGTGTAGGCGACGAGGAGCGCCCGGTCGCAGAGGGCATTGATGCGCCGGGGGTATCCCCGGCTGACATCGTAAATCTTCTCGAAGGCCTCGTCGTCGAAGACGAGCTGTCCGTCCGCCCCGGCGACGGACAGACGGTGCCCGATGTAATGTTTTACGTCTTCCCGGCTGAGGGGTTCCAGGTGGTACCGGAGCATGATCCGGTCGTTGATCTGCCGCAGCGTCGGCGAGGCGAGAATATCCTGCAACTCGGGCTGGCCGACGAGGACAATCTGTATGAGTTTTTCCTGCTCCGTTTCGAGATTGGAGAGCATCCGGATCTGCTCGAGCGTTGCCCGCGGCAGATTCTGCGCCTCGTCGATGAACACGACGGCGTTTCTCCCCTCCGTGAAATTTTTCAGGAGAAACCCGTTCAGAGCGTCTATGAAATTCTTCTTCGTCCTTTCCTGGCCCCCGAAGGGGATGCCGAACGCCTGGAGGATGGTCTCCAGCAGCTCTATGTCGGAGAGGAAGGGGTTGAGGATGAGCGCCGTCTTCACGGAGGGATCGAGGTTTTTGATGATCGCCCTGCAGATGGTGGTCTTTCCCGTGCCGATGCCGCCGGTGATGAGGATGAAACCCTTCTTCTCGTGGATCCCGTAAATGAGGTGGCTCATCGCCGCGCGGTGCTGGGGGCTCAGGTAGAGGTATCTCGGATCCGGCGTGAGGCTGAAGGGGTTTTCGCGGAGGTTGAAAAAAGAGGTGTACATGGTCCGTTCCGAGAAAAGGTGAAACCTCAATCCATGTTATAGTTCAGGGTGACCTGTTTTCCCATCCGCCTGATCTTGACGCTGATCGTCGAGCCCGGTTTCAGATCTTTGTACGCCTCGACGATGTCCGAGGGGTTTGAAATGGCCTTGCCGTTCACTTCCTGGATCACGTCGCCGTTCACGAGGCCGATGTTCTGGACAATGCTGCCCGGGCGGATGTTGCTGACGGCAACGCCGTCCGGTTTTCCCGAGGACCCCATGGAGATGTGGGGTGAGAGCCTCGCCTGTGTCAGGATGTTGAGAACGTCCGCCTGCGAACCCGGTTCGGCCGGCGGTGCGCCGGCGTCACGGGCCTCTGCCGGCGACGGCACCCGACCCGGCACCCCCTCGGCGCGCGACGATGCGCGCTCCTCCGGTCTTTTCATTTTCAGGACCTCGTCCCTGTCGCCGACCTTGAAGACCACGGCGTTTCGCATCACCCGGGCCAGGGTGGCGTTGCCGATAGTGTCTCCCACCTTGAGGAGCCGCTGCTTTTTCTTGTCCTTCTCCTCGATGATGGCGTAGTTGTAAGTGCCGTCCCCCGCGACGGTCCCCAGAAGCTCGATCTGAAGCCTCGTGGCCTGGAGGGAATCCAGATCCATCTGGCCTTCGACGGCCGTCACCTGATCCGTTGTCCTCAAAAGGTTTCGTTCCCAGATGACCCTGTAGGTATCCAGCGGCTCTTTTTCATCCGGGCTCTCGGCAGAGGGTTCGGTCATCGCCGTCTGCAGGTGGGGCACCGAACTGACCCGGGCGCTGATAGCCCTGAAGACGATATCGGCGATCAGGCCGACCGCCAGAGCGATGAAGAGCAGGATGAGGATCGTCCGGGCCCTTCCGGGTTTTTCAAAACGGACCTTTCTGATATTGAGCTTCATCGGCTTCGTTACCCCGTCGCGCCCTCAATCATTTTTTTACAAAAACTGGATGGCCGGATCAGCCAGAGGTCCCGTCAGGGAAATCGACTGCCGGCTCTGGTGCTGACCCGTAAACGTCAGGGTCCCTCTCATGTCCAGGCGGCTCTGCTGAATGTCGTTGTCCAGAAGGATCTGGCCGCTGAACGTACCCTGGAAATCCTTTCCGGCAAGCTGAAGGTTCCTGATCTTCAGGGACCGGTTTTCCAGGACCGCTTCCCCGTCCGCCCGGCTGAAATCCAGCCGGTCAAGCCCGAAAACGGGGCTCAGGAAACGGATGGAACCGTCGCGAAGCGTGATTGCCAGCCTGCCGGTGCCGTTGAGGGAGTCCTGGAGCCTGCCGCTGTATAAAAGCGTCCCGCTGGCTCTTCCCTCGACCTGCCGCCCCGACAGGACCCTCGCGTAGCTGCAGTTTCCGAGATTCACCTCCTCGAACTTCACGTCGGCCCGGATGGGACCGGAACCGGAGAAACGATCCGCGAAGGCGACGGTGCCGCTGATTCCCCCGCCATAGGCCCGCGCGTCGACGGACAAGGCCAGACGGCCCGTGAGAAGGCTTGCAAGCGCCGCGGCGGCCGAAACCTTCTCGAACTCGACGGTGGCATTTTCCCGGCTCAGGAACCGGACCACCAGCTGTTCAAGCCTCACGCCCGCCGGGAACTGCGGTTTCGCGTCCGCAAGCGTCACCAGCAGATCCGGCTGGTTTTCCGTGATGAGTGAAGCGACGTACCGCTCGAGAAAATTCGCCGGCAGCCGAATGTAAACGATCGCCACAAGCAGGACCAGGGCAAAAAGCCCGTAGCCGATCGATCTTTTAAGCCATGGCGATCGCATGCTGCTTTCCCGCGTTTCAGGGACCCCTTGCCGGTTTTGCCGTTCCTGACGCGGACTGGTAGGTCACCATCTGCACCAGGGTCGTGAGATAGTCCGGGCTCTCCTTGCTCTTGTTGACGGTGATCTTTTTCAAACCGACGGCATCCTCCGGGGAATCGGCGTAATAGAGAAACTGCACGAGCTGCCTGACCGTCAGTTGCTCGAGGCGGATGTCGACGAGCGTTTCCGTGTAAGCGCCGGTGGTCATCCCCCGGGTGGTCGTCATGGACTTGATGTTCTGCCGGACACCGGCCTCCCGGGCCTTGCGCTCCAGGAAAGAGAAGAGCGTGAAGTCCGGCGACCGCCGCTCGAGAGCTCCTTTCATGACCTCCGTGTCGCCCTTGAGGCCCTCATACTCCTTGCTCAGGACGACCATCTCCTTGAGAATTTTCTCCTGCCGGTCGAGAGCGCTGCTCACCTTTCTCTTGTTTTCAAAGAAGGGAACGAAGGCAAACTGGATCAGGGCGAAGAGCGCGAGCAGGCCCGCGCCGCCTGCGACGAAAGTTTTTTCCCTTTTCCCCAGTTTCGACCAGAGGTTTTTCATGTCTCTTTCGCCAGCGTGATTTTCATCTCGAACTCCACCCGATTCCCGCCCCGGGAGAGATTCGAAGACGATAGGGCGACCTCTCTGAAGAATTCCGAGCCGCTCAGCTCTTTTTTGATCCGGTCGGCCGTTTCGAAATTGTCCGTCTCGCCGCGGAGGCTGATGCTGTCGCCGTCGAAGGAAAGGCTCAGGATCTGGAAGTTGTAGGATGCGGGTAGACGCTCGGAGATGTCCCTCAGTACGGCGAGTAGGCTTGCCTGCCCGCCGAGACCCCTGGAGAGCGCGGCAAATTTCCTGATCTCCGTGATCTTGGTTTTCATCTGGGACGCGGGGTCGACGATGTTCGTGACTTCGGGACAGCACTGGCGGAACAGGCTGTTGATGTCCTTCTTGATGCCATCCAGCCGGGCCCGATCGGCGAAATAATCAACACCCACGTCGGCGGCCGCAAGGGCGAGAAGGATGCCGGCCCCGACGGCGGCCCACCGGAACTCTTTTTTGAATTCCGCGTAGGCGGGCCTGAACGCGAAGGCGGTCCGTTTGAAATTGAAGCCCACCGCTCCCCGGGGCTGCCGGATGGCCAGGGCGAGGGCTTCGTTCATGAGGAGGGGACTCCAACGATCCCTTTCCGCGGCGAAGGGAATGTTTTCCATGGAGACCAGATCGACGAAATCGACGGGCACATTGAAATACTGGCCCATTTCCTCGTGGATCCGGCTGCAGAGCGCGCCGCCTCCCGTGAGAGACGCCCGCGTCAACGCCTCGTCGTAGTTACCCAGCATTCTGAGGGAATGGAGCGTGTTTTTCAGTTCCCCGAAGAACCGTGCACAGACCTGGGCAATCTCCTTCTCGGCGCCGCGAAGGTCGCCCCTGCGTTTCCTCGCCTCCGCGTCGGGAATGGGTATTTTCAGTGTCTCCGCCAGCGTTTCAGTGACGGTGTCTCCGCCGAAGGCGTAGGCTCGAATCTGGAAGAACTTGCCGTTCCTGAAAAAGACACCCACGCTGTCCCGGGCGCCGATGTCCAGGAGGATATGAAAGCCCATCGGTATGCCCGATTTGACCAGCCGGGCCGCCAGCGGCATCGCCTCCACGTCGACCGCGGCGAGGGACGCGTCCGAGGCGGAAACCGGCTCCAGACGCTCGTTGGCGACGGATTTCGGGATAGCGGCGGCGAAAATGTCCGATACTTCTGCCTGCGAGACGACGATGAAGTCGATGAGCGCGTCATCGATGGGATGAGGGAGAAGCGGTTCGATTTCGAGGGGGAGCGTCTGGGCGATCTTTCCCTTGTCCTGGAAAGGCAGACGGACATTGCGGAAGAAAAAGTTCTTCGCCGGCAGCGACATCACGACCTCGTTGCCCCGGAAGGTTGAATCGGCGAAGATCCGCTGGAGACCCTGGTAGAGACTCCCGGATTGCCGCAGGTCCACGATATCCCAGGCGGTGATCCGGTATTCCTGTTTGATGGATCGGGTGACCTGAACCACCTTCACGGTGTCTTTCCCGATGTCAAGACCCAGTATCTTTTTCACATCAACGCACCTTCCAGGACAGTATCTTGATCTTCCCGCTTCCGTCCCTTTCCACCATGCCGTTGATGGCGCGTTTCAGGGTGCCGATGACCCCCGTTGAGGATACGGAGAAAACTTCGCTTTTCGCGGACAGGAGGTTCGAATTGATCGTGACGGTCTCCATGCCGCCCACATTCTTATACCACAGGGGGTCGGAAAGTCTATCTCTCTCTTTTTTCCTGAAAAGTTCCATCTCTTCTGCCGCGCTCTCCGTGATGCCCGGCGCGAGCGCCCTCAGGACCTGTCGCGGCGCCGTGTTGATGTTGATTTTGCCGCTTCCTTCCATGGTGAGGCACGCGGAGATCCCCGGCCGGCCCTCGCGGCCGTGGAACAGCTCCCGGGTCATCCCGCGAACCCGCAGGAGTTCCTCCAGCGAATCCAGGGGGCCGTTCTTGCAGGCGTAAGGTTCGGGAAGGCTCGCGTAAAACGCATTTTCCGCTCCGTTGCCGGTGACCTCGCTGTCCGGGTCCAGCCAGTCCTTGACGGCGTCGACAAGGTCGCTCACCTCCTTGGCGCTCAGGTTGTACTCGGGCAGGCTGAGGAGCCTTGTGAGCAGGTCCTTGACCTCGTTGTTGTATTGATCCCCGTCGGCAAGCCGGTTGATCTGGATCTTCCCGGATTCATCGACAATCGAAAGTTCAAGGTAACCGCCCTCGAAAAGCGCTTTGGATTTCTCCGTCAGGGGCTCCAGGTTCGCCCACTCCTCGTTGAGGCCGTCGTAGGCGTTTTTGTCGTTGGCCAGGATCATGACGGCGCCGAAGATGCCCGACTTGGCGATATAGACCGCCTTGATGCCGTCCCCGAGGTTGGAGACCTCGTAGATCTGGGCCCGTGACGCGGCGTTGAACTGAAGGGTCACGGCCACGATGACGCTCATCATCAGCAGTACCAGGATCAGGGCCACGCCCCGGTTGTTTCCCAGGATGCCTTTCATACTCCTCTACGTCCCTTCGTATGCCGCGACCAGGGGGATTTTCGTCATGAAGCGGTAAGGAAGGTTGGGGTCCGCCGGATTGGTGAAGTTCAGGTGGATTGCCACGGCCCGGGGCAGGGGCTTCGATTCCGTCACTCCCGCAGGGCCGGTATCCCAGGTTGTGTATTCTTGCCCGCTCGCGTCGTAGAACTTGAAGGCCATGGACTGAAGCCCCCTGCAGAGGATGAAGGCCTGACTGCCCCCGACGGCCGGTGTTTTGGAATCCACGGGCTCCTCTTTTCTCAAGAGATTATAACCGCCGTTTTCCAGGTCTTCTTCCACGTAATAGGTGATCTTCACAACCCCCTCCATGAGTACGTTGCCTTCGAAGTTTGTGGAGGCCGTGGAGAGGAAGGTGAGGCCTCCGGAAGCCCTGCCGGAGGCGTCCGCCTGGGTGCTGAATTCCGATTCCCCTTCAGAGGTCCCGGCGCAGGACAGATCGGTCATCATCCTTTCAAAGGAACTTCGGGCCATGCTGTAAATCCTGTCGCCCGCCTCCAGGTCCTTGATCACCCGGAGCGTGCCCGTGTAGGAGGCGTAAATCGTTGAAAGCACCACGCCGAGGATGACGATGGCGATGAGAATTTCGAGGAGGGTAAAGCCAAAGGCCGAAGGCCTTCGGCAGTTTTGACCGGGGCGCCCAACTCGACAGAGGGGCGAACCATGAATAAATTGTTCCTTGCCGGGGGCGCCTTCAGGGCGGCCAATTTTAAGTTGTGAGTTGTGAATTTTCATATCATTAAGAAATTGTACGCGCTATGCTGCAAATTTTATTCCTGATTTCAGACCCTATACCCTTAACCCGATACCCGTTACCCGGGCCCTTGACCTGTCGGCCTTCGGCAGTTTTGACTCGGGGCGCCCAACTCGACAGAGGGGCGAACCATGAATAAATAGTTCCTGGTGCGTTTTCATATTATGTGCCCTGCTGCCAGGTCTTCCGGTTCATGGGTCTGTAGAAAATCAGGCGATAGGTGTTGTTGGTCGTCATCCTGATATTCGTGACAACCACCTCCACGCGTCCGAGGGACTGGATGTCGGAGGGTGAGACAATGGTCCGCCAGTTATAATCAGTGTAGTCTTCGCCGAAGTCTCCCGTCTGCGTCCCCGTGCTCAGGACCTCCTGGGCTTCAAAATCCGTCATTTTGCTCTGTGCAAGGAGGGACATCGTCGTGACTGTTCTGGAATGTTGGGCCATGGAAATGCTCTGGGACTGCGACTGAAAAACAGCCACGAGCGTGATGGCCAAAATGGCCATGGCGACCATGACCTCGAGGAGGGTGAAGCCGAAGGCCGAAGGCCTTCGGCAGTTGCGAGTTGTGAGTGTTGAATTTTGAGTTATAAGTCTTAAGTTAAAATATTTCATGACCATTTGCTTAAATTCAAAATTCGACATTCATAACTGGCCGCCTCAATGGCGCCCCGGTCATCACTGTCGCAGGCCGAGACCTACTCCAATTTTGAGTTCCAAGTTTTGAGTTAAAATTTTTCATAAGATTTTAGGCGAAATCAAAACTCAACATTCATAACTTGTATATTAAATCCCTATCGCAAAGTTTAAAGTTTATGTTAAACG
>DAIMEJ010000023.1:0-36222 GCA_036725345.1 Syntrophales bacterium
TTCCACGAAACGTAAGCTTATTCTTGAAATCAGAAGCGCCATTGATTCTCTGCCTGCTGTCAGGGAGGACAAGGTTGCATATCTGAGGCTTCAGGTTCAGAAAAATCTTTATCGTCCCAATCCCGATGAGATCGCCCGCAGGATAATAGAGGAATCCCTTCAAGACCTTTTATGACAAGGCCAGAGAACTGGGAACGGCATTTCTCAAACGAGACGAAAGTAAAGGAGCCATGGGAACCTCGGCAAGCAGGCAGACAATCTACAGTATCGGGCCTCGCAGATTCCAGAATCAAATCCTGGCTGATTTTCTGGAGAAAGAGCTTGACGCAAAGTGCGTCGTTTCGGAAGACGCCTGTCGCGAACCACCCGCGGCCAATAGCCGGATATGCCAGGTTCTCGTCCTTCTGCACGCTGCCGAAAATGACTTCGACAAGTCCCTCATGGGCCTCGCATCGGAGAACATAAAGACTCTGGATGGACGGATTGTCGCTCTCTTCAACGTCAAATCGGACACGGGGATTGAGGAAAAGGGTGTTTCGTGGGGGATTCGAGGCTTCTTCTATAAGCAGGATCCTCCCAGACAGCTGGTCAGGGGCATATCATGCATGTTCAAGGGAGAAATGTGGTATCCAAGAGAGGTTATGGCCAAGTACATCCTCTCGCTGATAGACGACAACCAGAATAAAAGACAGGATGTCGCCACTCTGACCAGAGGGAACTTGAATTGTTGACCATGGTTATCAGCGGATCGAAAAACAAGGATATCGCCCATCAGTTGTTGATCAGCCCCCATACGGTGAGGACCCACATATATAACATCTATAAAAAGATTAACGTGCCCAACCGTCTCCAGGCATCGCTGTGGGCTGCGAAAAACCTGTAGGCGGATTACCTGCTTTTTTAAACGCTGCGGAAGTCCCGCGGACACCTGATACATTTTGGAGATTGATCACGGAGCCCGCAATAAAACTCAAATATAGTTCAGGTCAGCTAAATTCAATCAATACCATAGGCTGCCAGCTTTCTCCGGAGTGTATTCAGGCCGATGCCGAGCAGCCTTGCCGTCTTCATCTTGTTGCATCCGGTTTCATTGTAAACCCTGACGATATGCGACTTTTCGGTTTCGGACAGAGAAATCACCGGTCGCCCGTCCGAAAGGACCGGCTTCGGGGCGGTCTTTCTGCTTTTTCTCACATAATCCGGAAGGAATCTAAGTTTCAACCGTCTTCCCTGTGAAAGATTAACGGAAGCCTGCAGGATGGATCGCAGTTCCCGGACGTTTCCGGGATAGTCGTAATCCATCAGCAGGGAAAGCGCATCCTCCTCGACCTCGACACCTCCGGACCCATCCTGACCTCCTTTCAGAAAATCCCCGATCAGCAGCGGGATGTCCTCTCTTCTTTCCCTGAGCGGTGGCAGGTGAATCCGTGCCACTTTCAGTCGGAAATAAAGGTCTTTCCGAAAATCCCCCTTGGCCATCAGGTGGTCGATGTCGGCATTGGTCGCCGCGATAAACCGCACATCCACCTTCATGGTTTTGCTGGTTCCGAGTTTTATGAATTCGCCCTCCTGCAAAACCCTCAGGAGCTTTCCCTGGACTTCGAGGGGCAGATCGCCTATCTCGTCCAGGAAGAGGGTCCCCCGGTGCGTCGCCTCGAGGTAGCCGATCCTGTCCTTTTCCGCACCGGTGAAGGCTCCCCGCGTATGCCCGAAGAATTCCGCATCGAAGAGATTGCCCGTCAGGGCGGCCATGTTGACGGAGAGAAAGGGCGATCGGACGCGGGGGCTCGCCATGTGTATCGCCCTGGCCAGCAACTCCTTTCCCGTTCCGCTCTCTCCCGTGATCAGCACCGGCACATCGCTCCGCGCATGAAGTTCGGCCTCTTGCAGGATGCGGAACATTGCTTCAGAGCCCGTAACAATGGCCTTGAAAACCTCCGATCTGATACCCGGCAACCGTCCTGATTCCGAACGGCCCAGGACCCCCATGACCTTTCTCTTTTCCGCGATCCGCTGAATCGCGGCAAGCAGGTCATCCCTCACCAGGGGTTTGACCAGGTAGTCATAGGCTCCGGCCTTCAGACAATCCACGGCCGAACGGGCTTCATTGATCGCCGTAACCATTACGCACTCAATAGAAGGGTCGACCTCCTTGATGTATTTAAGAAGTTCCGTTCCTTTCATCCAGGGCATGGAAATGTCCAGGAGGGCAATGTCCGCCCGGCCGCCCTTTTCCAGAAACGTCACGGCATCCCTCGGATCACTGTAGAGGAAAATATTCTTGAATCCCGAAGTGATCAGGCCCCGCCTGACGCTGTCCAGAAAGTCCTGCTCGTCGTCGACCGCCAGTATCGCCAGATCGGCCGAAATGTCTTTACCCGCTGTCATCGGTCCCCCTTCCTGTTGAATTTCCGCCTTTTTTCAATCGATCCGCCTTTACCCTGCGGAATTCCGCCGCCGCGCCGCCTTGAACGCTCCTGCCGCGCATCATCGGGTTGTGGTCAAAAAGCAAATAATTTCAATATAATTTTAACAAGCTTGTCGGACACGTCCTGTCTTCAACTACCGGACACACTGCAAAAATCAGGCAAATGAGCTGTTGTTTTCTGTCTTTACCGCTGAAATAAGGATAACGGATTTCCCGTTTTCTTCACCCGGCAAACGTCCAAATCGAAGTTTTTCCTTGTCAGGCGGGTTACTTAGGTCAGGGGAAAATGCGTTGAAGACCCGCGTGATGGGGGAATGCCTCCGGTGAAATGAGGCGGAATCTCATAACGTCCCGGAAACGGCGGGAAACGAAGCCGTGAAGGGATCGGGTCACGGGTACGGCTGCCGATCGAGCCTGTGCCTGATCAGTACAATGAGTTCGGAGAGTTCGTCACCCCCGAGCCGGCGGCGCAAAGACAGATCCTCATCAATGTTCAGAATTTTTTTAATGATGGCCAACAGCTTTTCTTTCGACATCCCCTTCCCCCAGCCACGAGAGGTCGACCCGGTTTCCAGCGAGGTGCTTGGACGCCCAGATGATAGCCTGCATCCTGTTGGTAACCTTGATCTTCCGATAAATATTCTGGAGGTGCGTCTTCACGGTAAAAAGGCTGATGTGCAAATGATCGGCAATGTCGTCATTGGTCAGCCCCATGGCGAGCTTCCCGATGATTTCGATCTCCCGGGACGACAGAAAAGGCTTCTCCTTTACTGGCAGAATGACGCGCTTCCTCTGGCTGGATATCCATTTGACCATCAAATCCTCCGGAAACCATATCCCGCCGTTGAGGATCTCGAGAATGCCTTCGATAAAGACCTCAAGAGGAAGCCCTTCGTAAAAAATACCCTTGACACCGGTTTGAAGCGCCTTCTCTTCTATTCCACTGTCACGCCGTGCATTGAAAATCGAGACGGCATGCCGGAAGGGAGGCAGACCCCCGGCCGGTTGGGGATTCATAAAATATCTTTCGACACCGGTTTCACTGCAGTCGATCAGAAACAGCGGGGATCCTCCCTTTGTATCCACACTTGCCGATACGAATTCGCAATCGGGCGGCAGGATCCGGCACGGGATCCCCCTCTCGTGCTCGAGGTAATGCGCCAGGATCTGATGTTGAAAGTTCTGACTTCCGAGAATGAAAATCCCACTAAGGCTCATAATCGATTGCCTCCTTCACTTTACTGATTTCGCGATTCCCGAGATCGAGCGACTTCGATTAGAAATATCTGGACAGACTAAAAGGGTCATAAAGTCTTTTCATGGCCGTTTCGAGTTCCTCTTGATCGGCCTTAAAGAAGACGATCTCTTTCTTCTGGTGCATTGCCTTTCTGATTTCATCCATCATGACAAGGGATGTGTCTCCCATCGCCAGTTCTATCCTGTTACTGGTCTCTCCCAGCACGACGATCCTGTGTTGCACCGCATACCTAAGCCCGATCAACCTCTGGAGGTGGATAGAAGGCTTACGGTTTCGCAACGTGATCTCCTGGACTGTGTTTTTAATCGCCTTCATTTCTCGAACACCTCCTTCTCTTTTTTGCATTCCTTACACCGATGCCTGCCGGCTAAGAGATGCATTCCCGAAGCAGGTCGCCCTTGAGTACCCTGGATGCCCCGCGAATGTCGACGCGATAACTGGCAAGCGTCTCATCCAGGGGCACCCAGTGCGCCTCCTCCCTCCGGCGGGACATCATCCGGCTGAACTTGACAAAGTGCAGACCCCGGACGACGATCCCGCCGGTCACCCGGCAGGTCCTCGACACGGACTCAACCGACTCAATGTGATTTCCCTCATCGTGCTCAAGAATAATTCTGGTTCTTTTTTCTACCCTCAGAGTCATGGAGTCCCCTCTATCAAAAACCTGTTTTATTCGGCGCCGTTTCCGGGCGGAGCGATTAGAATCGATGCCTCGACGCCTTCGAAACTTGTCGTTTTCTTCCCCTCAACTGAAATCTTCAGGGTTGACTCGCTTACTTTTTTATAGGCAATGCTGAAATCCCCCGCATCACTGCCGATCGAATCCGCGGCACCTTCGTACTGATCCGTCGTTGGCCAGAGACCATTTTGCAGATACTGGCCCACTCCCCACGTGTTGACCCGCTCATGACCTTCGGCGACGACGGCCTGCGCTATTTTTTGCTTCGCCAGATTCATGGTGCTGAAATATTTTGGAAGCGCCATGGCCGTGAGAATACCGATAATGGCAATAACCGCTATCATTTCAATCAGGGTGAATCCCCGGCGATCCTTCCCCGGGGATGACTTCCCGTTTGCCCGAGTCGTGTCGGCGTTATGGAGCTCGCGGCCAGAAGCAGCCCGCAAAATGTTCATCTGTTCTTTACTCATGTCAGCTTCACGGCTCCGCATCCCGAAGGGGGTGTCTGCTCCCCGCAAATGGCACCGACAACCGTTTCAAGAAAGACGTCCGGAGACACACCGAAAGAAAGCAGGCCCCTGACACCGTCATTGACCTCTTCCTGTTTTTTTACATCCTCAGGGGCCACGTTGAACAGCAGCATGGGTTTCTGAAAAATGCCGGTCAACTGCGAATCGGCCTTCATAGCCGACAGACAGCTTTCAACGTTACCTTTCTCGCAGTCGACGAGCACGATCATCGATGAACCTATCCCGTTCTCTTCCGTCGGATGCCCGGATGGCTCCTCATGGAAGAAACGGAAGGACACACCCGTCATCTGGGTGAGATAATGGGCCTTCAAAAAAGTCTCAAAAGTCGCGGGTCCGACGATGGTGATTGTCTTTCCTCTCAGGTTGGTTTTCTGCATCATGTTCTAAATCCTCTTCAAATCTGGTTTTGTGCTCTCGGTCAAATGGATGACCGAATGTTCTAATGCCTTCGAACTAGGCATCGGATGTGCCAGCAGCGGCATGCGGCTTCTTTCAGCTAAAAAGCGCAATAATTACAAAGGATTTTAAAACAATGCCGTGGAGTGGCGGAACCGGCGGCGGGAGGGTTTAACCATGCCATTTGGGAATGCAGGTTCGTAAAAATAAATCAAATCACGGGATTTCATTCCGTATGCCAACTTGGAGTGGTCGGATATGTGCCCGCATATGGAACAACTTTAATAAAGCCCTTACATCTTTTATCGCTCCCGTAATGGTCCCCCGGTTCAGGAAACCTCACTCCCGCAATGAATGCCGTGCACCACCTCAACGGATGGCGTCATTTTTAAAGTCTTATGGAATATTTACGATAATAACAGGAAAGGCATCCATCACAGGGACGAAAGGGTTGTCGGGGTCGGGCGAAGCCGAACGTAATACCTGAACATACCCTGGAAGAACCTCCGGGAGGATCGCGACAGCCGGCCCCCGGAGATAACGACCCCCATAGACATCCATCACAGAAGGGGATTGTCATCATGCCGGATTCCGCGCAAACCGATTCAAAAAATACAAATCCCACAGAAGGGCCGGAGCACGCATCCGGCGGGGGGTCAGGAAAGAAAGGCCGCATCCTTGTCGTCGACGACGAAGAAACGGTCCGTCAGCACCTCTCCGATGTGCTGCAGAGATTCGGCCATGAAGTTCACACGGCCATGAGCAGTCTGGAGGCCCTGGAAGCCTTCCGGTCGAGGCCGCTCGATTACGATATTGTCATAACCGACCAGGCCATGCCTTACGTGACAGGCCTGACCCTGGCCGATCAGCTAAGACAGATCAGGCCTGACATCTCCGTCATTCTCTGCACCGGGTACACCGAATTGATTTCAGCGGAGGAGGCCTCCTCTTTCGGAATCAAAAAAATATTGATGAAACCCGTGACTGTCAAGCAACTCCAGCGGGTCATTGAAAACAGTCTCTAGAATCCGGGACGGATGAAAGAAAAAGCGGTTGCCGCAAAACGAAGCCGATCAAACAACGAGGAAAGCCGGAAGGAATCCATGAACAAATCAAGGCCAAGAAGAATCCTGGTTGTGGACAACGATATCGTGTTTCTCTCGCTCGTCGCGAAAGGGCTCGGGAATCTGGGATATGAGGTGCTCGTCGCGGAGGACGGATCCCGGGCCCTGGAGATTTTGAAGTCCGCGAGCGTGGTAGCCGTGCTGCTCGACCTCGTCATGCCAAACATCGGCGGGACACAGCTCTGCAGGATGATCCGTCAAATGGATCCCCCCGCGAGGGATGTCCATATCGTCATTGTGACCGCCACGGTCACCGGCGGCGCCGACATCGAATGTAACGCCATCGGGGCTGACGGATGCATCGCCAAGGGACCTTTCAAGCAGACATTCGATCAGATCGTGGAAGCCCTTTCAACTTTGAATCCCACAAAGCGCCGCAAGCACAAAGGCCGGAAAACAGCCGCGTCCGGGACTCCCGTTCAAAACATCATTTCGGAGCTGCTGTCGGTGAATGAGCACCTGGAAACCGTCCTCTCAAGTACCTCCGACGGCCTCCTTGAACTGACGGACGGGGGAAAGATCGTCTTCGCAAACCGGACAGCCCTCACAATACTGGACATGCCCGAGGTGGACCTGATTTCGAGTCAATGGACCGATTACTTCAGGGCGGAGGAACGCTCACGCTTGACAAGGCTGCTCTCCGGCAGGAGACCCAGGCGGCAGAATGGAAACCGGCCGCCCTTTCACCTCCTGAACGGCAAGGAGATCGCGCTGGAGGTGCGGCCCGTCGAAGGTGAAAAAAAATATATCGTAAACCTGGACGACGTAACCGAACGGCGCAGGTTGGAGAGGAGCTTTAGGGATGCCTATGCAGATCTCGAGCTCCGTATAGAGAAACACAACGAAGAACTGGCAATAGCCAACAGGGCCCTCCAGAAAGAGCTTGCGGAGCGGCGACGCATTGAGAACATGCTTCAGCAGAGCAGAAACACCCTGCGGTCGGTTTTTGACAGCATCTCGGACCCGCTGATCCTGGTGGACCGTCACCTCAATATCCGGATGGCCAACCGGTCCACGATTGACAGTTTCAACCTATCGGACTATTTCGATGTTCTCGGACAGCCGCTGTTCAAGCTCGTCGAAGGTTGCTATGATCAGAGCATGCTCCAGTCGATGCGTTCAGCCGTCGCGAACTTCGAAAAATTGAGCTTTGACGCTTCATGCCCCAAGCGGCCCGGGACTTACAAGAAGACGGTCATTTATCCCATACAGGAGGAGCACAGAAATCTGGGCTCCGCCATCATCCGGATAGCAGACATTACAAAGGAAAAGAACCTTGAAAAAGAGATGCGCCAAAACGAAAAAATGGCCACCCTGGGCCTGCTCGTGTCGAGTATCGCGCATGAACTCAACAATCCGAACAACTTCATCATCTTCAACACGCCGATCCTGAAGGACTACATCAAGGCCATCCTCCCCCTCCTCGAGGAGCAGGCCGCCCGATATCCGCAATCCGAGATCATGGGGATGTCCTACCTCGACCTGCATGAAGACATCGTGAAACTGGTCGACAATATTGAGCACGGGGCACAGCGAGTCAATGCAACCATCAACAAACTCACGGGCTTTGCCAGGAAAAGGGGCGGCGGTGACAAAAAGCCCGTCGCGCCCGGAGAAGCGATCGACAGGGCCGTTGCCATCTGCAGGGGCGAGATCAGAAAAACCGTCAAGGAATTCGAGATGCATGTCGAGGAAAATCTGCCCACGATCATGGCGGATGCCGAGGCGATTGAGCAGGTGATCATCAATCTGCTGATCAATGCATCGCAGGCATCGGATAAAGAAGATTCCTGGATCAGGCTCAGGGCGTTCCGCGAAAAGGAGAACGGCAAACATCTCAACATCGAAGTGGCGGATAACGGATGCGGCATGGATGAAAGCACCAGGAACCGCCTCTTCGTTCCCTTCTTCACCACAAAAAAGGATGGGACGGGCACGGGCATCGGTCTGTACATCGTCGAGAGCCTGGTTCAGGAGATGGGGGGGGAGATCACGGTCCAGAGCGAACCGGGCAGAGGGAGCACCTTCAGGATATCCATCCCGATCCGGCAGAACTGACAGACCCGGCAATACGATCCGGTTCCGTCCCGGATCGCTTAAACTTTTTTCGCCCTCATTTCCACCGATCCTCAAATTTCATCCCTGTCTCTCATTCTGACGACGGGGCAACTCTCGAGTCGGCCCCTCGGCATGGAGATCGGCATGTGAAATGCACCGCGGGGAAACCCCGTTGATCTGCACCGGCTTCTGTGTTAAAAATCTCTCTCGTTCCTCCACTGCGATTGATTACCTTTGAGCCGCCCGGACATACGGCCGATGAATGCTGCATCGGGCCGAAACAGGGAAGACGGCATCAGCCCCGATGGCCCGCAGAGTTTACAGGTTGCTCCCGCTTCGATTGATCGCCCGGCTGGTTGCCTCGGCGGTTGCACTTCTTTTTCTGGTCTGTGCCTGCACGTCCCCGTCACAGGAACTCGTCCCGTCACAGGGAAAAGAAAAAACCGCCGCTCTTTCGGACAAACAGGAGGCGGCAAAACCGGGAATTGGCTTCGCATCCCGCCAGAAATGGATCGATCACTACCAGAAGCACGGACGTGAGTTCGGGTCGATTTCAAGAGAGCAGTATCTGCGGAAGGCCCAGGAGCTGCGCGACCGCCCGGCGGGCGGCGACATCCTCGAGCATGAACGGAACGACGGCGTGATCACACGCTTCGATCGTGCATCGGGTGACTTTATCGCATACAACGCCAACGGTGTGATCCGGACCTATTTCCGGCCGAATGACGGCGAAGCCTATTTCCGTCGACAGACCCTCAGGCGTCACGAACCCTAACACATTCCGAAAGGCAGAGAGATGGGCAGGAAAGACCCGGTCACCGATTTCTTGAAGGGAAGGGGCTGTCCCGCCCACGTGGTCCGGGGCGGTCTGACGGGCCTCATCGACAGCTGGGAGGCCACCATTGCGTCTGTGGCGAGGGGTTACACCCTCGGATTGGACGACTATCTGAACGACATGGACGGAAGACAGCTCATCGAAGAGGCCCTTGGCATTGCGCCGGACAGGGAAAAGAAAAAACACGCCGATCGCCTGCGACGGGCTGACGCCCGCATGAAAAAACTTCTCGCCCCCGCAGGCAACTGCCTCTGGGGGACTGAAGTCGCGGAGGTGGAGGGCTGGTCCGAGAGGAAAAACTGGTGGTACTTCATGAAACCGCTCAAGGCCGGGCCGGATCTTCTGGCGGAAATCGAAGATCTCTGAAACGCTGCAGGATGCCGGTTCTTGTTCTGCGGGGTTTTTCCGGTACGTAACGCTTCGAGTTTTTTTATTTCAGGCAAATCGAACAGGGAAAGGAGACGGATCATGCAGGGACTTTTCACATTGACGCCCGCGGAATCGAAGAGGCTCCTCGGCAAGGCCCTCGCGACCCTGCCCGAGGTACGGAACGCAAAGACAAACGGCTACCTTCTCATCAGCCGGGGCTCGACGACGGCCTACGTCGCGGAGGAGCTCCTGGGGGAAAAGGTCGCAAAGGACAGGCTGACGGCGGGACAGATCATCCGCGGGGTGCTCTGCGTGCTGAGCGCCGAGGAGAGGACCAAGCCCATCACCTTCCACAAGAACCAGGTGCTCCCCGTTGAACCGGGGACCGTCATCGACAAGCTCTCGCCCGGCGACATCCTCATCAAGGGGGGTAACGCCGTCGATCCTTTCGGAAATGTCGGTGTCCTCATGGCGAGTCCCGTGGGCGGCACCATGGGGCAGTTTTACATGGCCATGAAGGCCCGGGGCCTCGAAATCATCTATCCTGTGGGTCTCGAAAAACTGATCCCCTCCGTCGAGGAAGCGGCCCGGTACGGCGGCACCCTTACGCTGGGCCGGACCATCGGGGCATGAGCGGGGATGGCCTGTGTCGCCGACGGAAGGGTTTTCACGGAGATCGAGGCCATCGAGAGCCTCTTCGGTCTCGATGCCGTCTGTTACGCCGCGGGCGGCTGGGGGGGCGCCGAAGGGTCCGTGACGCTTATTGTCGACGGGCCCGATGAAGATGTGAACCGCTGTCTCGATTTCATCGAGCAGAAAATCAAGGGAGAGCCCCCTCTCCCCGGCGTGAAGGGACCGTGCAAGACCTGTCCCATCTCCTGCAGTTTCCAGGGAAAGGATGTGACGGAGCTGCCCGATTATTTGAAGTAGCGATGAACGCCTGAAGGCGTGGGCCGAGAGCCTCGGCGGGATTTCATTCTTCCTGCGGAGCTGATTTCAACCCCCTGGGGCACGTGGCCGCGAAATACGGCGTGATGAGGAACAAGAAAATATACTGGAGTTACGCCCGCTCGGGGCCAGAAACGATACATAAGACTGCCCGTCGGCCTTGCCGTCATCACCTGCCGCGTGGATTCGGAACTCGTGGCACCTGATTTTGCCGAATCGGAGATGCAGTCGCTACGTTACTCAAAATGAAAAGAAGCGTATCGACGGCGCACTTCGAAAGAGATATGACGTGATGCCCCGGGGCCGGGAACCGGCAGAACGGTTCTAGCTGCTGAAATCTTCAATCCGGACGAGATACCACTTTTCGTTGATCTTTCTGAACTTGTAGTGGACCAGGACGCGATTGTCTCTGCCCTTCAATCTCAAAGTGCCGTCACCTGGGCTGTCCTGCGCCGTCTTCACGATGGCGATGTCCCAGTCCCTGGGATTGAAGTCGGTGAACTTCCACTCCTTCCTCGAAATATTCCTTCTCTGGGCGGTCTCCGCACCCTCGCCATCCCGGTAGATGGTGATCTCCAGGGGAAAACGCGTGTGATCGCGCTGAAACTTCTTGGAGGACTTGAACTGGATATAGAAGGCTTTGAAGGAGTCCGCATCTTTTACGTCTTTCTTGAGACTCCATCCCGTGTCGTATTCAAAAGACCTTATGAACTGGCCGGCCTGGCCTCTGTTGGTCTCCGTGGTCACGTTCCCCTCTTCGTTATAGGCGTATTCCGTCCAGAGGGTGACCCTGCCGCTTTCTTCCGTGTAATCTTTGACCAGCTTTCCGCCGTCATTGTACATGCGCTCCTGGAGAAAAACGACATTCCCCTTTGCGTCTTTATCGACCGACTTCGTCACCCGGCCCGCCCCGTCATAGGTCAGTTCCCTCGAGCGGACGACTTTGCCGCTTAAGTCCTTCCTCGTCTCCCGGATCCGGCGTCCCCGGTCATCGTATTCCCTCTCCGTCCATGCCTGAACGGCCCCGTCGTCGCCCTTGTGATATTCCTTGACGACACCGCCGGGTACCACTTCGCAGCTTTGGCCGGTCGCGGAACCAGCTGCCGGGATCATCACCAATATGATAACCCAGCACACCCCGGCTGCTAATCCCGCAAGACCCAGACTCTTTTTCATACGACCTCCCCGATGATTCATATTCAAGACATCTATAACAAACCGATTTCATGCAACACATCTGCCAAAAAACCACCGGGGTCAGGCTTGACATTTTGCTATTCTATGATATCTGAAATTCATGGCTCGCAAAACTCGCATTCACTATCCCGGCGCAGTCTATCATGTAATTCTTCGCGGAAACGCAGGGCAAAATGTATTCCGAGAAGACCAGGATTATTTACGGTTTAACCGCTTGATCGGGGAAGGACACAACCTTTACAAACACCGGATTCACGCATTCTGCCTGATGCCCAACCACGTCCATCTTGTAATTCAGGTGGAAGAGACGCCTTTATCAAAAATTATGCAGAATCTGAGTCAGCGCTATACATCGTGGTTCAATCGAAAAAATGCAGTATCGGGTCACGTATTTCAGGGGCGATATAAAGCCAACTTGATTGACGCCGACCCCTATCTATTGGAAGTTATCCGCTATATTCACCTGAACCCCGTTCGGGCCGGCCTGACCTCATTCCCCGAGCACTATCCGTGGAGCAGTGATCGGTCTTACTCGGCGGACGCCAAGAATCCCTGGCTCACAACAGATTGGCTTCTTTCGCTATTTTCAGACAATCAGAGACAAGCCAGAAAGTACTACAAGAGATTCCTGTATGAAGAAATCGGCGAACCTCGAAGGATTGAATTTCACCGCGGCTCCGCCAATGGGCGCATCCTCGGCAATGAAAGATTTCTCGAAGCGTCTCTTGAGAAGGTCCATCGGAACATTTCCCCTACTCCGGATATCGAAAAAATGATTCAACGGATCTGCAACCAATTCAAGGTGAAAGAAAAGGACCTCAGTAATGCGGGAAAAAATCAGAGAACAGCGAAAGCCCGTGCGATGCTAGGCTGGTTGGTCCGCGAATCCGGAAGTCTGACACTCACCGAGTTGGGCAAGATACTCAAGAGAGACGTCTCAGGGCTCAGCAGGGCAGCCACCCTGCTTGCTAAAAAAGCGGATAGAGACGAATCCCTGAAGACCATCATGGAAAAGTTGAAGAGGGATTTGTTGTCGCGTTGAAGCAAATGTCAAAATGTCAGGCCTGACCCCATGACGCGTTTAGAGAACATCAAGCAGATCCGGATTCTCGCCCACATGATAAAGGAGAATCTCATGACGGATAACCTCGGTGACCTCCTCTTCGCGCAGAACGAAATGGAAGGACTGATTATCCGGGTCCAGGAGGAGTTGCCGGATCTCATGACCGCAGGGCAGCTCAGGGCCGCAAAGGACGACTACGATGTCTTCCTGAACCATCTCGATGCGGCCTACGCGGCCGAGGTTGAAATATCCGCAAAGAGGAACAAGTCGTGAAAACAGGCATCGCCAACCTGCCCCTCCACGACGGAAGGGCCCCTGCGTGGCTCTTCGGCCGGATGAAGCTTCTGGCACGTGAGATCGCACGCCTCATCCTCTACGATTTCGGCCCCGAGGAACTCCTGAGGCGCCTTTCCGACCCCTTCTGGTTCCAAGCCTTCGGGTGCGTGCTGGGCTTCGACTGGCACAGCAGCGGACTGACGACCACCACCTGCGGCGCCCTCAAGGAAGGCCTGCGCGGGATGGAGCACGAGATCGGTTTTTTCGTCGCCGGGGGGAAGGGGCGTGTGTCCCGCAGGACGCCCGACGAGATCCTCCTCCACGGAGAACACATCAAGGCGGATCCGCAATCCCTTGTCTACGCCAGCAGAATGTCCGCGAAGGTTGACAACGCCGCCGTACAGGACGGCTATCAGCTCTACCACCACGCCTTTTTCTTTGATCGGGACGGCAGATGGGCCGTCATCCAGCAGGGCTTGAACGATGAAAACCGCTACGCCAGGCGCTACCACTGGCTCGGCGTCGATGCGGTCGATTTCGTCTGCGAACCTCACCAGGCCGTCTGCTGCGAGAAGAGGTCCCTCACGCTGAACCTCGTGGCCCGCGAGGGGGGGAAGAACCGGGAGATCTCAGCGGGGATCGCCGCGGAACACCCGCAGCGGGTCATCGGGGAATTCGAAAAGATCCGGACCCTGAAACTGCCGCCACGCCATGACGTAAGTCCGGACCTTGTCGGCCCTGAATACCTGCACAGGATCCTGCTCAAGACTTACGAGGCTCAGCCGGGAAATTTCGAAAGCCTCCTGGGGCTCAACGGGGTGGGACCGAAAACCCTGAGGGCCCTTTCTCTCATGGCCGAACTCATCTACGGCGCGACGCGTTCATTCCGGGACCCGGCCCGCTTCAGTTTCGCCCACGGCGGCAAGGATGGTCACCCCTACCCCGTGGATCGGGAGAACTATGACCACTCGATCACCTTCCTCGAGGAGCTTATAAACTCAGCGTCGGTCGGTCCGTTTGAAAAAAAACGGGCTTTCGAGAGACTCAGGGCATTCCACGGGGACGCGTCCTGAAAACCGATGGAGCCTGTCTTCTCACAGCGTTCAATGGCCTTCAGCCAGTCTCCGTTCCCGACCTTCTTACTGCTTCCGGCACCGCCCCTTCCCTTTACTTTTCTCCAAACAAATCCCTAAAAATCTTGAAAGTTTTCGATTTTTTGACCGATATGAATGTTTGTCGGCAGCACCCGATCTCAAACATTCATGGAATCAGATACTTTACAATGATCGGCCTCCCGCGTGCGAAGCGGGCTTCACCATGTCAATATTCAACCACATAAAACAATTATTCTCAAATATATCACATGGTTGTATTGACTCTCCTCAGGGGGCACCGGAGAGCCTCTGCGAGGGGTCCATGAAATCCGAAACAAGCCCCGAAACAGAAATCGCAGGAATGCCGGCTCGGGGAAACGGATCCGGCCCGCCCGCTTTTCAATTCATGCCCGACGGCACCATCACCTACCGGAGCGAATCCTTCTGTCGCCTTGTCGAGGGTATGGTCGAAGATCTCGCGCGGGAAAACGTCTTCGACATGATTCCCGAACCGGAGCATGCCGGCCTGCGCGGCAGCCTGGAAACCCTCACCCCGGAGCACTCGATGTCCTTCCATGAGCTCGGTGTTTTTACGCCCGGGGGTGACCTGCGACGGCAAATGTGGGCGATTCGCGCCTTTTTCAATGGCAGGGGAAACCCGTCTCACTACGAGGCCGCCTGCATTGATGTAACGGAAAGAAAAAACAATGAGGGGCTCTATCGCACCCTCGCGGAAAAGTCGATGGCCGGTGTCTACGTCGTGCAGGGCGGCAAGTTCACCTATCTCAACCGAAACGCCGCGGCTTACGCGCGATATGAGGCGGGAGAACTCGTCGGCACGCACGCGATGGCCCTCGTCCTGCCCGAGGACAGGGAAAAGGTGCGCGAAAACAGCAGCCGTATGCTCCAGAGGCTCAGTTCCTCACCCTACGAGTTTCGCATCCGCACAAAGGACGGGGGCGTTCGATGGATCATGGAGACGGTCACGGCCATCACGCTCGAGGGCAGGCCGGCCGTTCTCGGAAACTCCATGGATGTAACGGAAATCAAGCGCGCCACGGAAGAAATCGAGAGAATCCAGAGGCAGCAGAAAGCGCTCCTCGACAGCATCCCCGATATCGCCTGGATGAAAGACGCGCAGGACCGCTTCATCGCCGTCAATGAGGCCTTCGGCCGATTCTGCGGGAAGGAAACCGGCGACGTCATCGGCCGGAGTGACAGCGATATCTTCCCGCCGGATACCGCGCAGCGATTTCACAGCGACGATCAAGCGGTCAGAAAGGCGCGCCAGAGACAGACCGTCGAGAAAGCCATTGTGACCGAAAGGGGCGAGACCACATGGCTGGAAACAGTCAAAACGCCCATCCTCAACGACGGCAATGAAGTCATCGGGACGGCGGGGATCGCGAGGGACATCACGGAGCGCCGCAAATCCGAGCAGGTCCTTCGCGACAGCGAGGCCCGTTTCCGGCTGCTGGCGGAGAACGTTTCGGACGTCATCCTGCTGATCAACCTGGATGGCCGATCGACCTACGTCAGCCCCTCCATCGAGCAGCTCCTGGGGTACACCCCCGAGGAGGCTTTGAGCCTCAAATACCGCGACGCCATGAAACCGCAGAGCCTGCAGGCCGTCATGGAATTTTTCCGGAACGACATCCCGAAAGGCGACGCCGAACAGATCAGCTGCAGCGAATCGAGAGTGCACGAACTCGAGCTGGTCCACAAGGACGGCGCGGTCCGCTGGACGGAGCTCAAGTTCAAATTGCTGAGGGCTGAAGACGGGACGCCCGAAAACGTCCTCGGCGTCCTCCGGGACATCCATGAGCGCAAGCTCGCGGAAATGGCCTTGCGCAAGAGCGAAGACATGTTCCGCCTCCTGGCCGAAAACATCAAGGACGTCATTCTGCTGACGGGGCTGGACGGCCGGGTCCTTTATGTCAGCCCATCCGTGGAGCAGATGATCGGGTATCCGCTCGACGAACTGCGGGAGAAGAAATACCGCGACGTCATGACACCGCGAACACTGCTTGCGGTGAAAGCGTTCCTCAAGGAAAAAATCTGGAACGGCAAGGCCGCGCATCTGGACCCGCTGAAGCCGGACGTGATGGAACTCGAAGCCGTCTGCCGGGACGGGTCAGTGAAAGACGTCGAGGTCCGGTTCAGCGTCTTCCTGAACGACGGCGGCGAGCCCCACCGCATCATCGGTGTGATGCGAGACATCTCGAAACGCAAGGCCGCCGAGCGGGCCCTGAGGGAAAGCGAAGAGCGCCTCAGGACCTACATCGACTCGATGCAGGATTTCGTTTTTCTCAAGGACGAGCAGTCACGGTACCTCATGGTGAACCGCGCCTTCGAAAAGTACAGCAGTATGTGGGAGCGGGATGTCGTCGGGAAAACGGACGCCGATTGCTACCCGCCCGATAGCGCCGGGCCTTACATGGAATCGGATAGGAAAGTCCTCGAGAGCAGAACGATGCTAACAGGCGAGGCCAGGCTCGGGGACCGGTGTTTTGAATGGTGGAAATTCCCCGTGAGCCTCGGCAATGGCCGCACCGGCGTCGGCGGGTTCATCCACGACATCACCGAGCGCAAAAAGATCGAAGAAGCCCTGAGGGAGAGCGAGGCCAGATTCAGGGCCCTCGCCGACGGCACCCCCGTCGGCGTCCTGATCCATCAAAACGGCATCATACAGTATGCGGGGCAGACGGCCGGCCGAATGATGGGGTATCAGAACCAGGCTGAATTTCTCGGCCACTCCGTTATGGAATACCTCCACGAGGAAGACCGGGCGAGGGTCGCGGACATCACGAGACGGAGAATAGCGGGCGAGGACGCCCCGAGTCAGTACGAGGCCCGGCTGGTGCGGAAAGACGGATCCGTCATCGATGCCCTCATATCCGCCATGACCATCGAATACGGCGGACAGCGATGCACCCAGGCGGCCTTCATGGACATCACGGAACACAAGAAAGCCGCCGAAACCCTCCGGCAGAACGAGGCCAAACTCCAGGGGATCCTGCGCGTCGCCCCGATCGGAATCAGCCTGCTTTATCATGACACCCCAAACTGGGTCAGCGAGGGGATGTGCCTGATGACCGGCTACTCACCGGAAGAACTCAAGGGCACCACCCGGGAATTTCTTTATTGCGATCGAAAGGAATCCCGGCGGGTCAGGTCCGGCATGCTCAAACAGCTCCACAGGAAGGGCGTCGCGTCCGCCGAGACAAAATGGAAAACGAAAGACGGCCGGGTGATCGACGTGTTCTTGAGGGCCGCCGTCCTGCCCGGCGGACGCATGCCGCAGGCCGAATTGGTCCTGACGGTCATGGACATCACGGAAATCAAGGAAACGGAAGCGGCGCTGCGCGACTCCAGGCAGCGCATGTCGGACATCATCAATTTCCTGCCCGACGCGACCTGCGTCATCGACCGGCAGGGCACCGTCATTGCCTGGAATCACGCCCTGGAGCGCCTGTCGGGCATCAAGGCGAAAGACATAATCGGGAAGGGCGACTACGAATATGCCCTGCCTTTCGCCGGCCGGCGGAAACCCGTGCTGATCGACATGGCGATGAATCCCGGGGAACTGATCAAGAAATCGTGTGTCGATGTCGACAAAAAAGGTGACGTACTCTCCGGGGTGCTCCAGGCCGCCGACACGTCCGGGAAAAAGCGACACCTGCACACCATCGCCGCCCCATTCCGCGACGCCGCCGGGAACGTCACGGGGGCCATCGCCTGCCTGCGGGACGTGACGGAACAGAAAAAGTCAGAGCAGTTTTTGCAGGGCATCACGAAAGACCTGAGGCAAAAGGCGCGGAAGAGAGCCCGTGACCTCAACGTGGCCAACACGCTCCTGCGCGTGGAGCTGGAGGAACACCGCAAAACCGAGGAAGCCTTGCGGGAAAGCGAGCAGCGCTACCGTGCGATCGTCGAGGACCAGAACGAACTGATCTGCCGGTTCGGGACGGACTTGAAAATCACCTTCGTGAACGAAGCCTTCTGCCGGTACGGCGGCAGGTCGTTCGAAGATCTTCTCGGCTGCAGTTTCAGCTCTCTCTTCGACCGCGAAGAATGGGGAAGGATCGAGAACATTCTCTCGATCTTCGATCGGGAAAACGCCTGCCGGACGGTGGAATGCCGGAGTTTCATCCCGGATGGAGGCACCCGGTGGCAACAGTGGACCCTGAGGGCTGTTTACGGCGACAAAGGGCGTTTCATCGAATACCAGGCCGTCGGCCGTGACAGCACGGAACAAAAAGCTTTCGAAATGCGGCTTCAAGAGAGTCGCAATATGCTCCGGTCCGTCTTCGACGGTATCGCCGACCCCCTCATGATGATCGGCAGGGATTTGCAAGTGCGTATGCTCAACAGGGCCGCCATCAAGTACTACGACATCCGGGATTATAAAGACGTCCTCGGTGGAGAGGCCCGCGGCAGGCTCTTCGTGCAGTTCGGGCCCGAAGACGCGGCCAGAATCTTTCAGGGCATCCGCGACAAGAAGGCCCTGAATTTCGAATTGACAACCGAGGGGAAACCCCAGCGAAACGAGACGGTTTCCATCTACCCCGTGCGGGGTGAATCCCGGAAAGATGACGCAGCGATTGTCCGCATCAGTGACAGGACGAAGGAAAAAATTCTTGAACGGCAGTCCAGGCAGAGCGAGAAGCTCGCATCACTCGGTCTTCTCGTGTCGGGGCTTGTCCACGAGATCAACAACCCCAACAACTTCATCATTTTCAATATGCCCATTCTGCGTGATTACGTGAAGGAACTGCTGCCGGTTATCGATGCTCACGCCAGAAGTCAGGGTCAGTACGAATTATTCCAAATGCCTTATGAGGAATTCAGAAACGATCTGCTCACGCTTCTGAAAAACATTGAACACGGCGCCCAGCGGATCAACAACACCATCGGAATCCTGAGTGAGTTCACGTGCAAACGGGAAAACGGCGAGCGTTGTTTGACAAATCTCTCGGAAATCATAGAAAAAGCCGTGGCCATCTGCCAGCCCCAGATCAAGAGTCACGTCAGGCATTTCCATGTCGAACTGCCGCCTGACCTTCCACACATGTTTACAGACCCCGATAGCCTGGAGCAGGTCCTGATCAACCTGCTTATCAACGCCGTCCACGCCTGCGACAAGGAGGATTCTCGCGTCACCCTGACCGTGAGCAAGGGAAAGACCTGGCAGAACCGTTTTCTCATCGAGGTGACCGACAACGGTTGCGGCATGGACGCGGACACGACGAAAAAGATATTCGAGCCCTTCTTCACGACAAAGCCACAGGGGCTCGGCACAGGCTTGGGCCTTTACATATCCTGCAACCAGATCGAGCGGCTGGGCGGTCAACTCGAGGTTGAAAGTCGGCCCGGCGAGGGTAGCACTTTCCGGGTCACGCTGCCCGATCCGGATCTGAAAGCCGATATCAAGCTTCACTAGCTGTCAACACGCTGCCCATTCCCGGCGATGGTCGTACCCGACCCCGGACCTTCCCTTCCCGAAATTACCCGACCGCCTGCCCCATCGAATCCCCTGTCGAAAAAGGCACTGTGAGCAAATCCCCTATCTAATCAAGCCTCTAAACTTATCCAAAATCGGACATGCCGAAAAAAACGGGCCATAAGACCTTTCTGCGAATCTAATAAGCTGTGAGGGAGGGGGTTGTTGCCCGGAAGGGTTATTTACATAACTGTTTAGAATAACTATAAGTTCTCAAAGAAGTTTCCGGTGCCCCGGCGTTCCTGCCGGCGGGCAGAGAGTCTTCTCTATGCTATTGCGCTGCACTAAACAATTCGTCATAATACATTATGAAAATAAATTTAATATCAATAAAATTATATAATTAATGATTTTATTGGACTCCCTGAAACAGGATGTTGCGAAGCACAAATTTCCATTGACAAAAATTTTTCATTGGTTATAATTCAGACTGAAAAAATTAACAGGCGCGACAAGGGGTCTTTAGCCACGATGGTCAGGGATTTCAGCATATCACATCGAGGGACCAATGGAACGGGCATCCTTTGAGTGATAGATAAAAATACTTGACAGACACAATATGTTGGGGTATCATTCACAAAAAATACAATATGTAGATATTCTTAAAGCGGTATCCTCCCTACCCGGAATGTATTCATAAATGAATAGAGAAGTAAAAGTTGATGGGTGGGGTTATTCAAGAACTTGACAAAAGAGTGCAAAGAGGCTAGTCTTAAAACATTACAGAGTGCGCTGAAGTCAAAAAGACTGCGTTGACCTGACCGAAAGGATAAACTTCAGTAACTGACAGACCCGTACATAGCCCATTCATAGTTGTATCCCACCCCAGCATTTTTAATTAATTCCAACCTTTTTTTTCGCGGGATTCTTGTTACGAGAGGAGGGTCTCTCGGTGTGAGGTGGATGGAACGAACATGGACTATGGAGGGAAAAAGATGAAAAAACCAAAAATATTCATAGTTTTATGTGTACTGACTTTCGTCATTTTCCTCCTCGTGTACCCAGGTCATGTTGTACCCGAGGCCTTTTTTGACGACTCCTACTGCCGCGAGATGATCGTCCGGCAGATCACCCAGCACCTGAAGCTGAAAAACTCGAAAATGCCCGAAGACCAACTGCACCTGACGGCGAACACGCTCTATGAAGCCTCGAAAGAGAATGACGTTGACTATCGCCTCGTGCTTGCGATCATGGAGGCCGAGAGCAATTACGACCATGAAGCCGTCTCGAGCATGGGGGCCAGAGGCATCATGCAGATCCGGCCGATCCTGGCCGAGTTTCTTTCCAAGGACGTGGGGATTACGCTTATGGATGAGGAAGACCTGCACGATCCTGACTATAACATCAAATTAGGTGTCTACTACCTTTCATGGTTGAACAACCGGGGCTTCGCTGATACGAAGCACTTGCTCCACGCCTACAATGTGGGACACAACAGGGCAAGGGAAGAACGTTCAAAGAACCCTATTCCGAACACACGCTACGTGAAGGAAGTTCTCAAGCAGTACAAGAACAATCTGTCCTCTTTTCCGGAGATGATCTGAGTTCTTTCCGTGTGGATAGCCCTGCCGAAACCGGCAAAATGGCCCAGAACGGGCCTCTTCATTTCCCTCCCAAAAATAATCATCAACAAAATCAATTAATAGACTTGAATCACAGACCGATTTCGCCGCTGATCTCCCGCATGGCGTTCAGGCTCAACTCCACAAAGGCCTCGAGCGGGAGACCGATCTTCTCGCATTCCATGATAATATCCCGGTTGACGGACGCCGCAAACTGCTTCTCCTTCATCCGTTTCACGACGGATTTGGGCTTCACGCTGGCGATCTTCCTGTCAGGATAGACGAGTGTCGTGGCAATAATAAGACCGGTGATCGTTTCCCCCGCAGCGAGGGCGTGTTCAAATTCAGTGCTTCTCTTCCGGTCCCGGCAGACCTCGTTGTGCATGATGACGGCGTCTATCACCTCGGGGTCGACGCCCTTTTCCCTTAGAACCCTTTCGGTCTCCAGCGTGTGCAGGGCCAAATCGGCGTTGCACGTCTCCACGTCGAGGTCGTGCAGAAGCCCCGCAAGGCCCCATTTTTCTTCGTCCCTGCCGAGTTTTCTGGCCAGGGCCCTCATGACTGCCTCCGCCGCATAGCAGTGCGCGAGCATCCGGTCATTTTTTACGTAACTTCTCAGAAGTCCCAGAGCTTCATCCCGTGTCATAGCTTTTCCCCCTCGCCTCTTTGTCGTCCATTAAGTTGCCTTTCTCATCAAATTCATCATTCTCGCTGTAGCACTCCCCGGCCGCCGCCCTGGGGTGATTTGCCCGTAGCACAGGCGGTCCTGCTTCGTGACGGTCACGCCCAAAGCCACGATGTATTCCTTCAGCCATCTTCCGCGCTTTCCCTGGATTTGGAGCTGACGTCTCCCGGGTCGAGCACCCATGCTCAGCCCAATTTCACCGCTGTGCCGCTGACGCTGACCATGAGCATGCCGTTCTTCTCGCCGAGGACCTCGTAGTCGATGTCGACGCCCACGACGGCGTTGGCTCCTCTGGCCGCGGCGGCCTCCTCGAGTTCCTGAAAGGCGATCTCGCGGGCACGCCGCAGTTCTTTCTCATATGAACCCGAACGCCCCCCCACGATGTCGCGGACCCCCGCGAAAAGGTCCCGGAAGATGTTGGCCCCGAGAACGGCCTCGCCGGTGACGACGCCCAGGTATTCACGGATCACTCTCCCCTCGACGCCGGGAGTGGTGGTGACGATCATGGTCTGCCTCCTTGACTGTGTTGTTTTCTTAAGATCCCCGCAAATCGCTTCGGACAGGCAACCTCCGGTTTCGGTCCTGAAACCCGAAGGCCGGTCAACGCCCGTAAGAGGCCCGGACATCCCGGAACCCAACCCAGAGGATGATCAGTGAAAAAAGGACCCTCAAGTCCCTTTCGGCGACGAGGTGCGCCGTTGCCCCCCCGAGCCAGGTCCCCACGAGGACACCCGCAATCAAAACGAGCAGCACATCTTTTCGCACGTTGCCCAGCCTGCGGTGCGTCCAGGAACCCACGACCGCCGGCGGGACCATGGCGGCAAGGGAAGTTCCCTGGGCCGTGTACTGGCTCATGCCCATGACGAGCACCAGCACCGGAATCATGATCCCGCCTCCCCCGACACCCATGAGGCCGGCGAGAAACCCGACGGCGGCACCTGAAACCAGGAGTATTGCCACACCGGTCCCTGCGGTCGTCTGCAGAGCGGCGACGACCGGGAGATAGGGTTTCAAAAGCATCAGCGCAGACATCGCGATCAGAAAGAACCCGAAGGCCCTCCTGAGAGCCCTGTCACTTAGCCTTTGCGTGTAGCGGGCCCCTACGACGGCCATGACGCCTCCCGTGATCGCCAGGACCGCCGCGGCGAAGTGGTTCACGGAACCGTGCATGGCGTATGTCGAGGCACCGACCAGACCCGTAAAGACCACGGCAAAAAGGCTTGTCCCGTGGGCCTGGTGCTGGCCCATCCCGAGAAAAGCCACCATCAACGGGATCATGACCATGCCGCCGCCGATGCCCACCAGTCCGCCCAGGACACCCGCACTGAAACCAATTGCAAATCCCAGGATGTCAATTGCGCCGAGCTTCAAAAATTCCCCCGGATGACCCCTGGAGTCCGTCTGCCGCCATTTCTTTTCCCTTGTAATTTCCCGGACCCCAAACTATTAAACAATCGGCTTTTCAAGATACGGTCTCATGACTGAAAAAGCGAGCATAAAAATATGGGCTGGCTCTTTTTCGCACTCCTCTCCGCGGTGAGTCTCGCCACGGCCGACGCCGTCACAAAGAGATATTTCAGCGACTCCTCCGCCTACGAGATGGGGCTGGTCAGGCTCTTGAGCGCCCTGCCCTTGCTTGCCCTCTCTCTTTTTTTCATCCCCTGGGTCAAACCGGACAGGATTTTCGTCCTCTGCGTCCTCCTCGGGCTGCCGCTGGAGGCAACGGCCTTCTTCTGTTACATGAAGGCCATCAAGTCATCCCCCCTCTCCCTGACACTTCCGTTTCTCGCCTTCACGCCCGGTTTCGTCATTCTCACCGGCTGGCTGGTCCTCGGCGAGGAGATCACCACGGGCGGATTCGCGGGTATCGCCCTCATCATCATCGGTTCCTACGTTCTTAATCTGTCAAAAAAGAATGCCGGCTCCCTGGAGCCCTTCCGGGCCATTCTCCGGGAACCCGGGTCGAGACTCATGCTGCTTGTCTCCTTCATCTACGCATTCACTTCCGTAATAGGCAAACTCGCCGTCCTGCACTCGAACCCCTATGTCTTCGGCGCCCTCTACAACATCGCGCTGACTTCGTTGATGATCGCCCTGATCCCTTTCTCCCGGACGGCGGACCCGGTAGAGGGCTTCAGAAAAAAGCCCCTGGCCGTCATCCTCCTGGGCGCCATGGTGTCGCTGTCCATCTTCAGCCACTTCATCGCCATTTCCAGAATTGAGGCTGCCTACATGATCTCCGTCAAGCGCACAAGTCTACTCTTCGGGGTTCTTTACGGCGCCTGGCTGTTCCGGGAGGAAAAGATCACCGAGAGGCTGACCGGCGCCGTCATCATGCTCACAGGCGTCTTCATGATCAGCCTCTATGGGTAGACACAGGACTGCTGACCGCCAAAAAAAGGGCCGCTTCACGCAGCCCTTGCTCTACGGTTATATATCGCAGTCCTTGATCCTCAGCCTTCAGTCTTTATCCGCTACCCTTTTGCCTTTTGCCTACTTTTTTCCAAACAGTTTCAGGTACTCCCCGTAGCCCTCTTTCTCCAGATCCTCCTTGGGAATGAAACGAAGAGCCGCCGAATTCATGCAGTAACGCTGCCCCGTCGGCGGGGGCCCGTCGGGGAAAACATGGCCCAGGTGAGAATTACCCTGTTTGCTTCTCACCTCGGTCCGGACCATGAAGAGCTTACGGTCCTCCCTGGTCATGATGTTGCCCGGCTCCAGCGGTTTTGTGAAACTCGGCCAGCCGGTCCCGGAGTCGTACTTGTCGATGGAACTGAAGAGCGGTTCGCCGGACACGATGTCAACGTAGATCCCCTCCTTCTTGTTGTCGTGGTATTCGTTCCGGAAAGGCGGCTCCGTGCCCTCGTGCTGCGTCACCTCGTACTGGAGAGGCGTGAGCTTCTTTTTCAGCGTGGCGTCATCGGCCTTGCTATCGGTTTTCTTCCCCCCGGTATTGTTGCCGGGGTTGCCGCCCGTTTTTTTCCTTTCCGCTCCCCAGGTCTCGTCAAGGAACCGGTCCCGGCCGGATCCCGACCGGTAGACCTGGTACCTGAAGGCGCTTTTCTTGTAATAATCCTGGTGGTAGTCCTCGGCCTCGTAAAACTTTGTGAACTTCACAATCGGCGTGACAACCGGTTTCTTTAATTTCCCCGATTTTTCAAGGGCCTCCTTCGATTTTTCCGCGACTCGCTTCTGCTCCTCGTCGTGGTAGAAAATTGCCGTCCGATACTGGGGCCCCCGATCCACGAACTGCCCGCCCGCATCCGTCGGGTCCACATGCGTCCAGAAGGCATCGAGAATCTGTTCGTAATTCACCTTCGAGGGATCGTAGTACACCTGTACCGCCTCGTAGTGGCCCGTCTTTCCCGTGGTGACCTCCTCGTAGGCGGGGTTCTCCTTGTGGCCGCCGGTATAGCCCGAGATGACTTTTACCACACCGGGCACTTTTTCAAGGTCGGACTCCACGCACCAGAAACAGCCGCCCGCCAGTGTCGCGATCTTCAAACCTGCCTGTTCTTCTTTCATGGGATTGCTCACCTCTTGTTTTTTCGTCTCCGTGCCCTGACATCCGCCGAAGGCGAAGATCAGCGCAAGGATGACAACGAATATTTTCACGGGAATTCCTTTTTTTCTCTTTTTCACAGCCCCGACGGATCAGGAAGACAGGGCCCGGATTAACGGCCTCCGGAAGGATATTTCAGACGGCCGTTCATTCTCTTTCTCTGAAAATAATTTAACCACGAACATCCCCGATGACAAATGCCTCCCCTGTCGCCTCATATTTCTTTTTCGAAAAGGTGCCGGAAACCGGCCTGTTTACCCTCAAGAAACCGGCCCTTTTTACAGATAATAATGGATGGTCTGTCCTATCGAAGGCTTAAAGGGGGGTTTACGGACTTATGGAAGAAAAGGCCTCGAAAACAAAGAAAAAATGGCTCATTCTCCTCGGCGCGGGAATAACCGCCTTTTGCCTGGTGGCGGTCACTGCAGTGGCCTATATCGACGCCATCATCACGAAGGCCGTCAATTATTATGGCCCTAAACTCACGAAGACGGACGTGAGAATCGAGGACGTGCGCGTATCGCTCCTCACCGGCCAGGCAACGCTTGAGGACTTTTACCTCGGCAACCCCGGCGGGTTCAAGTCGGCCCAGGCCATGACGGCGGAATCTGTCACCCTTCGCATCGACGAAAAGTCGCTGAATGAAAGCACGGTCATCATCGATACCGTCGAGATAAAAGGGCCGGAGATCACCTACGAGAAGGTTCTCGACACGGACAATTTCAAGGTCATCCTGAAGAATATCAAAAAGACGGCGGGACTGGGCAGGAAAAGCAGCGACCCCGCCCAGGACAGGAAGATCCTCATCCGGAATTTCATCGTCCGGGGAGGAAAGGTCCATCTCGTGAAATCATCCCTCGGCGGAAATACCGTCAGCGCCGATCTCCCGGACTTTCATTACCGGAACAAGAGCACGAAGGGAAAGCAGCCCTCCGAGGCCTTCGGCGAGATCTTCGAGGAACTCTGCAGGCAGGTCAAGGGGCCCGTCGTCACGGCGGCCCTGGACCGGAGCGCGAGAGACATCGGCAGCGGCACGACCAAAGGATTCAAATCACTGGTCGGCTCGATGTGGGGCACCCCGGCAGACAAAACCGGGAAGACCGAAACCCCTCCCGGCCATGCCACCTTGTCACGGTCATCGGTCACCGGCGAAATGCCCTGAGGCGGTGTGCATCTCCGCAGATGGTATTCATCACTTGGAAAGTTCCCGCCGGCCTGTCACCAGGCGCTCAATGGCCGTGACGTTGGTAAGAACCGCGAGGATGAGGAGTACCCCCTTGACGGTGCAGTTGTCGCAATCCGAAAAGAGGAAATGGTTGAAGGGCGTGTTGAGGATCGTACCAATCATCAGCAGGATCAGGCGCTCGGGTCTCTGCATGAGGCCCCGGACTTCCTTCTGGCCCAGGCTTTCCCCCCTGGCCTTCACGTAGCTCACCATGAGGGAGCCCATCAGCGCGAGCATGACCACGTAGAACATCCAGCCGCTGCGGAAATAGACGAGAAACCCGAAGAAGATAAAGAACTCGGCGTAGCGATCCATCGTGGAATCGAAAAGCGCCCCGGAGCGCGACGCCTTGCCTGTCAACCTTGCGACGGTGCCGTCGAGCGGATCCATGATGCCCGATAACCAGAGGACAATGCCGCCCCAGAAGATCTCGCCGAGTGCGAAGAGAATCCCGGCGCCTATGGAAAAGACCACACCGGCGACGGTGAGCACATCGGGGGTGACCCCGATTCTGACCAGGGGAGTGGCTACCTTTTCCGCCAGGGCGTAGTAGCCTATCTGCGCTTTTCTCCGCCACCCTCCCTCTTCGTATGCCATCGCTTCATCCCCTGCGTTCGCCAAGCCTCGCCTTTTTGCGGACCCGGCCGATTCGTGGTGCAGTATAGGAAATCACTCTTTCCCCTGTCAATCTCTAACAGATCAGTGAAAAAATACTTTTAAACCGACGGAATGCGCGATTTGAAGTGGCAAGACCTATGCATAGACATTTAGAAAGCACATAGACTGCAAGGATGATCAATGCACAGCAAGGGCCGCATCCTGATTGTCGAGGACGACCCCTCCGTCCTTTCCATCCTGTCCGAGAATTTTGAAACGGGCTTTCCCGAGGTGGTCACAGCGGGAAACGGGGCAGAAGCTCTAATGAAATTCAGGCCTTATGATTACGACCTCGTCATATCCGACATCCGTATGCCCGAAATGGACGGCTTCAGCCTGCTCGAAAAAATCAGGAAGATGGACGCGGAAGTGCCGATTTTCATGATGACAGGGCTCCTCAATAATGAAACTGCTTCTACAGCCCTTCAGAAGGGTGCCGACGGTCTCATCCCAAAGCCCTTCCATTTCGAACAGCTGAGAACAAGACTCTCGGACTTCTTCATAAACCGTCGTCAAAAAGAAAACCGTGACCTGTGGCGGGGCATCCTCTGGGGGTCGGCGGTCTCGATTGCGTTCTGGATCATCACGGGAATAACCCTTTTCTTTTTTTTAAAGTAAAACTCGAAGGAAGCATATTCAAGCCAACGATAAAGGATTTTTTTAGGAGCATGATTCTATGCAGGAAAGAAGGGGAGAGAAAATCGGCTGGATAGCGGGATGGGCAGGCGGATTCATCTGGCTCGCACTTCTCTCCGCCCTATGGCTGGTTCAGGGCAAGATGAGACTTGCCACGGCCGGGACCGGCCTTCTCGGTATTGCAATGCTCTTCATGATTTCCCTGGCGCCGTGGAAGCACCCTGAAACGAAATACTGGAAGCTGATGCTTCCACTTTACACAGTACTCATGACGGCCGTCGCCGTGATTGTCTGGCTCGAAGGCGGACCGGCAAGGCTCGGTTTGAGCGGCTGGTCCCTGCTGGCATGCCTGCCCATTTTTCTTCCCTTTGTGACTGCGGGAAGACGAACCTGGGCGGCCGACGGGAGCTGAAGCGGTATTTGAAGCTTCACCCCGAAGTCTCTGAATAGACATGAGAGACGAAGAAAAAACACAGGAACAACTGATCCGGGAATTGAATTCGCTCCGCCAGCGGGTGGCGGCCCTTGAACAATGGATTGCCGATCAAAAAAGGGAGGGGCAAGCCGTCGGCACGCCGGAGCACCAGGATATCCTGCCCGGCCTGCAGAGCAACGCTCTTTTTAAAAATCACTTCGTGATCATGATCGATCAGGCAAACCTGAAATACACCAAGTTCGCCCTGATGCTGATCGCCATAGACAACCTCGACGAAATCAAAAGGTCAGCCGGCGATTCCATTGTCAATCCTGTGGTAAAGGCCGTTTCGAACCGTGTCACGAGCACCCTGCGGAAAACCGATATCATCACCCTGACGGATCAGAAGGAGTTCCTGATCCTGATACCGGAATATTCCTGGCTCGAGGTCTCCGTCAAGATCGCCCAGAGGATGCTCAAATCCTTCGAGAAGCCTTTCTTGCTCAGTGACCGGGAATTTTACGTCAAACTCAACATCGGCATAGCCGTCCACCCCGACGACGCCACCGACGCCGATGGGTTGATCAAGTGCGCCCGGACGGCCCTCGGTTACGTGAGGCAGGTGGACAAGCACGCCTACGCCTATCGCTTCTACAACCAAAAATTGAAGTAAAAGCCGACGCCGGTTTGCGGTGCTTCAACCCCTTTTACACCCATCATTCCATCGTCAGGGTCATATCTATATGTAGATGATCGGAAACCCCGGGGCTCGCGCTTCGTCTCACCGAGACGGGAAATTTGTTCCCCTCTCGCGGCGTGGATCAATCCACTTCTTGACAATTCCGGGGCGTCTGTTGATAATGTTTGAGGCTCTCCCGGCGCCCCGCGGCAATCATGAACAAACCTCAATACCCGATTCAAACCGCCATTATCCATGAACAGCAAAACGACAATCTTGACAGACATTCTGTCACGCCTGAAAAATGCGCAGAAGCACCTCAGGAGAACCGGACGTCCGCTGGTCACACTCAGCTATGCCCAGAGTATCGACGGCTGTATAGCGCGCAGGCCGGGACGGCCACTCGCGCTCAGCAATCGGCAGTCCCTGACGATGGCGCACCGGCTAAGATCGCTGCACGATGCCATCCTCGTCGGGATTGGCACGATCCTGGCGGACAACCCGCAACTCACGGTACGGTACCTGAAGGGGAAAGACCCGCAACCCGTAATCGTGGACAGCCGCCTGCGATGCCCCCTCGATGCGAGGGTTCTGCGGCATGATCCCCCCGTACTGATCGCCACCTCTGAGAATGCCGACGGGGACCGTGCTACCGCTCTTGCCTCAGCGGGGGCCTCATTCCTGCGGCTTCCGATCGACTCCGAAGGGCTTCTCGATCTCGAGCGTTTGCTGAGTCTCCTGGGTACCATGGGCATCAAGACCCTGATGATCGAGGGGGGCGCCCAAATCATCACGAGCATTCTGCGCAACCGCCTGGCCGATCAGCTCGTGCTGACGTTTGCACCCATCTATATTGGGGGGGTAACCGCCGTGGGGCCCATGCAGCTCGACCTCCCTTCCCTGCCGAGGATCCGAAACGTGAAATGCAAAATGTTCGGTGACGACATGGTCCTCCGCGCGGACCTTTTCTGGGACAACCCGTGAAACGCCGTTCGCTCTGGTTCACAGGACCCCGGGCCGTCGAAACCCGGGAATCAGCAATACCCGCTCCTTCCGAGGGGCAGGTTTTGGTGCAGACGCGTGCGTCCGCCGTCAGCACAGGCACTGAATTGCTCATTTATCGCAATCAATTCCCCGCCGGGATGCAGGCCGACGATACCCTTGCCGCCCTCCGGCGTCCTCTCGGCTATCCAATGCAGTACGGCTACGCGTGTCTTGGCAGGATAACCCGACGGGGAAACGGAATCCCGCGGGAGTGGCAGGACCGCAGGGTCTTCGCCTTTAATCCGCACGAAAGCCATTTCCTCGCCCGCACGGAAGACCTCTTCACCGTGCCGGATTCCATGACCGACGAGGAAGCGCTCTTCCTCCCCAGCATGGAAACGGCCGTCAATTTCATCCTGGACGGGCAGCCCATGATCGGTGAAAGCGTCGCCGTCCTCGGTCAGGGGGTCGTGGGCCTGATGACGACGGCACTTCTTTCCCTTTTCCCGCTCGAGCGCCTGGTGACCTCCGATCTGTATCCCTTGCGGAGGAGCCACTCCATCGAAACGGGAGCGCAACACTGCTTTGATCCTCTCGCTGCCAAAGATCAGCCGGATCGTCTTACTCGGGACTTCGATCTGGTGTTTGAACTCTCCGGTGATCCGACCGCCCTCGACCAGGCCATTGCCATGACCGGGTTCGGCGGCCGTGTGATTATCGGATCATGGTACGGAGCCAGACGCGCCTCCCTGGATCTCGGCGGGACGTTCCATCGCGGCCGTATCCGGATCGCCGGCAGCCAGGTGAGCACGATCGCCTCCGGGCTTCAGGAACGCTGGTCGCGCCGTCGACGGTTCGCTGTAGCTGCCAATCTGCTGACCCGCGTCCAGCCGGCGCGCTTCGTGACGCATCGCTTCACTCTGGAGCAGGCGGGAGAGGCATTTGCAGCGCTCGACGAACGCCCGCAGGACTGTCTCCAAGTCATTTTTCTCTACGACTAACCCGCCCGGGCGCTACAAACAGAAAATAGAAAGGAGAAGAGGATGTATACCCTGGGGATCGCCAAGGATTTCACCGCCCGGCATTATCTGGTGGGCGGCGATTGGGGAGTCGAAAACAAAGAGCATGCTCACCACTACAGGATTGAGGTCAGCCTTGAGGGCCGTGATCTCGACCGCCACGGCTACCTTGTCGACCTCACGGACCTCGAGGTGAACCTGGAAGAGCTCATTGGCGGGTTCCGGGACCGCGTCCTCAATCATCTTCCCCGTTTAAAAGGTTTGAACCCCAGCATCGAGCGCCTTGCCCGTATCCTCTGCAACGAACTCTGCAGCCGGCTGCAACACGGGAAGGCCCTGTCCCTTCACGTCCGCGTCTGGGAAAACGAAAACGCCTGGGCCTCCTACCGGCGGGACATGCCGTGAAGATCGGGTTTATCATATACGGAAGCCTCGACACATTGTCCGGCGGCTTTCTCTACGACCGGATGAACATCGATTACCTGCGGCGCCGCGGGGACCAGGTCATCATGTTCCCCCTGCCGTTCGGCAGTTACTCCAGGAATCTTGCCGACAACTTCTCCGTCAGCCTTCTCGCGACCCTCGCCGAAAGCCCCCTGGATGTTCTCATCGAGGACGAACTCAATCATCCATCCTTCTTCCTGCTGAATCGTTGGTTGAAAAGACGCGCGGGCTATCCCGTTCTGTCTCTCGTGCACCATCTGCGAAGTTCGGAACCCGCATCCAGGCCGTTGAATGCCTTTTACCGCCAAATCGAGCGTCTCTATCTGCAGACCATCGACGGCTTCATCGTCAACAGCGCGACGACCCTGAGATCCGTCGAGATGCTCCTCGGGGCAACGCGGCCTTCCGTGATCGCCCACCCCGGTCATGATCATTTAAGCGCCGGGATAGACCGCAACGCGGTCTCAGAGCGCTGCCGGCAGCCGGGACCGTTGAGGATCCTCTTCCTGGGCAACGTGATTCCCCGGAAAGGCCTTCACACCCTCCTGGCGGCCCTGGCGGATATCGCAGGTGAAGGCTGGAGGCTCACCGTCGCAGGCAGCACCGGCGTGGATCCGTCCTACACCCGCTTTATCCGGCAGCAGGCAGAACGGATCGGCCCGGGCCGCGTCACGGTCCTTGGCACGGTGAGCCAGGATGAACTGGTCCGTCTCTTGACGGAGAGCCACTGCCTTGCCGTCCCTTCCTTCTACGAGGGCTACGGCATCGTCTTCATGGAGGCAATGGGCTTCGGCCTGCCTGTGATTGCGGCACACTGCGGCGCCGTCCCCGAGATCGTGACCGACGGCCGGGAAGGAGTCCTCGTCGAGCCGGGTGACGTCGCATCCCTTTCATCCGTGATCGAACGTCTTATCCGGGATCGACGATTGTTAGAGACGATGAGCCTGAGCGCTCTCACCCGCCACCAGCGTTTTCCCACATGGTCGGACTGCGGTTCGGCGATCCGCAGATTTCTGACGGAATTCCACCTCAGCAGCGGAAGACAACCGTGACGATTTAGTTTCATATCTTGATGTGGATGATCGGGAGCCCCAGGTGCTTGCGCTTCGTCTCGCCGAAGAGAGTCGTCCGGTCACGCACCGTGGGCTCGCCGCGCCGGCCTTTCCCCTTCACGTCGATGACGTGCGCCCCGCCCAAGTGCAGGGCGTGCTTGCCGTACCAGCCGCGCACCACGTCGACGGCCTCGTAGAGGCGCCGGACGTTCTCCGCACGGACGGGGCTCTCAAAAAGGGTGTACTGAATGGTGTCGTCGGGCACGAGATCAACCAGGACGACACCCGTGGCCCGGTAAAGCTCCCCCTCCCAGTAGACGAGGTCGAAGAGCCCGCGGAGGATCTCGCAGAGCTCCAGGGGGTGGGCCGAGGGGCGGATGAGTTTCGCCTCGGTCCCCTCGAAATCGAAGTTCTGTTTCTTCAGGAAGGCGACGACCTTGCGGGCGGCGAGCTTGTAGCGCCTCGCCTTCATGCAGGCCGACTCCAGGTTCCGAAGCAGTTGGGCGAAGAGGTAATCCCGGTCGCTCGTGGCGGGGGCGAAGGTCTTCGTCTTGCTGATGGAGGCGTAATCGGTTTTTTCCTCCGGCTCCACCGGGTAGCAGGACTCTCCGCGAAGCTCCCGCCAGATCTCCTGACCCGGTTTCGTGAAGCGCTTTTTCACCACCTGCTCGGGAAGCTTAGCGAACTCAAGGGCCGTTTTGACACTCATCTTCCAGAGGTAGTTTGTCGTGGCGCGGCCGATCCCCCAGATCGCCTCGACGGGCAGGTCCCGGATGTACTCCGGAATGGCCCGGCCGGGGATCATCGTGAAGCCGTCGGGTTTCTTGTGCTTCGAGGCCACCTTGGCGAGGACCTTTGACACGGAGAGCCCCACACTCACCGTAAAGCCGAGCTCCCGTTGGATCTCCTTTTTGATCTTGAGGGCAATTGCCTCGTAGGAAGAGTGGAGCGGCCGCCGCAGGCCCGTGAGGTCGGCGAAGGCCTCGTCGATGGAGTACTCCTCCACCTGGGGCGTGAAGCGCCGGACGATGCTGAACATCCGCTTCGAAAAGAGGCTGTAGGTCTCGTAGTCCGAGGGGAGGACGATGAGATCGGGGCAGATCTTCTTCGCATCGATGAGGGAGACGCCGCGCTTGATGCCGAGGGCCTTGGCGGGGTAGCTCGCGCAGGCCACGATCCCGCGCTCGCCGCCGGTGATCAGAACCTTCCCCCTCAACTCCGGGTGAATCACTTCCTCACAGGAGGTGAAGAAGGCGTCTCCGTCCACGTGCAAAATGGCCCTCGGCCAGGAGTGGATATTCAGCGCGAAATCCATATAAGTCCGTCTGGTCTATCTGGTCCTTCTGGTCTGTCTTGCTATTTACAACTGAGGCTGGTTTAATTTTGAGTTGCGAGTTTTGAATTTTGAATTTCTCCAGAATATTTTTCCTCTTTGGTCTCTCTGGTCTTGCCCACCACTCGCCACTGACCACTGATTTTTGCATGCAAGGCGCTCTGAAAAGACAGACGTTAAGAGGTTACGAAGCCAAGAAGCCCGGAGAAGCAATCAGCCTGCTCTGACTTTCGATTCACTCAGGCTTTTACCTTCTCTCTTCATGCAATGACTACGTCCCCGATCAACAGCGCCTTAGGCTGTTCAAAAATGCCCAGATGCAAGGCCCCCGAAACCCCGAGGACTGCGGCGTACTTTGGCGTACGCCGCAGGGACGAGGGGTGAGGGAAACGCCGCTTCGAAGGCTGGTCAAAAGTGCCTGCATGCAAGGCGCCCGACGTCACGAGGAGCGAGGCGTACTAAAGTGTACGTTGAGCGACGAGGGACAAGGGGAACGCAGCAGGCAGGTGCTTTTCACCAGCCTAAAGGTGGTATTTTCGGATGACGGCGCTAACCACCCCCCCGACCTTCAATTCCTCCCGAGGCTTGATGGGCGGGTATTTCGGGTTGGCTGACTCGAGGGTAACCTCTCCTTTTCTCTTCCTGAAGTACTTCATCGTCCACTCGCCGTCCACCTGGGCGATGATGACGTCGCCGTTTTTGGGTTCCCTCCCCTTCTCGACGATGACAAGGTCCCCCGGCATGATCCCCTCGCCAACCATGGAATCCCCGTTCACGCGGAGAAGAAAAGACGTCTCGGGACGGGTGATGACGTACTCATCGAGGGAGATGATGTCCCGCAGTTCCTCTTCCGCAGGCGACGGGAACCCCGCCTGGATGTCCCCCACCACCGGAAGGGGGAGGACTCGACGCAAGGGCCTGAGGAACCCCTTCGCGTCCTTTTCCAGAAGGCCCTCCGCCTGGAGTTTCTTCACCCAGAAATCGACGACGCTCTTGGACCGCACCCCCAGGAGGCCGACCATCTCCGAATAGGTCGGCATCCTCCGTTGGTCACGGTAGAACCCGGCGATTTTCCCTTTCACGGTCTCCAGAGTTCTTTTTTCCATCCAAGCGCCTATTCCGTTTTTTTCTGAAACCATGCATCTCGTTTGACGTCATAATCCCTTCTTTGGATGTGTTGCCCACCATCAATCTCAATGACGATCTTTTGCTCGAAAGATACGAAATCAACAATGTAACTTCCGACAGGTTGTTGCCTTCTGAACTTGACTCCATTCTAGCTGTCTTGCCTTCAGATGTTTCCACAAAAACCCTTCCGTTTTGGTCTGCCGTTTTCTAAGGGCCTTGGCGTTGGTCAAAAGTATTGGATTTCTCATATTTTTCTACCCCTCACCCTGCCCTCTCCCGCTGCCTCTTCCATCGAAGGGGAGAGGGGATTTTGAAGGCGTAAAAACGCTTGACTATAGCCTGTCAACCGATTTATAGAACGAGCGTTCTATTTTGTCAAGAAGATTTTCAGTGGACTGCCGGAGATGGGTGCTTTCCTTTCAGAATCATTGACATTCTCAGGAAAAGAGGATAAGTTAACGCCCACGGCCGCAACGCTTTCGGATATCCGGACCGGGCAGGACACCGCCTTCAGTTGTGCCGGCCAGCGCTCCCACACCAATCCCCGGGAAGAGGTGCCTTTCTGACTCCATTTCTTGTCAAAGTCGCCGCCACAGGTTTCGGCAGCGGCTACGCGCCTGTCGCACCCGGGACGGCCGGCTCACTCGTCGGGGTTGCGCTCTACCTGGCCCTGACACATCTGCCCTGGCCCGTTCAACTTGTGGTGATTCTGCTTCTCACCCTCTTTGCTGTTTACGTCTCGGGGGAGGCGGAGAAGATATTCAACAAGAAAGACGCTTCCTGCATCGTCATTGACGAGGTCGTGGGACAGTTGTTCGCCCTCTTCCTCGCACCGCCAAAGGTTTTGTACATCGCGCTGGGCTTTCTCCTCTTCCGGCTTTTTGACATCGTGAAGCCCCCGCCGGCAGGCTTTTTCCAGGACCATCTTCCCGGAGGATGGGGGGTGGTGATGGACGACGTGGCGGCGGGTATCTGGACGAATATTGTTTTACTGCTGGCCATCAAACTCGCCGGCATTTAGTAATAATTCAAAATTCAAAACTTGTATATTAAATCCCTATCGCAAAGTTTAAAGTTTATGTT
>DAIMEJ010000024.1:0-24783 GCA_036725345.1 Syntrophales bacterium
ACCGGAAATAGATCACGATCAACTGGTGTTTATGGTCAAGAGTAGTAGGTGTAACGCGCTCTTGATGTGCTATTTGGCCAAACAATCTGGTCAGACCACCCCTTTCTTCCTGTAACAAAGAAAACGTCAACCTCAATTAAAATGCACGATTTCAACTGATAATTATTGACCACTTCTTTTTATTAATTATGACATTGATGATTTAGCGCTAAGGGCATTTGATGGTAATTTTCATAGGTCTCCATAAATTACGAGGTTCGCTTTTTTACTTATTACCATGATATTCGAAATGCTGAAGACAGTTACTTAGCTGTAATTATCGCGGACATCTCTTCTGTAGAGAAGGGACATATGCTATGTTGATAACCAAATCATCGAAAAAACGAATTTTGTATATTAATTGTTGGATTTAAAAATAATGAATAGAAAAATATTGCACGTATACGCCAAAGACGAGAGTGGCAAATTTATACACGTAAACAACGCGGTAAAGGGTATAAAATATTATTGCGCTGACCCTGAATGCAAAAAAGAAATAATATTCAGAAGCAGCGGTAAAACTGGCAAGGGGTCAAGAAGGCCGCATTATTCTCATAAAAAAGGAACCAATCCCAATTGTTCCCCAGAGAGATCTTTACATGAAGGATTCAAAAACGAATTAGTCGGCCTTCTTGAAAAGTATAGAGTAGAAAATAAGCCATTTATATTCAATTGGACTTGTGGTGCTTGCAATTGTAAAAATTCGGGAAACTTACTAGAAAAAGCTAAATTATTAAAAGCTGAATATAATTTAGGAGAATGCCAACCAGACATTGCTTTATTAGATAAAGAAGAAAATGTATTGGCAGTTATTGAAATTGTTAATACACATCCACCCGAAGAAAAAGTTTTACAGTATTATAAAAATAAAAACATAACCCTTATACAGATTGACTTAACATCTGACGAAGATTCTAATAGGGTTGAAGATAAAACTAAGAATCCAGATAGTGTTGATTTCTGTATAAGCCCAGAGTGCCAAAACAATAACAAATATAAAATAAATAGACGCATTGTATGTCGTCAACATAGATGTAGCCGTTGTTTTTCTGCTATATTAAAATTTGAAATAGAAATAACTAGTGTCTTTGGCACAAAGTCTTCGCGAGGCTTTAAAGATGATGAAATTAATTTGATAGAATCAAAGTACAAGAATATAGTCAGAATAGAGGGAAGAAGCGACCAAGGTATAAAAGAAAAATATCCAGTAATGGAGTGTATACGCTGCAAGAGAATGAGAAGTAGCCGGCGTGAAAGACTTTAATAACAGAAAATCTAACAACTCACTCAAGGCGACCTCACTTATCTGGCCGTGAAATGGATAGCCTTTCGTTAAATGGGCGTGAGACGCTTTAGTTCGATCGTTACTCTCTTTCGAACCGGAATGTTCACATCTTATAACTTGCCGCCAATGACTCTTTGTAGGTGAAATGCTTCTCTTCATTGCCACCATGAACTGTAACTAAACTGTAACTGTCAGAACCAAAACTAACCCCACAAAACCTCAAGTAACCGAAAATAGGCCTTGTAAGTGATTGATATTTAAGTGATCAATAATGATGGGAAATCGCCTGAGTTTTAGATTCACCTTTTAATCTGTTGGTCACCGGTTCAAATCCGGTACGGCCCACCAGTAAATCGAGGGGTTGTAGATTATAGTCTGCAACCCCTTTTCATTGTTGATACCCTCTGCCATACACAGGTGGTGGAAGAAGTATGCTGAGGATTTTTTTAAAGGTGTTCACTATGGCGACACAAAAAAAGTTGACAAAGACGGCCGGGAGAATCTCGCGTACTTCGAGACGTTGAGGGCACCGGACTCTTCCGACAAGAAAGACGAGAAGACCCGCCCCGCCCCACCGAAGAAAAATAACCTCGCTCCGAAGACCTGAATCGAAGCTGATTCCTCCCCTGCCGAAGTGCTGCCAAATCGATGGGGGGAATTTCTTGAAGTCCATCGGTGTGAAAAAGCCCGGCCCTGTTAATTTCGCCTTGCGTACGATCTGAATATTTGCTTAAAGTACTCGTGCAGGATCTTAACCATCGGCATGAGGGCAGTCAATTCTTGCGGTCAGCTAAAGGAAGGGATGCCATGGAGGGAGAAATCAGACCCCGTCTTCGAAAGAGGCGGGGATTTTTTACCTTGAGGGGGAGAAATTCGTGGACGATATCATGATCAGGCTGGCAGACAAGAAGACCCGTATCTTGTGCGCCGCAACCGCTTCAATACTCCTGCTGTTCGTATTATCAACGGTTTACATTTTGCATCACCTGTCGGGTCGATTAACGGAGATGAAGAATCATGTGGCGGGCATAGAAAAAAAGACGGTCGATCTTGAAAGAAAGCAAATCGAAGATCGCGGACATTTGGTTCAACTGGACAGGAAATTCACCGTGCTCTCAAATTCGCCCGCGCTGAAAGAAGTCGAGACTCTCCCGCAAAGAGTGAATCTGCTGGAAAAGCAGATGGAGTCGATTCATGTCAGACAAAAAATCACGACGGTTCGTTCCAAGCCCGTGCACCAAAAGCAATACTATGAAGTGAAAGAGGGGGATACCCTGTATCGGGTCTCGAGAAAGTACGGTCTGACCATTGACGAACTGCTTCAGATGAACCATCTGGATGAAGATGACGGGCTGACGGCGGGTCAGAGGCTCGTGGTCTCCAGATAAGGCAACAGGGTTTGTCGGCTTCAACATCAGCCGATTATTTGACCGGATGTGCAGACACCATCGTCCGGAATGACATCCCGTCTCGGCCCGCCGCTGCCGGAATGACCGCATTCGCAGGACGGATGTCCGGATCAGATTGTCCCCCGACCGAGGGGCGCCATATCGCAAGTGACAAGGAGAGGCATTATGAACGACGTGTTTGTTGTCAGCGCAGTCAGAACACCGGTTGGCAGGCAAAACGGGCACTTTCGCAACTGGACGGCCCCGGAACTTCTGGGGGCCGTGCTGGACGAGGCCGTCCGCAGAATCAAACTCGACCCCGCACTCGTGGACGACGTGATCAACGGTACGGTCTATCAGGTCGGCGAGCAGGGTTTTACACTGGCCCGGATGGGCATCCTGGCTTCTTCATTCCCGATTTCGGTCCCGGGGGTCTCGGTGAACCGCCAGTGCGGGAGCAGCCTCACGGCCATCCAGCTCGCTCACGCCCTGATAGCGTCCGGGACCATGGAGGTGGTGATTGCGAGCGGCTGCGAGTTCATGTCCAGGTACACCATGTTCACGGACCTGAACGGCACGCTCTATACCGGAAAGCCCATGGGGAACCCTTTCGGGAAATTCTACACGGACAAATTCGGCCCGCCGGATCAGATCGCGGCGGCCCAGATGATCGCGGACCGGTGGGGAATCACGCGCGAGGCCTGCCATGACTTCGCCATCGCAAGCCACCGCAAGGCGCAGGAGGCGACGGTGAAGGGATATTTCAGGAACGAAATCCTGCCCATGAAGGGCATGGACAAGGACGGGAAGGAGGTTGTTCGGGACGCCGACGAAACGATAAGGCCCGAAACGAGTCACGAGACGCTTGCCGCCCTCAAGGTCCTGCCGAACACGAAGTGGATCACCGTAGGCATTTCGAGCACGATCACCGACGGGGCTTCCGCCGTCGTGCTCATGGGTGAGTCGAAGATGAAAGAACTGAAGTTGGAACCTCTCGCCCGCGTGGTTGCCAATGCCGTCGTGGGGTCGGACCCGCAGCTCATGCTCACGGGGCCGATCTACGTCACCCCGAAGGTTTTGAAAAGGGCAGGTCTTCAGATGAAGGATATCGACCTCTTTGAAATCAACGAGGCCTTCGCGCCGATCCCCCTGGCCTGGGCCAAGGATCTGAAGGCCGACATGGACAAGCTCAATGTGAACGGCGGGGCGCTTGCCCTCGGACACCCGGTGGGCAACTCCGGCTGCCGCCTGACGGTAACGGCGATCAACGAATTGAGGCGCCGGAAGGCGAGGTACGCCCTCGTTTCGCTCTGCACGGGCGGGGGAATGGCGCCCGCGACGATATTCGAAAGGACGTAGGACCGCAGGTAAAGCCCGCTGTTGTATGCCTTTTTGCAGAGATTTTTTCTCTCTGCCCGGCCTACCGGTGTTTTTAAATGGGAATCGACGGCGCCATCCCTTCCATCATTTCAAATCTGTTTGACCGTTTCCGTCCCGTAGTGCTATGAAGTCAGTGGGGTTATTTCTGTCTGTTGCAGGCTTTATCAGCTGCTTAAAATTTCTTTCCATGCAACGGGAGGAACTGCCATGAAAAAGGTCATACTGGTTCTCACAGCGTGTTTTTTATTGTCAGCTTGTGCAACAACGAAAGAAGAACGTTTTGCCAGGACAACTTCCGGCGTCATCGGTTGCCCGGCGGAAGAAATAAGAATAACAAATATCCAACGGGATTATTCATATACCTATTATTCAGCCGAATGCCGGGGTAAAAAATATCGATGCTCGCAGTGGGGCATATCCAGCGGCGACTCACCCCCTCAATGCAAAGAAGATACAAAGTGACCAGGCGGAACCCCCGTTTTCGAGAGAGGCGGGGTTTCGGGTTTGAGAAAATGCGGGAGCGCTTGTGAACAGCAGACGGTTATTCAAGCTGGCGGTCATCATTGCGATGGGATGTCAATTTGTTTTCGTATCCCCCAACGATGTCAGAGGGGTGGATTGGATTCACTATGGAACAGATCCCCTGGGGAATAATTTCTTCTACAATCAGGAGAGCGTCTCAAAAGTCACCAAGGATCTGATCAAAATATGGACCACAACGGTTCTGAGTGATGAAGGGCGGGCAAACCTGATCAAAACAAATGCACAGGCGGGGATTCCGTCCGCCTGGATTGTGTCTTTAAACCAGATAGAGCATTTGTGGTACATTAGCTGTGAAGACAAAAGATATAATCTGGTTCAAAGCACATACTATGCGAGTGATGGAAGCGTTTTGTCAGCCATTCATTATGATGACAGCTGGAGTGATGTGAGTCGCGGATCCATGACAGCGACATTGATGAAAAAATTATGCAAAGAACTCGCGCATTCAAAATGACAAACAACTTCTTTCATAAGGCGGGTTTGAAAAGGAACCGTAAACGATTAAGAGCCGCGTCGGTCATCGCTGCTATCATATGTCTGTTTGCTCTCGCATCCCTCTCAGACGTCAAAGGGGCGGACTGGGTTCACTATGGAAGGGATGATTCGGGAAACGATTCATTCTACGATAAGGACAGCGTCAGCAATGTATCTAAAGGCGTCATCAAGGTATGGACAAAGAGGGTCTATAGCGATGCAGGACGGGAAAGTGTTATCCATGACTATGATAAGAGCGGGGTGGATACGGCCGGATACGAGTCACTGAGCTACTCAAAAGAACTGTTTTTTATAAACTGTCTCAATGGAAAATGCAGAAGAACCGAGGGTGTTGATTACTCGAGTGACGGGCATTCGCTGCAGGAGTATCAAGATGGTGTCTGGATCGCTCCCCCCCTCGATTCAGCACTGGACACGCTGATGAAAGAAGTATGTAAGAAATTCAAGCGTCCAGGGTGATGGAAATCCGCTGGTCACAGGCCCGAATTTGGTGCGGTCTGCCAGTCAAATCAATGGGTTAGGTGAATATACTCAACCCCTTTTCTCCTGTATCCCGACGAATAGCTCTTGTTTCAATAATTCAAATCTGTTTGACCGCCCCGCCCCGCAGTGCTATGAAGTGTGCGGGAAAATTTCTTTCCTTTCTCACAGCGATATAATCTTGTAAAATTTTTTCATGTTTCGGAACGACAACCGTACCTGCAACGGGCGTCACGGCCCGGACCATTCCCCATGGCAAACGGCGGTGAGATGAAAAAACGAGACGCGACGCGGGGTAATGTGTGCCTGGCCGTCCTCATCCTGATGGTCCTGATCTTCCCGGCAGGCTGCGCCACGACGCCCCCGGCATACCCGCGACCCTCGCCGGATTACGCCGCCCCCCCCCGGCCTGAAGGTGTTTTCTCGGCCATGGAAGAGACGATCAAGCGGAATCACGGGGACGACTCGTCCGGTTTTCTGCTCCTCGACGGCAACGGGGAAGCCCTGCAGTGCAGGCTCGCACTCGCGGACTCCGCCCGCCATACCCTGGACCTGCAATACTACATCTGGTACGCCGACGATAGCGGCCTCCTTCTCATGAAACGCGTTGTCGACGCCGCGAACCGCGGGGTCAAGGTAAGAATCCTCCTCGACGACCTGAAGGTCGCCTTGAGCAAAGCACCCCCCTATATCCGCGACAAGTACCTTGCCTCGATCGTCTCCCACCCCAACATCGAGATCCGGCTGTTCAACGCCTGGAAAAGCCGAAGAGGCGCCGTGCGGGGGGCTGAACTCCTCGGCAGGATGGAGCGCCTCAACCGCCGCATGCACAACAAGCAGATGATCGCCGACAACAGGGCGGCGATTATAGGCGGCCGGAATATCGCCGACGAGTATACGGGGTTCAACGACGAGTTTAATTTCGTGGACCTCGACGTGCTCGGCGTCGGCCCGGCGGCACGTCAGGCCTCGGAGGTGTTCGATCGATTCTGGAACAGCGAATGGGTGGTTTCCGCTCGGGATCTCATCGAACCCATACCGGAGGCGGACGCGAAGGCGATACACGAATCCGTGACGCAACGCCTCCAGGCGTCGAAAAAACTGGCGGGCATTGCCGTGGAACCCGGGGACTGGAAAGACACCTGCGGTTCGCTGGAGAAATCCCTGAGTATCGGGAAGAGTCGCGTATTGACCGACTCGCCGGACCGCGATGCCATCTCGCATCACATGCCGCAGGCGGTCCGGGAGTTTCTCCTGTCCGCCGACGAGGAAGTGCTGATCACCAACTCGTATTTCATCCCCGGCGAGAAGGCCGTCGAAGGGCTCCGTCAGGGCGCCAAGCGCGGCGTGAGGATCCGGATCCTGACCAACTCACTGGCTTCCCAGGAAGTCACGGCCGTCCACAGCCACTACAAGCAGTGGCGCCGGCCCCTCATCGAGGCCGGCGTAGAGCTTTACGAAGTACGCCCCGACGCCGCGATCAAAAAAACCCGCGCGGACACGCCCCCCGTGGCGTCGAAGTTCATGAGCATGCACACGAAGAGCATGGTCGTGGACCGCAAGCGGGTCTTCATCGGCTCCATGAACCTGGACCCCAGGTCCTACCAGATTAACAGCGAGATGGGGATCATCGTCGAAAGCCCCGATCTCGCGCGGAAACTTGCCGGCGTTATGGAGCTGGGCATGCACCCCGAGAACAGCTGGCGCGTTGAAATCGATCCGGAAGGGGATCTGCTCTGGGTATCGGGTGCCGAAACGCTGACACGTCAGCCCGCCCGCAGCTTCATGCAGCGTGTAAAAGACGTGTTCTTCGTGCTGTCACCGAAGGACCTTTATTAGGAAAACGCCAACCCCGTCATGGGATTTCATCGCGTGTGCAGAAAGGAGGCGATGATGACAAGGTCGAAAGCCGTCCCTTTGGTTTTGCTGTTCATCCTCCTGAGCTTCCTGACCGTTTCCTGCAGCAATCTGACGCAGGAAAATTATGACAGGATCAAGGTCGGCATGAGTTATCAGGAAGTGGAGAAAATCCTCGGGGCCAACCCCACCTGTGACTCGGCGGTGGGGGTGAAAAGCTGTACCTGGGGGACCCCCGCGAAGCACATCAAGGTCCAGTTCGTCGCCGACCGGGTCGCTCTCCACTCCGCGAAAGGGCTCAAGTGATTTTTCACGCGGCAGGACATGTTCGTCAAGAAGAGCATAGACGACCGGCTTCAAGACAGGAACCGCATCCCGGATCGCTTTAATCAAAAAAGAAACCCCTGACATGAAAGAAGGAGGACTTATGAAAGGCACGAAGGAAATGATCGAGAGGCTCAATGCCCGCCTTGCGGATGAACTCACGGCTATCAATCAGTACATGGTACATTCAGAGATGTGCGACAACTGGGGTTATCAGCGCCTCCATGAGGCGATTGAAAAGCGGGCGATTGCGGAAATGAAGCACGCGGAAAAACTAATTGCGCGCATCCTGTTTCTGGAAGGGATCCCCATCGTCAGCACGCTGAAGAAAATGAATATCGGCCCTGATGTGAACAAACAGTTTCAAAGCGACCGAGGCCTGGAATCAAGCGCCATCAAGTCCTATAACGAAGACATACAATTTGCCGCTGAACAGGGCGACAACGGCACCCGGGAACTTCTGGCGGCCATCCTGAAAGACGAGGAGGAACACATTGACACCATTGAAGCCCAGCTCGATCAGATCAAGCAGATGGGCGTCGAGAACTACCTCGCTGAACAGATTCGCCAGTAGAGAGCACGGGGATAACAGGAAGGAACGTGAAAAAGGGGTTAACCGAATGGGTTAACCCCTTGATTTTTCCCATCTCCCGATGAAGAAAAGACGAGAGTCTGCGGTTGACACTACCAGGCTTTTTTAATGAATCTACTGCCCGCCGCGTACCGGCCAGACACGGTCCGTACCGGCTTTCAGGCCGTCCATGAATACATTGCCGTTGCCCATCATGACGACCCATGCCTGGGACGTATTAGACGCGTTCGTTGTGGACGACCGGTACCAATCGTTCTGCGCGGAGAACCCCTGTGTGTTCAACCACGTGGAAGGATTGGATTGCCCGTAATGAAGGAGACTTTCCAATTCACTCACATTCGGCAGTCGCCAATCATCATACCCCAGGTAACTGTTGGTATTGAGGCACGCTATATAAGTCAACGCATCCGGCGTGTTCAACTCTCCTCCCGTAGCACAACCAGGAGGGCCGGGCGCGTTGCCGTTCTGTGTCCACATCAAACCCGTCAGATTATCCGATATCGTCCCATCGCTATTGTTGGTAAACCGGGTGCCCGGCCAGGCAACGCCCTCTTGAAGATCCCCGTCATCACCCGTTGTATAGTCAGCCGTCTGACCTGTCTGAGGCAGATCGACGACTCTAAATTGTCCGTCGCGCACCGGCCACACATAATAGAAAGAACCCTTATTAGCGTTGGACACTACGCCGCTTGACATATTGATATACCAGGCATTTGCTGGTGCCGCATCCGCACACGTACTGGACGACCAATAAAGGTTACTCTGAACATTGCTGAACCCCTGAGAGGCATTGTTTAACCATGTCGCAGGAATGGACTGGCCATAGTTGACCAGGCTCTTGAGTTCTTTTCTGTTCGGCAGGCGCCAGTCATTATATCCCAAGTAACTGTTGGTATTGAGGCACTCGACATGATCAAATGCCTCCGCCCATGTTTTGACCACACCATTGGTACAAGCGAGGGGCCCGGGCGCGTTGCCGTCCTGCGTCCACATCAAACCCGTCAGGTTGTCCGATATCGTGCCGTCGCCATTGTCGGTGAACCGCGGATCCGGCCAGGTGACTCCCATTTCCAGATCACCGTCATCACCCGCTGCATAGTCAGTCGTCTGACCTGTTTTCGGCAGGCTGCCAGCCTGCAATAACACCGTCACAGTGTAGACTTCCGTCGAGCCGTCATCGGCGGTGACCGTGTAATCCACAGGCGCCGAAAAGTCTTGCGGATCTCCCGATGCGGGGTTGACGCTTGCTCCCGTGACTGTAATCAGAGGCGTTAACGCCGTCACATCTGTGCCGTAAGGCATGGTTATGGTTATCGTTTTCCCCACCTCATCGATGGTCCCAACAACCCCACCGAGTGAAAAGGCGGTAACCTCTTTAGCCGATGACGCGGCAGAACCATCACCGCCCCCGCTACTGCTGCAGGCCATGAAAGACATCAGCAGCATTGCCGCCAGCATCACATATATTTTTTTCATTTCGTGCTCCTTCCGTGATAATAATAATTTGTGTGTCTTTGCGGATGCACGCAAAAAACATGCACTTCCATATCGGATGCGCCTTTACTTTTTTATCGATTTAAGAAATGGGGTTTTGAAATATAGAATTTGTGAAGGCCGGTTCGAGAATTTCACCAAGTCTGCTGAATTGAACATGAAAAAGGGGTTAACCGAATGGGTTAACCCCTTGATTTTTTTACGGCTCCCCGGGGTATACAAAGACGCCGCTGGCGAGTCCCGCTACTGGCTCGCGCTCCCGCCCGGGATCTTTTTCATCTTGAAGAGTTTGTGGCATTCGATGCAGTAGGTCTTCGATTCTGCGTGTCCCTTGTGGCAGACCGTGCAGGCAATCTCCCCGAGGTGGGATTTATGGGGGTTGCGGTCGGGGAAATCCTGCGGTTCGGATTTCTTCGCGAGCTTCTCCATGGGACCGTGGCACTCCAGGCAGCGGCTGTTTTCCACCGTGTCTCCTTCCCTGGCCATGGCGCTGCCGTGGCATCCCCCGCAGACGATGCCGGCCTTTCCGTGAAGCGTATCCGTGTACCCGGAGCTTTTCCAGGAGGCGAAGACTTTTTTCATCGCTTCCAGCTCGTCCTTCGTCGGTGAACCGAAAGACACCTTCTGGTCCTGCAGGCCGAAGCTCTTGCCGGGCTTCCAGGTGTGGCACATCATGCAGTCGACCTTGCCGCCCTCCCCGACATGGGCTCGGTGGAGGCCCGTGGAGATCCTGTTTTTGGCGGCCTTGCCCGAAGCGTCGGGCTTGTGGCATCCGAGGCATGCGGCTATGTCGCTGCCTTTCACAGGTGGATGACCCTTGGGGACAACGGCGGATAAATCGGTGTGACAGGTTGCGCAGGAGGTTTTCGATACTTTTGCCGCGGGCTTTGCCGCCTCGACGGGCCCACCGACGACATAATGCGAGAGCAGACACGCCAGGGCAAAGAGAGTCAACATTGATTTCTTCATAGGCGCACCCTCTGTTGTGATGGTCGGTGTTCAGGGGGCCCACCCCCGCAGGGATGAGCCCCCCGACAACGGTTACAGAGCTTTTTCCTTGGCTGCATTCGTGCCCGAGATGCGGCCGAAGACAACACAGTCCGCCGTCGCGTTGGTTCCAAGCCTGTTGGAGCCGTGGACGCCTCCCGCCACCTCCCCGGCGGCGTAAAGCCTCGGGATGACCGAGCCGAAGAGGTCAATCACCTGGGCATTCTTGTTGATCCTCAGACCGCCCATGGTGTGATGAACCGCAGGCCACTGGGCCACCGCGTAAAAGGGCCCTTTGTCCAGGGGAAGCATCGCCTTCGTAATCGGCTTGTTGAAGTCGGGGTCCTTGCCGTCCTTGAGGTACTGGTTGTGCTTGTTGACCGTCTCGACGAGAGCCGCCTCGGGGATACCGATCTTCTTGGCCAGCTCTGCGATGGAATTCGCCGGCACAAAACGGCCTTTTTTCAGGCCGGCTTCCAGTTCCGCAGGTTTGTAGCCCATGAGAGGGACCATGTCGGCGCTGAAGATGGTGTAAGTGGGCTTCATGGCGGCTCCCATGTTGGTCTGCGCGAAGGCGCAGACATCCCGGCGCTCCAACTCGCTGACGAACCGTTTCCCGTTCTTGCTGACGTAGATGGCGCCGCGTCCGGGACCGCTGAATGGAAACACGGCGGGCGTGTCGAGTGTGCCCGTCTCGGGATCCGCGAACGGGTAAAGCTGGATGAAGTTCAGGTGCAGCGCATCGGCACCCACGGCCTGGGCATATCGGATCATCTCGCCCGTCGCACCCTTGTGATTCGTGCTGTTGAAGGCATCTGTGAGCTTGGGAAACTGCTCCATCCTCATCTTGATATCCCGGCCGAAGCCGCCCGAAGCGAGCACGACGGCTTTTTTAGCCTTCAGGTTCAGAATTTTTTTGCCCCGCTTGACCTCGACGCCCAGGACAGGGCTCTTGGGATCGGCGTCCTTGCGCCAGATCCACGTGACCTGTGAGTTCAGCACCATCTTGGCGCCTCGCTTCTCGGCTATTTTCTTCAGCGCTTCCGTATAGTCCTTTCCCCACATGGTTTCAGAAAAATGGCATCGGTAAGCCGTGTGTCCGCCGCCCCTCGTCAACACTTCCCGAAGTTTCAGGCCTCCCTCATCGATCATCCAGTTCAGGGCAGCGGGCGATTCCTTCACCAGCACATCCACCAGCTCCGGGATATTGAAATAATCGCCCCCTTTCAGCGTGTCGTCGAAATGCTGCTTCACACTGTCGTCACCCAGGTTCAACTTCTTTCGAAGATGCAGTTTGTCATCCCAGGCCCCGTAGCCTCCCCCGTTGATGATGGAGTTTCCGCCGTAGATGGGCATCTTCTCGAGGATGACGGTTTTTGCCCCCGCACCCGCCGCTTCCGCCGCTGCGGCGAGTCCCGCGAACCCGGAACCGATAATGACGACATCCCAGGTCTCATCCCATTTGGCCGGGAGCTTCCTGACCATGGCTTCCGCCGTCCCGGGCTTTGCGAGATTCAACGCGATGCCCCCCAGCGACGCCATGGCGCCCACCGCCGCCGCTCCCTTGAGAACCGAACGCCTGCTTACGCCCTTCTGGCTTAAATCTTCTTTCTTCATCATTGCCTCCTTCTAGATGTTTTTGTGCTCTCTATAAGCTGATATACAGAGATATCAACATCTGTACCATCTGAAAAACGTCACGAACATTTAAGTAACATATTGATTTATTTGTTTTTTTCAATTCAACGGTCGCGGGAAACGCCAAGGTCGGCAGTGCAGGCCGTCATATATGACGGATTCCGTTTTATCTGAAGGATCGGTCCATACTCTTCCTGCTGACGTATCGAATGGATTCAATGCCTCCCTTCCTCTTAGACACAGTTTTGCAGGGGAATTAATCTTCCTGCCCTCCCTGTTCGCATCTCTTTACAGCATCATAAAACGATCGCCCATTTCCCGCACCAGCCCTGCGCGCGTGAGACGTTTCAGGTGTTTTTTGATCATGGCCTCTTCCCCAAATTCGAAGAAGAAACGGGGTTTGCGTTCCTTGCCGTAGATGAGCCAGCGATCGACAATCTCCTTCATGGTTCGCGGCTGCCGGAGAAATTCAATCAGTCTCCCCTCTCGCTGATCGATCACCGCGAGATATTGTGCCGCCAGGTCTGTGATGTCCCCCTCGACAATACCGATTTCGTGGGAGGTGATGTAAATATCGGCGGGAAGACTCAGAAGACGCTCCATGGACGACCGGGTCTGACCGATATCGGAAAACCGGTCCCCGTACCAGGGGCCGAAGGCGCACAGATCCAGGTCCGCGAGGAAAAGGACCCCTTCGTCGGGGAAGTAAAAAGAGCAGTGACCGGGAGAGTGGCCCGGCGTGTGGATGACCTGAACCTTCGTCCTGCCGAGATCCAGAACATCGCCGTCTTTGAAGACCCGCGCGGGATTGCGTTCCCGATAGTTGCACCGACTTGTCAAGAGATCGCGCCATTCTTTGTGATAGGGGCTGTCCTTGAGGCCGGAGTACTCCATGAGGGTGTCAAAGGACCTGTAACAGGGGGCCTCCGTCTCGTGGACCCAGAGTTCCGAGTTTTCAAAGAGATGATTAAAGCAGCCGTGATCCTCGTGGTAGTGGCTGGTCACGACGACGTCGACGCCGTTGCCAAAGGACAGGTTTCGCAGCACCGCCTCATCGGAGCCCGGATCCATGACAGCCCTCCTCTCGTCATCAATGAAAAGAGAGTTGCAGTAAGGGTATCGAGATCCATTCTGCCCGGGAATGAACGTGATGCGGCCGAATTTGCGGATATCCAAGCTACGAATCACCCCTTCGTCGTCTCAGCGCGACAGGGAAATGCGGTCCTTATTTCTTCAAAATCTGAATGCCGGCCACTACGGGGGACTCCAGGCCGGTGAGCACCCCGCCCAGCATCTGAGCCATGCCCACCCTGGCCCCCTTGACCTGGTTCGCACCCGCCTCGCCCCAGAGCTGCCTGGCCACCTCGATGACGACGCGGACACCCGATGCACCCAGCGGATGACCCATGGAGAGCAACCCGCCGCTGGGGTTGACGGGAATGCGGCCGCCCAGTTCCACAGCACCGGAGCGCGCCAGCGCAACGCCTTCACCCCGTTTGCAAAGCCCCAGCATCTCATAGGCCGCAAGTTCCTCGCCCGAGAAGGCGTCATGCAACTCAACCACGTCGATATCCTTCGCCGGATCCACGCCGGCCGTCTCGTAGGCAGACCTTGCGCCCTTGATCATCACCTCCATCTCCAGGGGGTCAAAGGAGGCGTCCTCGGCGCCGCTCACCGATATGACGGAAGCCGCCACCTTGACGGGCGGACGATGCTCTTTTCTGTTGTTCTTTTTGTAATAAGCTTCCGAGCAGAGGATGACCGCGGCTGCGCCGTCGCTCTGGGGACAACATTGCAGCACCGTGATCGGGTCAGCAATCATGGGCGAAGCCATGATGTCCGCGACGGTCACTTCCGTCTTGTACTGAGAGTAGGGGTTCGTCATTCCCGCCTTGTGGTTCTTTACGGAAGGGTAGCAGATATCCTCGATGGTCGCGCCGCGCTTCTCCATCAGCCGGTTGCACAGCTTTGCAAAAAAGGAGGGCATGGTGAGAGCCAGCCTGCCCTGGAGATCCCCCTCGATGGCCAGAAGCCCCTTGCCGACTTTTCTGTTATAGGCGGAGAGAGACTCCACCCCCAAGGCAATGCCCACGTCGCAGGCGCCCAGGGCGATGTCGCGATAGAGCAGATGGACGGCACTGGAACCGCTGGCACAGGCGTTTTCAACAGTCACCATCGGAATCCGGTCCACGCCCAGCCGAAAGAGAATGGACTGGACCGGCGTGGGGGGGCTGAAAATCGTCCCGCAATAAGCCGTCTGGAAAGCCTTGGGCGATATTTCGGCATCCCGAACGGCGGCCAGCGCCGCGGCGGCGCCCAGGTCATTCACGGTCAGGTCGCCGTGCTTGCCGAAAATCGTCTGGCCGATACCCAGTACATATACGTCTCTCATCGCTTTGCACCTCCTTCTTCCGCCTGCAAGGGCACATAATAATAGCCCAGGACCTCCGTCCCGTCTTTCTCCGTCCAGATTACGCCGGTCTCCACCTTGACCTTCATCCCGGTTTTCACGTCCTCCACCCTGGCGCGGATCTGACCGAACACACGGGTCCCCTCGGGCAGATCGATGTAACCGCCGAGAATGGGGGGCTTGAAGGGGCCCACGGGAACACGGGTGACACTGTATGAAAACACAGCCCCCACCGTGCTCAGAGGGACTTTCTCCGTATGCCCGGAGGAGCAGAAAGGACACAACTCCACGGCGGGATAAGAGGTCTTCCCGCAATCCCTGCACTTATGGCCCACCTGGACCAGTTTGCCGTCCCTCTCTTCCAGGGCGCCCGGGTAAAAAATAACCTGCTTGCTCATGGCATCAAATCTCACCTTTCTTTTGTCTGAGTTAGGAATTCGATCATTCCGGCTGTTCCGGTCCTCCGACCCTGCCTATTTCAGATTCCTGGAAATGACGAGGCGCTGAATCTCGGAGGTCCCCTCGACGATCTGCAGGATCTTGGCATGCCTGTAATAGCGGGACACGGCGTACTCGTTCATGAAACCGTAACCGCCGTGGATCTGGTAAGCGTCACTGGCGACCTTCTCGCACATCTCCGAAGCGTAAAGTTTCGCGTAGGCCGCTTCCAGCGTGTGGGGGAGACGGCTGTCCTTCAGCCAGGCCGCCTTGAGGTACATGTTGCGCGCCAGTTCGACGGCCATGGCCATGTCGGCCAGTTTGAAGGAAATAGCCTGGAAGTTGAAGATCGGCTGACCGAACTGGACCCTTTCCTTCGCGTACTTCAGGGAGGCCTCGAGGCAGGCCTGCATCAGCCCGACGGCGACGGCGGCCACGCTGATCCGGCCCGTTTCGAGAACCGCGAGGTGCTGGGCGAATCCCCGGCCCTCCTTCCCGAGGAAGTTCGCCGCCGGGATCCGGCAGTCCTCAAAGATGCATTCGTGGGTCGCCGAATGATGCCAGGCCATCTTGTCGTACTTTTTGCCCAGGGTGAATCCCGCCGTGCCCTTCGGAACGATGAAGGTGTTGATCATCTCCTTCTCGCCCGCTTTCTGCGCCTTCGTGCGGGCGGTGATGATGACGAGGGAGGCATTGTCGAAGCCGATGTTGGTGATGAACTGCTTCGTTCCGTTGATGACCCAGGAATCCCCGTCACGGACCGCCGTCGTCTTCGTGGCCCCGGCGTCGGACCCGGCCCCGGGTTCCGTGAGTCCGAAAGCGCCGATCTCCTTCCCCCGCGCCATGGGAATTAGCCACTTCCGTTTCTGTTCCTCCGTGCCGAAGACATGGAGTTCCTGGGCCACGACACTGGTTGTCACATCGAGCAATCCCCCCAGTGTGTTGTCGCCCCTTGCCATCTCCTCGATGCAGATGTGCATGCCCACCCAGTCTCCGCCGCTGCCGCCGTATTCCACCGGAAAAGGAATGCCCATCATGCCGAGTTCGGCCATCTGCGCCATGATATCATAGGGATACTCTCCCGTGGCCTCCCCTTCCTCGGCCCTTGGAGCGACAACCTCGTCCACGAACTTCCGGGTCATGTTCTTGATCATCTGCTGTTCTTCGGACAGTCGAAAATCCATGCTCCCCTTCTCCTTTCCGCCGTTCAGCGGTTCACCTCTCAGACGCGCCTTACCTCGCCGCCATGCGAATGGCTCCGTCAAGACGGATCACCTCACCGTTGAGCATCCGGTTCTCGATGATGTGCCGGCACATATCCGCGAACTCCGAAGGCTCGCCCAGTCGGGCCGGGAAGGGCACCATCTTCCCCAGGGCATCTCGCGCGGCCTGCGGCAGAATCGAAAGCATCGGCGTGTTGAAGAGCCCCGGGGCAATCGTCATCACACGGATGCCGTATTCCGCGCATTCCCGTGCGAGGGGCAATGTCATCCCTACCACCCCGGCCTTGGACGCGCTGTAGGCAGGCTGGCCTATCTGGCCGTCAAAAGCCGCCGCCGATGCCGTGCTGATGACCACGCCTTTTTCACCGTCCGGCCCGGGGGTGTTCTTCACCATCTGTTCAACCGTCAGGCGTATGACGTTGAAGGTGCCGACGAGGTTGATCTGGACGACGCGGTTGAACAGCGAAAGGGGCATGGGACCTTTCTTGGAAAGAAGCTTCGCGGGATCCCCGACACCGGCGCAATTGATGGCGACATTGATCCGGCCGAAGGCGTCGAGCGCTTTTTTGACGGCGCCCTGAACGCTCTCTTCATTCGTCACGTCCGTTTTCGCGAAGACGACTTTCGACCCAAGCTCGGCAACCAGCCTTGCCGCTCTATCTTCCTGCAGATCCATTATCACGGCCTTGCCGCCTCCCGCCACGACAGCGCGCACGCAGGCTTCGCCCAGACCGGATGCACCACCGGTTACCACGGCAACACAATCTTTCAGTTCCATGTTATTCCCTCCTCCTTGGATCGTTGACCCTTAAACAATCCCCACCACCAGCGGCAGGCGGAGAATCAAACTTTTTGCTGCCCGGCAATCCCCCTGTAGAGGATATTGAAGAGGTCTTCCGTGAGCCGATCCGCCGAGAAGTCCCGATCGAAAATGATCTCGGGCAGGCAGATGTGCTCAATCCCGCCGATCACAACCTGCCTGAGGGTCCGGACGGGAATATCATCACGGATCTCGCCGCTTGCCACACCCTCCTCCAGGATGCCCAGAAGTATGTTGCTGTAGCGCTTCACCTGCGCGTAACAGTGCCCCCCGAAGTAACCCGGATAACTGCGCACTTCCAGAAGCAGGAGCTTTGCAAAGACCCGGTTGGACTCCAACATGCGGATGTGCACCCAGATCAGCCTGCGAAGCCGGTCAAGCGGTGCCCTGATCCCCTCCAGATCCCTCTCGATTTGGCCGGCATAGTCATCCAGAAACTCGCTCAGGATCTGGTGCAGCAGCCCGCGTTTGTCGCCGAAATAGCGATATATGAGAGCTTCGTTCACGCCGGCCGTCTCGGCAATCTCGGAAGTCAGGAGAAAAAGCCCCCGGCGGAACCCGGCGGCATGAAAGGAGCAGGGTTCTGGGTATCCCGGCCCGGGTTCGTGCCGTCAGAGCCGCCCGGGTCGGACAGAAAGGCGTTGCTGGAAGCGTTCAGGGACATCTGCCCTTCGAGAGAACCCGTGAGATTCATGATTGGGAAGAGCATGAGGATGGCGATGGCAGCCAGTCTTCGAGGGTTTTTTATCATCACGCGGCCTTCAATGAGATTGCCGCTTTCTCCCTACCATGCAAGTCCCGGCCTGTAAACACCAAAATGACCGGGGAAAAACCCACAAAAAAGGAGCACCGGGGTGCTCCTTCGTGCCTTGCATATCCTGTGGACTCTATCGGGCGAGGATGATGGCACTGTATGCCTTTTCCTTGATCCGGCGGCTGATCCTCTCGCGGTGGAAGAAGGTGTCCTCGTGCATGCTGCTCAGAAGCCCGTTGAAAGCGGCATCATCGGTCTGTATGGCTTCGTGGAACTTCGACTCTATGAGTGACTGCTCGATGTCGCGGGCGACGTAAAGCAGGTCTTTCGCAGGGATTGCACCTGCCGCCGCACGCCTCGTTTGTTCCCGCAACCAGCCCATGAAGGTTCTCAATGCGCCCTCTCTGAAGGACTGGCCCATCTTGAAGCGATCCGGTTTTTCGGTCACCATTTCCATCATCCGGCAGACCATGGCGTGGTGTTTCCTCTCCTCCTCCTCGAGGCGGGTCCAGAAATCCTGATCGTCCCCGGCGATCCGGGCGCAGGTCCCGTAAAACTCACTCACCGAGAGTTCGGTTTCAGTGAGGGTGTTTAGGATATCCATAATCATCTGTTGATTGCTTTTAAGCACTTCTGAAAACCTTCCATGGGATTGTATGCATTTGAGCATGCCTTCGCAAAGATTATGCAAAAAAAGTGCAAGATGCCCGATTTTCGTACAAAAGAATGGGCGGATACCATTCCTCCGCCCATTCTTCGTCTCCGATCCTAAGTCAGGCCGTCACATGGGAGGCCGGCTTCACGGCGGCCAGGCCGTGGACCGCGCGCCTTCCAGCGCTGCGATCAGCCTCCCAAGGTCCCTCTTCGGAATCCGCAGAGCCCTGCCACCCTTCCGGATCTCCACCTGAACACCTTTTTCCGTCTCCACCTGCTGAACCTTCAGAGGCCCCTCTTCCGCACCCGCTGTCCCCGGCGGCGCGAACTCGCGGTATGCTGCGGGGATGTAGCCGGGCTCGATCCAGTCGAGGGGGTTGAACTCCGCGAGCTGTATGAGAACGCCGAAGGCATGCTTCGGGTGGATGTAAGCTTCCTTCCAGCCGGCGATGGGTTGCCGCATCCCGAACACGGGGACCCCCCGTGACTCGAGCGTCCGGCAGGCATCCTCGAGGTTATGGACCTGGATTGTGACGTGGTGCAGTCCTTCGCCCCGTTTCTTCAGAAACTCATCCACGAACCCGTCCTCCCCCAGAGGGTCGATCAGTTCCAGCAGGCACGACGTCCCGAGTTCGATCGTCGTCCACCGGTATTTCTCCTCCGGCATGGGGCCGGTATACAGGACGCGCCCCCCGAGGGCGTCAACAAAAAAAGACCTGGCCCGAGCCAGATCCCTCACGGCAATGGAAACGTGGTCAATCCGCCGGATCATGGACACCTCCGCAATTTTTTCAAACTTGATTTCAGCAGATTCCTCTCAGATCAACTGGAGAGAGGAGACGATACGTTCGAGGGCGCCGCGATGCTTTTCGAAGTCGATGCGACCGCCCACAGCCAGCAGACTGGATAATCTGTTTTTACCCAGGGCAAAAGCTGCAATACCGCAGAAAAGATTTTCAGCCGCGCCGTATTGAAACTCGTAAACCGCCGCCTGATTGGCATTCTTGACGCTGCTCGCGATATGCTTGACAAACCGGTAACCCGGGAATTCGCCGGAACGGGTTTTGACCGTCTCTTTCACCAGCATCTTGTCCGCGCCCGGCGCCCCTCTGGCCGTCACTTCCACACGGGGACTGGGGACCTCCCTCCCTCTCGAGGGGTCGATAACGCGCGCGCAATCGGGAGGAGACAGCTCGATCCCGCCTTCGATGCCGCTGATGCGCCAGTCCGCCGGGCAGGAAAATCTCAACCCGAGGTCCATCCGTTCGTGGAGTTTCCAGCCTTCGGGCGGGGCGGGTTCCTTTCCTCCAAAGACCCTGTCAAAAAATCCCATGATGGTCCTCCTATCCTGTGCTGAGACTCCCTCCCTCGCCTTCCGGCGCCACGGTAAATAAATTTCTGAAGGCATTTTTAATTTAAAGATTTTATTCGAAATTGCAACCATTAATCGGCGACGGTTCCGTCGAATGCCATTCAGGAAGCCCGCGCCGCCTTTTTCGAAAATGATTGCTTGACGCCCGTCGTGATTCAGTGCTAACCTCCACTAGAAATTGAGTGTTTTACTCCCTGATTCCCACCGGGAAGCGGGGCCCGAAGAGGCCTGAGGTCAAACACATCGAGGCAGGCAACCGGCCACCATGCTCTCTGGGTTGTGGTGGTTTTATATTGAAAGGAGCAAGGGCATGGCAAAAAAATTGTACGTGGGCAACCTGTCGAGCGAGGTCACCGATGAAGACCTCAGGACCCATTTCGCGACGCTGGGAAACGTCGCGTCCGCCACGGTTATCAGGGACAAGTTGACCGGCATGGGGAAGGGTTTCGGTTTTGTTGAAATGGAAACCGATGAGGCTGCCCGTGAGGCCATCGGCAAATTGAGCGGCACATCCCTGCGCGGCAAAACCATCGTCGTGAACGAGGCCAGGCCAAGAAAAGATCAGGGCGGTCCGAGGCATGACAGCCGCGGTCCCCGCGGCGGAGGCGGATTCCGAGGCGGCCCCGGCAGGATGGGCGGCGGCGGACGCAGGTTCTAGTCAGCGAGTCTCTCAGCTGTTCGCTTGCATTCCGGAATCGTCCCTCTCACCGCGAACAGCTTGTGCATCCGGTCATGAAAGCCGATTCGTCCATCCGTTTCACCAGGGTCGGCCCGGTCAAGACACGCTTCCGGGCCCTCGGGGATTCAGGAACACCCGTGATACTCCTCCATGGCCTGGGGGATTCGGCCGACATCTGGAAACCCAATATCCAGGCCCTTGCGGCAAATCATCGCGTCTTCGCACCTGACCTGATCGGTTTTGGTTTCACCGACAAGCCCGACATCGAATACACCCCCGAGGTTTTTGTCCGCTTCATCGAGGATTTCCTGTCGGCCTGCGCCGCCGAGCGTTGCCACCTGGTGGGGCATTCACTCGGCGGAGGACTCGCCCTGAAATATGCCCTCACCCACCCCGAACAAGTCGGGAAGCTCGTCCTTGTGTCGAGCGCAGCCCTGGGGCCAGGAGCCACATGGCCCCTTCGTTTATCCACCCTGCCCTTCCTCGGGCCCTGGGCCCTCCTCCCAACGAAAAATATTCTCCGCGTCTTTTTTAAAAGGCTCGTCTACGATCCGGATGTCATCGACGCTGACTTCGTCGATTTCCGCTACAGGCTTCTCCTCCCCAGGGAAAACCGCAGGGCTTTGCTCAAGGTTCTGCGCTCTCTCCTGACCATCGGCGGCGTTCGTCCCGATCTCCTGAATCCGGTTCTCGTAAATCTCGGCCGCATCCGGGCTCCAACGCTCATCGTCTGGGGAACCCATGACCGGATCCTCCCGCTCAGCCACGCCTACCGGGCAAAGACGGAGATTCGCGGTGCAACCCTTCACGTCTTCGAAAAATGCGGCCACATGCCGAACTTCGAATATCCCGAGAAATTCAATGACATTGTCACCGCCTTCCTGAAGGATTGAACCTTTCCGGACAGGCCATATGCATCCTTTTTTCACGGAGGCGGCGGGAAATTTATGCCTGCACTACGGAAGTCGATTATGGAAAAGTTTATTGCTTTCCCCCCGCCTCTTCTCTGCGAGCACACACGGTTCTACCGCCGCACGGCTTTCAAATAAAAAGGGCGGCTCGCTCTGGAGCCGCCATTTCGTCTCTGCGCCCGGTACATCCCACGGACCTGGGGACCGTCGGGCGGTGCGAAGCGGGGCCTGCCCGGTGGGCGGCGGAGGCACTTCCCTCCTTTCAACATTGAAGTCACCGAATCGGTTGTCGCGATTACAGCGCTCCCACCGTCCGCCAGTACAGGGACTGCCGCCGGCACACTCCCGTAAGGCCCGGAAGGGTGCCTGGTCATATTATAAGGGAAGGCCTCGAGACAACAATCGGAAGGCGGTATGAATTTTGGTTCGTATTTTTCCCCGCGGCGCCTCAGAAAAAAGTATGAGAAGGATTTAATAACCGCCCTGCCTTACTTTAGCCAAAGCGCCAGCAGAATGGCATAAAGGAGCGCAGGGATCATATTGCCCACACGGATCTTCTTGAGATCGAGGATGCTGATGCCGATGCCCACAATGAGAAGGCCCCCCGTCGATGTTACGGCATCGAGGACCGCCGGGTCCTGCAGAAAGGTCAGCTTCGCCGCCAGCAGCGTGATGACCCCCTGGACGACCAGAACCGACAGGGCCGAGAAGGCAACGCCCATCCCCATCGATGAAGCCAGGGCAACCGAGAAGGTCCCGTCGAGCAGCGACTTCAGGTACAGGGTGCTCGGGTCCCCCACGGTTCCATCCTGAATAGAACCGACGATCACCAGCGCACCGGTGCAGTAGAGGACCGAGGCGATAACGAACCCCTCGACGAAGGTTGAGGAGTCTGAACGGGCGCGCGCCTTCAGCCAATCCCCGAGCCTTTCGACCCCCCTTTCGATATTGACGATCTCGCCGGTGATCGCCCCCAGGAGAAGACAGCCGACCGTGGCAAGCAGGTTCTTCCCCGAAAGGGCCATCTGGAGGCCGATGAGAACAACGGCAAGGCCGAGGGCCTGCATGACAATCTCTTTCAGCCTGTCGGGAAGCCTCTTGCCGACCATCACCCCGATGACGCTCCCCGCGACGATGGCGCCGGTGTTCACGACGGTTCCGAGCATTTGGGTCTGGCCTCCGGGTGAAGTGCCCCGTTTCATACCACCGATCACCGGGGCTGACAAGGAGCAAATCCGCAGGAGCACAAACGGGATTGACAGGCCAAAAGAAAGGCTGTTATGAGAGATGAAATCTTATCGACAGGGCCGGGGACATGAAACACACGTTCATACTCGAGGAGGGGAAGTGGCAGGCGACAGGTCGTTACTTCGACGATCAGGGGAAAGCCATCCCCATTGAGGGGAGCGCCCGCATCGCCCATCTGAAGCAATTCTGGCTCAATGAAAGCCGGATGAAGCTGCTTCTCGAGGACCAACCCATCGGCATCGTCAACGACTACGAGATTACGCCTTTCGAGGAAGGAAAGGAATCAACGGAATGGAAATCCTCCAACCCCTCGCTTGGCCGGCTCTACGGACAGTTCGTCATCGTCGGCGACTCCATCCTTTCCATCTGCAAGTCGAAGGACGGCGCCTACAGGGCCACAGAGTATTTCCTGAAGGTGACCGATGACCATTACAGAAACAGGGGGGCTTTTTTCAAGGGAGATATGAAAGTCTCCTCCTGGGAGGTTGAGTTGAAGCGTGTGCAGGAATCCTGATGCTGGCAGCCGACATCACCATTATCGATGGACTACTGTAAATTTACTTCCTGAAAGCCGTGAGTCGATTGATGTATCATCTATCGAGACTTTGTGTGTTATACGGAGGAGAATCGGGAAACGGGTTTACCTGGAAACCATCTAAACAGTAGTTCGGCATCCGACATCGAGGTTCTAGGATGATTTTTGCGGAGATCGAATATCAGGAACCTTACGAGAAGTTGCACAATGAGCTGGTTTCCTATATAGGCACCCTCTTCTCTCGGGTTCAGTCTGGACTTCAGGGAGATTCGTGGATTTGGGTTTTTGATGGTGAAGAGAAAGTGGCGATTGATACGTTCACTTCAATGAAGCACCAGATAAAGTCTCCGAAGGCCGGCCCGCACGTTCAGAAGGTCATTGATGCTTTAATACTCAAGTACAGGCTGAGAGTGTATGAAGAACCCGAGTTTGAGGGGCATGAAGATGAGTCAACGTGACTTCATCTTTGAAGTGCAGCAGGCGCAAGAAGCCTAACAACGGCATGGATTGCAACGGCTGCTGCGCAGTTGCTTCTCATGCCCAACGTTCGGCAGTGACCGAATCTATTCACAACCGCAGGGAGATTATCTGCATTGGATATTCCACGGATCTTCAACATCACCGAAAGTGCCCATCGCATCCATAACCCGTTCACACCCGAAAAGCTGGCCACTCTCGGCGCAGCGTTGCGTCTGAAACCGGGGGACCGAGTGCTCGACCTCGGCAGCGGTTCGGGCGAGATGCTGTGCACCTGGGCTCGCGATTACGGCATCATAGGCACCGGCATCGACATGAGCCGGTTGTTCACCGAACAAGCGAAACTCCGCGCTGAAGAACTCGGCGTTGCCCATCAAGTCAGGTTCATTCATGGCGATGCCGCCGGCTTCGTCGCTGACGAGAAGGTAGGTGTGGCGGCCTGTGTCGGCGCCACGTGGATCGGCGGGGGCGTCAGCGGAACTATCGAGCTTCTGGCGCAGAGCCTCCGCCCCGGAGGGATCATCCTCATTGGCGAGCCCTACTGGCGGCAGTTACCGCCGACGGAAGATGTTGTCCGGGGGTGTCTTGCCGGCTCAATCTCCGACTTTCTCCTGCTTCCAGAACTTCTCGCGTCTTTCGGCCACCTTGGCTACGACGTTGTTGAAATGGTTCTGGCAGACCAAGGCAGCTGGGACAGGTACGAGGCGGCCAAATGGCTCACCATGCGCCGATGGCTTGAAGCCAATCCCAATGATGAGTT
>DAIMEJ010000025.1:0-21859 GCA_036725345.1 Syntrophales bacterium
AAGGCTAAAGGCTAAAGGCTAAAGGCTAAAGGCTAAAGGCTAAAGGCTAAAGGCTTTTTCGTCCTGTCGGCCCTAAGCCCTTAGCCCTGCACCGTTTGCCGATATAATATGAAAATCACCTCGGCGGAATACATCAAGGCGGCCGCAAAGCCCAATCAGTTCCCGGAAACAGCCCTTCCCGAGGTGGCCTTCGCCGGCCGATCCAACGTCGGCAAATCCTCCCTGATCAACACCCTGGTTCACCGAAAGAATCTCGCCCGGACGAGTGCCACACCCGGGAAGACCCGCCTGCTCCATTTCTATGACGTCAATCATCGTTTCTGTTTCGTTGACCTGCCGGGTTACGGGTACGCGAAAGTTTCGGCCGAAACGAGGAAGAGCTGGAGGCCCATGGTGGAGGGATACCTGAAGAGCCGTCCGACGCTGGTGCTCGTGGCGGTGATCCTGGACATCCGGCGGGATCCGTCGGAGGAAGACGTCGCCCTGGCCGAGTGGCTGTCGCACTACCGCATCCGCCATCTCTTTGTGTTGACAAAGTCGGACAAGCTCTCGGGAAACGAGAGGCGAAACCGGTGCCGGTCTGTCAGTGCCGGCCTGGACCTCCCCGGGGACGGGAACTTCATCCTTTTTTCAGCGAGAACGGGTGAGGGGAGGGACGCCCTCTGGAAGGAGATTCAGAAAGCCTCAGGTGGCCCGGGCGGGGAGGCCGTCTGAACCGTCCCGGCCGCCTTTCCGGTGTCCTTCGAACGCCTCCGGTAATCCTCCCGGACACCCGACACCACGCATTTGACAAAAAGCGTTCAAGTGTTTAAATTAATTCCAGAATAAGTGACCAAATAAGGCTTGACAGAACAGGGAAGTTTTGATAGGGGTCACGCGGATTTACATTCGGGATGGCAATTTCGAACACCGAGAATGTTTTTACCGCAGCCGGATTCTCATCCGGTTCATTTACGTAAGAAGCCCATCCAACATGCCTCGACGCTTCGCGGCATGCCGATAATTGCTTACCTGAATCCCTGGATCTGAGGATTCCAGAGCTTTCGATTAGAGGAGAAGAAAATGTCTCATGCGGTAACACCCTATCTTGAGATGTCGCAGGTCATTGCCGAGGCGGGCGGGGAAACATTGAAAAAGTGCTACCAGTGTGCGACCTGCAGCGGGACGTGTCCCTGGACGCCCGTCATCGAGTTCAACATCCGGAAACTCATCAGGATGAGCCAGCTCGGCCTGGAGGGGATCGAGGAGCACATGTGGGGGTGCTCGACCTGTAAATTCTGCGTCGACCGCTGCCCCCGCGGTGTTGAGATCATCGACATCGTGCGGTCCGTCCGGAGTGTCTATGCCGGCGGCGGCATGCTTCCCCAGAGCCTGAGGGCTTTTGTGGGCAGTCTCCAGGCGCGGGGCAACCCCTGGTCCGGCGATGCGGAAAAGAGAAACGACTGGGCCCAGGGCAAATACCCCCTCTACGCGGAGGGTATGGAGTATCTCTACTTCACCTGCTGTACCGCCTGCTATGACCCGAGAAACGTGCAGGTGGCGAGGGCCACGGCGGAGATTCTCAACAAGTCCGGTCTCAGCTGGGGGCTCCCCGGCACCGATGTCAACTGCTGCGGGGAGAGCCTCCGGAAGGTGGGGGACCTGGAGCTTTTCGAAAAACTGAAGGAGAAAAACCGGGGGATCTTCAGCGCCAAGGGGATTCAAAAGATGGTCACCGTCTCTCCCCACTGTTACCAGACGTTCAAGAAGGAGTACGAGGAGGATTACGACATCGTCCACTTCACGGAGCTGATCGCCGGCCTCATCCAGTCGGGGAAGCTCGTCCCGAAAAAGGATTTCGGCGGCATCAAGGTCACCTACCACGACCCCTGCTACCTCGGGAGGCACAACGGCATCTACGACGCGCCCCGCGAAGTGCTGAAAGCCCTTCCGGGCGTGGAATTCGTGGAGATGGAGAGGATCCGCGAGCAGAGCTTCTGCTGCGGCGGCGGGGGCGGCGGCCTCTGGGTCGAGCGGGCCAAGGGCGAGCGGCTGAGCGACCTTCGGATCGAAGAGGCCCTCTCGACGGGCGCGAATGTCATCGCCACGTCCTGCCCCTATTGCATCGCCATGCTCGACGACAGCATCCGGACCATGAACGTCGAGGACCGGATCAAGCTGAAAGACGTAACGGAACTTTTTTATGAAAGCCTCGAAGGATAAGGAGTCCCTATGAGCAGAATCGGCGTATTTGTTTGCCACTGCGGTTTGAATATCGCCAAGACCGTTCGGGTGCCCGAGGTCGTGGAATTTGCCAAAACCCTGCCGGACGTGGTGGTGGCGCAGGAGTATAAATTCATGTGCTCGACGCCGGGCCAGGAGATCATTCAAGGTGACATTAAGAAACACAGGCTGGACCGGGTGATCGTGGCGGCCTGCTCGCCGCTCATGCACGAGAAAACCTTCCGCAAGGTCATCGAGAATGCGGGATTGAACCAGTACCTCCTTACCATTGTCAACATACGCGAGCACGTTTCCTGGGTCACGGAAGACGAGGAGGTCGGGACCCGAAAAGCGAAAGCCCTCATCAACGGCGCCGTGTACCGGGCAAGGCTCCTCAACCCGCTCACGTCGCGATTCATCGATGTCAACCCCAACGTCCTGGTCGTCGGCGGCGGCATCGCCGGTATCCAGGCGGCCCTGGAGGTGGCGGACGCGGGCAAGAAAGTCTATCTCGTGGAGCGGACCCCCTCGGTGGGCGGTCACATGATCCAGTTCGACAAGACCTTCCCGACCCTGGATTGCTCGGCCTGCATCCTGACCCCCAAGATGGACGCCGTCAATCAGCATCCCAATATAGACCTCATGACCTACTGCGAGGTGACGGAGGTGAAGGGCTTCGTGGGCAACTTCACCGTCACCGTGAAGCAGAAGGCCCGGTATATCGATCACGAGAAGTGCAACGGCTGTCTCGCCTGCACGGAGAAGTGTCCCGGCAAAGGCGTGTCGGAGTTTGACGAAGGTCTCGTGAGAAGAAAAGCCGTCTACATCCCCTTCCCCCAGGCCGTCCCCCAGAAGCCTGTGATCGACCGCGGGGTCTGCGTCTTTTTCAAGACGGGCAAGTGCCGGCTCTGCGAGAAGGTCTGCGAGCAGGGGGCCGTCGACTTCGAGCAGGAGGACCGATTCGAGGAGATCCAGGTCGGCGCCATCATCGTGGCCACGGGTTACGACCTGATGGACGTGAAGCCGCTCGTGCAGTACGGCTACGGCAAGTATCCAGGGGTGTTCCATTCCCTCGAGGTCGAGCGGCTCTTCAACTCCGCCGGTCCCACGGGGGGCAAGGTGGTCCTGCGGGACATGAAAACCGCGCCCCGCAGCGTGGCCATCCTGCACTGCATCGGCAGCCGCGACAAGAATCACTTCGAGTATTGCAGCCGGGTGTGTTGCATGTACTCGCTGAAATTCGCCCATCTCTTCAAGGAGAAGACCGAGGCGAACATCTACCAGCTCTACATCGATATGCGGGCCCCGGGGAAGGCCTACGAGGAATTCTACGCGAGGCTCCTCGAGGAGGACGTGAAGTTCGTCCGGGGCAAGGCGGCCCGCGTGACGGAGAACAAGGAAAATCCCGAGGAGGCCGGGAAGCTCATCGTCGAGGTCGATGACACGCTGGCGGGTCAGTTCATGCGAATCCCCGTCGACATGGTCGTGCTCTCGCCGGCCATGAAGCCCCGGCACGACGCGAAGGATGTGGCGCGGCTCCTCAACCTGAGCACGGACAAGTACGGGTTCCTCATGGAGCGGCACCCGAAGCTGGCGCCGCTTTCCACGATGACGGACGGCGTCTTCATCGCGGGGGCCTGCCAGTTCCCGAAGGACATCCCCGACACGGTCTCGCAGGCGCTGGGCGCCGCGGCCGAGGCCCTGACGATCGTGACGAAGGCGAAAATGGAACTCGAGGCGGCCACGGCCGTCGTCAATCCGGCGGCGTGCAGCGGCTGCATGAACTGTGTCAATGTCTGCCCCTACGGCGCGCCCCAGATGAATGCCGAGAAGGGCATATCCGAAATCAACGAAGCGCTCTGCAAGGGCTGCGGGCTCTGTGCGGCCTCCTGCCCGACCTCGGCCATCATTGCCCGCCATTTCGCCAATGACCAGATCATGGCGGAAATGGAAGGCCTGATGGAAATGGAGATGTAGCGCCTTCAGCGCAAAGGAGAACACCATGAGTTTCGACCCCAAGATTCTCGGCATTGCCTGCAACTGGTGCACCTATACCGGCGCGGACCTGGCCGGCACCACGCGGATGAAATATCCGCCGAATGTGAGAGTCATCCGTGTCATGTGTTCCAGCCGGATCAACCCCTCCTTCATCATCCGGGGTTTCCAGCTCGGTGCGGACGGCGTCCTCGTGGGCGGCTGCCATCCCGGCGACTGCCATTACGGCACGGGGAACCTCTATGCCCGGAGGAAGCTGGCCATTACACGGAAGATTCTCGATTTTGCCGGCATGGAACCCGGCCGCTTCCGCGTGGAGTGGATATCGGCCTCCGAGGGGAATAGATTTGCCGAGGTGGTGAGGGAGTTCACGGAACAGGTGCGGACCCTGGGACCACAGACGAAATTCAAGATCACGAAAAATGGGCAGTAGAGCCCGGGAGCGGTTATGACGGCATTCAAGAAGATCGAAGACAACCTCAGGAAGGAAGCGAAAAGCCTGCTCGAGAGCGGCAAGGTCACCCTGGTTCTTGCCTATGCCGGGGGCTTCGATGAGAAACACCCTGTTCCCTATGTCGCGAAGGCGGCGGCTGATGCGGACCGTCTCGTATTCAATGAATATTGCACGCACAACATGGCGAGATACCTCACGCGGTACCCCAAGGGCACCAGGATCGCCGTGGCAGTCAAGGGGGCGGACAGCCGCGCCGTCGTGCAACTCATCCAGGAGGGGAAGGTTCGCAGGGACGACCTCGTCATCCTGGGAATCCCCGCGGCGGGCATGAAGAACCAGAAGACGGGAGAGATCATCGACACCCGGACCACCGGCAGCGCCATCAATCCCGTGATCCACGACATTCTCCTGGGAGACGAGATCCACGGGGTCAAGGCGGGTTCGCCTTACGACGTCCTCGCGGAGCTCGAGGGCATGGACAAGGATGCCCGCTGGGCTTTCTGGAAAAAGGAGTTCGAGAAGTGCATCCGCTGTTACGCCTGCCGGAAGGCTTGCCCCATGTGCTACTGCGATCCCTGCTTCATGGATGCGAGCCGCCCGCGCTGGGCCGACAAGTCGCCCACGGGTGACGGGACGCTGATGTACCACCTGACCCGGTTCTATCATCTCGCCGGCCGATGCATCGACTGCGGGGAGTGTTCGAGGGCCTGCCCGGTGGATATTCCCCTCTACCTCTTTCACAAGGAGGTGGCCAAGGAGTGCGAGGTGATGTTCGGTCAGGCGGCGGGCATGAACATCGAGGACAAACCGGCGATGGCAAACTACAAGGGGGAAGACTCGGATCAGATGTTGGGATCCTAGGGGGTCTCAAGGCTTGTCAAAGGAGAAAGTCGTGTTGAAGAAAATCGCAATCGATCAATTCAGTGAACTGGTAAAGGCCCTCCTGGAACAGGGACTGCTTTACGCTCCGGTGAAGGGGACGGACGGCGTCAACTTCCGGGCCATTCAGAATCCGGCCGATGTAACGCTTGATTATTACAACACGGTGCTCAGCCCGAAAGCCGTTTTTTTCCCGCAGTCGGAAGATTTGATTCGATACCGGATCAAGAAGGACACCCCGGAGGCGCAACCCGTGCCTCTGGAGAACCGGCCGGCCGTGATCCTGGGTGTGCGCCCCTGCGACGTCAGGAGCTTTGAAATCATGGACCGTCACTTCCTGGGCGCCGGCGTCATCGATCCCTACTGGAAGAGCAAGCGGGACAGCACGACGGTCATCGGTTTTGCCTTCGATGTCAACGCCGCGGCCGACCCGGCGGACTTTTACAATACCTTCGGTTACGGGGCGGCCGACCCGGAGGGAAGCGACGTCTTCATGATACGGGCCGACGGGAATCTTCTTCTCAGGGGCATGACGGACCGGGGAGAGAAACTCCTCGCTTCACTGGGGTGTCTCCAGGCGGGCGACGCCCGGGACGAAAAGGCCTTCGATGAGACGGTGAAAAAAGGAAAGGCCGTCCGGACGCGATCCGCCGAAATCAACGACAAGGAGATCGCCAAAAAGCTGGTGGACATTTTCGACAACGGGGAATTCTGGCAGAAAGTGACCATGGCCTGCATCGCCTGCGGGGCCTGCACTTTCGTGTGTCCGACCTGCTACTGCTTCGACATCAGCGACGAGACGCTCTTCAAGGAAGGCGCGAGGAAGCGTTTCTGGGACGCCTGTACCTTCACGGACTTCACGCTGGAGGCAAGCGGTCACAACCCCAGGCCCCGGATCTTCCAGCGTTACCGGCAGAAGGTCTGTCACAAGTATTCGTACCACGTGGACAAATACGGGTGCATCTCCTGCGTGGGGTGCGGGCGCTGCATCCGTTCCTGCCCCGTGAACATCGATATTTTCGGCATCGTGGTGGAGGCGGGCAAGCTCTGAACCCGGTACCCGCCCCCTGCCGATGAAGCCGACACCATCAATCTCAAGAGAGGAATGCAGAGGAAGCGTGATGGAAAATCCCTATATCCCCATGCCGATGAATGTCGTGCAGATCACGACGGAGGTGGACACAAACGATATCAAGACCTTCCGGCTGACCTTCGTCAACCCGGAGGACGAGAAAAAGTTCAAGTATCTCCCCGGGCAGTTCGGGGAACTCTCCATCTTCGGCAAGGGGGAGAGTCCCATCGGGATCGCCTCGTCCCCGACGGATCCGGGGTACGTGGAGTTCACCGTTCAGCGGACGGGGACGCTCGTGGGCGGGCTCGTGACGACGGCGCTGCACGACCTCGAGGAAGGGGCGCAAATCGGTCTCCGGGGTCCCCTCGGGAATTCCTGGCCCATCGACTTTCTCGCCGGAAAGAACGTGGTGGTCGTGGGCGGAGGTTTCGCCTTCACGACGCTTCGCTCGCTCATCAACTACATGATCTACCCCGAAAACCGGAAGCGGTTCGGCGACATCACCGTCGTTTACGGGGCGAGGACGCCGGGGCTTCTCCTCTACAAGGATGAGATGGCCGCCTGGCAGAAACGGAAGGATCTGGTGATGCACGTCACCGTCGACAGGGGCGACGCGAACTGGAAGGGGAGGGAAGGCTTTGTCCCGACGGTCTGCAAGGAGGTGGCGCCGAGTGCCAAGAACGCCGTCACCGTCATCTGCGGACCCCCCATCATGATCAAGTTCACCCTGCCCGTGTTTTTCGATCTCGGTTTCTCCAGGGAAAACATCCTCACCTCCCTGGAGATGAGGATGAAGTGCGGCATCGGCAAATGCGGCCGATGCAACGTGGGGAACAAGTACGTCTGCAAGGACGGCCCGGTTTTCTCGCTGGCCCAGCTCGAGCAGCTCCCGAGAGATTATTAATCGCTGTTTAACGATCTACCGAAACCAAAACAGGAGAAGGACATTGTTCAAGATCATCGAACGCAAGCAGCTATCGGAAAACGTCGTCAAAAATGTGATCCATGCCCCGGACATCGCGGCGAAGCGCAAGGCGGGGCAGTTCGTGATCCTCATGATCAACGAAAAAGGGGAGCGGATCCCGCTGACCATCGTCGATTCCGACGCCAAGACGGGGACGATCACCATCATCTACCAGGTCGTGGGAAAGACCACATCCGCGATGGCCGATCTGAAGGAGGGGGACTACATCCTGAATGTCCTGGGGCCCCTGGGCCACGCCACGGAAATCGACAACTTCGGCACGGCGGTCTGCGTGGGCGGAGGCGTCGGTGTGGGCGTCATCTACCCCATCGCCAAGGCGCTCCGGGAGGCTGGCTGCAACGTCGTGTCCATCATCGGGGCCAGGACCAAGGACCTGCTCATCCTCGAGGAGGAAATGAGGCGGGTGAGTCACAAGCTCACGGTCTGCACCGATGACGGCACTTACGGCTTCCACGGCTTCGTCAGCGCTGTTCTGCAGCAGATGATCGACGCCGGCGAGAAGATCGACCGGGTCTACGCCATCGGGCCGGTGCCCATGATGCGGGTCCTCGCCAACCTGACGAGACCCCACAAAATAAAGACCATCGTGAGTCTGAACCCCATCATGGTGGACGGGACGGGCATGTGCGGCGCCTGCCGCGTGTCCGTGGCGGGCAAGACGCGGTTTACCTGCGTGGACGGTCCCGAGTTCGACGGCCACGACGTGGATTTCGGACTTCTGACGACCCGGCTTCAGATGTACACGGAACAGGAAAGACTGGCACTGGAAAGATGCAGGTGTGAGAAAAATGGATAAAGAAGAAAAAAAGGAAAAGAAAGAGAAAATACCCAGGCAGAAAATGCCGGAGCAGGATCCCAAGGCGAGAGTCCGGAACTTCAACGAGGTGCCCCTGGGCTTCTCCCCGGAGACGGCCATGCTGGAAGCGAAGCGGTGCATCATGTGCAAGAAACCCGGCTGTGTGGCCGGTTGCCCCGTGGACATCGACATCCCCGCCTTCATCAAGCTCATCGCCGGGGGCGATTTCATCGGTGCCGCCCGGAAGCTCAAGGAAACGAACGTCCTGCCCGCCGTCTGCGGGAGAGTGTGCCCCCAGGAGGACCAGTGCGAGAAAGTATGCATCCTGGGCAAAAAAGGGGATCCAGTGGCCATCGGCCGGCTGGAACGTTTCGCCGCCGATTACGAGCGGCAGTCCGGCCAGATCAGCATACCGGGCAAGGCGCCGTCCACGGGCAAGAGGATTGCCGTCGTCGGGGCCGGCCCCGCGGGGTTGACCATTGCGGGCGACCTCGTCAAGATGGGCCATGACGTGACCATCTTCGAAGCCCTCCACAAATCCGGCGGGGTTCTCATCTACGGCATCCCGGAATTCCGTCTGCCCAAGGCGATCGTCGATGCCGAGGTGGACTACATGCAGAAACTCGGGGTAAAGGTCGTCACCAACTTCCCCGTCGGGAGGCTCAAGACGGTGGACGACCTCTTTGCCGAAGGCTTTCACGCCGTCTTCCTCGGTGTCGGCGCCGGCGCGCCCGTTTTCATGAACATCCCGGGCGAGAATTTCTCGGGCATCTACTCGGCCAATGAATACCTGACCCGCTCGAACCTGATGAAGGCGTATGCCTTCCCCGAGTACGACACGCCCATCGCCGTCGGCAAGAACGTCTGCGTCATCGGTGGCGGCAACGTGGCCATGGATTCCGTCCGCACGGCCCTCAGGCTCGGCGCGGAGAACGCCTACATTGTCTACCGCCGGACGGAGAAGGAGATGCCGGCCAGGATCGAGGAGGTCCACCATGCCCAGGAGGAGGGGGTGCAGTTCAAGCTCCTGACGAACCCCATCGAATACCTCGGCAACGAGAAGGGCTGGGTCAAGGGGATGGTCTGCCAGCAGATGGAGCTCGGCGAGCCCGACGAATCCGGCAGGAGAAGGCCCGTTCCCATGAAGGGGTCTGAATTCGTCATCGAGTGCGACACCGTCGTCGTGGCCATCGGGACGATGGCGAACCCCGTTCTCCAGGCCACCACACCGGGGCTTTCCGTCAACAAGTGGGGCTACATCGTCATCAACGAGGAGACGGGCGAGACGAGCCGCAAGGGCGTCTACGCGGGCGGTGACATCGTCACGGGGTCGGCAACGGTCATCCTCGCGATGGGGGCGGGCAGGAAGGCCGCCAGTGCTATTCATAATTACGTGATGGGGTTATAAAAAGAAAGGCTAAAGGCTAAAGGCTAAAGGCAAAGGGCAAAGGGCAAAAGGCTAAAGGCTAAAGGCAAAGGGCAAAGGGCAAAGGGCAAAGGGCAAAAGGCTAAAGGCTAAAGGCAAAAGAAATAAAAAAAGGGCCGGGGTTGAACCCCGACCCTTTTTTATTGCCGGTCCGAAACTATTCGGATCAGTGGTGTGCCTCTTCCATCGCGCCGGCGATGTACATCATGGACAGGAGCATGAAAACGAGCGTCTGGATGAAGGAGATGAGGATCTTGAGGATCAGGATCGGAAGCGGCACGAGCAGCGGCACCAGGATGAAGAGAACGGCGACGACGATGTGACCCCCCTCGATGTTCCCGAAGAGCCGGACGGAGAGGGACACGGGCCTGGAGAGGTGACTGACGACTTCGATGGGCAGCATGAGCGGGGTGAGCCACCACACGGGTCCCATGAACTGCTTCAGGTATTTCGCGCCGTGAATCTTCACCCCCACAATGTGGGTCAGGAAAAAGACCACCAGCGCCATGGAGATGGTCGTGTTCAGGTTGGAGGTGGGGGATTCGAAGCCCGGCACGAGACCGAGGAGATTCGACGTCAGGATGTACAGGCCAAGGGTTGCGACGAGCGGGAAGAACCGCTTGCCCTCGGGCCCCATGGTCTCGACGAGCAGGTTGTTGAAACTGGTCAGGATCACCTCCATGACGTTCTGGAGCTTGCCCGGGTAGATGTCCACGCGGCGCGTCGCCAGGAAGGAAAGAAGGGCCAGCATGGCGATGATGAACCAGGCATAGGTGACATGCGGCGGAAAATAGGGGTTTTCAAGAAATGAAAGGGGGTGCATCGTTTACTGTCTAACCTCCTCCACGGGAATTTTTTTTTGATATTCCATGACCGTCGTGGTGACGATGTTCATGATCACGACGGAAAGTCCGATGAGAAGGCCGACAATGTCGGCGGGGGTCCTGCTGATGATCAGATAGAGCACGATGGCCGTGATGCCCAGCCGGATATAAAACTTGAATAGGACGAACACTTTCAGGTGATCCGAGAGCTTCTGAAAGGCCGAGCGGAGGTCGCGTCCCATCCAGTAGAAGTTCGCGATGCTGATGAGCCCTCCGAGGAGCAGGCCCAGCAGGAAATTGTAGCCGGCGAAGGGGAAGCTCAATAGGAGCATCGCCCCGAGGAGAAACCAGTTTCTGAGTTCAAGCTTTCTTAACAGGGGGTCTTTTCCGGTGGAGTTCATCTTTCACGTGTTTCATGATGATAATTTCGTCATCGTCTTTGAACGTATGACTGACCCACTTGTAGAGGTTCCAGAATCCCGCGAAGATTCCGACGAGGAGAAGGAGAAAGGCGAACTTGTGTCCCGTTCCCAGTTTCCTGTCGAGCCAGTTTCCGGCCAGGATTCCGACAAAAATCGCAATGACCATCGCGATGCCGAAACTGCTGGCATAAACGTAGTGCATTGCGGCTTTTTTCGGGTCCTTGTCCTCCATAAGGTGCAGCGCCTTTTAGCACAAAGACAGGGGGATGTCAAACAGAAACAGGGCGAGAGGCTGTTCAGAAATAGGCCACGAAAATCAATGCATTGGGCGTCATGCCCCCGGGGTCGGACATCCTCCCCGGTGGGTCTCTCACGGAACCTCTCGGGGACCCCTTTTCGCCCGGGGGATGAAACGGGGACCGGCCGCCCTTTCCGGTAAAAAGTTTTTTGGAAAGCCTATCGGCTTTTCTTGGCCCGGCGGGCAACCATCATCTTTTTCCGCACGTCGTCCTTGATCCGCTTCACATGTCCGCGGCCGAGCCCCTTGACCTCGCAGCCGAGCTCGAAGTAGCGGCGGATCCTGGCGTCGTCGAGAATACCGAAGCAGTCAATGACGGCAACGGGTCTGCCGGTCATCCGGATGACTTCCTCGGGGTCCAGCTTCCGGTAGGGTTCGTGCCGGACAGCCAGGACGACGGCGTCGGCACCCTTCAGGACCTTCGCCAGTTTCTGCTCAACGCGGAGCTCCGCGAGCCTGTCCTGGTTGCGGAAGAATTTCGATCTCGAGTGTCCGGGGGCCGGGTAGGTGTCCTGTTTTTCCATTTCCCACCAGTGCTTGACGTAAGGGTCATGGACGGCGATCTCGGCGCCCATCTCCGTGAGCTTCCGGACGAGGATCTCCGAGCCGCTGTAGCGGGTGTCCCCCACATCCTCGCGGTAAGAAGCGCCGAGGACGGTGATCCTGGAGGCCGCGACGATCTTGCCCATGTTTCTCAGCGCGTCCCGGGTGAGTTCCGCCGCGTGGAGGGCCCGCGTGTCGTTGATGTCGATGGCCAGGGGCGTGATCTTGAAAATGTCGTCATCAAAGCCCATGAGGGTCTGGTAGGACCAGACGCCGAGGCCCCCGTCTTTCGGAAGACAGTAACCGCCGATACCGGGGCCGGGGAAGATGATGTTCGAATGGGTCGGCCGGACCTTGATGGCCTGGATGACCTTGATGAGATCGACGCCGTTTCGCTCCGCGAAGAGACTCCACTCGTGCAGGTAGGCGAGGATGCTTGCCCGGTAGGAATTCTCCACGATCTTGCAGGTCTCGCTTTCAATGGGCCGGTCAAGGACCGTGAGCGGGAATTTCTCCACGTTCAGAATCTCCGAGAGAAACTTCACGACGCGCCTGCGGGCCTCGTCATTGATACCGCTGCAGACGCGCCAGAAGTCGCGGATCGACGCGACGTATTCCCGCCCCGGCATGACGCGCTCGAAGGAATGGGCCAGGAGGGGTTCCCGGTTGTGGATGCCTCGCTCTTCGAAGGCCTTCTTGATGATGGGGTAGGCCACGTACTCCGTCGTGCCGGGGGGGACGGTGGTCTCGATGAGCACGAGGCATTCGGGACTGATCTTTTTCCCGATGACCTGAAAGCTTTCTTCCAGCGCGGAGATGTCCGCGGAGCCCTGCCGCATGTCACCCAGTGTCTCTTTGTTGTAGTCGCACTGCACGTCCACGACCACGACGTCGGCAAGCGTGAGGACATCGTAGGTATACGTCGCCATGAGGGTGCCCTTTTCCTTGACACAGCGGCGGATGAGCGGGGCCACCTCGGGATCCTCCGCCTCGACGGGCGCGACGCCCTCGTTGAGATAGTGGATCTTCCAGTAGGACCGGGTCGACGGGCGCTGCATGCCGATGACGAACTTCGTGGGTTTTTTTGTTTTCCGGTCCACGGAGTCCGCGACGACGCCGGCCATGACGGCGCCGACAAAGCCCACGCCCATCACAACGACGATTTCCCTGCCCCGCGCCCGTTCCCGGGCGACAATCCTCTGCAGGGCCTTTAATTCCCGTTCGTAGTCCCCCGGTTTCGGAAGGGCATAGGCCCGCCCCGCGGGACAGACGGAAGCCGTTCCTTGACTCGCTTTGGCCACCTTGCTGGTATTCCTCGTTCTGCTGGACATGATTTTCTCCACTCCTTGTAAGTTCGAAATCACCGGCAAACGGCGATGACGGTTGTGTTTAAAGACAGGGTGAAACGAGATCCCTGACGTACCGGGCAATCGTGAGGGCGGCCGTCAGCCCGGGTGATTCGATGCCGATCAGGTTGACGAAGCCCCGCAAGCCCGATGCACTTTCCTCCCCTATGATAAAGTCGCGGGTCGGCTCTCCCGGCCCCCGAAGCTTCGGCCGGATCCCGCTCATGTCGGGGTGAAGAGCGTCGAGGCTCAGCTTCGGCAGGTAACGCTTTGCAGAGGCGTGAAACAGTGCCGCCTTCGTCTCGTCGACCCGATAGTCAATCTTGCTTACGTATTCAATATCCGGACCAAACCGGACCCGCCCCCCCAGGTCCATGGTGGCGTGGATGCCGAGGCTGTCTTGTCCTGACGGCGGTATGGGGTAGATCAGGTGCCGGATGGGAGGCGGCGGGGAGGCAAAAAAATAGTCTCCCTTGCCGTAGTGAAGCCGGTAGCCGAGCTCGTCGATGTCCAGACCCGCCAGGGCCGCGATGCGATCGGCGTGAAGGCCGGCGCTGTTGACGAGGATCCGCGTGTGCGCGCGATACTCGCCGTGGTTGACCTCCAGCTCGAAACCCCCGTCATCCGGGCGGATCGCCGTCACTTCCGAACGAAAGGCGGCAGTGACGCCCTGCGACTCGGCCTGCAGGGACAACGACCGCATGAGGCCGTGAGCGTCCACGATGCCCGAATCGGGCGAAAAGATAACGTCACGCGCCTCCAGGTCCGGCTCCAGGGTTTTCCAGCGGGGCCGGGACAGGAACACCAGGTTGGAGACGCCGTTTTCCTCCGCCTGCCTTTTTATTTTCCAGAGCTCCTCCGTTTCGGCCGGATCCTGCGAGACGATGAATTTGCCGGTTTTTTTGAAAGGGATTTTGCGGTTCTCGCAGTATTCGTACAGAAGGCGGTTCCCCTCGCGGCAGAGCGCCGCCTTCAGGGGGAGGCCCGGGTAGTGGATCGCCGCATGAATGACCTCGCTGTTGCGGCTGCTCGTTTCCATGCCGTAGCGTTCGTTCTTTTCAAGAAGCAAAATCGGCCTTGCGTCCCGGGACAGGGCCTCCGCGACGGCGAGACCCACGACGCCGGCACCGATGACGGCGATTGTGAAATCAAGTTCCTGCATAAAGGCGACTCGAAGCTTGTGACATTGGGCCTCTTCGTTTCCTCTGCGGCTTTGTCTGCCGCGAATAGCCCGGAAGGCCGGTTTTGAAAAGTTTCAGGCAGGGTCCTCAAAACTCCCGCAACGTTTCAGCGCAGGCCGACAGTGTCCGGTCGATGTCGTCATGCCCGTGGGCGGCCGAAATAAAGGCGGCTTCAAACTGCGACGGGGCGAGGTATACCCCGCGGCTCAGCATGCCCCGGAAGAAGCGGGCAAAAAGCTTCGTGTCGCTGGTGCTCGCCGTGGCAAAATCAAAGACCTCCAGCCGCGTGAAGAAGGCCGTGAACATCGAACCCGCCCGGTGAAAAAAGGCGGGGAGACCCTTTTCCGAGAAGAGCCGCTTCATTTCCCCGCAGAGGGTCGCGGCCGTCCCGTCGATCCGCTCATAGAGGGTCCTGTCGTCCCTGAGCAGCTTGAGCGTCGCGACACCGGCCGCCATTGCCAGGGGATTCCCCGAGAGGGTGCCCGCCTGATACACGGGCCCCAGGGGTGCGAGCATCTCCATGATTTTCTTTTTCCCTCCGAAGGCGCCCACGGGGAGCCCCCCGCCGATGATCTTGCCGAGGCAGGTCAGGTCCGGTTCGATGCCGATGAGATTCTGATAACCGCCGTAGGTGAAACGGAACCCCGTGATCACCTCATCGAAGATGAGGACGATGCCGCGGCTTTCTGTGATTTTTCTGAGCGTCTCCAGGAATCCCGGCCTGGGAGGCACGACGCCCATGTTGCCGGCGACGGGCTCCACAATGACGCAGGCGATTTCGTCGCCCAGTCGGTCAACGGCCGAACGGACCGCCGCGGCGTCGTTGAAGGGGACGTTGATGGTCAACTCTGCCAGTTTCGCGGGCACCCCCGGGCTTCCCGGGATGCCCAGCGTCGCCACGCCCGAACCCGCCTTGACCAGGAGGGAGTCCGCGTGGCCGTGGTAGCAGCCTTCGAATTTGATGATCCTTTCCCGCCCCGTGTAGCCGCGCGCAAGCCGGATGGCGCTCATCACGGCCTCCGTCCCGGAGCTGACCATCCTCACCATTTCAACGGAAGGGATGGCGCGCCGTATCATTTCGGCCATCCTGACCTCCATCTCCGTCGGGGCGCCGTAGCTCGTCCCTTTCCTGGCGGCCCGGCTGATCGCCTGGACGACGGCCGGGTGTCCGTGGCCCAGGATCATGGGACCCCAGGATGAGACATAGTCGATGTATTCATGCCCGTCGGTGTCGAAGACCTTCGACCCGGCCGCCCGGGCGATGAAAAGGGGAGAGGCTTCGACGGAACGAAAGGCCCTCACGGGGCTGTTGACACCGCCCGGGATGAACCTCTTTGCCTTTTCAAACAGTTTCTCAGAGCGCTTTCTCATCAGGATTCCTCATGCATGTCCATTTTTCCAAGCCCGCATCAAAAATACTCCATGCTGGTTTTTTTGTACTCCTCCAGGCTCTCGAGGACCCGGAAATCGCCGGTCCCCGCTGCCTGTGACAGGCGGCGCACGAGGTCCGCCGGGCCTCCCGCCGGGAAGTGAACCATGGTGAAGAGGTTGTACCGCCCCTCGAAGGGAGGGGCCCTTTCGTAGCAGTGCGTGATTTCCTTGAAAGCGGAGAGCGCCTCACCCGCTTCGGCCGTTTTTTCGGCGGGAACAGCCCAGACGATCATGGCGTTCCTTTCGAATCCGGCCTGCCGGTGACGGATCACGCCGCCGAATTTCCGGATTACGCCTTTTTCCATGAGGCGCCGGATGATGTCCAGGACCTCCGTCTCTTCCAGGCCCGCGGCAGAGGCGATTTTTTTGAAAGGCCGCTCCACCAGGGGGATGTCTTTCTGGACGGCGGCGAGCGCTTTCTCTTCCTTCGTTTTTGTCATGGGAATGTACCGATCCTTTTCTCCGCGACGGGTGAAAACCGTTGCGATTCCATATCATATCTAAATAATTCTTGACAATTGAATTTCCTGTGTATAAAGAATGCGGCGTAACGGGGCGGGTCCTATCGGATGCGTTGCCCCGAATTTGAAGAAAGGAGGAAAGTATGAAGAAGGTTTCGATTTTAGTTCTGGCTTTGGTACTGGTGATGGTATCGGGATCGCTTGTTTTCGCCGCTGAGCAGGCTGCCGCCGGCAAGGGGGGCGACTACGGAAAGATCATCTTCTTCGCCTGCACGGTTATTGCCGCCGGTCTCGCGATGGGTCTCGGTACAATCGGCACCGGCGTGGGCATGGGTCACGGCCTGAGCGGCGCGACCAACGCCGTCGGGCGGAACCCTGAGGCCCAGGGCAAGATCCTGCTCACCATGATGGTCGGTCTCGCGATGATCGAGTCCCTGGCCATCTACGCGCTGGTTATTGCGCTCGTGTTACTCTATGCAAACCCTTTAATTAAATTCTTAGGTTAATAGCCCCAGTTATTATTGAAAGGGGAGGAAGAGCCGCCAATAAGTCTTTTCCTCCCCTTTCCTCATTCAGGGGCGGATGGTGACACTTTCGAGCGGGAGGCCTTTTTTTCCGACTGGCGGCGCTTGGCCTGGAGCACTTTCTCCTGTGCCCGCTTGGACCGCTTCCGTTTCTGCCTTTTCAGCTTTTCGATGCGCTTTCGTTCCGCATCCGCCTGCCCTTTCTGCAATCGCTCAATCCGTTCGAGGAGGATGCGCCGTGCCAGGAACCGGTTCATCGCCTGGGAACGCGTCTTCTGACACTTCACGGACAGGCCCGACGGGCTGTGGACGAGGTACACGCACGTCGAGGTCTTGTTGACCTTTTGGCCGCCGGGCCCCGAGGAGCGAATGAAGGTTTCCTGCAGGTCGTCTTCGGAGACACCGAGGCGCTGCATCCGTTCCAGAAGCTCTTTTTCTTTTTCGAAGGAGACAGGCATCGCTATAGGGCAACGGGTACAGGGGATAGGGTATCGGGATAAGGTTAAAGGGCAGGGGGACTGCCCCAGTGTTGAGTTTTGAATTGGAAGCAATAGGTGAGAATGATCAACTCATAATTCATAACTCAAAATTCAAAACTCATAACTCAACCTGTGAGCGGCAGGCTACAGGCTGTAAATCTTGTCCCCCACGAAGTTGATCCAGTGCTGTTTCAGAACCGCCGTGGCTTCCTCGACTTTGTCGACGCCCAGGATCAGGATGGTTTCCTTCCCGAGACGGTCAATGGTCGTGTAAATGTAGTGGATGTTGATCTCGGCGTTTCTCAGGGGCTTTACGATGGCGTTCATGCCGGCGGGGTGAAAGGGCACCTCTACGGCGAGGACCGTTGAGACCTCGAGGTTGAAGCGGAAACTCTTGAGGACGGAGACGGCCTTCTGGGGATCGTTCACGACGAGGCGAACGATGCTCACCTCGTCGGTGCTGGCCGCCGAGATCGCCTTCGTGCTGATTCCCTCCTTGTCCAGGATGTCGACCAGCCTTGCCAGGGCGCCGGGCACATTGTCGAGCTGAACGGAGATCTGCAGAACCGCCATCCCTTTCCCTCCTAGGCGAGCGAAGCCATGAAATCGTGACCGGCCATGAAGGCCTTGCGGTTGACCTCGAGCACCGATTTTTTCCTCTCCCCCATGATGGTCTTCAGGCTCTGGAGGTAGACCTCGGGCTTGACGAGACCGGTCTTCCGGAGATAGGCCCCGAGCATGACGATGTTCTGGACCCTCGTGTTGCCCAGGCCCGTGGCGATCTCGCCGGCCGGTATCTCGTAGACCGTCACGTCCGTTCGGCTGGGGCGATTTTTGATGATGGAGGAATTCAGATAGAAGATGCCGCCCGAGGCAATCCTGTTCTGGAAGGTCGTCAGGGAGGGATTGTTCATGATGACCAGGTTGTCCGGTTCGGAAGCAATGGGCGACGCGATTTCGTCGTCGGAAACGGCGACGGTGCAGTTGGCCGTCCCGCCGCGCACCTCGACACCGTAGGATGGGAGGTAGGTGACGTGGTATCCGGCGTTCATGGCCGCGTGGGCGAGACTGTAACCCATCATGAGCACGCCCTGTCCCCCGAAACCGGCAAAGATCGTTTTGATCAGCATCCCTTATGATTCCTGTATCCTGATGTCCTTGATGACGCCGAGCGGGAATTCCCTGGCCATAACGTCGTCAACCCACTTGCAGGCCTCGACGGGGCTCATTTTCCAGTTCGTGGGGCACTGGGACAGGACCTCCACCAGGGAGAACCCGGTCCCGTCCATCTGGTACTGAAAGGTTTTTTTGATGGATCGCCGGGCCCGCACGATGTTTGCCGGTGAGTTGACGGCGCAGCGCTCGACGTATTTCACACCTTCGAGCGTGGCAAGGATCTCGCTCATCCGTATCGGGTACCCGTCAAGGGTCGCGCTCCGGCCCGGCGGGGAGGTCGTCGAGACCTGGCCGAGGAGGGTCGTGGGCGCCATCTGTCCCCCCGTCATCCCGTAGACGGCGTTGTTGATGAAAATGACGGAGATGTTTTCACCCCGGTTCGCCGCGTGGAGCGTCTCCGCCGTTCCGATTGCGGCGAGGTCCCCGTCGCCCTGGTAGGAAAACACCACCCGGTCGGGAAGCATCCGCTTGATGCCCGTCGCGACGGCGCAGCCCCTGCCGTGGGGGGCCTCGAGCATGTCAATATCAAGATAATTGTAGGCGAGCACGGCGCAGCCGGCGGGCGGCACCCCGATGGTGATCCCGCGGATCCCCAATTCGTCTATCACGTCGGCGACGAGCCTGTGCAGAATGCTGTGGCCGCAGCCCGGGCAATAGTGGAAAATAGTCTCTTTCAGGGATTTGGGTCTTTCAAATATCTTTTTCATCTCGATAACCGGGGCAATGACGATATCCTTCAGACCGAATTGTTTTTGGTCTTGTACTGCAGGGCGATGACCTTCGCGAGTTCGACCGGCGTCGGGACCACGCCGCCCGGACGGCCGTAAAAGTGGACCGACCCCATCCCGCAGAGGGCCATGTTGACGTCTTCCAGCATCTGGCCGGTGTTCATCTCGAAAACGAGGAATCTCTCGACGGAGTTCGCCAGCTCCCGGATCGCCTCCGACGGGAAAGGCCAGAGGGTGATAGGGCGGATGAGGCCGACCTTCAGGCCCGTTTCCCGGGATCGCTTGATGGCGCCCTTGGCGATCCTCGCCGCCGTCCCGTAGGCCACGAGGACCAGATCTGCCTCCTCCGTCCTGAACTTTTCGTAGCGCGCTTCCCGCTCACTGATGACCTGGTATTTCCGGAAGAGTTTCCAGTTGTGTTCCTCCATGTTCAGGGCATCCAGGATGAGCGCCCGAATGAACTTGCTTTTACCGGCCCCGCAACCCTTGAGGATGTATTTCTCCTCGTAGTGACGGGCCTTCGGTTTCTTGAACGCGACCGGTTCCATCATCTGCCCCATCATCCCGTCCGCGAGGATGAGCACGGGATTGCGGTACTGATCGGCCAGGTCAAAGGCGTCCATGGTCAGATCGGCCAGTTCCTGGACCGACGCGGGGGCCAGGACGATGGTGCGATAGTCTCCATGACCGCCGCCGCGGGTGGCCTGGAAATAGTCCCCCTGGGAAGGCAGGATGTTGCCGAGACCCGGGCCGCCCCTCATGATGTTGACGACGACGGCGGGAAGCTCGTCGGCGGCGAGGGAGGAGATGCCTTCCTGTTTCAGGGATATTCCCGGGCTGGACGAGGACGTCATGGCCCGGGCGCCGGCCGCGGATGCGCCCAGCACCATGTTGATGGCCGCAATCTCGCTTTCGGCCTGGATAAAGGTGCCGCCTTCCGCCTTTCGCATGTGATCGGCCATGTATTCCGTCAGCTCGTTCTGGGGGGTGATGGGGTAACCGGCGTAAAAGCGGCAGCCGGCTCGGATGGCCGCCTCTCCGATGGCCCTGTTGCCCTGGATCAGGATCTTATTCACGGTAGACCTCGATGGCGACTTCAGGACAGATGGTGGCGCAGAGAGCGCAACCCGTGCAGGTGTCGCCGTTATTGAAGACAACAGGATGGTATCCCCTCGAGTTGAGCTCCTCCGTCGGGACAATCAGCGTTCTTTTGCACGCGTATATGCAAAGGTGGCATTCCTTGCAGAGTTCCTTGTTGATGGTGATGTAGGCCTTCATGGATTCGACGCCCTTTCTGTCATCGGAATTGCAAAGCAATGCTGCGAATAAAAGCCTGAATGGCGAAGAATGTCAAGCACTTTTTAGGTTTTGACGACCGGCGGGAATGCCCCGCGGCACGGGGGGACCTTTCTTGACTTGTCCCGGCAGGCTGGTGTAGATTGACGAAAAATGCGTCCATGAGAGCGCCCCGTGCGTGATGACGGGGTTCGCGCCTTCAGTTGAGTTCCGAGACCCCCTATGTTCAACGCTCACCTCATCAATGATCCCTTCGGGGATCCCGGCGTCTACGCGGAATTCAAGTTCCGGAAGGAAACGATTTTCTTCGATCTCGGGGATCTTCACGCCCTCGCTCCCCGCCTCATCCTCAAGGCCACGCAGGTATTTGTTTCCCACACCCACATGGACCACTTCATCGGTTTTGACCAGATGCTCCGGCTGTGCCTGGGACGGGACAAGCACCTCTCCCTTTTCGGCCCGCCGGGCTTTATCGCGAATATCGAAAGCAAACTTGGGGCCTACACTTGGAACCTCGTGGAAAATTACGAAAACGATTTCGAACTTCTCGTCACGGAGATTCACCCCGGCTGCAGGAGGGTGAGGCGGTACCGTTGCCAGGAGGCCTTCAGGGCCGCGGCGGTGAATGAAGATACGGCGGCCTTCGACGGCCGGGTGACGGAGTCGTCCCACTACGCGGTTCGAGGGGCTTTCCTCGACCACAAGATCCCCTGCCTCGCCTTTTCCATGGAGGAAAAAAAGAAGATCAACATCAAGAAAAACGTCCTGCAGGAAATGGGTCTCTCCGTGGGGGCGTGGCTGGTGGATTTCAAGAACCGGATCCTGCGGGATGAGCCGGACCATACCGAAATCCGCGCCTGGTGGAAAGACGAGGAGAAGAAGACCGTCGAGCGGTTCTTCCTTCTGGGGGATCTGAAGGAAAAATTAGTGAAAATAACGCCCGGTCAAAAGATCAGCTACGTCTCCGACGTGATCTACAGCGATGAGAACGCGCGCAAGATAGCCGACCTCGCCCACCGATCGGACACCCTGTTCGTCGAGGCCTGTTTTCTAGAAGAGGACAGGGACAAAGCGGCGGATAAATATCATCTCACGGCGAAACAGGCGGGCCTGCTGGCGCGGCGGGCGGAGGCGAAGCGGATGGTCATCTTCCATTTCTCCCCGAAGTACAAAGGTTTCGGACACCTCCTCGTCGACGAAGCAACAAGGGCCTTCGGCCTGAGTGGCGAGTGAGGAGTGATGGGTGGTGAGCAAGAGCTGAGGAGCCTTTGAATTCAAAACTCATAATTCATAACTTGTATATTAAATCCCTATCGCAAAGTTTAAAGTTTATGTTAAACG
>DAIMEJ010000026.1:0-15612 GCA_036725345.1 Syntrophales bacterium
GGGCTGGGCCAAGAAGCAGCACCCCAAGTGGTACAAGGAGATGGCGGAGCACGGGGCCCTGAAGATCTACGGCGAGGAAAAAAAGAAGGAAACACCCGGCCACTGATGATATCCCCCCCGGGAAATGGGCCCTCCAGGGGCCTGTTTCCCGGGGTGAGAATATGGGCTTTTTTTTTGCCCGTTATGATGCTAAATTTAACATAGAAAGGAGAGCATAAATGTCCCTGCCACGCAAAACGCTGTCACTTTTCCGTATGATTGGACTCTGCGCCGTCATCCTGATTGTGCTTTGTCCCGCTTTTACCCACGCTGCAGAGGGCCTGAAAGCCGCCGTGGCGGCGAACTTCATGATCCCTTTCAAGGAGATCGCCGCCGCATTCGAGGCGGAGACGAAGATACCCGTCGAAGCGACTTATACCTCCACGGGCAGCCTCTACGGCCAGATCATCAACGGTGCGCCCTACGACGTCTTTCTATCCGCCGATGAGAAGACACCCCGGCTGCTCTTTGAAAAAGGCGAGGCGGAAGAACCTGTCCTATACGCCACCGGCCGGGTCGTCCTTTGGGGAGGCGGAAAGGAGATTTGCGGCGCGAAAAACTGGAAGGAAGCACTTCGAAGGCCCGGCGTCCGCAAGATCGCCATCGCGAACCCCGTCACGGCACCTTATGGCGCCGCCGCCGAGGCTGCCCTGAAGAAAAGCGGCCTGTGGACCGAGACGGAAGGGCGTCTTGTCACCGCGCAGAACGTGGGACAGTCCTTCCAGTACGCGATGACGGGCGGAACGGACGGGTCGTTCTGCGCCCTTTCCTCGGCACTGTCGGAACAGGGCCGCAAGGGATGTCACTACGTGCTCGACGAAGCGCCTCCCATCCGGCAGGCGGCCTGCCTCCTCAAGAGAACGGCGCGAAAAAACGACGCATCGCGCCTGCTTTTGTTCCTCGATTCCCCCAGGGCATCGGAAATCAAGAAACGGTACGGCTATCAATAAAATGGAACTTCTGCCCCTGTACCTCTCGGCGAAACTGGCGACCCTTGCGACAGCGATCCTTGTCGTTGTCGCGGCGCCGCTGGCCTATTTTCTGGTCCATTCATCCTGGCCCGGCAAGTCCTTCGTCGAAGCCCTCTTCAATCTGCCCATCGCGCTGCCCCCCACGGTCATCGGGTTTTACCTGCTCTATCTGATGGGGCCGAAGGGGCTTGCGGGGCAGGCGTGGGAGAACCTGTTCGGCGGGCCTCTTCTGTTCACTTTTTCGGGGATTGTCATCGCCTCGATTTTCTACAGTCTCCCCTTTGCCGTCCAGCCGATCAAGGCGTCCTTTGAGAAAATCGACCCCCGTCTGAAGGAAAACGCCTACGTGCTGGGCCTTTCGCCCATCGCGACGTTTTTCCGGGTGATCATCCCGAACAGCATCAACGGGGTCGCGGCGGCGGCTATCCTCGTGTTCCTTCACACCATGGGGGCCTTCGGCGTCGTCCTGATGGTCGGGGGCAGCATCGCCGGGGAGACGCGGGTGGCGTCGATTGCCATCTACGAAGCCGTCGAATCGATGCAGTACGAGAAGGCCTGGCTTCTCTCCCTTGCCTTCATCCCGATCAGTTATGCCTTTCTGCTGCTTGTCAACCGATTAACGAGGAAAAATTAGGCATGGGACTTACGGCCGCACTGAAAAAGAAAACGAGTTTCTTCACCATCGACGTGGAACTTTCCTGTCCCGACGGTCAAACCCTGGCCCTGATCGGGCCGTCCGGCTCGGGGAAGACGACGATCATTCGCATGCTCGCCGGTTTGGTTAAACCCGACGGGGGCTACATCCGCTACCGGGATGAGATCCTCTTCGACTCGGCACGGGGCATCCACCTCCCGCCGCAGAAAAGGAAACTGGGATACGTCTTCCAGGACTACACGCTCTTCCCGCATCTGACGATTTACGGCAACGCCGCCTTCGCGGCCCGGGACCGGGGGGAAGTGGATGCCCTTCTGGACTTTTTCGGTCTGACGGCACTCAGGGACCGGAAACCTCATGAGGTCTCCGGGGGCGAGAGACAGCGCTGCGCCGTCTGCCAGGCCCTGGCCCGGAACCCGCAGCTTCTGCTTCTCGACGAGCCCTTCTCGGCCCTCGATGTGGTCACGCGGCGCATCCTCCGCAACGAGCTGAAAGCCATAACGGAAAAGCGGACCTTTCCCGTGGTCTATGTCACCCACGACGTCACCGAGGCCCTTTTCATCGGCAACACGGTTCTGCCCATCGTGGCCGGCTCCATAGACAGGGAGTGGATGGAGCGGATCGTCACCCCGGCGGATGAAGCCGGCCTCCGGCAGAGGGCCGCCAGAGCACCCAAACTGTCTTTGACCTACTAAAGGATCATCCCATGAAGATCGGAAACTATTCCTACGACGAGTACCTTCACCTGGTCAAATCCTTCCACGGAAACCTGGCACCGGGGCTCATCATCGGCGGTTTCATGGTCAATCTCGCACTGAAATCGCTCCCCGAAGGGGAATTTTTCGATGCCATCTGTGAAACGCCGGTCTGCCTCCCGGACTCCGTGCAGCTTCTGACCCCCTGCACGGTCGGAAACGGATGGCTCACGGTCCTGCCTTTCGGCCGCTTCGCCGTCACCTTCTATGAAAAGTACGGCGGTGAGGGAGTGCGCGTGTTCCTCGACCCGGCGAAGATGGAGGCCTGGCCGGAAACAAGGGCCTGGTTTTTCAAGTTGAAGCCCAAGAAGGAGCAGGACCCGGAGCGGCTGCTCGAAGAGATCAAGGAGGCGGGGGAAAAACTCCTGAGCGTCCAGCGTGTCCGGGTCAGTCCGGATTCGGTGCGACGCAAAAAAATGGGACCCGTGGCATTATGCCCCCGTTGCGGCGAGGCCTATCCTGTCCGGGACGGCGACACCTGCAGGGCCTGCCGGGGGGAATCGCCCTATCTGTGATTGATGCAGAAGGCGATTCATGACCTTGCCCGGAACTCATGGAAAAGACGGACCAACTGCCGGAGCGGGCCTGGTCGGCGATAGAGGCCGCGGACCCGATTTCGCCCTGGCTTCGTACAATCGCGGCATCACCCACGCGCGGCTCGATCAGGACTCCGTGCAAGCCGTGGCCGACCTCATTCAGGCGGGAAAACCGGGGATGCGAGCCGGCAAAAGCGTGACTGAATAAAATGGGCGCGCATTGAAAAGAGCCGACGCCCTGCCGGCCGTGATCCTGCAAAAGAAGAAATTCTCCCGGACTGGGGGATCTTGCCGAAGGAGGGGGAGGTCGACGATTTCACGCCGGAGGATTAAAATCGTCGGACGGTGTGAGTAATTGAACCGGCAGGATTTCGCCTCTGCCCAGAGACTCCTTGCCTTCCGGAATGCAGAGCAGACCCGAGGCATGGGCAATGGCCTGCAGACGACTCCTGTTTTTGTAGAGGGACACCGTGTAGTGATCGCCGTCATCCCGAGTGATGACAGCGTCCCTGAATTCCGTCCACGCCTTGTGTCGGCCCTTCACGTCTTCAGTCAATCTGGCATGCACGATTGGAAGGGGATGCGCCGCCGCCCCGCCCATGCGCGAAAGTGCAGGCAGGGCCAACTGCAGAAAAGCCGTCTCGTTGCTGGCCGGACCGCCGGGCAGACAAAAGACCGGCACGTTCCGCCATATCCCGAAGGCGGTCCCTTTCCCCGGCCCCATGCGAACGTAGTGGAATATCTTCCGCCATCCCAGTTTGCCCATGACCCCGATGACCAGGTCGCGCTCGCTGCCCCAGGCACCTCCGCTGGTCAGAATGGCATCGATGCCGGGCAAACTCTTTTCCAGCGCCTGCTGAATGGAACCCTCCTGATCGCGAACGACGGAGGTGACACAGGGGAAACCAAAAGAGCTCAGCCAGGCCTCCATGGTGACCAGGTTGCTGGCATAAAGCTGACCCGCCTGCAGCCTTTCGCCCGGCGCCACGACTTCATCGCCCACACTGATGATCGCCGCTCGGGGCCGTCGGTGAACTCTGATCTTGTCGATACCTGCGGCCGCCGCCATCCCCAGGTGGCCCGGAAAGAGCCTCTCACCCTTCTTGATGATCGTAGCCCCGGAGGCCACCTCGGAGCCGGTGCGCAGGATATTCCGACCCGGCCCGGCATCGGCGGCAACGAGGACTTTCCCCGGCGATGCCTCGTCACAGAACTCCCCGGAGACCACCGCATCGCTCCCGGCCGGTATGGGCGAACCGGAGCATATCCTGACCGCGCCTCCGGGGACGACTCGACCTTCGAACGCAGCGCCGGCAAAGGAAGATCCTATCACGGCCAGACGCACGGGGTTTTGCCTGCCGGCATGAAGGACATCGGCGGACCTCACGGCGAAGCCGTCTTTGAGCGATACATCGATGGACGGGTAGTTCATCGCGGCCGCGAGGTCGGCGGAGGCGACCCGGCCGACGCACATGTTCAGGGGCAGCTCCTCGTCTTCCACCGGGCGGACATTCTCCGTGATCCTCTCAAAAGCCTCCCGGAAGCCGATGTAGCCGGTGCCTTCGTCCATCTCTCTGTAATCCATGTTGACGCTCCCGGACGAGACAGGCTCGCGACAGACATTCCCGGACCCTACGGATGTCAAGGGGCTATGGCAGGACGGGCCTACGCCTTCCGGATCCGGCAGGGCAGGTTCGTGATATTGGGCGTCCCGAATTCCTTTCCCAGTTTCCCCATGGACGTCATCATGTTGAAGTTGGATTTTTGCCAGTCGTACTGCGTCTCGGGGGAACCCTCGGGGAACCACCATCCAAGGGCGGCGCTGATTACGCGGGGGTGAACGATGTCGGTGACACAGGCCTTCTGGGTAATGGACCCGTATTTCGTCTCGACGATCACATCGTCGCCCTCACCGATGCCATACTTCGCCGCCGTGTCGGGGTTAACCTCCACGAGCGGGTGCGGCCGCTTCTCCCGGAGCTTCCCGACCCACCGGTAGGATGACAGGAGATAGTAGCGGCTCTTGGCGCTGGTGACGAGCAGGGGGTAGTCGGGGTTATCGGGCTCCGGGAACCCCGTGAACTCCGGCAGCGGCTTGAGCCGGAACTTTTCGGCCGTGCTCAGGCGCAGCTCCACCTTGCCGGTGGGCGTCTGGAAACCCTTCGTCTCGTAAGTGCGAAAACTGTCCGGGCCTTTCAGATAACCCTTCTCGACGAATTCGCGGTACGTCAGTCCCGCCGGCCGGACGAGGTCCTCCAGGAATTCCTCGTGGTCTTCGTGCCACAGTTCGGGCGGGGACACCCGCTTGCCCAGCTCGTTCAGGATCTTCATGTCCGGCCAGCACTCCGCGGGGGGATCGACCACCTTGGGACGGGCGAGGATCAAGCCGTGGCCGATGCCGTAGTGGCCGATATCGTTCATCTCATACTGATGGGCCACGGGGAGAACGATGTCCGCCATGGCCGCCGTCGGTGTCATGAAGATTTCCGCCACCGCCGCGAAATCGAAGCTCTTGAATGTCTCGTAGGTGACACGGCTGTCGGCCCAGGCGACCATCGGGTTCGTGCACATCCCGTAATACCCCCTGACAGGGTAGGGCTTGCCTTCCAGGACGGCCCTGCGAAATAAAGACGGGGGTGTGGTCATCAGTCTCGGTATGGTACCGTAATGGGCACCGAGCATTTCTTTGCGCTTGTCGGGAATGAGATCGGCACGGACAAACTTCGCCAGACTCATGATCCTGGGTTCCAGGGCGTTGACGTTGCCTCCGGGGACTTCGAGATTGCCGCTGATGGCCATCAGGCACACCAGCGAGCGGGTGGCGTCGAACACATTGACGTCATGCTCGATGGCGTTCCCCCACTGGAGGACCGCGGGCTTCGCCCCGGCGTACATCCGGGCGGCCTTGCGGATCGACTCGGCGGGCACCCAGGTGATCTCCTCGACCTTCTCCGGCGTGTACGGTTCGGCCTGCTTCTCCAGGTCTTCAAAACCATAGGTGTACTTTTCCACGAAGTCCTTGTCGTAAAGGGACTCCTTGCACATGACGTGGATGACCCCCAAAGCCAGCGCCTGGGCCGTGCCGGGACGCAACTGGAGCCAGAGATCGGCCCTCCGGGCGATCTCCGTCCTGCGGGGGTCCACGACGATCAGTTTGGCGCCGCTTTTCAGCTGGGCGGTCACCTGGCTGTAGATATTCCCCTCCTCGTTTGTAGACGCCAGATTACTGCCCCAGAAAAACATGAGTTTCGTCGGATGGTGGAAATCGGCGACGGGATAAAAGCCGCAGGTGTGCATGCCCGTGACCTCCCGTCCGGCGTGGCAGACATCCTGTATGCCGACGACGTTGGGCGATCCGAAGATGTTGGCCAGCCGGATCAGCACCAAGTGCTCCAGCCCCTTCGGCATTCCCGCGCCGAATCCGACGGCGCGCGCCCCGTGCTTTTCCTTGATCTTCAGAAGATTTTCCGCAATTTCACCGAGCGCCTGGTCCCAGGAGATGCGCTGCCACTTTCCTTCACCCCTCTTCCCCGTCCTCTTCAGGGGGTGGCGGAGACGGTCCGGGTGCGTCAGGCGTTCCGCCGACACCCTGCCCTTGAAACAGGTGTAGCCCCTGTTGAGATACCCCTCCGGGTCCCCTTTGATCTCAACAATCTCGTTGCCTTTGGCGCCCACCAGCAGGCCGCAGCCGCCGTGATCCATGCGCGCGCAGTGTGTTTTAACCCAGCGGATATCCTCAGGCATCTCGTTCTCCTCTCGCAAATGAAAATGAATGACACAGAAAGGCCCTGTCCTTGTAACAAATCATCGGCGACATGTCAAATCTGCCGCAATCCCGTTCCGGGGGTGCAAGACAAGACAAAATCGCGACGTCAGCGTATTTGCGGGATTACTCGACACAACCACACACGGGGCCGGCGCCTCCCTTTCCTTTTGGAAGGGCCGAAAGCCCGACTCGTAACTCAGGGGAGGCCGGTTCACAGCATCCGCAAACACCCGGACTCTTCCTGGGCGCGTTGCTCTTCACGGCGAGACAGAGAGGGTTGCCAACTCACTCAATGGCTTTCGACACGATGAAGACGTATTTAAGCGGGCCACTGCCCTTGTTGAGGATGTTGTGGCGGGTCTTCGGCGGGACATAGGCGGTCCGGCCGGCGGCGATCGCCATGCGGCCGAAGCCCTCTAGTTCCACCTCCCCATGTCCCTCGAGGATGACGAGCATCTCCTCGTTATTCTCCGTCGAGTGGAGGCCCACGTCCTTTCCCGGGGCAAGCGTCACCAGACCGGATCGCATGGTGACCGTCCGGGGCGGCTTCATGATCTCCGCATAGGGACCGCCATCAGCCGGGAGGACAAACACAAAAGGCCCCTTTGTTCTCTCCTTCTCGACCGTCACCGGTTTCTGCTCCTCGTGCGCCAGTCCCAAAGGCGGCACGGCCATGTGAACAAGCAAGACAAGCCCTGCAATGACGAAGGCCCGAATCGTTTTTTTGTTCCCGAACATCGCTGATCCTCCGATTTTTCAGAATTTCAGGTTGAGACCGGCCATCCCGGTGATCCCGGGCATGGGGTAGTCTTTCTTGAAGGCGTAACTTTCGTCGGTCAGGTTTTCGCCGGCGATATAGATCTCCCCTTTCGTTCCGAGTGTCTTGAGACTGAATTCCCATCCCAGCTTCGCGTTGACGAGAAAATTCGCATTGACGTCCGCGATGCTGCTTCCCCCGTAGCCGGCGGTGCGATTGTTGGCCGTGTACCGGTTATCTACGTACAGTGCATCCAGGCTGAGCTTGAAGGATCTCAGGAAGCGGTAATTGAGCCCGGTGCTTGCCGACCAGTAGGGGGCATAGGGAAGATTGTAGGGCTCGCGTTTGAAGAGATACGTCGCTCCGGCGAAAAAGGACAGGGCGTCGAGCGGTGCCCAGGTCGCCGTCGCTTCCACGCCTTCCAGCCTGAAGTCGCCGATGTTTTCATAGCGTGGGGGGAGCGGGGAGGTCACCAGGATCATGCGGTTCTTCCCGTCATCGGTGAAGCAGATGATGTCGGCACGGAATTTCTTGCCGATAGCGTGGCTCAATCCCGCCTCGTAGTGATCCACCGTCTCCGCGTCCAGGTCCTTCCAACTCCCATTGCCGCCCCAGAAGAGGTTGGATTGCGTCACGACATAGACGCCGGGGTAGTTGACGCCCTTTGCATAGGAGGCGTGGAATTCGGTCTGTCCGTAGCCCATGATAAACCCCGTCTGGGGTCCCCATTCGGCATCGAAATCACTGTGGGAGAAGTAGCGTACCCCGGCCGAGGGGATTACATGCCAGCCGCTTTTTTCCCCGAAGAGGTGACTCAAGGCTGCATAGGGCGACAGGATGCGGAAGGTCTCCCGGGGGAACGTGCTGTCCGGCCGGGTGGCATCCCTGTCGATGGTGGCCTTGCCGCCGATGAAATCCAGGTCGATGCCGCCGAGAATTTCGCCGTTTTTCCATGGGGTGATGACCTCCTGCAGCCGGCCGCCGTAATTGTCCCAGTCCGTCACGGTGTCGTAGTGGAAGCCGCCCGCCGTATCGAACTGGTCCTGCCAGTCGCCCGTGCCCCGGTTCCAGTATAGCTTCACAGTCCCCTGCGCTGACGAGTACTGGTGGGCGATGGTGATCACCCCCATTTCATCGTCGGACCGGTAGGTGCCCTGGCGGGCCGCGGGATTTCCCTCCGGGCCCGGGTCCTCAGCGAAATTATTCGTCGCATTCGCCGTGAGGCTCATGTACCAGGGCCCATTGATCTGATGACCGACTCGGGCAAAGTACTCCTGCAGCTCCCCGCTGGAGTGATCCCGGTGGCCGCTGGACGAGCGGAAGCCCTGGAAGAGATAATAATCGGTTTTCCCGACTTTGCCGCCGTGCTCGACCCCCTCGATGAAGGTGGAGTAAGATCCATAACCAGCCCTGATATTTGTGTGGAACCCCTCTTCGACCTGCCGTTTTGTGACCAGATTCACGACCCCATAGGCGCCATTGCCGAACAGAACGGGCTGAGCCCCCTTGTAAATATCGATCCGCTGGGCCTGGTCGACACTCATGATGTCCATGAGGGGGTGGGTCCAGACGCCGACGACCTTCGGTATGCCGTCGACGGCCATCTGGATTTCGCCTCCCGGCCGCGAGCTTCCCATGCCGCGGATGTAGATGGCGCCGCCATCGCCCCCTCCGAAGCTCCCGACGGTATTCTGGCGGGAGATGATCACACCTGGCACCATCCGGACTGCCGATTGAAAATCCTGGGCGTTGAGATCGCTTATCTGGTCCTCCGTTACGGTGGTAACCTGGCTCCCCAGACGATCGACGCGGTTGCCCTCCGCGATGGGCGGGGCCGTCACGACGACCTCGTCCATTCGGGCGGGCTTGCGCTCTTCGGCATCCGCGTCCGTACAAGCAGAAGTCCAAGAAGCAAAAGCCGAGAGAATGAAGAGTATGCACATGACTGACCTGGCCATGGGTGACACCTCCGTGCGGATGCAGTTAAACATACAAAAATGATATTCGTGCTACCGACAGGCTAAAAAAATTTTCCCTTTAAGTGATCCTCCCGGATGGCTGACGCAAATGACCGGACCGCTGCCATCCCCATTACTTCCCCTGACAGGCTGAAGCCTGCAAGGCTCCGGCCTCAGAGCCCGAAGAACTGCATGGCCGCGCCGCACAGGAACAGCGTCGCACCGGCCAGGGCATGGCTGTATCGGTCCCAGGATCTCAGGGGAATGGATTTCAGGCCCAGGGAAGCCCCAAGGACGACAGCGAGCATGGAGCTGATGGTGACCGCGCCGAAAATGGCCGTCACGGCGATCAGGGTCGAATAGTTTCCCTTGACGGCAGGGTACATGACGACCGGGATCATCGGCTCGCAGGGGCCGAGCACGAAGATGACGAAAATCACCCAGGGTGTCAGCCTTGTTGCGCCGCCTTCATGGACATGGACATGCTCGCCCCCGTGCGTGTGTCCATGAACGTGGACGTGTCCGTCCAGGTGGGGATGGGCGTGCGAGTGAGGCGCGTTTTTACGTGCCTGCCGCAGGCCCCAGGCCAGGTAGATGAGGCCGAAACTCATAAAGGCCCACGCGGCCAGGCTTCCCCGGATTTCATTCATCGGCTCGAAAAACGATGCCGCCAGCCCCAGCGCGATGCCGACGGCGCCCAGCAGGACGGCGCTCAGGACATGGCCTGCCCCGCAGAGAGTCGTGACGGTCGCGGTCCTTGCCATTGACCAGCCCTGGGCCCGGGACATGGCAATGAAGGGCAGATAGTGGTCGGGGCCCAGCATCGTGTGGAAAAAAGCAATGGCCGCCGCCGAAAGGGCCAGAATGCCCAGTTCCTCCGACATGCGCCGTCATCTCCCGGAAGTTCCGCCGTTGTATACCTCTCTCCAACAGGTCCGTCGCCCTGCTGCCTGGCCCAAGCGGAAACCCTCGTCGTCGAGAGAAAGCCGTCGGGGAGGTGCAAGGGGGTCCCTCGATGCCACCGGTGCCATATTCGTGCTACCGACAGGTGAAAAAAAATGAAGGGCGCCTGTTAGGGGAAAACCATCTGTGCCACGTTTCGAAAATCCGTAGCACATACGGTTATTTTTGTCAATGCTTCCTCAGCCGGGCAAAGGGGCTCCCGTCTATGCTTCGAGGACCTCGAGGAGGGCCTGCAGCGTACTCTTGCCGCTCCCCCCTTTTCCGCAAAAAAGGACTTTTGGCATGTATATCCTCTGCTGTTCTGGACGGAGAAGTCGTGAAGCGGTTTTGCAAGGCGAATTGAAAGCGACTTTGCGCGAACGGTTCTTTGCGAAATGGAGTGCCCGCGGCGCAAACTGTTTGAGCCCGAAGGGCGAGTTTTTGCGGCCGCAACGCAGTGAGCAATTAGAACCGTCGCAAAGCGGTTTTTCGCCTGCAAAATTGCTTCACGCCCCCCCCTTTATTTCGTCTCTTTCCCTGTCCCGGTCATGCTCAGCGTACCGTGACGAACCCCGCGGAGGGCCTTGAGGGCGTCGGCCAGCTCGAGAACCTCCCCGGCAGCACCTTTGACGGCCACGATCTCCAGGCAGTTGTCGTGATCCAGGTGGATGTGCTGCGTCGAGATGATGATATTCTGGCAGTCGTGCTGGAGATCCATGATCCGGTTCAGGAGGTCGCGCTTGTGGTGATTGTAAATAAAGGTGATGGCGCCGGCCACCTCCCCGCCCTCTTCCCATTCCTTCTTGACCATCTCCTGCCGGATGAGGTCCCGGAGGGCCTCGGAGCGGTTCGTGTATTTTTTCCCGCGGATCAGCCGGTCGAAGCGCTGAAGCAGGCCTTTCTCGAGGGAGACGCCGAAGCGTATGATCTCGGACATGATACCTCCCATAGCACGGTTTTTTCTTTGCGTGCCACAGATGAGGGCGCCTGTCAAGGAGGGATCAGCAGATGCGCGGGACCATGTTACCTTATCTGCCCGATAACATGAATGCTTCCAACCTCTGCAGCCCATCTATGTCAAAAATGACATAACTTATCGAAATGACTTGTTATTTGCCGAAAAAACCCTTGACACCCATAGGCTCAATAGATATAGAGGACAGGTTCTTCCCGGCCTGGAAAGCCCCGCCGTTCGGAAAGCGGGGAACAAATCCTTGAGGCTATTGGTGTTCTCTGACTATCCGTTAAAGCTAAAAACCCTTCTGAAGCGCATCTTCTTGCCGAAGACCGCCTCAGGAGGACTGGATAACGGGGGCGACTTTTTCGCCATTGAAGCCGGGCAGGGAAGAACGGACGAATTCATAGCGATACCATCGAGAAAGGAGCGCATCGTCATGGACGTCACCAGAAGAGGTTTCTTGAAGATCTCCGGTGCGGCGCTCGCGGCGGGCGGCATGGGCGTCAGCCTCAAGCCCGTTTCCGCCCACGCGCAGCCCCTGAAGATCCAGTACACCAAAGAGACCACCACCATCTGCTGTTACTGCTCCGTGGGATGCGGCATTATCGTTTCGACACGGGACGGTAAGGTCGTCAACACCGAGGGGGATCCCGATCATCCCATCAACCAGGGTACACTCTGCCCGAAAGGCGGTTCCATCTTTCAGATGGCCAACAACAAGAACCGCCTGGACAAGCCCCTCTACCGGGCGCCCTACGCCACGGAATGGCAGGAAGTGGAATGGGAATGGGCGCTCGAAAAGATCGCCCACAACATCAAGAAAAGCCGCGACAGGAGCTTCAGGGTCCGGAACAGCAAGGGCGAGCTCGTGAACCGGACGGAAGGTATCGCATCCGTCGGATCGGCCGCCATGGACAACGAAGAGTGCTGGATCTATCAGAAATTCCTGAGGGGCTTGGGTCTGGTGTATATCGAGCACCAAGCCCGTATCTGACACAGCGCCACTGTACCGGCTCTGGCAGAGTCGTTCGGACGCGGCGCGATGACGAACCACTACATTGATCTTCAATGGAGTGACGTAATTCTCATCATGGGGGCGAATCCCGCCTCCAACCACCCCATCTCCTTCAAGTGGATCACCAAGGCCATGGAGAGGGGTGCGAAACTGCTCTGTGTAGACCCCCGTTTCACCCAGTCGGCCGCCAAGGCCCATTTCTATATGCCCATGCGTTCGGGGACGGATATTGCCATCCTCGGCGGCATGATCAAATATATCTTTGACAACAGGCTCTACTTCGAGGAATACGTCCGGAATTACACCAACGCCACCTTCCTGGTGAACCCCGATTTCAAGCTCCCGGGCGAGAACCGGGGCGTTTTCTCCGGATTGAAGGGCATACAGTACGACAAAACGACCTGGAGCTATCAGACAGACGCAAACGGCGTGATCAAAAAGGACCCGACCATGAAGGATCCACGCTGCGTCCTCCAGCTCCTGAGAAGGCACTACTCGAGGTACAACGTTGACCTCGTCAGCCGGATCACGGGAACACCGAAGGAAAAACTCCAGGAACTTTACAAGATTTACTGCTCAACCACCGGTCCCATGAAAGCCGGCAATATTATGTACGCCATGGGGTGGACTCAGCACACAGTGGGCGTCCAGAACATCCGCACCATGTGCCTGATCCAGCTTCTGCTCGGCAACATGGGTATTGCCGGCGGCGGCGTCCAGGCCCTGCGCGGCGAATCCAACGTTCAGGGTTCCACGGACCAGGCCCTTCTATTTCATATCTGGCCGGGTTACATCGGTACGCCGCGGGCGAGCATGCCTACCCTGAAGGACTTCATCGAGAAACGCACGACCAAGACCAAGGAGGCCAAGAGCCTCAACTGGTGGAAGAACACGCCCAAGTACGTCGCGAGCCTGCTCAGATCCTTCTACGGCATGAACGCCACCCTCGAGGAGGCATACAACTACCTGCCGAAGCTCGACGACGGCGTCGATTACTCCTGGCTCACCCTCTTCGACCAGATGTCCAAGGGGAAGTTCACGGGCTTTTTCGCCTGGGGTATGAACCCGGCGGCCAGCGGCGCTTCGTCCAACAAGGTCAGATCCGCCCTGACGAAGCTCGACTGGATGGTCAATGTCAACCTTTACGACAACGAGACGGGTTCATTCTGGAGAAGCCCCGGTTTCGAACCGACAAAGGTAAAAACAGAAGTCTTCATGCTCCCCTGCGCCTCCTCTGTAGAGAAGGAAGGCAGTATTTCGAACAGCGGCCGCTGGATGCAGTGGCGCTACAAGGCCGTCAATCCCGTCGGCATCGCCAAGCCCGACGGCGATATCATGACGGAGCTTTATTTCAAGGTCAAGGAGCTCTACCAGAAGGAAGGCGGTCCCAACAGGCAGGCCATCACGAAACTCACCTGGAATTACGGCAAATTCACAGCAGAAGGTCATTATCATCTCGACACACACGCCATTGCCAAGGAAATTAACGGTTACTTCCTGACGGACAAGCTCCTCGATGACCCCGCAACGAAACAGAAGAAACTCTTCAAAAAGGGCTCACTCGTTCCGACCTTCGCCCTTTTGCAGGACGACGGCTCCACTTCCTCGGGAAACTGGATTTACTGCGGCTCATACACCGGTGCCGGCAACATGGCCGCCCGTCGGGGCAAGGCCGACCCCACCGGACTCGGCCTCTACCCCCAGTGGTCCTGGTCATGGCCGGTGAACCGCCGCATCCTTTACAATGGCGCCTCCGTCGATCCCACGGGCAAACCCTGGAACCCCAGGCGTCCCGTCATCAAGTGGGACGGTAAGAAATGGACGGGAGATGTGCCTGACGGCGTCGGTGACCCCGGCTCCGGCAGACCCCCCTTCATCATGAAACCCGACGGTGTGGCCAGCCTTTACGGTCCGGGGCTGGCCGACGGCCCGTTTCCGGAACACTACGAACCTCTGGAGTGCCCCATCGAGAAGAATCTCCTTTCACCCCAGTACAACAACCCCACTGTCAAGCGATGGGAAGAGAAGGGCGTCGGGACGGAACACGACACCATCGCGACCTGCGACCCGAGGTTCCCCTTCGTCTGCAGCACCTACCGGGTGACCGAGCACTGGCAGACAGGCGTGCAGACAAGGTGGGTACCCTGGCTCGCTGAGATGCAGCCCGGCATGTTCGTCGAGATCGGCGAGGATCTGGCCAGGGAAAGGGGCTTCAAAAACGGCGAGATCGTCACCGTGAAGTCCTCCCGGGGCCAAGTCGACGCCGTGGCCATCGTCACACCGAGATTCAAGCCCTTCGACATCGACGGAAACATCATTCACCAGGTCGGTATACCGTGGCACTACGGCTGGGTCACAACGGCTGAGCGGAAATACAACGCCAACGACAAGAAACCGGAGATCTTCACCTTCGGTGACTCGGCCAATCTCCTGACGCCTTACGCGGGAGACCCCAACACGATGATTCCGGAGAGCAAGGCCTTCATGGTGAATGTTGTGCGGAAGGGGGTGAAGTAACATGGCGGAGATGATCAAATTATACGACGATACGAAATGCACGGCCTGCAGGGGCTGCCAGCTCGCCTGCAAGCAATGGAACGAGAAAAAGGCGAAACAGACGGTGAACTACGGCTCTTACCAGAACCCGCCCACGCTTCAGCCCAACACCTATATGATCATCCACTTCCAGGATTACAAAGACTCCAAGGGCACCGTCAAGTGGCTTTTCCGGAAGGAGGCCTGCATGCATTGCAGTGACGCGGGCTGCGTGACGGCCTGCCCGACGGGGGCCCTCTATCACACGGAATTCGGGACGGTGGGGCTCAACCCGGACCGGTGCATCGGCTGCAAGAACTGTGTCGCCGCCTGCCCCTTCGAAGTCCCCAAGTACGAACAGGAGACCGACCGTGTGTACAAATGCGACATGTGCGAAAGCCGTCTGCGCAACAACCTCACCCCGGCCTGCGTCAAGGCCTGCCCGACGGGGGCCCTCAAGTGGGGAGAGAAAGACGCCATGGTGAAGCTCGCGGCGGACCGGGTAAAGGAACTGGGCGGCGACGCGAACACTTACGGAGACAAATACGTCAACGGGACGCATTTTATGTACGTCTTTCAGGAGCGGCAGCCCGTTTACGCGGCGCTGACCCAGAACCCGAAGGTGCCGCTTTCCGTCGTGGCATGGAAGAACATCCTCAAACCCCTGAGTCTGCTTGCGGCGGGAGGTGTCGTGGTCGGTTCCATCCTGCACTATCTCCTCCACG
>DAIMEJ010000027.1:0-14324 GCA_036725345.1 Syntrophales bacterium
TTGGAAATATGCTTAGTTAATTACCTTGACTCGAAACACAGTTGCTCAAAATTCAAAATTGGAGCAAGTTTCAGTCCACAACGGCCTGCGGCAGTTTTGAGTTATAAATTTTGAACTAACATGCTCCTTGCCGGAGGTTTTTAGGTTTTTTAGCTTTTGGCCTTTAGCCGTTAGCCCTTTGCCATTAGCCTTTAACCTTTAGCCTTTTGCCCTTTGCCTTTATGAACATTAAACCCATCATCGCCATCATCGGCCGGCCGAACGTCGGCAAATCGACCCTCTTCAACAGGCTCTCCGAGGGGAAGAAGGCCATCACCATCGACGAGCCCGGGGCAACGAGGGACCGCAATTACACCGACTCGACCTGGGAGGGCCGATCATTCACCATCATCGACACGGGCGGCTTCGAGCCGATCTCCACGGAGAAGATCCTCGTCCAGATGAGGGAGCAAACCATGCTCGCCATCGAGGAAGCCGACATCATCCTCTTTCTCATGGACGGCCGGGACGGGCTCACCCCCTCCGACGAAGAAATCGCCAGGTTGCTCCGCCAGGTCCCGAAACCGGTCTTCTACGTCGTCAACAAGATCGATGGTCCGAAGCACGACGCCCTCGCCTACGATTTCTACCGGCTCGGCATCGAAAAGCTCTACCCCGTCTCGGCCGAACACGGCCGGGGCGTGGACGACCTCATGATGGACGTGGTGGACAGGATTCCCGCAGCGAAGGCCGTCGAGGCCGACGAGGAACGGATCCGGATTGCCGTCGTGGGACGGCCGAACGTGGGAAAGTCGTCCCTCATCAATAAAATCCTGGGTTACGAAAGGACCATCGTGAACCCCCTGCCCGGCACGACAAGGGACGCCATCGACACTCCCTTCGAGTACCGGGACAAGAAGTATCTCCTCATCGACACGGCCGGCATCCGGCGCAAAAGCCGCATCAGCATGACCCTCGAGAAGTACACCGTCGTCGAGGCCCTGAAGACCCTGAGCCGCTGCGACATCGCCCTCATCCTCATCGACGCCGAAGACGGCGTGACCGACCAGGACGCGAGAATCGCCGGGCTTGCGTACGAGAAAGGGGTGGCGTCCATCCTCGTCGTGAACAAGTGGGACCTGATCGAAAAAGACAACTCCACCGTCGGCATCCACGTCAAGAAAATCCAGGACGCACTCAAATTTTTGGCCTTTGCCCCCATCATCTTCGTTTCCGCCGAAACGGGCCAGCGCGTGACGAGGATCTTCGACCTCATCCAGGAGGTGTACGGCCAGGCAAACCGCAGAATCCCCACGGGCGAGCTGAACGACAAGGTCGGCGCGGTCCTCGCAGCCAATCCGCCCCCGCGTCACGCTGGCCGGCTCAACAAGATCTATTATTTCACCCAGATCTCGGTGAAGCCTCCCACCTTTGTTTTTTTCGTCCGCGAGCCCCGCGCCCTTCACTTCTCCTACGAGCGTTTCCTCTCCAACCAGATCCGGGAGATCTTCGGATTCGACAAAGTCCCCCTGAGGCTCATTTTCCGGAAGAAAAACCGCTGATATTTCCGGTTTTATTGCGAAATAACAATCACTTCAACGGACAGAATTTCGTTGACGGGGTGGTGGCCGTGTGTTAGAAAAATCGCTCATCGGGGGGATTTAAACCGTTCGTCATTCCTTTCGTGCAGTCGGAAATTCTTTTAAAAAAACCGAAAATGTCAAAAGGAGGGAGTATGAAGACGAGACATCTGTTAATCGCTGTGGTGGCCCTCGCGCTGGCGTTGGGGCTGCCCGGGCCTGCTTTCTCTCAGGGCAAGGACACGGTCAGGATCGGCTGCTGGTTGCCGATGACAGGCGGTGTCGCCGCCTATGGTCAGATGGAATGGGCGGGCATTCAGGTTGCCAGGGATCTAAAGCCCACCGTTCTCGGCAAAAAGGTGGAGCTTTTCCTGACGGATACGAAGAGCGACAAAATCGAAGCAGCCACGGCGATGGACCGCCTGCTCAAGAAGAACAAGGTTCACGCCGTAATCGGTGAAGCCATCAGCGGAAACACCATGGCGGGAGCCCCTATAGCGGACAAGGCGAAGATCCCCGTCGTTTCGCCCACGGCAACAAACCCCCTGGTCACCCAGAACCGCGAGTATATCTTCCGCGTTTGCTTCATCGACCCCTTCCAGGGCGAGGTCGCGGCCAAGTATGCGTACAATACCCTGAAGGCAAGACGCGCCGCCATCATCGTGGACATCGCGCAGGATTACTGCGTGGGCCTGGCCAACTTCTTCACCAAGAGCTTCACGAAAATGGGCGGCAAGGTCGTCTCCACCACCTACTGCCAGACGGGAGACCAGGACTTCACGGCGCAGCTCTCCGCGGTCATGGCCGCCAAACCTGACTTCCTCTATCTGCCGAACTACTACACGGAAGACGCCCTCGTCTGCAAGCAGGCGGTGGAACTCGGGCTGAAAGTCCCCGTGATGTCCGCTGACGGCGCACAGGCGCCGGAGCTTATTTCCATCGGCGGCAAGGCTGTCGAGGGATTCCTCTTCACCGGGCACTTCGCCAAGGAAGCGGCCACGACGGACATCGCCAAGAAGTACATCGCCGCTTATGAGAAGAAGACGGGCAAGGAAGCCAGCGGGTTCGACGCCCTCGGCGCAGACGCTTATTTCGCCATCCTGGACGCCATGGAGAGAGCGAAGTCGACGGACGGCCCGAAGGTCAGGGCGGCACTCGCCAACACGAAGAATTTCAAGGGTGTGTCCGGCGTGATCAACATCGGTCCTGATGGAAATGCCGTGAAGAGCATGGTCATCCTGCAGGTCAAAAACGGCAAGTTCCAGTACCTGACCACGGTGAACCCGTAGTCCACGGGCGCGATGTCATCGCGCCACGGACAGTATTAACCCCGGGCTGACATTTCTCACACAGCACGGAATCATTTAGAAACCGGCAAAACGGGCAGGGGCGAGAACTTTTCGCCCCTGCTTTTGTCATGTTTGTGACAAGGGGTCGATATTCGTGGAGCCGACACTGCTGGCTCAGCAATTGATCAACGGTATATCCCTGGGCAGCCTTTACGGCCTTATCGCCATCGGCTACACCATGGTATACGGCATTCTCCGCCTCATCAACTTCGCCCACGGCGATGTGATGATGATGGGCTGCTACTTCGCTTTTTACGGCATCCTGATGTTCTCCCTGCCCTGGTGGGTCTCCTTTTTCGCGGCCATAATCCTGACGGCAGCCCTCGGGATCCTGATCGATCGGGGAGCCTATCGTCCCGTCAGAAACGCGCCGCGCATATCGGCCCTTATCACGGCCATCGGGGTTTCCTTCTTCCTGGAAAATCTCGGCCTGGTCGTCTTCGGGGGCAGGCCCAAGGGGTTCCAGGTCCCCGAACTTTTCACGGGTATTCACGAAATCGGCGGCGTACGCATTCTCGAGCTGCATCTCTGGATCCCCCTGATCACCCTGGCCGTCCTCTCCGCCATTCTTTTGATCATTTTCAGAACCCGCGCCGGGCGGGCGATGCGCTGCATCTCCATGGACATGGAGACGACGAAGCTCATGGGTGTGGACATCAACCGGATCATTGCCATCACCTTTGCCGTCGGCTCGGCGGCCGCGGCGGTGGGCGGGATCCTCTGGGCCATGCGATATCCGCAGATAAACCCTCTCATGGGCATCATTCCCGGGCTCAAAGCCTTCGTGGCTGCCGTCCTCGGAGGGATCGGAAACGTCACCGGCGCCATGGTCGGCGGGCTCCTGCTGGGCTTCGCTGAGATTCTCCTCGTGGCCATCGCCCCGAATCTCGCGGGGTACCGGGATGCCATCGCGTTCGCCATTCTGATCCTCATCCTGCTCCTCAGACCCACGGGGCTGCTGGGACAGAAGTTACCAGAATAAGGTTTGAGTTTTGAATTTTGAGTTTTGAATTAATGAAGATTAAATCAAGAGCAGATCTGGATAGACCTTGAAAGCCGGGTAGACTGGATAGACTGGATAGACCGAATAGACCGGATAGACATAGACAGACGTTTCCATGGAAAAAAATTATCGAAGAAACCAGATCCTGACGCTGGTCGCCTGCCTGGCCCTGCTGGCCTTTCTGTATGTTGCCGACGAGCACGGCACGGACTATCAAATCAGAATCCTCAACAACTGCGCCATCTTTATTGTCCTGGCCGTGAGCTACAATCTCATCAACGGCGTGACGGGGCAGTTTTCCCTTGAACCGAACGCCTTCGTGGCCATCGGAGCGTACACCTCGGCCCTTCTCACGCTGACCCCGATGGAGAAAGAGATCTCCTTCATCATCGAGCCCATCATATGGCCTCTCAGCGTTATTCACGTGCCCTTCGTGATCTCGCTCATCGCCGCGGGAGTCGTGACGGCCTTTTTCGGCTTTCTCATGGGCTTCCCCGTCTTTCGCGTCCGGGGCGATTACCTCGCCATCGTGACGCTCGGCTTCGGTGAAGTCGTCCGTGTGATCGCGAACAACGCCCAGCCCGTCACAAACGGCCCCCTCGGCCTGAAGGGCATAGCAGGCCACACCAATCTCTGGTGGTCGTGGGGGTTTGTCATATTCACCCTGTTTTTCATCGCCCGGCTCGTCAGGAGCACCTACGGGAGGGCCATGAAGGCAATCAAGTACGATGAGGCCGCTGCGGAGTCCGTGGGGATCAACGCCTTCTGGCACAAGATGCTCGCCTTCACCACGAGCGCCTTTTTCGAAGGCGTCGGCGGGGGGCTTTTGGCCCACCTCATCACGACCATATCGCCGACGCTCTTCACATTCTTTCTGACTTTCAACCTTCTCATCATGATCGTTGCAGGGGGGCTGGGCAGCACCACGGGCTCCGTCATCGCGGCTATCCTGGTGACCTGGGGCAGTGAACTGCTGAGGTTTGTCGAGGAGCCCATGGACCTGGGGATTGTCGAAATCCCGGGCATTCCCGGCATGCGGATGGTGCTCTTCTCCTTCATCCTCATCCTGTTGATGATCTTCGCCCGGCGCGGCATCATGGGGACAAAGGAGTTCTCCTGGAACGGCGTCGCGAACAGAGTGAAGTCCCTGCTGCCTCCAAAGAGGGGGAATGCCTGATGGTCTTTTTTTCCGCTCAGCACCTGACCATGAAATTCGGCGGCCTTGTAGCCGTCAATGACTTCGACCTCCTCCTTCAGAAGGGGGAGATCGTGGGGCTCATCGGCCCCAACGGTGCGGGTAAGACGACCGTCTTCAACATGATTGCCGGCTACTATGTCCCTACGGAAGGAAAGGTAACTTTCGCGGAACAGGACATCACGGGGAAAAAGGCAAATTATATCACAAAGGCGGGCATTGCCCGGACATTCCAGAATATACGCCTCTTTACCGAACTCTCCGTCATCGAAAACGTCATGATCGGCTACCACTGCCGCATCAGGTCCTCTTTCTGGGGCGCCACGCTGCGTCTGCCGCTTTACCGGCAAGAGGAAAAGATGATGCACGAGGAGGCCATGAAGCTTCTGCGGGAAGTGGACCTCGAGGATCTCGCAGACGAGACATCTTCATCTCTTCCCTACGGCAAGCAGAGGAGACTCGAGATCGCAAGGGCCCTCGCGACAGGCCCGAAGCTGCTCCTGCTGGACGAGCCGGCCGCCGGCATGAACCCCATCGAGACACAGGCCCTCCTCGAGCTCGTCCTGCGGCTGAGGAAGGATTACGACCTCACCGTGTTCCTCATCGAACACGACATGAAATTCGTCATGCAGATCTGCGAGCGGATCAAGGTCCTCGACTATGGAAACACCATCGCCGAGGGGACACCCTACGAGATTCAGAACAACCCCCGCGTCATCGAAGCCTACCTGGGGGAGGTGAAGAGCGTTGCTTAAGGTAGCGAACCTGAATGTGCACTACGGCGGAATCCACGCCCTGAGGGACGTTTCCCTGAACGTGGCCGAGGAAAAGATCATCACCCTCATCGGGGCAAACGGCGCGGGCAAGAGCACGTTGCTTCGAACGGTCTGCGGGCTTGCGCCTGCCACGGGCGGTTCGGTCAAGTTTCTCGGCCGGGAGATTCTCGGCCTGCCCACGCACCGGATCACACAGGACGGCATCGCCATGGCCCCGGAGGGCCGTAAAGTCTTCGTCAACGTGAGCGTCTACGAAAATCTCCTCATGGGGGCCTACAACCGGGCGGAGAAGGAAGAAATCCAGAAAGACATCGACATGGTCTTTGAAACTTTCCCGAGACTGAAGGAAAGAGCCACGCAATCCGCGGGGACGCTTTCGGGCGGGGAGCAACAGATGCTCGCCGTCGGGCGGGCCCTCATGTCCAGGCCCAAACTTCTCCTGCTCGACGAGCCGTCGCTGGGCCTCGCGCCGCTGCTCATCCGGGAGGTCTTTCGTATCATCCGGAAGATCAACGGGGAGGGAACGACGATTCTTCTCATCGAACAGAATGCCATGGCGGCGCTGAATGTGGCAGATTACGGCTATGTCCTCGAGACGGGATCCATCGTCCTCGAAGGGACGGGGAAGGAACTCCTGGGCGACCGGAGGGTCAAGGAGGCCTATCTCGGCGAGTCTGCCGACATCCTGGCATAGTCCATCGGGACGTCTACCGCACGCATCTAAAGACCGGTGAGCGTCCGGACCCTTTCGCGAAGGGCTTCGTAGTCGTCCCCGTTAATCCAGATGATATCGATCCCCCTTTTTTCCATGCCCCGGAACCAGGTCTCCTGTCTCTTGGCGAACTGGCGAATCCGGATGTTCAGCGTGTTGAACATCTCCTCGCGGCTTAGCTGTTTCCGCAGATACCGGCTCACGTAACGGTATTCGAGACCGAACCGCTCGAGGGCCTCCCAGGTCAGGCCCCCATCGTGAAGGCGCCGGACCTCCTCGATCATCCCCTCGTCGAGCCTCCTCCTGAGGCGCTCCGCGATGCGCTCACGCAGGGTCTTCCGGTCCCGGCTGATGCCGAAGACAAGGGCTCTGATCTCAGGCATGGCGACTTTTTCATCGGGGTGGTCCTGTGTGTAGCGGGCGATCTCGATCGCCCGAATCACGCGTTCCCGGCTTCCGAGATCCGTCGTGTTGTGAATCCCCGGGTTGATCTGCAGGAGTCGCCGGGCGAGTTCTTCCATGCCGAGCCCCTCGAGTTCTCTCCGAAGATCCGGGTCCCTCGGGACGGGGAGCATCCGGAAACGCCGCAGCACGGACTCGATATACAGGCCTGTCCCGCCCGCAAGGATCGGGATCTTTCCGCGGGCCGCAATCTCCGAAAAGCAGTCGTGAAATCTCCGCTGGAACTCGTAGACGCTGAACTCGTGGTCGGGATCGACGATGTCGATGATGTGGTGCGGGACCCCGACACCGTCGACAACGTAGTCGGAGAGGTCTTTCCCCGTGCCGATATCCATACCCCGGTAGACCTGCCGCGAGTCCGCCGAGACGATCTCGGTGCCGATGTCTTTCGCGAGTCTCGCGGCCATCCGCGTCTTGCCGGAGGCGTTGGGCCCCAGGATGACAATCAGGTTGTATCGCATGTCAAATCACTGACGGGAATGTTTGATGCACGGTATCACATCTGTCCAAAATAGGTTTTAGGAATTGAAAAGGGTGCCCGACCTCTTGTAGTAGTTTCTCGGCACAGAGAAAAAACTCTGAGAGGAGGCACCCTGGTGAATCGATTTGGCAGCATTTTTAGTTAAATTCCACACCTATTCTCGGAGCCGAGATTTTTTTGAAACGGTTCATGCGACCAGGGCCGAGCGGAGGGCCAAGGGATTCAGCCGCTGGTCCAGTTCGTGGCGATGCTGTTCTGCCAACTGGGACAAGCCCATTCGCTGCGGGGGATATGCGGGGGTCTGGCCAGCTGTTTTGGGAAAGCGAAGCATCTGGGACTCCACGGGTTACGACGAATGTATTAGATGTAACGAGTTTGGAGAGAACCCCGATCTTATCCTGCTGATTATACAAAATAGGATCGCGGGACTATAAAGAAGTGCTTTACTTTAACGGCTTGTAACGATATTTAGACCACATCTGATTCACAAAAGGATCCCAGGCCTGTCCCTGACGAGCCCAATCCATAGAAAAATCCCATCCTCTTGCCTTAAACATTTCATTGATAGCTTTTGTATCATCCTCCGTCATCCACCTGTCCGTATAATCAAAAAAAGCATCATGATCCCATAATTTCTCCGCTTTCATGATCCTTGCAGCAAGTGCCTGACCGATCCACGCCACACTGGTGCAACAGCGGCGGTAGGCTTCGCTCATTTGGTCATGCCACTGTGACGGGTGCAGGTGTTCATAAGCACCCCAGCCTGCCTTTCCCTCAAGACCATCTTTGCCCACGTGACCCGCATAGAGAGCCTTGGCCCCCGTCCAGCCCTGACCATACATCGTTTGCATGTCTTCGCCGAATTTCAATTCGGGGTATTTCTTGCAGGGTGACTGCATTTCCGGATCACCAAGCATAATACCCGCAAAAATGATCGGCCATTTTCTTCCGTTGCCGTGACCTCCATGCGCTGGCCAGCCCGGGTATCCGGCACACACGAGCCCCCAGAGATCAATGCCGTACTGCACGAAGTTAATCAACAATCGCTCTTTTTCGGCTTTCGTATAATCCAGCATTAGCAGAAGGCTGGCCATTCCCACTGCCCGCCCAATCTCACGGCTGTAGTGAGGCATATAAGCCACCGGGGCATCAAATCCGAAGAAACAGACGTCAAGCCAGGGGCGCTGAAACATCGCCGCGAACGCTTCAGGCGTCAACGGATCTGTGTCGTCCCTGACCTCTCCTGGCACGCCCTTCAATTTTGGCAACAAATCCCAGTTTAAGTTTCTGGCGAAATATAACTTCTGATGTCTGTCAGCATAGGAAGGCCTGAATGCATCTTCGGGCAAGGGGTCCTTCACACACGTCAGCACTGAGGCGCTGAAAACAGGGCTTATGGCTCTATCAACCTTTGTCAGTGGTGCTCTGACTTCTCCGAGCTCCCGGACACTGATCGTCGAAATCAATGAGTCACCGGGTTTCATGTGAATCGGCAGTTTGCTATAAAGACCGGCGTCAAATCGTCCCGCTTGGACTCGATCGTCAAATCCGCTTTTAAAACGATCGGGGGGTATATTTAAAACAGACCCGTTACGTCCTTTTTCCGGGAGCGGCGTGATCGAAACAATCGTGACAGGCCCCACAACATAATAGTCTCCGTTTATGAACCGCCCTGCTGCAACTTTCTCGCTGAATTTCCAGGTGATTCCGTGTTGAGAAATACGATCCGTCTGGTCCAGTAGTTGCCGTTTCTTCGCTGCGGGAAGCTTGTCTTCTGCGCCCACCGACGCCGCGAGAGCACACGAAAAAAAGAAAAGGATGAGCATAATAACTTTTTTTCTGAACACCATATTGACCCCAGCCAATATTTTGATATTGACACCAGCGAAATCTCAGACTTCGAGATCTACCCCAGAATCAATGTTGCCGTTTCATTTTTCATTCAGGTTCAAGAAAGCTCACGATCATGCAACGTCGACATCAAAACACGCCCAAGAGTATAGTTTAAATCTCTGCCGCGTCTTTGCTGCCATTTGTTCTCAGAATCAAATATCCTGATCATATATTAAAATACCATGGATGCGAACGCAAGGCCCCTGTGCTTTCCAATGAGATTTTTTACTCTCCTTTCTTTCGTTGATTATTTCCACCTTGCCATATCTGTCCAAAATAGGTTTCAGGAATTGAAAGCGAGGGTCTGGCCAGTTTTTTTGGGAAAGCGAAGCATCTGAGACTCCACGGGTCACCGAAACGATCAATCCTGCACGGAATATAAATGAATTTTCCTTGAATTAAAAGACGAATGCGTGATAACTTTCTCCGACTCTTATCATTAGCCCCATGAAAGAAGAAAGACTCCACTTGGGCGAAGGTCCCGTCGGACCGCTTCTCCTAAAAATGAGCCTCCCCTCCATCGCCTCCCTCATGGTGATGGCCTTTTATAACCTGCTCGATGCCTTCTGGCTGGCAAAAATCGGCCCCGATGCCGTGGCGGCTCTGACGATATCCTTCCCCGTCCAGATCCTTTTCGCGGCCATCGGCGTGGGAACCGGCGTCGGGGCGGCGTCTTTTGCCTCCCGGATGTTCGGCGCCGGCGAGGAGGAAAAAGCGCAGAAATCCTGCGGACAGGCCGTATTCCTTTCATTAACCCTCGGCTTTTTGACCATCCTCGCGGGGCTATTTTACACGGCGCCGATCCTGCGGGCCTTCGGGGCCACGGAAGAAATCCTGCCGCTGTGCGTGACATACATGAGGACCTACGTCCTCATCGCGCCCTTCCTCTTCTTCCTGATGATGGCAAACAACCTCTTTCGCGCGGGGGGGAACCCGAAACTCTCCATGGTCGTCGTCATCATCACCTCCATTCTCGGGAGCGTCCTCGACCCTCTGCTCATCTTCGGCTGGGGTCCCTTCCCCGAAATGGGCATCCGGGGCGCCGCGGCGGCCGCCGTCATATCCTACCTGCTGACATCGATCCTCTCCCTTTACTTCCTTTTGACAGGCCATTCCCATTACCGTCTTCGCTGGGCATACACGCTTCCCGATGTGAAGATGATCGGGGGGATCTACCGCGTGGGCTTCCCTGCCCTTGTCATGAACGTGGGCATCAGCATCGTCATGACCATTTTCAACCACGTGCTGGCCGGTTTCGGTCCGAACGCCCTGGCCGCCCTCGGACTCCTCTTTCGCATCAACGGGCTCGTCATCTGGGTGATCTTCGGCATCGGCCACGGGGTGCTCCCCATGGTCGGTTTCAATTACGGCGCCTGTCGCTTCTCGAGACTCAGAGAGACCGTGGCGACGGGCGTCAGGTGGGCCGCCCTGTTCGGCGGTGCGAGCTGCCTCATCATGGAGATCTTCGCGCGCCCCATTATTTCTTTCATGACCGACGACCCCGCTCTCGTGGCCGTCGCCGTTCCCGCCATGAGGATATACGTCCTGGTGCAGATCCTCGCCGGACCCACCATTGTGTGGATCAACATGTTCAACGGCCTCGGGAAGGGTTTCACCGCGATGTTTTTCCTCTTCATCAGGGACTTCCTGTTCCTGATCCCCTTCCTCTATCTCCTGCCCGGCTTGTGGGGCCTGAACGGCGTGTGGGCCTCCCTGCCCATTTCAAACATCATAGCATTTGCGCTGATTTACATCTGGTCGAAAAGAGAGTTGGGGAGACTGCCCGCGGACGCGGCCGGGAGTTGACACACGCCGGGAAATAAAATAATGAATTGAATAAGCGAATTCATCGGGGAAGCCTGAAAGGGAGAAGACTTGCAATTATGACCGAGGACGACTTCCTGAAAGCCCTCTTCGCGCGTCTGCCCTCTCCTCCCGGCAGACTCGTCATCCCGCCGGGGGACGACTGTGCCGGCTACGCCCCGGGCGGCGGAAAGGTCCTCCTGGTCGCCGTCGACCAGATTGTCGAGAAGAGACACTACCTTGCTGAAGGCCCGGCCGCCGCGACGCCCGAGCAGGTCGGCAGGAAGCTCCTGGCCCGCAACCTGAGCGACATCGCCGCCATGGGGGGAAAGCCCCTATTCTGCCTCGTGGCCACCAGCCTGGGCCCGCGTCACGACGAAGGCTGGCTCAACCGTTTCTTCAAGGGACTTCTGAAACTCGGCAAAAAGCAAGGTGTTTTCATGATTGGGGGTGATCTCGCAACGGCGCCCCGGGACACCGTCGCCTCGCTGACCATCGTCGGCGAGGTCCAAAGGGGAGACGTCCTCCGGCGATCGGGCGCCCGCCCCGGCGATCTCCTCTTCGCGACGGGGAAATTCGGCCGATCCCTTCGGACGGGTCACCACCTCTTGTTCGAACCGCGGTTAAAGGAAGGACAATGGCTGGCCAGGAACCGCCTGGCCCGGGCCGCGATCGACGTCAGCGACGGCCTCCTTGTCGACGCCTGGCGCCTGTGCCGGGCATCCCGTGTCGGTTTGAGACTCGACACGTCCTCGATTCCCCTCCGGACGGCCGGCACAACGTTGCAAGAGGCGCTGAGCGACGGCGAGGATTACGAGCTTCTTTTTGCCGTTTCAAAACAAAAAGCGAAGGGCCTCGTGAAAATGTGGCCCTTCGCCCGTGTGCCCGTTACGCAAATCGGTGAATTCTTTTCAGCCGGCCGGCCCGTCATCGTTGACAGGCGCGACATCCGGCTTTCAGGCGGCGGCTACGATCACTTCAGGGTCAGACGAGGATAAAAACCGGCAGACCGCCGCGATTTCTTCAGTTACTCCCCTCGGGAAACCCGCCGCCCCCATCCCTGTCCAGTACCCTCCGGTCCTTGTAGTAAAGACGGAGCATCAGCCTGCTCGCGGCCTTGCTCGCCTCCAGGTCCTCCCAGAGACCGACATCGAGCATGTAGTCGGAGACCAGGTATCCGAATACCTGGTTGTTCCGGTACACCTCCCTGATAATCGGGGGGCTTGCTTTATACCAGCCCGAGCTCAACCTCATCTTGTCGTAAGCGCTGAGGACTTCATTCAGGCTCATCATACCCTCTTTGAAGACCGGGCCTCCGTCCGTGAGGATTTCCCCTTCCCCGTAAAGGACGTAGCCGTAGATTTGCTCCATGTAGGGCCCGAAGCTCTCGAACCGGATGGCGTTGTATTTCTTGTTCGCGGCATCGCTTGCGGCGACTCGGGTCGGATCCACGGGATTGTCTTTGAGGTACTGGTACTGCGCGCAACCCGTGAGCGCCAAGAACCCCAGCGCCAGTATGACCGCGATCCCCGGTTTCGTCCGTTTCTCATGGGAATTCATCTGCTCACCTCCAAGCTTGATGTTGCTTATTATAATCATTTCAGCTGAAAATGAAAGTGGACAAATGACAAGACCGGCGCTGAACGGAGGTCATACGACTTTTTATCCCTGCCCCTTATCCGGGTAAAGATGGCACGCCACGAAATGCCCCTGCGAAACCTCAAGCAGGGCGGGTAAATCCCTGTCACAGGGCTCGAAACGGGACGGGCACCGGGGATGGAACGTGCAGCCCGGGGGCGGGCTTGCGGGACTCGGGACATCGCCCCGGGGGATGATCCTCTCTTTCTTCCTTCCCGGCTCCGGGATGGGGATGGCCGACAGGAGGACCTTTGTGTAGGGGTGGAGCGGCGTTTCGTAAAGGGTGCGGCTCTCCGCGAGTTCCACGATCTTCCCGAGGTACATGACGGCCACACGGTCGCTCATGTGCTCGACAACGCTCAGGTCGTGGGAGATGAAGAGGTAAGTCAGATTGAAATCCTTCTGGAGATCCTTGAGCAGGTTCAGGATCTGTGCCTGGATGGATACGTCGAGTGCCGAGACGGGCTCGTCGGCCACGATGAGTTTGGGGTTGAGCGCGAGCGCCCTGGCCACGCCGATCCTCTGCCTTTGCCCGCCGCTGAACTCATGGGGGTACCTCCCCATCTGCTCCCGGGTAAGACCGACGACCTCCATCAGTTTGGCCGCGCGCTCAGCCCTTTCGCGCGCATCGGCAACGCCGTGGACCAGCAGGGGCTCGCCGACAATGCCCCCGGCGCTCATTCTCGGGTTCAAGGAGGCATAGGGGTCCTGGAAGACCATCTGCACGTCCCGCCGGAACTCCTTGAGACGCTCACCGTTGTAACTCAGAACGTTTTCCCCTTCGAAAATGATCTCCCCCTCCGTCGGCGGTTCGAGGCACAGGATCATCCTTCCGAGGGTTGTCTTCCCGCAACCGCTCTCGCCGACGAGACCCAGGGTCTCTCCCCTGCCGACTTTCAGGCTGACGCCGTCGACGGCCTTCACAACCCCCCGCGACCCCTCGAGAAACCCGCCCCGGACAGGAAAATATTTTTTCAGATTTTTTACTTCCAGCAGAACGTCCATTGTCTCTCTAGGTCCATCTATGTCCGTCTAAGTCTATCTAAGTCTATGGCATGAAATACCAGGCTAAAGGCTTATGGCAAAGGGGTAAAGGTTTATTTTCACAGCTTCTGAACTTCTGATCTTCTTAACGTTTCAACTTCCGATCTTCTCGTCTATTCGGTCTATCTGCGTCGCAGGCTTGAGCCTTCTCCAATTTTAAGTTTCAAGTTATGAGTTGTGAATTTTATTCTTAACGATCTTCAATGATCCTAATTCAAAATCACTCAATACTTTTCGCCTGATACCTAATGCCTGGCACCTCGTGCCATAATTCAAAATTGAAGCACCTGCGGTGCTTCCCGGCAAAGTAAATATCGTTTGCAGTTCGCCCCGCCTAAGCGTTAGGCACCCCGGTCAAAATTCAAAACTTGTATATTAAATCCCTATCGCAAAGTTTAAAGTTTATGTT
>DAIMEJ010000028.1:0-13298 GCA_036725345.1 Syntrophales bacterium
ATTGGAAATATGCTTAGTTAATTACCTTGACTCGAAACACAGTTGCTCAAAACTGAAATAAGCCTCTGGCTTATCTCTTAAACGGGTTTTTCAAAACGATCGTCTCGTCGCGGTCCGGTCCCACGGAGACGAGGAAAAGCCTCACGCCGGAGAGGTTTTCGATTGCCCTGACGTATTTTCTCGCTTTGACGGGCAGTTCCCCGATGGTCTTCGCCCAGCCGATGGGCTCCTTCCATCCCTGCAGTTCCTCGTAGACGGGCTCGCACTTCGCGAGTTCCCGCAGGTTCGCGGGAACAGCATCGGCGATTTCCTTTCCGTTCAACCGGTAGCCCCTGCATATCTTCAATCGATCAATGCCCGTGAGGACGTCGAGCTTGGTGATGGCGAGGCCGTTGATCCCCGAGAGCCGCACGGCGTGGCGAACCAGGACCATGTCGAGCCAGCCGCAGCGTCTTCGCCGTCCCGTCGTGGCGCCGAACTCCTTGCCGGCGTTCTGAATGTGCTCGCCGATTTCGTCGGTGAGCTCCGTCACGAAGGGTCCGCCGCCCACGCGGGTCGTGTAGGCCTTCACGATCCCGACAACGGCGTCGATCTTCGTCGGGCCGACCCCCGCCCCCCCGCAGGCGTTTCCCGCCACCGTGTTGGAGGAGGTCACGTAGGGGTACGTTCCGTGATCGATGTCGAGGTGCGTCCCCTGGGCCCCCTCGAAAAGGACATTCTGTCTCCGCCGGATCGCTTCTTCCAGGATCAGCGACACGTTCGTCGTGTAGGGTCTCAAGCGCTCGGCGTAGGCCCGATACTCATCGTAGATGGCCTCCTCGTCGGCCGGCGCTTCGTTGAAGAGTTTCGTCAGGTAGAAGTTCTTTTCTTCGACGTTCCGTTTCAGCTTCGCCCTGAAGACCGCGTCGTCCAGGAGGTCGCAGAATCGGATCCCCACGCGGGCAACCTTGTCCTCGTAGCAGGGACCGATGCCCCTTCCCGTCGTCCCGATTTTCTGGTCACCCTTGGCGGCTTCGCGGGCGCTGTCGAGCCGGCAGTGATAGGGCATGATCACGTGGGCGTTTTCGCTGACGAAAAGCTTCGTATCGGGCGGGAAGAGGTTTCTACGATTCAGTTCGTCAATCTCCCCGAGGAGGACCTTCGGGTCGACGACGACGCCGTTTCCGATGATGCAGGTTTTCCGGCCATGGAGAATGCCCGACGGGATCAGGTGCAGGATCGTCTGCTCCCCCTTGACCACCAGGGTGTGCCCCGCGTTGTTCCCGCCCTGGAAGCGGACAACGGCGTCGGCGTCTTCGGCGTAGAGGTCGACGATCTTCCCCTTGCCCTCATCGCCCCACTGGGTTCCGACCACGATGACGTTGGCCATGGCTCATCTCCGTTGACACGGTTTTGTTTAAATAATTGAAGCACCTGGGGTGCTTCCCGGTAAGGAACGTATTATCTGCTATTCGTCCACACTTGCGTATGAGGCACCCCGGTCAAAACTGTCTTTTTAACTTTTAGGAAAGACCATCAGAGTTCTATCGGTGTCACCGATATGACGTTCGGCATACCTCTCAATTTGCCGAGCACCTGCTCCGGTATGACGCTGTCCGTGCTCAACACCACCACGGCCTGGCCGTCGACCTGCTCACGGCTGAGGTGCAGCCTGGCGATGTTGATACCGTTGTTGCCCAGGGTGGTCCCGATGTTCCCGATGACGCCCGGCTTGTCGTAGTTGTAAAGAACGATCATGTGGCCTTCCGGAATCGCCTCCATGGCGAACTTGTCGATCCGCACGATCCTCAGGTCCTGCCGCCCGAAGACCGCGCCGGCGGCGAAGCGCTTTTCCTCCGTCGTCTTGATCGTCACGGAGATCATGCTGGTGTAGTCCTTCATCTCGCTGCTCTTCGACTCGACCACCCTGATCTTGCGCTCCTTTGCGATGACGGGCGCGTTGATGAAGTTGATGTTCGCGTTCAGGATCGGCGTCAGGAGCCCCTTCAGGAAGGCAATCGTGATGGGGGCCACGTTGTAGTTCAGGATTTCGCCGCTGAACTCCACGTCCACCTGCTCGATGCCGCCCTTGACGATCTGGGCCTCGAACTTCCCGAGTTTCTCGGCGAGCGTCAGGTAAGGCTGGATGTTCGTGAGAACCTCGGCGCTCACGGAGGGGAAGTTGACGGCGTTGCGGATCTCCCCCTTGGTCAGGAAATCCACGATCTGCTCGGCGATGGCGATGGCCACGTTCCGCTGCGCCTCGTCGGTGGACGCGCCGAGGTGGGGGGTGCAGATCACGTTGGGAAGCGACAAAAGCTCCGTGTTTTTCGTCGGCTCCTCCTCGAACACGTCGAGGGCGGCCCCCGCCACCTTGCCCGACTTGATGGCGTCGGCAAGGTCCTTTTCATTCACGATGCCCCCGCGGGCGCAGTTGATGACAAAGGCCCCGTCCCTCATCCGGGCGAATGTTTTCTCGTTCAGCAGATTCTTCGTGTCTTTCGTCAGCGGCGTGTGCACCGAGACAAAATGGGATTTCTTGAGGATCTCGTCGAGCGAGACGAGCGTAATCCCCATCTTCTCGGCCGCCTCCGGCGCGATGAAGGGATCGTGGACGATGACGTTCATCATGAGCCCCTTGGCTCTCTCGGCGACAACGGAGCCGACGCGCCCCAGGCCGATGATGCCGACGGTCTTGTTGTAAACCTCGGACCCCATGAATTTGTTCTTTTCCCATTTGCCCGTTTTCATGGAGGCGGTGGCCTGCGGGATCCTTCTCGCCAGCGCGAACATCATGGCGATCGTGTGCTCCGCCGTCGTGATGGTGTTGCCGCCGGGGGTGTTCATGACGACGATGCCCCGCTTGCTGGCCGACGGAACATCGACGTTGTCGATGCCGATTCCGGCCCGGCCGATCACCTTGAGGTTCTTCGCCGCCTCCACGATCTCCCTCGTTACCTTCGTGGCGCTGCGAATGGCGAGGCCGTCGTAGTCACCGATGACGCCTCTCAGTTCGTCGGGCGTCAGGTTGGTCATCACATCCACCTCGATCCCCGGCGCTTCCTTGAAGATGGCGATCCCCTCCGGGGCGATGGTGTCGCTCACGAGCACTTTCTTCATGAAACCGGTTCCTCCAGATAATATTTCCTCAGGCCATCACACCAGTGATGTACTGTTTTGTTTGTAGGCTTCCTCCAGGGCCTCGAGGGCGTCCCGGAGGTCCGATGGCTCCACCGTGGGTCCGCACCAGAAGCGGAAGCCCGGCGGTGCGTCGCGGTAGGCGGCAATGTCATGGGCCACACCCGCCTTGCTCAGTTTCCCCGCGATGCCGCGGATGAATTCGTCCTTTTTCTCCTTCGGCAGGGCCTTGAATTTTTCGCTTGTCAGCGAGAGACAGACCGAGGTGTTCGACCGGATCTCCGGCGAGGCTGCGAGAAACTCGATCCAGTCCCGACCGGCGACCCACGCCTCGACAACCCCGAGGTTGGCCTTGCTCCTCCGGATCAGGCCCTGGAGCCCGATGCCTTCCGCCCAGGTCAGGGCGTCGAGGTAGTCCTCCACGCAGAGCATGGAGGGCGTGTTGATCGTGTCGCCGTCGAAGATGGCCCGGTTCAGCTTCCCGCCTTTTTTCATCCGGAAGATCTTGGGAAGCGGCCAGGGCGGGTCGTATGTCTCCAGGCGATCCACGGCCCTTGGGCTGAGGACGAGGACGCCGTGGGCCGCCTCACCGCCCAGGCATTTCTGCCAGGAATAGGTGAGGACGTCCACCTTCGGCCAGTCCACCTCCATGGCGAAGACGGCGCTCGTAGCGTCACAGAATGTCAGGCCCTGGCGATTTGCCGGGATCCATTCCCAGTCGGGTATCTTCACCCCGCTCGTCGTTCCATTGGCGACGAAGACGACGTCGGTTTTCCAGTCGATGGCCCGGAGATCGGGAATTTTCCCGTAGTCGGCCTTCAGGACCGTCGCCCTGACCTTCAGTTGCTTTTCTATGTCCGTCGCCCAGTCCTGACTGAAGGCCTCCCAGACGAGGACCGTCACCGGTTGCGGTCCCAGCATGGCCCACATGGCCGCCTCGAAGGCGCCGGTGTCGGAACCCGCCATGATGCCGAGCAGATAGTCCCCGGGCACACCGAGGATTTTTTTGCTCCGATCGACGGCTTCCTTCAGCTTCCCGCGGCCCAGGGGGGATCGATGCGAACGGCCGAGTGCCGCTTTCTTCAGCGCGTCGAAGGACCATCCGGGTCTCTTGCTGCACGGGCCGGAGCTGAAATTCGGGTTATGCATAAGGGGCCTCCTCAAGTCGAAAACCGGAAATATCTATCAGAATCGAATTGATATCTCAAGCTCTTTCAGACCGGATTTCATCCGCTTTTGTCTGTTGACGGGAAGATGAAAACAATATACTTTTCAAGGCGCGCGGTTAACGGAATCATAACATTATAAGCTGCCTTATTTATTCAAGATAAGCACATTACATGAAAAAAGTAAAAACCTCATTTTTCTGCCAGAACTGCGGCCACCAGTCCCTGAAGTGGGCCGGGAAGTGCCCCTCCTGCGGCCAGTGGAACACCTTCGTCGAGGAAGAAATCCGGGAGACGGGCCCGGGCGCGAGGACGGAGCTTTCCTTCAATGAAAAGCCCCTCCCGATTGACACCATCGTGTCGGACGAGAGGGAGCGCATGAAGAGCGGCATCGAGGAGGTCGACCGCGTGCTCGGCGGGGGTATCGTGCGGGGATCGGCTGTCCTCGTGGGCGGCGACCCGGGAATCGGCAAGTCGACACTGCTACTGCAGGTCATGCAGCACCTCGCAGCGAGGGGCCTCAAGGTCCTCTACGTGTCGGGCGAGGAATCGGCGCGGCAGATCAAGATGCGCGGCGAGCGCATCGGGGCTACCTCCGGCAACATCCTCATCCTCGTCGAGGTGGACCTGGAGAACATCATCAAGTACATCCGCGAGACGAAGCCCGCCGCCGTTGTCGTGGACTCCGTCCAGACGGTCTACAGCTCGCTGCTGTCCTCGGCGCCGGGGAGCGTGGGGCAGGTGCGAGAGGCCTCGGAACGGCTCATCCTCTTCGCCAAGAAAACGGGCATCCCCGTCTTTCTCATCGGGCACGTGACGAAAGACGGCTCCATCGCGGGTCCCAAAGTGCTCGAGCACATGGTGGACACGGTGCTCTACTTCGAGGGGGACTCCGGCCATTCCTACCGGATGATCCGCGGGATGAAGAACCGCTTCGGCCCCACGAACGAGGTGGGCGTCTTCGAGATGAGGGACCGGGGCCTCGTGGAAGTCCTGAACCCCTCGGAGTACTTCCTGGCCGAGCGTCCCGAGGGCTCCTCTGGTTCCGTCGTCGTCCCGAGCATGGAGGGTACAAGGCCCATCCTCGTGGAGATCCAGTCGCTCGTTTCCCCCACGAACTTCGGCATGCCGAGAAGAACGGCCATCGGCGTGGACGCGAACCGCGTGTCCCTGCTCGTCGCGGTGCTCGAGAAAATTTGCGGTCTTCGTTTGGGAAGCCATGACGTTTTTATAAACGTGGCGGGCGGCGTGCGGGTCTCCGAACCTGCCGTGGATCTCGGCATCGTCTCCGCCATGGCCTCGAGTTTCCTCGACCGGACTATCGATCCCGGCACCGTCGTCTTCGGCGAGGTGGGCCTCACGGGCGAGGTGCGGGGCATCCACCAGATGGAGCTGAGAATTCGGGAGGCCGAGCGGATGGGTTTCACGCGCTGCATCCATCCAAGGACCTCACCGCGGGAAATGGGGAAATTCGGCAAGATCCGGCTCGTCAAAATCCGGAACATCCGCGAACTCATCGAAAACCTGTTCGAGGGTGCACGCAGGTGAACGGGAGGGCGGATGTCAAAGAAAGTATTGATTGTCGATGATGAAAAGGACATCGTCGATCTCGTCGCTTTTTCCGGTCTTTACGGATCAACCGGCAGACCTCATGCTGGCCTACCGGGGCCGGATGGAGATCGAGAGCCGGCTGGGCCGGGGCACCACCGTTTACCCGTATTTCCCCGTCTGGCGGGGCTGAAAAAGCAGGTAAAAAAGGGTTGTGACGCCGCTGCCAGGGAGTGTTGTCCTCCCCGGCCCGGACTGGGTGCGGAGCCTTCCCGGCCACACCCGCGGATTCGGTTCTCTCCTCGCTTCGTCACCGTTCATCATCGCTAAAAATCAATATATTACAAAGGGTTGCCTTTTTAATTTTGCCTTCCCGGCGTCTTTCATTGAACCCGATGGAAAAGTGTGCTATAGCGACGCCAAACAATCAGCCGGGGTGATTTTCTATGAGGCTCATTCCAAGGGATGAGAAGTTCTACGACCTCTTCGAGGAGCTTGCCTGCAAGATCGAAGAAGGCGGCAAGATGTTCTCGGACATTCTCGATAATTACGAACATTCCGAGGCGAAAATCGCTAAGCTGAAGGAGATCGAACACGAGGCGGACATCATCACCCACCGCACCTATGAGAAGATGCACCGGACCTTCCTGACGCCCCTCGACAGGGAGGACATCTATAACCTCGTCAACAAGATGGACAGCGTCCTGGACATGATCGAGGCCGCCGCCGTGCGGATGCAGCTCTACAAGATCAAGAAGCCCGCCGACGAGATCAAGGAACTGGCCCGCATCCTGAACCTGGCCATAGGCAAGATCAAGAAGATCGTCCATGCCCTGCGGGACAAGAAGAGGTCACAGGAAATACTCGAAGACTGCGTCGAGATCAACACGCTCGAAAACGAGGGCGACATCGTCCTCCGCATGACGATGGCGCGGCTTTTCGAGCGTGAAAAGGATCCCATCGAGCTCATCAAGTGGAAGGAAATATTCGAGCGGATCGAAGAATCCATCGATGTCTGCGAGGATGTTTCCAACATCATAGAAGGCATCGTCCTGAAACATGGATAGCTCGGCCCTTGCGCTTGTCATCTTCATCGTCATCGTTGCGCTCATCTTCGATTTTATCAACGGCTTTCACGACGCGGCCAACTCCATTTCCTGCATCGTCTCCACGCGGGTCCTGCCGCCGAAGTACGCCGTCTACTGGGCCGCGAGCTTCAACTTCCTTGCGGCCTTCATCGTCGGCACACCGGTAGCCCACACCATCGGCACGGGGATCATCGATCCCGGCATCGTGGAAAATGTCCTGATCCTCTCCGCGCTTGCCGGGGCCATCGCCTGGAATCTCATCACCTGGTGGCTCGGCCTTCCCAGCAGTTCCTCGCACGCCCTGATCGGCGGTATGATCGGCGCCGGTCTCGTCAAGGGCGGGCTGGGTGTCCTCGTCTGGGAAGGGATCATCAAGACGGCCAGCTTCATTGTTCTCTCCCCGGCCATCGGCTTTTCGCTCGGTTTCCTCTATATGGTCATCGTCCTCCATGCCACGAAGAATGTTTCGGTTAAAAGAGCCGACAACCTTTTCAGAAGGCTCCAACTCGTCTCGTCGGCCATCCACAGCATGGGACACGGGATGAACGACGCCCAGAAAACCATGGGCATCATCGCCATCACCCTCTTCAGCGCCGGGCTCCTGGGTCCCGTTTTCACCATCCCGATATGGATCATCTTCGCCTGTTACATCACCATCGCCATGGGGACGCTCGCGGGAGGATGGAGGATTGTCAAGACCATGGGGACGAAGATCACGAAGCTTCAGCCCATGGGGGGCTTCTGCGCCGAGACGGCCGCGGCATCGTCCCTCATCGGGGCCTCCCTCTTCGGCATACCCGTCAGCACGACTCACACGATCGCGGGGGCCATCATGGGCGTGGGATCCACGAGGCGGTTCACGGCGGTCCGCTGGGGGGTGGCGGGGACGATTCTATGGGCCTGGGTCATGACCATCCCGGCAGCGGCGGTAATCTCGGCGGCCACCTATTACCTGCTTTCGCTTTTCTGATGTTTTTATAAAAGGAGGGGTGGGTATGGTTGAGAAGATTTCCTGGCTCGGGCACGCCTCGGTGCGAATCACGTCGAAGAAGACCATCTACATCGACCCCTGGAAGATCAGGGGGGGCGGGAAGGCCGACCTTATCCTGATAACCCACAGTCACTACGATCATCTCTCCCCGGAGGATGTCAAGAAGATCCAGGGAAAGGACACTGTCATCCTGGCGACACCGGACTGCCTGTCACAGCTTTCGGGGGATGTGAGGGCCGTGAAACCGGGGGACCGGCTGACCGTCCACGGGGTCGACGTGGAGGTTGTCCCTTCCTATAATCTCAAGAAAGCCTTCCATCCCAGGGGGAATGACTGGGTGGGGTATATCGTGGTCGTCGAGGGGACCCGGGTATACTATCCCGGTGACACGGACTTCATCCAGGAGATGAAGAACATCCGGGCCGATGTCGTCATTCTCCCCGTCGGCGGGACCTATACCATGGATGCCCGCGAGGCCGCCGAGGCCGTCAACACCATGAAGCCCAAAGTGGCCATCCCCATTCACTACGGGGATATCGTGGGATCCCTCAAGGATGCCCAGAAATTCAAGGAATTCGCGAAGATACCCGTGGAGATCATCCCCGTCTCGCCGTCATGACCCTGACGTACCCCTGAAAAATAACCTGTTGAAATATCTTCTCTTTTGTTTTAGTCTTGCCGCCTGTTCCCCCGGGAGGGGGTTTTTTGAATTCCCCGAAAATTTTTTTTGCGGGGGTTTCTTGACAGAGCGGGATCGGTGTTTATTTTATTGTCGATCTCATCACACTGTACATCTGCATTCAAAAAAACTTTTTTAAATCATAGGAGAAAGGAGAGGTTTAAGGATGAAGATTCGGCCATTGCATGACAAGATTCTGGTGAAGCGTGTCGCGGAGGAGGAAAAGACCAAGGGGGGAATCATTATTCCCGACACGGCCAAGGAGAAACCCATGGAAGGTCTTGTCGTTTCCGTGGGGAAGGGCCGGGTAACCGAGGACGGCAAGGTCATCGCTCTGGATGTCAAGGCGGGTGACAAGGTTCTGTTCAGCAAATATGCCGGCACGGAGATCAAGATCGACGGCGTCGAGCATCTGATCATGAGGGAAGAAGACATCCTGGGCATCATTGAGAAGAAATAACCCATACAGATTGAAGGAGGAAAGATAATGGCTGCAAAAGTATTACAGTATGACGAGCAGGCAAGGGCGTCCATCCTGAAGGGGGTCAACACCCTTGCGGATGCCGTCAAGGTCACCCTCGGCCCCAAGGGCCGCAATGTTGTTCTCGACAAGTCCTTCGGTGCACCCACCGTGACGAAAGACGGCGTCACCGTGGCGAAAGAGATCGAACTGGAAGACAAGTTTGAAAATATGGGCGCCCAGATGGTCCGCGAGGTCGCGAGCCGGACCAGCGACGTGGCCGGCGACGGCACCACCACGGCAACCATCCTGGCCCAGGCTCTTTATCGCGAAGGCGCCAAGAACGTGGCGGCCGGCATGAACCCCATGGACCTGAAGAGGGGGATCGACAAGGCCGTGGAGATCGTGGTTGATGAGCTCAAGAAACTCTCAAAGCCCACGAAGGATCAGAAGGAGATCGCCCAGGTCGGCACCATCTCCGCCAACAACGACGAGTCCATCGGCAACATCATCGCCGAGGCCATGGGCAAGGTCGGCAAGGAAGGCGTCATCACCGTCGAGGAGGCCAAGGGCCTGGAGACGGAGCTCGAGATCGTGGAGGGCATGCAGTTCGACCGCGGGTACATTTCCCCCTACTTCGTCACCAACCCCGAGAAGATGGAGACCACCTACGAGGATCCCTTCTTCCTCATCCACGACAAGAAGATCAGCGGCATGAAAGACCTCCTGCCGATCCTCGAACAGATCGCCAAGATGGGCAAGCCCCTTGTCATCATCACCGAGGACGTGGAGGGCGAAGCCCTGGCAACGCTCGTGGTCAACAAGATCAGGGGAACGCTCCAGGTGGTGGCCGTGAAAGCCCCCGGCTTCGGTGACAGGCGCAAGGCCATGCTGGAGGACATCGCGATTCTCACCGGCGGAAAGCTCATCGCGGAAGAGACGGGCGCCAAGCTCGAGAACACGAGGATCGAGGACCTCGGCCGGGCGAAGAAGGTCACCATCGACAAGGACAACACAACCATCATCGACGGTGCCGGCTCCAGGGAGGAACTCGAAGGCCGGGTGAAGCAGATCCGCGCCCAGATCGAGGAGACCACCTCCGACTACGACCGTGAGAAGCTCCAGGAGAGGCTCGCGAAGCTCGTCGGCGGAGTCGCTCTCATTAGGGTCGGCGCGGCGACGGAAACGGAGATGAAGGAGAAAAAGGCGAGGGTGGAGGACGCCCTGAACGCCACGAGGGCGGCCGTTGAAGAGGGGATCGTCCCCGGCGGCGGCGTCGCCTACATCCGCTCCCTGCTCGCTCTCGATAAACTATCGCTGGAAGGCGATCAGCAAGTCGGCGTGGCCATCGTGAAAAAGGCCCTTGAGGAGCCGCTGAAGATGATCGCCCAGAACGCCGGCCAGGAAGGATCCATCGTTGTCGAGAAGGTCAAGGATAAGAAAGGCTCCTTCGGGTTCAACGCGGCGACGGATGAGTACGAAGACCTCGTGAAGGCGGGCGTCATCGATCCCACGAAAGTGACGAGGTTTGCCCTCCAGAACGCCGCGAGCGTCGCTTCACTCATGCTGACGACGCAGTGCATGATTGCGGAGAAACCGAAGAAGGAAGGCCCCCCGATGCCGGCGATGCCCCCGGGCGGTTACGGTGGGATGGATATGTAAGAATAGACGTTAGGCGTCACAGCCACTTCTACAGGAAGGCCTCTCCAAAGGGAGGCCTTCCTTATTTTTATCCATTGCCGCGTCCCGTTGAACCATGTGCTGAATGTATCATGCTCGGACGCCAAACGTCGGCATCAGGCAAAAGGCACAAGGCGTAAGGCAAAAAAAAGAATCAAAAAGAAATACGCCCCTTATACGGCTGGAACAAACGAGAAAGCCCCCGGATCCAACCGGGGGCTTTTTTATTGCTTCGTTAAGGCGCCGCGCAGGCATCAGGCAAAAGGCGCAAGGCATAGGGCAAAAAATCAAGGGCCAGACGTCGGCATCAGGCAAAAGGCACAAGGCGTAAGGCAAAAAAAAAGAATAAAAAAGAAAGGCGCGCCTTATACGGCTGGAACAAACGAGAAAGCCCCCGGATCCAACCGGGGGCTTTTTTATTGCTTCGTTAAGGTGCCGCGCAGGCATCAGGCAAAGGGCACAAGGCATAAGGTAAAAAATCAAGGGCCAGACGCCGGCTCGAGCCACCGGGCATAGCGCATAAGGTTCATGACAAGAAAATAGAAGTCCCTACACCCGGGGCTTTTTATTCCCCATGGGGCTGAAACGCCCTTGAAAGAGGAGCTTGATTATGATAATTGCTACAAAATTCAGCCGCTTCACGCTGGCGTAAGGCTGACGGCAAAAGGTTACGCAAGAGAATATTATTTATGGCCCCATAGCCTTTTGCCCTTTGCCACAAGCCCTGGAGGTCTTATGAATTACAAGGATACCCTCAACCTGCCGAAGACCGATTTCCCCATGAAGGCCAACCTCTCAAAGAAGGAGCCGGAGCTGCTCAAGCAGTGGGAAACAATCAATATTTATAAAAAGATCCGGGACGTGTCCAAGGGGCGGCCCACCTACATCCTTCATGACGGTCCCCCCTATGCCAACGAATACATCCACCTCGGAACGGCGCTTAACAAGATCATCAAGGACCTCGTCATCAAGTCGAAAAACATGAGCGGTTTCGACAGCATCTTTGTTCCCGGCTGGGACTGCCACGGGCTGCCCATCGAGCACCAGGTGGACAAGGAACTGGGGGACAAAAAGGCCGCCCTCTCGCCGGCCGATAAGCGGCGTTACTGCCGGAAATACGCCGAGAAATACGTGGGCATTCAGCGTGAACAGTTCAAGAGGCTCGGTGTTTTCGGGGAGTGGGAAAATCCCTATCTCACCATGGCCTACGAGTACGAGTCCCTGACGGTCGCCGAGTTCGCGAAGCTCATGCTCGGGGGCGACGTTTACAAGGGGAAGAAGCCGGTCTACTGGTGCGCGACCTGTAAGACCGCCCTGGCCGAAGCCGAAGTCGAATACGGAGACCACACCACGCCGGCTATCTACGTCAAGTTCCCCATGATCTCCGACATCTCGAAAATCCGGCCGAAGCTCAAGGGAGAAAAGGTGTACGTGGTCATCTGGACCACCACGCCCTGGACCATCCCGGCTAACCTGGCGATCGCCTTCCACAAGGAATTCATCTACGCCGCCGTCAAGGTCAAAGACGAGGTGCTGATCCTCGCGAAGGACCTCGTGGATTACTGCATGGGCGCCTTCGGCTACAAGGACTACCAGATCATCGATGAGTTCCCCGGTGCCGTCGTCGAGGGACTCAAGACAAGGCACCCCTTCATCAACCGTGAAAGCGTCCTCATTCTGGCCCCCTTTGTCACGCTGGATGCCGGGACGGGTCTGGTCCACATCGCACCCGGTCACGGGCAGGAGGACTATGAAATCGGCATGGAATACGGCCTCGACAATTACGCCCCCGTGGACGAGGACGGCAAGTTCACGAAAGACGTGGAGTTCTTCGCGGGCCGGTTCGTCTTCGACGCCAACGACGCCGTCAATGAAAAACTCAAGGAGGTGGGGGCCCTGCTCCAGGTCGGTGACGTGGAGCACTCCTACCCGCACTGCTGGCGCTGCAAGGAACCCATCATCTTCCGTTCCACGGAACAATGGTTCATCTCCATGGAGAAAAACAAGCTGAGGGAACGAGCCCTGCGCGCCATCGACCAGGTCCGGTGGATTCCCGCCTGGGGCCGGGACCGGATTTACGGCATGATTGAAAACCGGCCCGACTGGTGTATTTCCCGCCAGCGCCTCTGGGGGGTTCCGATTACCGTCTTCTACTGCAAGGACTGCAACGAAGTCCTTGTCTCGAAGGAAATCCTGGATCACGTGGTCAGACTGGTCCGTCAGCACGGCGCCGACGTGTGGTTCGACCGGGAACCGAAGGACCTGTTGCCCGGCACGTTCTCCTGTGCCGCCTGTAAGGGGAAGGAGTTCCGGAAGGAGACCAACATCCTTGATGTGTGGTTTGACTCCGGCGTCAGCCACGCCGCCGTCCTGGAGACCAGGGATTACCTTCGTTCTCCCTGCGACATGTACCTCGAGGGAAGCGATCAGCATCGGGGATGGTTCCACTCGTCGCTCCTCGAGTGCGTAGGGACCCGCGACAGGGCGCCTTACAAAGAGGTTCTCACCCATGGTTTCGTCGTCGACGGCGAGGGGAAGAAGATGTCCAAGTCCGTGGGCAACGTCATCG
>DAIMEJ010000029.1:0-4250 GCA_036725345.1 Syntrophales bacterium
TATTGGAAATATGCTTAGTTAATTACCTTGACTCGAAACACAGTTGCTCATAACTGCCGCGAAAGCGGCGCTATTTCGTCTGCCAGACGTCGAGGTATTTTTCGTGGGTCTCAACGGTGTTGACAAAGGGGTGGAGCACCAGCGTCATGAATCGCTCCCCCTCGGCGAGATGGATGACGGCAGGGTCCGTGTAACCGCGGCTGAAAAACCGGATGGACGCATCGCCCGCTGTTTTTTTGTCCTTCCCTGCGATGTAAATGTCGGCAAACTTCACCTCTCCGGGAAGGCGGGACGCCCTTGTCTTGAGTTCCTCTTTCTTCTCGGGCGTCATGTCCGCGCTGTAAACCCAGTAACTTCTCTGGTCCAGGTTGACCTCTAAAATCTGATCCACCTGGTCGCGGACCGCCAGACTTCGAAGTTCCCGGGTCGCGCCGACGAGCCGCCTCGTCGCGGAGCTCAACGGGTCGGTAAAGAGGGTTTCGCGCACCTTGGGGACGGCGATGAGGAGCATGAGCCCGATGAGAAAGACGACGATGGAAAGCTCGATCAGGGTGTAGCCCCCGCTGCCGAAGGTTTCACACCGTTCGGGCCCGGCCGCCCCGGTGCGGAGGCGTGACGGCGCCTCAGTCCTCCCAGTTTGTGATGTCCTTGTCCTTGCCTTCACCGCCCGGTTCTCCGTCCGCCCCCAGCGACAGGAGGTCAAAATCACCCTTTGTTCCCGGGCTGAGGTACACGAATTCGTTGCCCCAGGGATCTTTCGGGACCTTACCCTTTTCGAGGTATCCTCCCTCGCGCCAGTTCTTGGCGAGGGCGCCCACTGCCGGAAGTTCCACCAGCGCCTTCAATCCCTGCTCCGTCGTCGGGTAGTTGCCGTTATCGAGCTTGTAGAGTTTCAGGGCCGTCTCGAGAGCCTGGATCTGGATCTGGGCCTTGGTCTGCCTCGCCTCGTCCGGGCGGCCCATGATTCTCGGGATGATGAGACCCGCGAGGATGCCGAGGATGACGATCACCACCATCAGCTCAATGAGTGTGAAACCGCGGTCGTCTTTCTTTCTTCTCATGATGTTTCCTCTCTTTGATGTCCTGCCCTTGGGAAGGGGCTTCTATTCCTATCTGATCAACTGGTTCATTTCGAATATGGGAAGAAGGATGGAAACGACGATGAACCCCACGACGAGACCCATGACGAGAATCATCACGGGCTCGAGCATGGAGGTCATGGTGGTCACGTTCGACTCCGCCTCCTTCTCGTAGGCGTCGGCGATCTTGTAGAGCATCTGCTCGAGGTTTCCGCTCTGTTCACCCACGCCGACCATCTCCGTCGCGATGGGCGGGAAGAGGCCGCTTCTCGCCAGGGGCGCCGACAGGCTCTGCCCCTCCCGGACCTCCTCGCTTGCTTTCTGCACGGCATCGGCAATGAGGGAGTTGTTGATGACGTTTTTGGAGATCTCCAGGGCCGTGAGGAGCGGCACGCCGCTTTCGAGGAGCGTCCCGAGGGTCCTGCCGAAACGGGCCACGGCCATTTTACGGTTGAGTGTCCCGATGACGGGCATGGAGATCTTGAGGCGGTCCCAGAAGCGACGGCCCTTTTCGGTGTTCCGGATCAGGTACCGGAGCACGACGACGGAGACCACGAGGGCAATGACGATGGCCCACCAGAAGGATTCCAGAAAACGGCTCACGGTGATGAGAAAAACGGTGATGGCCGGCAGGGTCTGATGCATCTCCTCGAAGATGCGGGTGATGTTGGGCACCACGAAGGCGACCAGGAAGAAGAGAACGGCGGAACCGATGAAGAACATGAAGACAGGGTAGGCCAGGGCGGCCCGGATTTTCCCCCGGAGGGCCTGCTGGCTTTCACTGAACTCCGCAAGACGCTCCAGTACGATGTTCAGGGTTCCCGATGCCTCGCCGGCACGAACCATGTTGATGAAGAAAGGGGAGAAGATCTTCGGGTAGCGGGACATGCTCTGTGTCAGGCTGCTTCCCTCGTTGACCTCTTCCTTGATCTGGGCCAGCGTTTTTTTGAGCACGGGATGGCTGGTCTGGGTGATCATGGCGTTGATCGACTGGACGAGGGGGAGGCCGGCGCCGAGCAGGGTCGCGAGCTGACGCGTCATGGCCGAGAGTTCCTGGATACCGACGCGATTGAGTAAACCGCCGGCGGAGCGCTCGTCGAGACCACTCTCCTTTTTCCGGCCCGACGCCTCTTTGACCTCTATCGGGTAGATGCTGCTGTCCCTGAGCCTCTGCCTGGCCGCGGCGAGACTGCCGGCATCGATGATGCCTTTGAGCTTTTTCCCCTTCGTGTCGAGGGCTACGTATTCAAAAACAGGCATAAGTAGAGTTAACAGCTTGACGCTTCAATCATTTTTGACTTTCGTTTAACACATCGGAAGCCGCTTTTCAATACGCTCAACAAACCCCCGTGGCGGCGTCCCGGGAGGGGATTGCATTGTCAGGTGCCACGTTATTTAATCGGCAGATAAGGGATATCCCTTTGATTTTTTTTGCTTCTGTGCCGGAGGGCTGGTCTTTCGGCCGGACCGGAGGGCCTGTCGGTTCGGAATCATGACAGAAAATTCTTGAAATTCAGGAACTTTCATCATATTTTCTTCCCAGTGGCTCTCAACAGGGACAAACTCATTGAAAGGCTGAAAGAGACCGGGGATCCGGATGAAAGAAACAGGATCCTAGAGGCTCTTTCAGCCCACGACTTGAAGGAAACCCCTTCGGGTATCGGCTCATCCGGGGCCTTTTCCGGCAGGGAGAAGGCCCTATCGGCTCTTATCCTGGGCTATGTGGTCGGGGCCTGCTTCCTTATCGGTGGCTTCCTGATGGTTTACACCGGGATTGGCGCGCTGTCGGAGGGATCGAAGCCCGGGCGGGTCGTCACGCTTTTCATCGTCGGGGGTGTGCTTTTGGTTCTGGGGATGCTCGCCGCCTTCAGGGCGGGGAGAACCGGAAAGGCCCAGTTGTCTCCTCCCTTTGAGGTCGATAAAAAAGATATTTTTCGCATGGAACCCTGAGTTTCACCCTTGGAGAATATCGGTTCACACGGATGAAGGGATATGCCGGCAAATCTTCCCCCTGAATATAAGGCGGCGGAAAAAAAGTTCAAGACAGCTTCAACCACTGCCGAGAAGATCGCTGCCCTGGAAGACCTGATCTCGACGGTGCCGAAACACAAGGGCACGGACCATCTCCGCGCCGATCTGCGCCGGCGACTCTCTCAGCTCAACAAGGAATCCCTCGAGCAGCGAAAGAAAAAGGGGGGCGGTCGGGACAGCCTCTATAATATCCCCAAGGAAGGCGCCGCCCAGATGGCCCTCGTGGGATTCGCCAACGCGGGGAAGTCTTCTATTCTGGCCAGCCTCACCAAGGCAACCCCCGTCGTTGCCGACTATCCCCTCTCGACGCTTCTGCCACTGCCCGGGATGATGCCCTACGAAGACATCCAGTTCCAGCTCGTCGACCTCCCGCCCATCGCCAACGAGACGACGGACGGCTGGGTGTCGGGGATCATCCGGATCGCCGACGGGCTCCTCGTGGTCGTCGACCTTGCCGAGGATGTCGCGATCCAGCTCGAACTCATCCTCGAGCAGCTCGGGAAGTGGAACATCAGCACGCAGGCCGAAAAGACCGCCGAGTTCCGCGGCGTCACGAGGCGTGCCCTCGTGGTGGCGAACAAGAAAGACCTCCCCGGCGCGGAGGAGAATTTCGGGAGTATGAAAGAAACCTTCGGGACGATCTTCCCTATGGTCGCCGTTTCCTGCCTGAGAAAGGAGGGGCTGGAGGATCTGAAGCGGGAGATCTTCAGGCTCTCGGGGGTCATCCGTGTTTATTCAAAGCCGCCGGGAAAGCCCCCCGACCTCTCCATGCCCTTCACCGTCCCGGCCGGCTGCACGGTGACGGAACTCGCCGAAAAGATCCACAAGGAATTCGTCGTGAAAATGAAGTTCGCCCGGATCTGGGGCTCCGCGAAATTCGAGGGGATGAAGGTGGAGAGAAACTATGTCCTGAAGGACCGGGACATCGTCGAGATCAATTCCTGAATGACGTTTCGATTCCTCTCGCCCGGTAATCCCCTCATCCCCGCGCCATCAGCGCGAACACGCCCCAGCCCAGGTATTCACGCGTGTAAGTGGCGTAGCGCACGGGTTCCGAGGTTAGTTCGGCTCGAACATCTTTCGCGAACTCATCATTGGGATTGGCTTCAAGCCATCGGCGCATGGTGAGCCATTTGGCCG
>DAIMEJ010000030.1:0-3195 GCA_036725345.1 Syntrophales bacterium
TATTGGAAATATGCTTAGTTAATTACCTTGACTCGAAACACAGTTGCTCATAACTCAAAATTGCGGCACATCCTTTACCCTGAACCCTAGACCCGATACCCGATACCCCCGGCACTTCGTGCCGCATAAACGGAGGTCACTCACATCCATCGCATCTATGGCAACCTCTCTGGCCTCAGGGCCGGACAGCTCCGGCGGATCGAACAGCTCTACCGGAGAAAAGTCCCCCCGGACAGGGTTCTGACGCACGAGCTTGTGAGGATCCTGTGCGAACTCTCCCGGGAAATCAACCGCCAGCTCGCCGTTCTCGTCAGCCGTCAGGGTGAAATCCATTACGTCATCGTCGGGGATCACCGGGAGATCATGATCCCTGGCCTCGATGCCTACCGGTCTTCCGCCACCCGCCTGAAAGGACTGCGGCTCGTCCACACGCATCTCGCCGGAGAGCCGCTGACCCGCGATGACCTCACCGACCTGGCCCTCCTGCGTCTCGACCTTGTCTGCGCCGTCCATGTCGACCCTGAAGGGCTGCCGGGAAAGGTATTCGCCGCCCACCTCATACCCGAAAACCCCGAGGGCCGTTACTGGATCCTCATGGAGCCGGTCGCCCCCGCGCAGATGAATCTCGATTTCTCAGCCTTCATCCAGGCCTTGGAGGACGAGATCGTCAGGAAGCAGGGGACAAGAAAGGTCGCGTCCCGGGACCGCGCGATCCTGGTGCGCATCGACACGAAGGCCGGGGGGGAGGGCGAGAACTCTGTCGCGGAGCTTGAAGAACTTGCGGGTTCCTGCGGCGTGGAAGTCTTCGACACCCTGATACAGCGCAGGCCCGTCATCGATCCGAGGTTTCTCCTCGGCAAAGGCAAGCTCTCGGACCTCGTCATCCGGGCGCTCCAGATCGGCGCGAACCTGCTCATCTTCGATCACGAACTCACCCCGGCCCAGGTCCGATCCATCACGAACTTCACGGACCTCAAGGTCATCGACCGCACCCAGCTCATCCTGGACATTTTCGCCCAGAGGGCCCACAGCCGGGACGGGAAGATACAGGTCGAGCTCGCCCAGCTCAAGTACCTGCTGCCGAGGCTCATCGAAAAGAACACGGCCATGTCGAGGCTGACAGGGGGCATCGGCGGGAGGGGACCCGGGGAGACGAAACTCGAAATTAACCGGCGCCGCGTGCGGGAAAGAATCCACCGCCTGGAGCAGGACATCAAGAACATTCAGAAAGGGAGAAACCAGAGACGGGTGATCCGTGACAGGACGGGCATTCCCGTAATCTCCATCGTCGGCTACACGAACGCCGGCAAGTCGACGCTGCTGAATACCCTTACCAAAAGCCGCGTCACGGTCGAAGACCGTCTATTCGCGACCCTGGACCCGAAGAGCTCGAGGCTCCGGTTTCCGAAGGACACCGAGGCCGTCATCACGGACACGGTGGGCTTCATCCGGAACCTCCCCCGCGATCTTTTCGCCGCTTTCCGGGCAACCCTCGAGGAACTTCACGAGGCGGACCTCCTCCTCCACGTCATCGACGTCAGCAGCCCCCACTTCGAGGAGCACATCCTCGCCGTGGAGAAAATCCTGGAGGAACTGGAGATCGCCACAAAGCCCACCCTCCGGGTCTTCAACAAGATGGACCGCTTCCCCGACGGGGAACTCCTTCAGATACTCTGCCGCCGTTTCAATGCCATCGCCGTGTCGGCGCTGGACGCCCGCACGCTCCCGCCCCTCATTACAAAGCTCGAGTCGGTGATCAGCCGCTTGAACCCGGCCGGTGCGGAGCCTCCGCCGGCGCCCATGGCCCTTCCATCCTCCTGAAACGAAGAAACCCCTCTGCGAAGAAAATTGTCATTTGCGCGGCAGAGTCATCTCTGCCATGAAATGCCGGCACTTCAATTCAGGCGTCTGCGACGAAACGCACCCCCGCCTCGAGCGAGAGCGCACAACAACCTGGGGAGCGCACTTCTTCAGCAAAAAAGGCCGGACGAAGCGATAGCCCATTTCGAGGAGGCTCTTCGCCTCGACCCGGATTACAGGCTCGCCCGGGAAAACCTGAACGATGCCCTGGCCCTGAAAAAGAAACCGTGAGGGTGATCCTTGAAAAACACAAAGGGCAACGGGGTGAATGATCCCCGCTGCCCTTCTTTATTTTCCTGTGCCGCCGGCTTTCGTCCTTTGATTTTCTCCCTGATTCTTTCCCTGGACCCTAAACCCGATACCCGTTTCCCAGGCCTCAGGCCTAACGCCTTATGCCTTATGCCTTTCGCTCTTTGCCCTTGCTTTCCCCTGATGCCTGATGCCTAATGCCTTTCGCCTGCCCTTATCACATCACTCCTTTGTACCAGCCTCCGTCGATCTGGATGGCCGCACCGGTGATGTAGCCCGCCTGAACCGACGCGAGGAAAGTGACGAGCGCGGCGAAATCTTCCGGCGTCCCGAGCCTGCCCATGGGTATTTCCGACGCCCACTTCTGGATGACCGCCTCCGGTTTGGTCCCCTGCTTCTGGGCGACCACCTTGGCGAGGTTTCGAACCCGGTCCGTCATCGTGTATCCCGGGCAGACGCTGTTGACGGTGATATTGAAGGGGGCCAGTTCATTGGAGAGCGATTTGGCGAAACCGATCACGCCTGAGCGGACAGTGTTGGAAAGGATGAGCCCGTCGATGGGCTGCTTGACCGCGATCGAGGTCATGTTGATGATACGCCCCCAGCGCTTCGCCTTCATGACGGGCACAGCCTCGCGCGTCATCACGATCGTGCTCAGGAGATTCAGGCGGAAACCCTGATGCCACTGATTGTCGTCGATCTCGAGGAAGGTCATGGACGGCGGGCCGCCGGCGTTGTTGACGAGGATATCCACGGTCCCGTAGTGCTCAATGGATTTTTTGACGAATCTTCTGGCGTCTTCCTCTTTGGAAACGTCCGCGGGGATGTTAAAGACATCAGCCCCCGTTTGCTTCTTGATGATCTTCGCCGCCTCCGGGAGATTCGGGTCGTCGAGGGCGCAGATGGCCACCTTTGCCCCCTCCCGGGCCATCTCGAGGGCCACAGCCCTGCCCAGTCCCAGGCTTCCGCCCGCTATCAGGGCGACTTTTCCCTTCAACCCAAGGTCCATGTTTCCCTCCTCCTCCGGTCTATCCGGTCTTGTATGTTAAATCCGCTCTTTCGCAAAATGTCCGGTTTAGGTAAAAG
>DAIMEJ010000031.1:0-3181 GCA_036725345.1 Syntrophales bacterium
CTTCGCGTTCGACGACACGTCCACGGGCGTATATGCCTTCTTCGTCGCGCAGCCTATGAGTGCCGCTACTGCAATGATCAATAAGGTTACCTTCAAACATTTCTTAACCATAAACGCACCTCCTTTTGAGTTTGGCTATCCAGACATTCGATGGCGGCACGATGCCGGTCATCCTTTCCCTCTTCGCTGCCGGCCGTGACTGGCCCGCTCTGAGCTTCTGCATGCCTTGCCGCCCCGGTGAAGACCCGAGTTGAAATTGGCATCCGTCGGTCCTCCTCCTTCCGGCCAGGACGTCAGCGGGACTCCGATCCCATATATCGTCTTCTCATCACTACGCGTATTTCAACTGTTTCGCTGTCTTTTTACAGGGTTTCTTTCTTTGAACAGTATTGTACCGACGAGAATTCCTTTAGGCGACGATGGGTCAAGATATCGCTGACGTATTTTTATTCTTTGAACGCTAACACTTTTCCTTGAAAATTTCAAATATTAAAACCCGGGCTTTTATATAATTTTGTTCCCCTCAGAAATGTGCTAATTTACAGCTAAATCGAGTAAAAAGGGGGTTTTGGCGATGCTGACAAAAAAGCAGATCGTTGATTTACTGACCCGGTGGAACGAGGCCTGGAACGAGCACGACATCGATAAAGTCGCCTCGCTCTTCCACGACGACATCGTCTTTGAGAACTGGACGGGGATGAAGATCACCGGTGCCGGGGCCCTCAGAAAAGCCTGGGAGCCCTGGTTCAAGAACCACGGGGGCTTCCGTTTCAACACGGAGGATCTTTTCGTCGACGAAGAGGCGCAGAAGGTCCTCTTCCAGTGGTCTCTGGACTGGCCGTCCATCGAAAAGGGATACCGGGGAAAGCCCGAGCACCGGCGCGGCGTCGACGTGATGCACTTCAAGGACGGCAAGATCCTCCATAAGGACACCTACTCCAAAACAACCCTCGAAATCGATGGTAAACTCGTGGACGTCGTCGCGGAATAGACGCCGGTCCGGCGATTTTACCGGCCGCCTCCTTCAGGGCTGCCCTCGCGGACGGACCATCCCCCCCTGATTTTCACTTGAGGAAAGCTTTGTTCCCCTGTTCGAGAAGGGTCCATCACCCTCCGCCACGTGAATCACGGCGGACCCGGCCGCCCGTAACCCCTCTGTATCCCGTGACATTTTGTTGCTTGATTTGAGGGGGCGTAAGCACTATAATCGCTCCGTTTTGCCAAATCACAAACCCATCTGGTAGAAGGAGGGAGAAAGGCATGAAAAAATCATTGATTGCGTTAATGGTGGCCGCTGTCCTCGTGAGTTTCGTGGCCGGGACTTGCTTCGCCAAGACGACCTGGAACGCCAACTCGGTGTGGCCCCCGAAGAACATGCAAAGCGTGTGGCTTACCGAATACGCCGCAAAGGTGAAGGCGGCCTCGAAGGGCGAACTGGAACTCATCGTCAGCACGGGCGGTGCCCTGGGCTACAAGGGCCCCGAACTCCTCAAGGTCGTCCGAGACGGTCTCGTCCCGATCTCCGACATGCTCATCAGCGGTGTGGCCGGCGACGAGAAGATCTTCCAGATCGCGACGCTCCCTTTTCTGGTCCGGGACTTCGACGAACTGAGGCTCCTCACCAATATCGCGCGGCCCTATTACGACAAGGCGGCGGCCAAGTGGAACCAGAAGATCCTCTATATCGCCCCCTGGCCCGGCGCGGGACTGTGGACGAAGAAGAAGATCACTTCTCTTGCGGACCTGAAAGGCCTCAAGACCCGCACCTATGACAAAAACGGCGCCCTCGTCATGGAGGCCGCCGGCGCCACCCCGCTGGCCCTGCCCTTCAGTGAGGTCTACACCTCCCTGCAGACCGGCGTCATCGATTCCGTCATGACTTCGACGCCCACGGCAGTGGACGCCAAGTTCTGGGAAGTGCTGAAGTACTTCGAGCCGCTCCAAATTACCATCGCCACCGACATGGTGACGGTGAACCTGAACGCCTTCAAGAAACTCCCCAAGGCCCAGCAGGACATCCTCGTGAAGGTCGGCAAAGCGCAGGAAGAGGCCGCCTGGAAAGGCGTCAGGAAATGGGACGGCGACATGGAGGCCATCAGCAACAAAAACGGCATCGAAACGGTGAAACCCTCCAAGCAATTCATCGCCGACATGGAAAGAATCACCCAGGGTATCCGGGACGAGTGGCTCAAAACGGCCCCGCCGGACGGAAAGACGGTATACAACGAGTTCATGAAAAAAGTGAAACGTTAGGACCCGTTCTCATAACGCGCGGCAGAAGGGGACCCCGGGCGTTTCATCCGGGGTCCCTCTCTTATTTTGAAACGCAAGGGACCGGCCGATCCATCGGCACCGCTCTCGCGAGCTTGGCGCTCCCATGAAAACACTCGTCAACACGATCGACAGAATTTCCGGCTTCGGCGGCTGGGCGGCGGCCATCATGATGGTCACGGCGCTCGTCATCTCCGTGGCCGAGATCGTCATCCGGAGCTTCTTTCACGGAACGCTCTACGTCACGGATGAATTCACGGGCTACCTCATGGCCATGCTCACCTTCATCGGCCTCGCCTACACGCTCCGGGAGCGAGGACACATCCGCGTGATGTTTTTGCCTCATCTCCTCAAGGGCCGTCCTCATGTCATTTTCAACATGGTCGCCTGTGTCGTCGGTTTTGTTTTTTGCGCGGCAATGACCTACTTTACCTGGGAGTTCTTCTGGGACTCCGTCGTCAACGAATCCCGGTCGATGCAGATATCGGAAGCCTACCTGGCAATCCCCCAGTTCTTCATGCCCCTGGGGGCGCTCTTCATGACGCTCCAGTTCATCGCGGAATTTTTGAAAGCCCTCTACATCCTCCGGCAGGACACCGAAGGGCTACGCGTCCTCGAGGAAACGGACGAACTCGGCAGGTGACCGGCTTTTAACAGGAAGTGAATATCCCATGCAACCCGATCTCGGACCCGTATCGGCAACCATTGTCGGCCTGCTCATCCTCTTCCTGGGGGGGTCCGTCTGGATCGGGATATCCCTGTTCCTCGTCGGGATCGGCGGGTTCTTTTTCTTCAGCGAAGTCTCCTTTGGCTCGATCCTCTCGAACGTCGCCTGGAACAACACGAGCGGCTCGGCCATGATGGCCCTGCCGTTCTTCATCTGGATGGGGGAGATCCTCTTCCGGAGCCG